>OKRB01000075.1:7597-27885 GCA_900290245.1 Candidatus Sulfuritelmatomonas gaucii | reverse complement strand
CAGATGGCCCGGTTGGAGTGAACAATCCCTTGTCATCCTCATTTTTCGCTTGCAAAACGGCGGCGGACCATACATTCCGAGTAGGCGACCCATCCTCCCAGAACTCCCAAATTCTGATCCGCATCGGGCTTGGAAGATTGACTCCGGCGGTTTTGTCGATCGGACAAACCACGATCACTCTCAGGAAATTCCAGATTTCTGGCTGTCTTGTCAACGCTCGCTCTTTCCCTGCGTGGGCCTCAAGAACACCTCGCTGGTGTTGGAGCCATGAATGCTCGAGTGACAACTGATACACGACGGGCTCTGCGCCGACAGGATGTGTGCCGGCACGTCAGGCAAACCTGCTGTGGAGTTTGACGATGGCAAGTGGCATTGCAGGCAGATCGTATTTACATTCTCTTGAATCAGTAGGTGAGGATTCGGTCCTCCGTGCGGGAAGTGGCAGCCGATGCAACCTTCAGCCTTAACCGCAGCGTGCTCATAGATGAAGGGTCCTGCCGCCGGCAGATGGCATTTGATGCACACTATGAACTGCCACCGAGCAGACGGCAGCATATTCTCGCCAAAGGCGCCGTGCGCATCGTGGCAGTCTGTACATTCGATTAACTCCTCTTCAACCTTGTGATGGACGGGCATAGAGAACTGCGGCTTGACGTCGCTGTGGCACTGGAAGCAGAGCTGGGGCTGCTCCATCTTGAGCAGATACTTCGGCGCGGCGGATGCATGGATCACATGGCAGCCGATGCAGCTCACACCACCATCCCCGTGGACCGAGCGCTCAAAGCTTGCGTGCTTGCTGCCATGGCATGCCTGGCATTTCTCGTCCACTTCTTTGGCGGTAGCCGTAACGGGGTTGAAGATCATGGTGAGAGCGCCGCCCTCCGCATGCGCCGTGCCGGGGCCGTGACAGCTCTCGCAGGTCACACTTTTGCCTTCATGCATCGGCACTGGACCGCTGTGCGGATTGTTGGCAAAGTCCCTCACGACCTCTTTGTGACAGGTCTCGCAGGCGGCCCCATCCACAAACTTGCTTGAAACTTGTTGCAAGGGCTGATGGCCGTCGGGCTTGGCTTCACCCGTCGGCTGTGGCGTTTCTTCCCCAGCTTTCTGGACATGAGTCGTCCGTTGCCCGCTGGGCGCCTGGATCGTAAACGGCTCGGGACTCACCCGGCCGCGATGGCAGGTGCCGCAGGTGACAGGTATGTCGGAACCCCTGCCCTTCGGGATGTAATTGTTGTTGATTTCCTCGGTCATCCTGTACATGAGGCGTGCGACGGCCTTCATTGGTTTGGAATCATCAGCAAAGTTGAGGCGGGGATGCCCATCGGGGGCTGCGTTCTCTTGGTCTTCAGCGTGGCACGAATCGCACTGGGTACCCAGCGAGCCCGCCCAGTGCTCCATGATGTCGTGAACTTGCTGACCGGAGAGGTCTTCGGGCAACACTTTCAGGTTGGTGGGCGCCGGAAAAGTGCGCGGCGGAGCAAGCTGCGGGCCTTGTGGAGCCTGAGACAGTGAAGCCCTCGCGAAGAGAGCCATCGCCATCACCGCCATCGCCGCGGTTGATCGGGCGGTGAATGACGGCGCAAGGGGTGAGCCTCGGCAATAAGAAGAGGGGCGAATTGTCGGGCATGCAGTTCTACTTACGCGCATAAACCGTCCCTGCCGGCTGATACGGGGGATCGGCTACTGCGCGCGTATAAGCGATAAGAGCCCGAACATCCGCCGCGCTCAGGGTAGTCCCGTAGGGCGGCATCAATGCGGAGCGATTCAACGCCGGTCCGCCGTGCACAATGATCGAAGTTAGATCAGCATCGCTCATCTTGTTCAGAGTGTCGCCTTCCGTAAAGGGGTGAGGCTTGACCGCAAGATTGTCGTAGTTCGAAACGCGTTCGGGCGACGATTCCGGATCGTGGCAACGGTTGCAATATTTGTCGGCGAGGATGGACCCCAACCTCTGCTGGTAGCCAAGCGCCGTTTCCACCACTTCAAGAGTTACTGGGTGGGACTTACCAGGTGTGACTACGCTAAGTTTGTATCGCCCCGCGAAGGCGCCCAAGGTGACTGTCGTGGTCGCTTGTCCACTGGAATCCGTCAGAACAACGGCTGGGTCGAAGTTGACGCCCGCTGGGCCGTGAAACTCAACCAGTGCCCCGGTAACGTCAGTCCCCTGATCGTCGTTGACCTGTACGACCAGCGGGTCATTTAGCGCAGTGCCTGTAACTCCGATCTGATGGCCGCCGCTCGACTCGACGATGGCCGTTCCGGTTGCGGTTGCCTTCAAGCCAGGAGCAGGCGAAGCGCCTCGCTGGCAGCCGACGAGGGTAGTCAGTGCGAGAAGCGTCACCCATCCATATGGTCGAAACGTCATGCATGAAGCGAATTGCCTTGTCATTGCTTCGTCCCTCGCCTGCCTGGACCCTTCAGCGACATCAGGAATGCTGTTAGCGCGCGGGCGTCGTCATCGCTCAGGTTCTGGTTGGGTTCTATCGTGCCGGGCCGCAGCGCCTGTGGATTCCTGAGCCATGCGTAAACCCACGCCGCGGTTAGACGCGAACCAACCTGCGTCAGTGTCGGTCCAATATAGCCTTTGTCAGTTTTGGCGTCGACGATGTGACACGCCTGGCAAGCGTACTTTGAATAGAACAGTTGCCGGCCATGTTCCACTGTTTCTGCAGCATTCATCGCTGGGAGCGTAAAGTCCGGATCAATCGACGGTGATTGATACACGGCAAGAATGTAGTCCGTTAATTCCTTGTTGTCGTTATCGCTGAGATTGAATCGCGGCATGCGGCGAATAAGCGCTGGGCGCAGGGTGTTGGGATTTTTCAGGAAGCCAACAAGCCACTGCTGTTGTATCGCACTCCCTTCCCACGAAAGGTCTGGCGCCATATCGCCGCCCCTTTCGTTGATGCGGTGGCAACTAAGACAGGCAAGCTCGGTCATCAGCTTTCCTGCATGCCCTGCCGGCTGATAGTTCGTTTCCTGGATTTCTGCTACGCGCAAACTGTCGGGCATCGATCGGCTTCGGCTTGTTAGTGCAAGCAGCGCAGTGGTTAAAGCATCTGTCTGAGCGGTGGTCAGAGTAAACTGCGGCATCTTCACGCTTGTGCCGAAGGCTCGCGGCTGACGAATCTTGGTCACGATATAACTGGAGAGCGCGTGTTCCATTCCGGGTAGAAAGAGGATCTGCGCAAGAGGTTTGCTTCCGATGCTGCTGAGTTCCGGTGCGAAATTCTCAGGTTTTTGGACCCCATTGATTTCGTGGCACGCCGCGCATCCGAGCTCGACGATCAGCTTCCTACCATGAGCAATCTGCACTGCAGTCCCCGGGTCCAAATGAACATTCGCACCGTAATCTGAATCCGACTTGCCCTGCAAATATCCGGCCAGAATCGCGATCTGCTGCGGCGTGAAGCGGTAGTGAGGCATGGGTGTTGTTGCATCGTAAGTGCGGGGATTCTGGAGCCATGCCTTCAGCCACTCGGGCTTTGCCTTGTTTCCGATCCGTGTCAGTTCGGGACCCAGGTCGCCGCCCACAAGGTTACCCGCAGCGTTCTGAACGGCGTGGCAAGATGAGCAAAATGACTCGCCATACAGGCTGGGTCCGGCCGATGGATCGGCGCTCATCGCAGATTTGACGTCGAGTGTCGCATTGTCACCCGGAAGTGGCGTGCTGGTGCTCACCAGATACGCAGAGATGTCGCTTGCATCCGTGTCGCTAAGCTTGAAATCGGGCATCGTAGTCGATGCCGAGTACGCCTGGGGATCCTTGAGCCAGCTAAAGATCCACTCACGCGTCGTTTTGTCAGCAATGTGAGCGAGCGATGGAGGATGGTCAGTGGCCACCACTTTGGTGCCGTCGGGGAGAGTAATAGCGTGACAATGGACGCAACCGTAACGCCTCAACATGCTTCTGCCAAGGTTGAGTTGAGGTGTTCCTGGCAATTGATCCTGGTGGCATTGGCCGCAGCCGGACTCGATATAGCGCGCAGGCAGGATTGGCTCCTCGCCAGCCCGCTCGCTGGAGTGCGCCTCGGAAACCGTAGTGGCCGCACCTTGCCCACCGTGGCAAATGACGCAACCAAATCCATCCAGTGAGTGCGGAATAGCCGGGTGTTTGCTAAAAGGCTGCTGATGCACGTCAGCAAGACCAGCCTCATTCAATCCGAGGTGGCAAGTAGTGCAACGGTCGACGACGCCCAAATTGGGCAGCCATATCTGATGAATGCCAGGCTGGAATCGACGTTGCAGGCTCAAGGCATCGCCGCGATTGTGGATCAGCTTCAGGTACTGCCGCTGATAGCGATGCCACTCGCTGAAGTGCTCCTTCGCGGGCGCGATCGCAAGAGCAATCAGCAGGACAAGGCTGACAACGCCGAAGGCTCGGACCGGATCGCCGAAGAGTGCCGTCCATGCGGAGGAGAGAATTGTTTTTATTCGTTGCACTTAACTCCTCCAGGGCCACACCCAGGACCATCCCGGGCCGCGGAAGAATGTGCCGACAGCTGTGAGCACAATCAGTTCAAGAAGAAACCACGTCATGATCCAGTAGGAGAGCGGTTTCGAGGCAAGATAACGTCGCAATTGAGATGGCGATTCGGGAGTGCTATGCGCGGCGACGACCATGCCAAGGGCAACGATCACTGTCGGAGCGACGGCCACGTAGACATGGAACAGCAACAGGAAAATCAGCATTCCCGCGGTGGCAATATAAAAGATCTGTTTTCGCCGAGCCCGGTCCTTCAGAAACATCCCGCTGGCTTCAATGTTGATGTTGAAATACGGGATCACGATCAAAGAAACGATCAAGAGCGTCGGCACAAGTACTCCCGCGACAACCGGCGGGAAATAGTGCAGTAGCTCTTGCAAGCCGAGGAAATACCATGGCGCCTTTGCGGGATTCGGAGTGTGCGTGGGATCGGCGATACCTTCCAGTGGCGCGTTGAAGAATAGCGAGAAAACGACCAACAGAATCGCAAGCAACTCGATGGCGAGTGCCGCTCGGAAGAGGACTTCCGGAAAGGTTTGCACCTGATCTTCCCGAGAGACCTTCACCTGTGCGGAGGTCCGGCGAGTAACAAAGACAACTCGTGTTGGGGAACGCCGCTGGTCCGAGTCGATACCGGCGGCAAAATCCTTCGGAGTGCTCATTTCACCTCCTGTGCGGGCTCGATGCTGTCGCTGGGTGCCTGCGCTTTCGGCTCCGATTGCTGCACATAAAGACCGCCGTCTTTGCGAATGCGCCAGAAGTGTACGGCGATAAAGAGAACTGCCATGATGGGCAAAACGACGCAATGTAGCACATAGAAGCGCAGCAAAGCATTGGCATTCACCTGGTTGCCGCCCAGCAGGAGGAAGTGAATCTTGTTGCCCACCAGCGGCACGGCCGAAGAGAGGTTTGAACCGACAGTGATGGCCCAGAACGCAAGCTGATCCCAGGGAAGCAGATACCCTGTGTAACTTAAAAGGAGCGTGATGAGCAGCAGAACAATGCCGACGACCCAGTTAAACTCGCGCGGTGTCCGGTACGCGCCACGATAAAAAACCTTGAACATGTGTGCGAATACGAGAAACACCATGAGCTGCGCCGACCAGCGATGCAAATTCCTGAGAAAAAGTCCTGACGACACGACAAACTGCAGGTCTTTCATGTCGGCGTATGCCTGCGGCACGGAAGGATGGTAGTACAGCATGAGCAAAATGCCGGTGATGACCAGGATCAGAAAGGTGCCCAATGTCAGCGTGCCCAGGTACCATGTTGCGCTGAATCGCACCATGCGCTTACGGACCTTGGTCGCGAACAGATGAAGGAAAATGTTCTGCTGGATCGCTAATGCCCGGTGAAGCGTGCTGTTGCCCGTGCCGCTGCGGAATACCGATCTCCATATCCGGCTCCCGCGTACCTTTTCGATGGTCTGCTCGGCATTCATGGGTATCTTCATATCCTCAGATACTGCAGCGGCGGGATGTTTGCGGAGCGATCGACAAGCAGATCGCCATCATCGCTCACCCAAGTCTTCAACCATGGAAGGGGCTTGGGTGCCGGGCCCTCGATCTTCTCGCCCGTTCGCGTGAATTTGCTGCCGTGACATGGGCACACGATGATTCCCAGGTCCTGGTTCCATGCGGTCAGGCAGCCCAGGTGGGTGCAAACTTCGCTGAGGGCAAAGAACCCTTCTTCCGCTCGAACTAGATAGATTGCTGTATTGACGTCCATGGTCACCGAATTAACTGCGAAGCTGTCAGGCTTCCCGAGATTGACAATCGGTGAAGGTTCAAAGAGGACATTCGGCGAGAGAAATTCGTAGGTGAAGACAATTGTGCCGGCGGCAGCAATGCCCAACGACCTGAGTCCAACCCGGGTAAAGAAGGCTCGTCGATCGAACTCTGTGGGTAGCTTCGGTGTCGCAGCTTGTGATTCGTCAGGCATGTGTTACCTCTTTAGCGTGTCCGTCAATGCCGGCTTGGACCGCAGAGGACGGTCGATGGATTCCACGGAAATCAAACCGGTTGGATCCGCGGAAACAAGGTTGAAAGACTCCATGGTGATAGTGCCTGCGGGACAGCGTGCTGCGCACAGGCCGCAACGAATGCAGCGTGACTCGTCTTTCAGCATTGCCGACCCGGCGATCACTCCCAGCTCGTCTGCTTTGATATCATCGAACTCCACGCCGAGCAGATCCCGGACTTCCGCGAGTTGCCCGGTTGTTGCATCGTCGAATGAGATGCGGTCCAGCGAGACAAGCTCCAGGCAGCTCTCGGGACAAACGTCGACGCACCCACCGCAAAGAATGCACTCGGTGCCGTCTTCCGGCATGCCTTCGAAAACTGTGTTCACCCAGCAGTGCAGGCAGCGTTGTGCTTCGGCCATCGCGGTTTCGGCGTTGTAGCCGATTTCCACTTCAGTGACTCCGGTGCGGCGATTGAGAGGCAGCATTGGAATCTGCGGGCGTGTCAGGTCGAGGAGATTAAGCGGCATGCTATGGCGTTCAAGCACCTCCACTTCCACAATGGGTTCCGGATGACTTGTGCCACGCAGGTATTCATCGATGCCCACCGCAGCCCGCTTGCCGTCGGCAACGCTATCGATAATCAGCCGCGGACCGAACACGCAGTCGCCGCCGGCAAAGACACCGGCAGCGGACGTCATAAGCGTTTGAGGGTTGATGGCGATCAGTCCGCGCGGTGAAACATCCACTCCATCTTCGGGACTAAGGAAAGCCAGATTGGGCGCTTGGCCAATCGCCATGATGATGGTGTCGCAATCAAGCCGTATTTCATTGTTCTCATAGAAGGTAGGACTGAATCGGTGATTCGCATCGAAAACAGACTTGGTTTTGAGCACCTCAAGCGCCACGGCCCGTCCCTGTTCACCGATAATCTGCTTCGGGCCGAAACCGGGGTGAATGATGATGCCCTCTTGTTCCGCCTCCTCAATCTCTTCAAGTGCGGCCGGCATCTCGTTGCGGGTTTCCAGGCAGACCAGGTGGACCTCCTGTGCGCCTAGCCGCAACGCGGAGAGCGAGACGTCCATCATTTCGCGGGCAGCGACCGCATCCAGACTTCCCTGTGAGGGCTCGAAGTTCTCCACGCCCCCCGAATGCTGTCGCAGTACCTCGCGCGCTGCGGATCGGGCCACATCCATCGCCACATTGCCACCGCCGATGACGAGAACCTTTTTGCCGATGGTGAAGCGATAACCGAGATTCACATTGAGAAGGAAATCGATTCCTTTGTACACACCGTCAAGGTTCACGCCCGGAATCGTAAGGTCGCGGCTGCGGTGCGCACCAACTGCAATCAGAACTGCATCGAAGTCCCGCCGCAGGTCGGCGATCGTGAAATCTCGGCCTGCGGCCTGGCTCAGTTTTAATGTGATGTCGCCTGTCGAAAGAATCTCGCGCACTTGCGCTTCCACCACATCGCGAGGCAAACGATACTCGGGCAGGCCGAGATAGAGCATTCCGCCTGCTACCTGGGATGCTTCAAAGATAGTGACGGCGTAGCCCATCAGCGCAAGATCGTGGGCTGCGGCGAGCCCCACCGGCCCTGCGCCGACAATCGCGATTCGAAAGGGAAGTTTAGCCTGTGCGCGTCCGGCATTCACATTGATTGGGTGCCGCGACTCAGGGCCGTATTGCTCGGTAAGAAATCGCTTGAGAGCACGGATCGCGATCGGCTTATCGATCTCACCACGACGGCACGCCGTTTCACATGGATGAGCGCAGACGCGTCCGCAGATGCTTGCGAGCGGATTGGGCTCGCGCGCATAGCGGTATGCCTCCTCAAATTCGCCCTTCGCAATCAGCTCAACATAGCGACCGGCGTTGGTGTGCGCTGGGCAAGCCATCATGCAGGGAAAGTTGGTGTTTAGCCAATCCCTATCCACCTTCTTTTCAATGAAGCGTCTCTGCATGAATGGTCTTCCCCTGTTCGTCGAAGAAGGCGGAAGCTGCAAGATCCATGCTTCCGCCCGCAGATCTACTTTGTCAGAGTGAAATCTGCTGGTGTATCTCCAGAAACTTTCACTGGAAAGGATTTGCTCTTTGCTCCCTCGTGCCACACGGTTACGGTGTAGGCGCCGTCGGGCACATTTTCGATCTTGAATTCTCCGGAATTGTCTGTCTCAGCGAAGTACGGCGTGGGCGAGACAATCACGAAGGCCGACATTTCCGGGTGCACGTTGCAAAGCAGGGGCACGATGCCGGGGTTATCAAATTTGAAGCTTTGCCGCTGGCCTTGCGGCCAGGTTCCCAGGTTGTGACCAAGCTTCTTGTCGCCGCTGATTGAGGACCAAAAGACGTTGTGCGCAACGCTGTCGCTGTTGAGGAATTCAATCGTTGTGCCCTTCTGGACGACCACGATGTGCGGCACGAACATCAGACCCTTCTGATTGATGGTGACGTGTTGCGCGGGAACGGGGAAGTCTTTGCCGGCAATAGCTTCCATGTAGACGACGGATTCACCCTTGACTCCGGAAACTTTGCCGTGAATCGTGCCGGCAAAGGCCGCCGAGCCAAACACGCTCATTGCGGTGAGCATTACGAATGCGATGGGTTTCATATGTTCTCCTGGTTGTGAAAAACGAGAGTCGTTGGCGGCATTGCAAACATCGCAGCCGCTATCAAAAAAGGAATCGTGCGAGCAAATAGACGGTGTCGTTGTCGCCGGCGGCGCGTCCTGCCCCGTCATAATTAGTGGCTGCGCCATTAAACCGCGTGTAGACGGTGTACTGCGCAGCCAAGTCGAGATTCTGCATCGGCCACACAGAGAAGTTCGTTGTGAATCCGGTGCTCCTGGGGTTGCCGTTGGCGCTCCCTGCGAGGGCAGACTGAGGATAGAAAAGAGAATCCATTGTGCCATCGGTCAGGAACCACCCGAACGCACCGGAGTACCGATTCCCAAGGTGATATTCGACGTTGGCGTTACTCGCATTCAAATGATGCGGGCCCGGATTCGCTGCGTCGCTTGCAACACTCGCGACCAGCGCGGAATTCTCCCGAACATAAGTGCCGCGCAGCGAAAGAACATCCTTGCCGAAGGTGCGGTCATACTGGATATCCGGGCCAAAGTCCGTGTAGCTGTCTTGCGGTCCAGTAACCAACTGAGGCGTCGATTTCATATGGATCCCGTAGAAGCCAACTTCCAGGTTGGCCGTTCGTCCGGTTTGTTGCCATGCCAATCGCCAGTAGGGCGCGACGCCGCGGATGTTGTAGGAATACCCTTGCCCTGTTGTGGGCTGAGGATTGCCGACATGATTGCTTCGATAAACGGTCCCGGCGAAATACACATGCTGGTCCCACATGGTATAGGCGCCTATTCCCGCCACGTCCTGAGCCAGAAGTCCGTCAATCACAGGCGCTGCAGTAGGGGTTGGGGCCGAGTTGGAGGCTATGAATGGATACCCCCATGCTGGCGTGCTGTTCCAGAGATCTTCGACGGTCGGGTTGTTGTTCAGGGTGATCCCGTAGTCCCATTCTTTGCCCGCTACTTGCCTCTTATTGGCATACCGGACATCGGTGTTATCGATGCTGAAGTGGTCGTCTTGCATGCTATACGTCACTTGGAGAAAGCTGCCAATGTGTGTGGACCAGGCTCCGGCGAGGAAAAGCGAGACGTCCTGAGGGAATTCAAAATTCCAATTCTGAGTTGCTGGCTGGGGAACTTTCGTACCTGTTGTCGAGGTCTCGAGAAATGCACTTAGCGGCAGAGAAGCAAGTATGTCGAGACCTGAGTGCCGCTTATCGGAAGAAGCGGTGATGCTGCTGTTTTGTGACTTGTCTGAGAACGCCAAAAGCTTGAACAGTCGCCCGGCAGAGTTCAGTTCTGGCGGTGTGGTATGGCACCCACTACACGGCAAACCGGTCTGGCGAGCATAACTGGGTAGTGCCACTGCATCGGGAGTCAATCCCCAGAAACCAGCAATTAACGAAATCACAAAAAATGAGAGCCTACGATTCATGAATCCTCCCCTCAAGCAACCGTTATCGAGCCTCGTACTTACAGCGTGCTTCCCTCGCACTCACGCAAAACAGGCTTGGCCGACCGAGCAGGTGCGCGAAATCTTTGCCCGGAGCAGATCGGATGACCAGCGAACTCATTGGCGAGGCCATTAAGCCCGAGAACACATAGACTGTGGGAGGAGCCGTGCCAGCGTGAGGATCCCAGGATCTCGATGCCGGAGGTTTGAAGTGCGATGGGTACAGACTCCGACAAAACCGCCATCAAACAGGCGAAGACATCGGAGAGCCGCTTGCTCTTCATGGACAGACCTCAGTGATTCAAATCACCGCCCCAGAATCCATAGCGAGTTAGATTGTGAGCTAGCTCACGTTAGCGCCGATGTGATGGCGATCACAAGACACGACGCGATGATGTCGTTACACGCGGAATTAAAGGCCGCGAATCTAACCTCATAGGGATGGAAACCGAGCACGGCGCCCGCCGCAATCAGAGGTCAAACACACAAAGATCCTCGACTCCGCAGGACTTCAATGCATGTGAATGAGACCGTGACCTTAGATCGCAAGGAGCGCATTCCGTGCAGCCCGGACCTCTGCTGCAAGCACTTCCAACAGCTTGAAACACAATGATGGTTCCGCACGTATCAGGTCTTCATAATCGACGCGAGTCACGAATTTGACCTCGGCTCCTTGCCGAGCCGTTGCAGTTAAGGTATAGGGCTTATTCCCGACAATTGCAGGCAGCCCAATCAGTGAGCTGGCGGCGACACGGAGACACATTACTTCCTCCCCCGATTCCGACCTCATGACGAGGGTAGCCTCTCCACTTCGGAGAATGTAAAGACCATTGGGCGCTTCTCCCTGGCGGAAGAGAACCAGATCTTCGCCGCAAAAAACTAGCTGTGATCGTTTCTCCAGTGTTTGAATCAGCTCGCGATCTGCAACGAATGCGGACGCATCTTGCTCCATAGATAATCCCTCTGCGCCGTTGCCAAAAGGAGCAGCTAACGGGCCCTTGATGAGATGACCGTTGGCAAATGATCCAACTTCCATAGCTTTCGCATATATGATGCCCGTCACATCGAGGCTCTAGCTCCCGCGATTCGAGTGCATTATTAAATGCGCAATCATGAAGTGCAAATCCCCCTTTAACCAGCCCACTTAGACTGGGTAAATTCTGGGGCATCGAATGTTACGGCAAGAATCAGAAAAGTTGTGAAATCATCCTTCAACGTCATGTCGCCAGTAGATGATTTGCCCCGTGGTCGTAGCGAATGCAATGTCCACTTAGCTGACAGAGAGGATGGATCCATGCTATTGCGCGTGGAGACAAGTGCTTTGCCGATCATGTTTTCAGAAAAAGCAGTCGAAAGCTCGCCCCGCAGTGCTTCAACACGTCAATGCGACCGGCAACCGTCCAGCGGGTTTGGTGATCCCCGTCCGGAAGGCGAAGAGGTAAGCGTACTGCTCGCCCGCCAGGGGAGGTGGCGAGGGAGAGCCCGCAGGCCTATAATCTGGCCACCGTGCGGTTCGTTTCCCATGTTGCATTCCATCCCAACTACTCCTTCATTTGTCCGAAGTGCGGTAAGCGCATAGAGGTGATTATTGACTTCGATAAAGTGGGCGAGAAGCGAGCCGCGGAGATATTCCTGAAGTGTTTGTCGCCGGGTGGCTGTGGATGGTCCGGGGAGCTTTCCATGTCGCAGGGTGCCCGGATCCCGGGGGCTTCGAGCGTAATTCTCCTGGGAGAGCAATGAAGAACCCGGAAAGAAGAACAATGCGAGTACGGCGAGTACCAGAATCATGTGACTAAGGTTGAACAAGAAACCGCATTCCACCTTTGCCGGTGGCCGAGCCGGCAGAGTGAACCAGGTCTTCAGCAAGGAAGCGCAGGCCGCGGCACGCGCTGGATCGATTAGCAAATTTCCGCGATTGACCATATGGATCGATTGGCGCGATCGAAGTTCCGAACGGAATACGCGAGCCGGTTATAGAGAAGCAGGCGTGTGCCCGTCTTAAGTCTAAACGCCTATATATTGATCGGTCAGCGCGGTGGAGAATGACGATTTCTTCATTCTCGGCTGGGTCAGGCTGCCATTTTGATCAATTTGCGGGTCAGATAATGCATGAGGTTACGGCGCTGCGCTATTGCCGTTGTATTCGTGATTCCGTCGCGACGATTAGACGGTGACTCAAGGGCTTGGATACGAACAGAGGTTGACCGAGCATCGAGAATCCCGCCGGCGATCGGGTGGTTTTCCTTGACCGGCATCCTTCTTCTGTTTGCTTTACTCACAATGGCGCACCCAACCGCCCGAGCTCAGGAGTCCTCGAATCCCGCCGTCAATCGCAGCCCCCTTCCCGATGCACCCTTGCCCACACAGGCTGGGAGCCAGGTCGATCCGGATGTCCCGCAGCGGGCTGGCGCCGCGGAGATTTCCGGGACGGTGCTGGATACAAACGGAGAAGTGGTGGAAGGTGCGAACGTGACCCTGTCGGGTCCAGCCGGTTTCAACAACCGGACCGTGTTGTCCGGCAACGATGGTCAGTTCGCATTCACAGCCTTACCGCCGGCTGTTTACAAGATCACGGTCTCGGGTCAGGGTATGAGCAATTTCACCTCATCCCCAATTCCTTTGCGAGCGTATCAGGCCTTCATTGTTCCTCGGATTGCTTTGGCTGTCTTTGGCGGATCCACCAGCATCACGGTAAGTGGAAGCAAGGAGGAATTGGCGGAGGAGCAGGTGCGGATCGCGGTGAAGCAGCGCGTGGTTGGGATTTTCCCGAATTTTTACAGCTCTTACGATTGGACCGCGCCGCCGATGGAGGCCCGGCAGAAACTTCAACTGGGCCTTCGGTCAACTTTTGATCCAGTTTCGTTTCTCGCGGTGGCGGGGATTGCAGGCGCGGAACAATACGAGAACATTTTTCCTACGTATGGAAGTGGAATTGAGGGATATGGAAAGCGATACGGCGCTGCCCTGGCAACTCACGTTTCGGCCGATCTGCTGAGCAGGGCTGTTTACCCTGCGATCTTTCACCAGGATCCAGGTTACTTTTATAAAGGAAACGGAAGTATCGGGTCGCGCGCGTTGTATGCGATATCCGCCGCTGTGATGACCAGAGACGACGATGGAAGGTGGCGGCCAAACTATTCGAATGTGCTTGGCAACTTTTCCGCCGGCGCCATTTCGAATCTCTACTATCCGGCTTCTGACCGCGGCGCTTCGCTGGTCTTGTTGAATGGCCTGGCGGATACGGGCGGAGATGCGGCAGCGAACCTAGTCCGCGAATTCATCCTGAAGCGGTTTACTTCTCACGTACCCAAGGGACCAAAAGTTCAGCCATAGCAGACGGCCAGACAAGGCATGGCGATCGACATGCCTTCCCGCGGGACATTTCGTCAAAACCGATGGATAAGCCGGATGACGCGGCCGAAACGCTGCGATGACAAGATCGTCATTTGGGTGAAGACCGCGCGCGATTCAGTGACGGAGTCGAATCCGACGTGTCTAAAAAGGTGTCACATCAATGCTCTAAGATTGCGCTATGCGCCTATTGCTCGTGGAAGACGAAATCGATATACAAGGATTCCTCCGGCGCTCGCTTCAGGAAGCGGGATACGAAGTGGAAGTTGCGCCAGATGCAAAAACTGCTGAGCAACTTGCCGTCGAGAGCCAATTTGACATCCTGGTCGTCGATCTTGGATTGCCGGACCGGGATGGAATCAGCCTGATTCTGCGCCTGCGCGAACTGGGCCTCAGGGCGCCAGTGCTGATTCTCTCGGCTCGGCGGTCGGTGGACGATCGCGTGCGCGGGCTGGAACAAGGCGGCGATGACTACCTGACCAAACCGTTCGCGCTAGCAGAACTGCTGGCGCGGTTGCGCAACCTGCTGAAGCGCAACAGCCCGCAAGCGAGCGAGGCAACGCGCCTGCGTGTTCTCGATCTGGAACTGGACCTGCTGAGGAGAGAGGCTACGCGCAGTGGACAGGCTCTGCAATTGACTCAACAGGAATTTGTACTGCTGGAATACTTGTGCAGAAATGCGGGCCGCGTAGTGACGCGTTCGATGATCCTGGACCAGGTCTGGGGGATGCGCATTCAACCGGACACGAACGTGGTGGACGTACATATTTATCGATTGCGCGGCAAAGTGGATGGCGCCGGGCAACAGCCGCTGATCAGGACGATGCGAGGCGTAGGATATGTCCTTAAAGACCGTTAAGCCGCCCTTGCGCAGCGCAGCATGGCGCATCTCGTTATGGGCAACTCTTGCGTTTGCGTGCGGGACCATGGTGGTCTTCGTCTTTCTGCAAAGCTTTGTCGCCGGCGACATTCAGCGCCGTAGCGATGCGTGGTTGTCGGGCGAGGTGGAAGTACTTGGCGATGTCGCTGAGCGGACACCGAATGATGCGCTCTATGGCCGCGTAGTGGGAGAAGTGGCGGAGCTGGCGGCTAGAGAAGTGCCTAACAAACTTGCTTCAGGCAGCGGTACCAGCGATTCGGTGTTCTTTCTTCAATCCGGAATTGATGGTTCTCTCAAGCTCTGGGTTGGTGCGGGAAGCGGCCAGGATCACTTGAAAGCGATCTTTTCAGCTGAGATTCCCCCGGAACATCCGTCCGACGTGCGCGTCCCCGGATTCTCCGTGCCCTTTCGTGTGGCCTGCCTTCGCATCGGAGACGGCAGCCACATTTATCTTGGCCTTTCTGAGCGGGATGAATTGCGGGTGCTGAGAAGCTTGCGCGTACGCTTCTTCCTGCTATGGCTGCTGATTGTGCTGCTCGGGTTTAGCATTGTGTTCCTCACTACCCGGCGCATGTTGCGCCACGTTCGGAGCATTACCGAAGCCGCTTCGAGAATAGGCCATTCCGATCTCACCGCCAGAGTGCCGACAACCAAACGCAACGACGAGGTCAGCCAGCTGGCCCACACGCTTAATCGCATGCTCGATCGCATTGAAAGCTCGATGCATCAGCTGCACACCATTACCGATGCGTTGGCACATGACCTGCGGAGCCCGCTGACAGCAATTCGTGGAAAACTTGAGATGTCGTTGGCGGCCATGAACGGTGAAGAGACTGCGGAACCGATCGTCTCGGCCATCGAGGAGCTCGACCAACTCACAGATTTCCTCAACAAGTCGCTGGATGTTGCCGAGGCCCGCGCCGACGCGCTCCGCCTCACAGTGACTGAAATCGATATGAGCCAGCTTCTGCAGACAATGGTCGATCTCTACGAACCATCGATGACGGAAAAAGGGCTGCACATCCGATTAAGTAACGAGAAAGGAATCATTGTGGTCGGCGATGAAGGTCTCGTTCACCGTATGATCGCCAACCTGCTCGACAACGAACTGAAACACCTCGTTTCTGCATCGAGTGTCAGTATCTCTTTGCAATGCAGAGACGAAACGGCATACCTGGTGTTCGAAGATGACGGCAACGGGTTCGAGCCCGATGTGCTGGAGCATCTCTTCATTCGGCGTGTAAAAGGAAAGACTTCGGACGGGCATGGTCTTGGCCTCGCGTTTGTCGATGCGGTGGCGCGGGCTCATGGCGGCACGGTTGAAGTCATGAACCGGGATGCAGGCGGTGGGCGAATTGCCGTAAGCATGCCCTTGGCCCCAGAAAAAAGACACCATCAAATGGCCGCTACTGCCCAGGCGGGCTGAGAATTAGCGCCCCTCGCTCTTGCGTCGCTCCTCATCAGATCCGTCCCACTCGAAGGAGAATAATGGCAACTTCCGCGCAGCTCGCGCCCAGCGTCGATCGCTTCAGATTCAAAACCGCTCTCTGGATCTTCCTTGGTCTCACGACGCTGTTTGTCTTCAGCACTTCAGAAGTACTTCTCGTCACCAACTATCCCATGTACCACGCTTACCGTCTGCAGGTTATTGCCGACCGCGGACTGTTGATCCCGCATGTGCTCTTCGGAGCCATCGCTCTGTTGAGCGGCCCCGTTCAGTTCTCCTCGCGATTTCGCCAGCGCCACTTGAAATTCCATCGCGTTCTCGGCCGCGCCTACGTTGTCTCTGTCTTTATCGGTGCGATCACCGGCATCGCCCTCGCCGCGGGCCGCCCCGGTTTGCCAGGAACCTTCATGCAGGCCGCCGCCTGGATCGTCTGCACGACCGCTGCATTCCTCACTGCGCGCAACCGCCAAGTCATCCAGCATCGCCAATGGATGGTCCGCTCCTACGCCGTCACGTTTACCTTCGTCTCCAGCCGTGTGCTCAACCTCTGGCCTCGTTACTGGAGCCATCTTGGCGACGCCTTCGCCGCCGTCGGCGTCATCGCTTTCACACTGGTTTCGCTGCTCGTCGTCGACATTGGCCTCAACTGGCGCGAGCTCACCACACGTCGTGGTTAGTGGCCGGCCAGATGGCCATGAGATTCTCAAGACTTCGCCAAAAAACGTGGGTGGTTTCCATCTCGCCTTTGAGATCCCGGTCCGCAAACGTCCTATTTCCCGAAGCTGGTGCCCTGCAGCTCCGAGCTGATCACGGGGCCATAACCACCTAACTGTCCAACTACTCTCACCACCGCAGGCTTCTCACCTTCGAGGACCCAAACCATGACATCTTTCGGCTGAACGCCGAGCAAGGCGGCAATCACTCCCAGGATGCCACCCAACTCCGGATGGATGCGAAACACCGTCGCCTTAACGGTCTGGCCTGCCTTTTGAAACGGTTGCTCGCCTTCGGGCGAGATCAGGATCCGAATTAGTCGCCCGCCATTGACTGGCGCCAGTATCCCCGCGCGAAACGGAGCCGTATTGGGCGGTACATTCAGGAGCAACGTGCCAACGAACCCATTCGCCAGGTCATCGGGCAAGTCGATCTGCTCGCTCTCGACGTGTATCTTGCCATTCCTGTCTGCTGTGCGGGTGGTCGCTATGCCGGTAGCGGACTCCACGGCGAAGTCGACGGGCTTCGCAAAGTGCGGCCCATTCTGTATGTGATGGTTGCGTACTAACCGAAACGTGTCCTTCTGACTGTATGTCGTCGTTTCATCATCAATCGAGCCATCTATAAAGTGATAGGTCAGGCGCATCGTCACTTCATCGCCCTGCACATCCTCCGTAAACTCTACCCGGGCGATGATCTTTCCAGTTTCGGAGCGCGCCTCCATGAACTCGTGCCTCGTGAGCTGGATATGTTTCACAGAAATCGGTTCTGCGGGTGCTGCGGTGCTTAACATGATTGTCAAAAAGAAGGTCACAAGGGCTCCGCTTCGCGCCATCAAATACCTCGATCCAACGACCAGCTTTTTGAAATGCCAATTGTGCGGCAAATGGCCCACTACAGGAATGTGCTTCTCACTTCCCACCTGCGCCGTTACTCGAGCTATCTCCGCGGTACGGCAGTTGCGATGCAGTTCAGGAGAGGCGTAGTCACGCGCAATAGGTCCTCAGTCCGGATCATGGGGTTAGACGCCGCGTGCGTGTTGTGGGGAAGCTGGACGACGAAGAGGTGACAATCCAGCGACAATCAACCAATCCAATTGGCGGCGAAGCTTCAGGCAACAAGATCTGGTTGACAATTCGGGCAAAATGACAAACCGTTCATTCTCGCCGGTGCGAAAGATCGAGCAGCGCAGACTGCTGCTCCCCTTCTCGCCAGCATCTCGTCCAACAGTCGCTCTGGGGCCGAAGATCTCAACTTGAGCCACCACCGGATTGCAGCATCGGCGATGGAATACCCAATAAACGCGGTAAGACCCAACGTATCGGATCTGAAAAAGGAGATTCAAGTTAGAACGTCTAGTCTGAATCAAATCCCTATTCCAAATGAAGTTTTCGTCATCGGCGGGGGTGTGGCAGGCTGTGCAGCGTCCATCGCGCTCGCGCGCCGGGGAAGGAGCGTCACGCTGATCGAACGCGAGCCTACTCCACGGCATAAGGTCTGCGGAGAGTTCCTGAGCGGTGAGGCACTTGAGGATCTGCACGCGCTCGGTGTGGATGTGGCCTCGCTTGGCGCCGTACCGATCGACCACGTTCGCCTGGCTGCTGCAAGGCGCGCAGCGGAAGCTCCACTACCTTTTCCGGCGGCTTCGCTCACGCGCAAGGCGCTTGATACTGCGCTCATCACCGAAGCCATTGCCGCGGGAGTCCACGTGCGGCGCGGTCGCGGCGTGCAGACGCTTGTTCGCACGACGAGCAACGTCTGGCGAGTTACGCTCGACGACGGTACCACCTGTGAGGCTCCAACGGCCTTTCTCGCCACCGGCAAGCACGATCTGCGGGGCTACTCGCGACCGGAAGACCCGGAGCGATGGGTCGGCTTCAAGATGTATTTCCGCCTCGCGCGCACGCAGTCCAGTGAGCTCGCGCGCGCCTCTGAGCTGATGCTCTATCCCGGAGGCTATGGCGGCATTCAGCCGGTTGAAGACGGCAATGCAAACCTCTGTTGGGTGATACAACAGAGGTACCTTGCGCGCGTGGGCCATCGCTGGGAAAACCTCCTTGCGAAGATGAAGCAGGACTGTCCGCATCTCGCGATGAGGCTGGACGGTGCGGAGCCGTTGCTCGCCAAGCCGATCGCCATCACACATATCCCATATGGCTTCATCCGCCGCACAACGGAGGAGGGACTCTACTGCATCGGCGATCAGGCAGCCGTCATTCCTTCATTCACAGGCGATGGCATATCCATCGCGCTGCATACCGCGCGTTGTGCAGTCGCCGCCTATCTTGCGGCCGAGGCGGCGCCGCTTTTCCAGGCAAGACTGCGGTCCGGATTGCTGGCCCAGATGCGCCTTGCCGAGTTCGCGGCCGACGGCTTGAATAACGCACTCGCACGCGCTGTATTGCCGTTTTGCCTGAGAGTATGGCCCGGCGTGATGCGCGTAACGGCAAAGCTGACACGCGTTGCACAACATGCCTCTGTTGCAGCCCAGGCTGCCGCCAGCTAAAACGGGGCTATTCCTCCGACGCACACAACTCGAATAAGCAAATCGCTCCAGGAGAGCGCAATGAAACCCTTAGCAATCTTCGTCCTTGCCGCGATGCTCGGTCCGGCCGCGCTCGCCCAGCATCAGACTTTCCTCATCAATCCCGATGCGAGCGAGGTCCACATGACGCTCAAAACAACCCACGAGCTCGTCAACGGCACGTTTCACGTCCAAGACGGATCAATTGAGTTTGACCGCAGCAATTCTAAAATGGCTGGCTTGGTAGCGGTCCTCGCTGGTAGCGGCAAGACCGGCAACGACAGTCGCGACAGAAAGATGTACAAGGACATCCTGGAAGTCGAACAGTACGCAACTGTTTCCTTTGCGCCGAAGACGTATGCCGGCGCCATCGCCCCTTCAGGCGACTCGACCATCCAGGTAACCGGAATCTTTACCCTCCTAGGCACGCCTCATGAAATCACCGTTCCCATGCTGGTGCATCTGGATGGCGCCGGCGCAAAGGCCACGGCTCATTTCGTGGTGCCTTACGTCCAATGGGGACTAAAGAATCCAAGTTTCATGATTTGGAAAGCGGATAATGATGTCGCGATCGACCTCAATCTTGTTGGCACAATTTCAAAGTAGCCTACGGTTTTTATCGTGATTGGTCTGACGGCTTGTGATCCACTGAGGGTGTTGGGTTGCAATGCGGGCAAGACGAAGTCCAATTCGTAACGTTAGTCAGAATTGTGAGCTGCCAGGGCAACGGTACCGGGGAGCAGCTTATCGTCAGTTAGGCCGTTCCGGGCGAATCATCGTCTATCTGTCAGTGTCGTTAGCACATAATATGTCCGGTGTTTTTAGCAAATGAAGTGTCCGCATAACGGGCGGCGAGGATGGAGCCATGCGCGAGAGCATGGAGATCTATCCG
>OKRB01000075.1:0-7587 GCA_900290245.1 Candidatus Sulfuritelmatomonas gaucii | reverse complement strand
GGCGGCGAGGATGGAGCCATGCGCGAGAGCATGGAGATCTATCCGAGGACCGCGGCGGAGCGGGCGATGAAGTTACAGGAAGTGTTGTTACGAGCCACATCGGGCAAGATCAAGTGGTGGCAGGGGGCGGAGTTGATGGGGATCAGCGAGCGGCAGATGCGACGTTGGCGAAAGCGCTATGAGGAGCAAGGCTACAAGGGGTTACTGGACCGTCGGCGGGGGACACCGAGCCACCGGCGGGTGGCGAAGGCGCAGGCCGAAGAGGTTCTGAGCCTGTACCGGGACAGGTACTTCGATCTGAACGTGCGGCACTTTCACGAGAACCGTACGCTTTCACAACCTGGTCATGCAGATTGAGCGTGCCGAGTGGCGCACCACCCTGGCTGGGTGCAAGGTGATCATCCATCAGCACCTGGACACTAGCCTGACCCTCATGATCGCAGGACATCGCGTCGGACATTACAGCGCAGAAGGAAAACTCTTGACGCCGCTGACCAAAAAGCAAATCAAGGCGATGATACAGGAGTTATGAGCCGGACTAGCGTGAAATCGCTTCGAAATGGGGCAAATCATGGCCCTTTGGTTCCGGCGAAGGCCGTATTGCGCACGACCGGGTCTTTGGCCTTGGAACCAACCCAAGAAAGATCGCGAGCGGAGGCAAATAGCGGTATATTGGTTCGCAGCCGAAGGGCATAACGGAAACTCCGGAAGAAGATGGATCGAGCGACACCGGGCTCCCCAGTTCCATTCCATTCGGCCACTTCCCCTGTTTTGACGAAATTCGTTTGATTCGTTCCAATTCGATGATCGAGGAGGAGGCCACCTTGTTTATCCAGAGATTTTCCCGTCGATTCAAGCTTGCCGGAATTGCGATGTTGGTCTTCAGCGCAGCCTCCATGGTGAAGGCGCAGCCCAGAAATGAGTTCAACCCCTGCGGGTCGAGCTTCGATCCTTTTGCCGTGCTTCCGCAAATAGCGGATTCATTGGATATCGTGTCGCCGGCCGTGCGTGCCTCCGGCTTGTTCCCCACTCAAGATGGCCTGATTGTTTTTGACGCCAACCAGGGCCTTTGCTGGCTGGCTGATGCCGATCTGGCGGCCGATCCGCGCATGCAGGCGACGCTGGGCGTGAGCGGAATCGATCCCAGTGGCGCCATGCTGTATTCCACCGCACAGCAGTGGGTGGCCGCGCTGAACGCCCACAACGGCGGCAAGGGCTACCTGGGCCACAACAACTGGCAGCTCCCTGTCACGCCCTTGCTCGATGCTTCATGCGCTGAAAGAGGCAGCGGCGGCGGCAACTTTGGCCCCCTTTGCAAGGCCAGCGCCATGGGAAATCTCTACGCTGTCGGGCTCAATCAAACCTACCCGAACAGCGTTGCGCCGCAGTTCAATGCCGATATTTTCCCGTTTCGCCATTTCAAGATGTCCTATTACTGGGCCTTGAAGAACGACGGCGGGACAGGCGGCGGCCTTGGCGGCGGCGGGCAGGAGATGTACGCCTTCTCCAACAGCATTCAAGGTGGAACCACCACGCTGGACACGTATTACTACGTGCTGCCCATGGTGAAGGGTCCGATTGGAACTCCGCCCGACTGCGCCATTCCCGGAGCCCCCGTAGTCATTCCTTACACCAGTTGGCCCGCGGCCGTCGGCGCAGTCTTCGATTGCAATACGGGAAACACGTGGATCGCCGACGCAGATCTGGCCGATTTACTCAAATTCGGGTTAACGGGCGACGTCACTATCAATTACACGAATCCTGTTCACTCTCTGACCGTGCCTGCGATCGACCACGGCACGATGTTGTATGCCACAGCTGGAGAGTGGATTGAGGCGATGAACGCCGCGCAGTTCCTCGGGTCGAGTTACTGGCAGATTCCGGATTCGCCGGACGATTTCAAGAAGCTGGTAGCCGATATGAACCTCATCGCAGGCGACGCCAGGTTGATGCGGCGAGGGTTTTTCGGCCCCTTTTACGACCTGCAGCCGTTCTTTTACTGGAGCTGCCCGGAACCAGACCACGGAACCATCCAGTCGCCGTGCGAGGTCGGCGGATATGCCCCGCCCGACGGCACCACGCCCTTGCAATTCAGCTACGACTTCGACTACGGCTTCCAGTCCACCAGCGGGCTCAACCAGAAATACTTCGTGATGGTCTACTATCCGGCTCCGGGTGTGACACCGGCCGCGAATCAATGAGAAGAGAGGAAGAGCGGGTGTCCCAAAGGAACACCGCGCCCTGCGTCACGCAATAAGCCCTCAGCCGCTGATCCGTACCTCAGGCCGCCGCTTTCTCCTGCCGCAGCTTGTATTCATCAGGATCTTTGACGTTAAAAGCTCCTGGTCAGTAAGGGCCTTGAAATACCTGTCGAGCGCATTTGCGGCGGGCCGCAATTTGTTTTCCATGCGTTCGCCGATTCCACACAGACCACCGCTTCACGCTATCGTGGAAGAGACTGCTCAGACGATTTGCTCTCGAGGTCGGCCTCGATTCGCCCATCAATCCACCTCGTTCAGTCCGCATTGGAGAGATGTTCTCAACCATGGACCCATTCCGGCCAACTCAGCCTGCACCCCGCGCCGAAGTCCTCATGTCTTCGGCACGAAACCTCCTTCCCTGGCTGGTCGCGGTTGCCTTCTTCATGGAGTCGCTTGACACAACGATTCTCAACACCGCTGTCCCCGTCATCGCCGAGGCGCTCAGCGTGACCCCGCTGGCCATGAAAGCCGTGCTAGCTAGCTATACTCTCGCCCTTGCCATCTTCATCCCCATCAGCGGTTGGATGGCCGACCGTTTCGGCACTCGCCACGTCTTCGCCTCCGCCATCGGCATCTTCACGCTTGGTTCCCTGCTCTGCGGCATCTCCACCAACATCCATGAACTCGTCTTCTGCCGTGTGCTCCAGGGTTGCGGCGGTGCCATGATGGTTCCCGTCGGACGTCTCACTCTGGTCCGCACGTTTGCTAAACATGAACTGGTCCGCGTGATGAGCTTCGTCTCCATCCCCGCTCTGATCGGCCCCATGCTCGGTCCGGTCGCCGGCGGCCTCATCGTCGATTATCTCCACTGGCGCATCATCTTCTTCCTCAACATCCCCATCGGCCTCCTCGGCCTGGTCATGGTCTATCTCCACCTGCCCAACTATCGCGAGCAAAATACTCCTCGTCTCGACGTGCTAGGCCTCATCCTCTTCGGCTCCGGAGTCGCTCTGCTCTCGTATGTCCTTGAAGTCTTCGGCGACCACACTCTCAGCATCCGCGAAATCGTCAGCCTGCTTGCCATCTCCTCTGCCCTTCTTGCCGGCTACTGGCTGCATGCGAAGGAGACTCCCTCGCCTCTGCTCCGGCTCGCGCTCTTCCGGCTTCGCACCTTTCGCGCAGCCGTCGGAGGCGGCTTCATTACCCGGCTCGGCATCGGCGGCGTGCCATTTCTCCTGCCGCTGCTCTATCAGATCGGCCTAGGCTATACCCCTGTGGAATCGGGCCTCCTCATCATGCCGCAGGCCATTGCCGCCATGTTGATAAACGTCTGCATGACTCGCCTGCTGAACCGTTTCGGCTACCGCTATATCCTGATCTCAAACACTGTCATTATTGGCATCATGCTCGTGCTCTTCGCCACCATTGGACTTCGCACGCCGCTCTGGGCCATCGTGCTGCTCGCCTTCCTCTATGGAGCCTTCAGTACCGTGCAATACACCAGCATGAACACCCTGGTCTACGCGGACGTCGCCGAAGATGACACCAGTGCCGCGAGCACCATCTTTGCCACCATGCAGCAGATGGCCCTCAGCTTCGGCGTAGCCATTGCCGGTCTCGCGACCGCATTCTTCCTCCCCGAGCACATCTGGTCAGATCCCGTCGTTTTCATCCACGGAATTCATGAGGCCTTCGTCGCCCTCGGCATTCTGACTGTCGTCTCCACCGTGGTCTTTCGCAATCTGCGCCGCCGTGACGGGCTCTCCATAAGCCGACAGAAACTGGTTCATGCCGGATAATCACCGCAGTTTCGAGATGCAAGCATCGCGGAATGGTGAGGCGCGAAATCCGCCAGTCGAATTAACTTCCTCCTTGCCGGTGACTCAGGCATCACAGCGGGAATCCTTGGTTGTCCCCAACCAATTCACCGGTGATCTCCTGCTCCCAATCTTGGTTTGCCACGGATATAGCTACCCAATCGGTGCAGTCAGGCGCAAAATCATCGGCAGGAAATGCGCAATTTGCGAAGAACCAAAGAGCCTCGGAAATTGGCTCGCCAACATGCCATGTAGTCATGACAACTCGACCATCTGGCTCGTTCGGGTCGCGTTCGAGATCGAACTGATCATGCACTCTGGAGCAGTCGTTACCCCAAACGCATAGGTAAGCTATCCCTCTATCAATTAATGCTCGCGCTAGAGACCGCAGACTCTTGTCGTCGACGGAGGCGGCGTCCAATGCCAAAAACAGTAAATAATGCGGCGAGGCGGGCTCCAACGCTGAAGGAACGTCGTACAGAGATGACACAGTTCCAATGAGATAACGTCGGGCGGCAGTGCGATTGTCGCTGTAAACATGAAGCAACGGGGACTCCGCGAATTGATAGTTGATTGGATCGTTAATCGATACGCAACTACTTTAGCCTACGCTTGGCAACTGAGCGCCCCTTGACGGGGTTCTGGTTGAATAGTCGTCAACCCTGACCTAACCCGAGTTTGCACCAAAATTGGGTCACTTCCCAGTTGCCAGTCACTCGCCCAGAACACAGAAACGCGGGGATCGTCGCCTGGGCTCTCGACGAACGACTTGACATCATCATTGGAGCCGTTTTTATGTTTTGGGATTGGCCGGCTGTTGCATCGCGACGCCGCGCCGGCGGCGCATTCGCCTTTTTCCGCCCTCTTACAAAGTCCTTAGAAGTTGACTGCTCCATCCTTACGTGCGGCGGTCTCCCATGGGGAAGGAGAATCTTCCATTCCGAGGCGCGCCCGGCAGCCTCTTGCCACGCCTTTTGGATGCGGTACCGGAGGGCATCCTCATGGTCGATTTCGATCTCAAACTGTTTCTCATTCCGGTGGGCCTGGCGTTGGCATTCATGCTTTGGGTGATTTGGGCGCTGGAGAAGGAAATCCGGCGGGATCAGCGCCACTCTGACGCTATCGCTCGTGCGAAGGCTGGGTCCGATCGTCCGGCTCCCAATAGTGCAGCTCCGGACGAGCACAGATCAGGACCAGGCGGCTTCTGAAGCGTCGCGACTTCCTCTTGACAAAAGCGCCGAACCTTCATCCTTCCGTAACGTTGCGATCTAGCTCACGCCGCGCTTGTGGTACAGCCAAAACTGGGTTAGGGACGAGCGGCCGGTCACCCGCCCGGAATGCGGATAGGCGGCCTCCGGCCTGTCCTGTAGCAGATGATTCACTCTTCCCGCTTGACTCTCGAACCCATTCCAGGGTTCATACTCGACTCATGATGGAAAGCAAGCGTGCAAGCGTCCTCACTTCCGGCCAGCTCGGAGCAGCTGCGGGCGTCAGTGCCGACACGATCCGCCATTACGAAAAGCTCGGGCTTCTCGCGAGGCCAATGCGCACGGAGGGAGGGTACCGTCTCTATCCCCCCAGTGCGCTGCTCCGCGTTCAAACCATTCGCAGTGCTCTCAAAGCTGAATTCGGCCTCACGGAACTCGCCGGGATATTCAGGGAGCGAGACACAGGCGGGACACCATGCCGACGAGTCGCGAGCATGGCATCGGACAAGATCACTGCGTTCGACAGGCAAATTGCGGAGCTAACGGAACTACGCAACTGGCTTTCCGCCACGGTTGCGAAGTGGAACAGCCGGCTCGAACGCACTCCATCAAGGAAAAGAGCCGGGCTGCTCGAATCACTGGCCCTTGAGGATCTCCCCACCAATCGGCAACGGAAAGGAAGCAATCATGAGACGAATTTTTCTCACGTCAGTTCTGGGCCTCAGCCTCGCTGCATCCGCCCAGACTCCCACGAACTGCCCCATGCACGATCAGCAAGGGACGTCTGACCAGCATGCCGCAGGGGTCGATATGCGTGGCGACCACGCGATGGGCTTCTCACACGAAGCCACGGCGCACCATTTCACACTCTTGTCCGACGGCGGAATCATCGAGGTTGACATAAAGGCCGATCACGATGATGCCACCCGCAACCAGATCCGGACGCACCTTGCGCACATCGCCACTATGTTCAGCGCCAACGACTTCGATGTCCCGATGTTCATTCATGACACCGTGCCGCCCGGCGTGCCGACTATGAAAGGGAAACACGATGCCATCACCTACGCCTTCCGGCCCACGGATCGAGGCGGACAAGTACGGATCACCACACACGATCCCGAAGCGTTGAAGGCCGTGCATGACTTTCTGAACTTTCAGATTATTGATCACAGGACCGGCGATCCGAATGGAGTGAAGTAACACCCGAGTGGTCGCCCACCCTTTCCTAACCCTTTTGCGCAGCGGCAGAGGAGCCGTTCCAGCGTAGAATGGCTGATGCGCTGTCTAGATCTTCGCATCAGGTCACAGACACATGCTCAAAGTCTTCTGCGCTCCAGCCCGCTACACGCAAGGGCCCCGTGCCACGGAGCAACTTGGTGCCGAAATCCGCAATCTCGGCCTCGATGGGCCAGCCGTCATCGTTGCCGGACGCAGCGCTATTCGCCTCCTCTCCGAAACCTGGGGCAGAACCTTCGCAGAAGCCGGGATGAAATATCAGGTGTTCCCGTTTGCTGGTGAATGCACCGCAGCAGAAATACGCCGGGGAGGTGAGGCGGCGCGAGCCGCAAATGCGCGGGTTGTGATTGCGGCCGGAGGCGGAAAAGTCCTGGACACCGCCCGGGCCATCGCCGCCGATCTCTCCCTTCCCATAGTCAACTGCCCAACCATTGCTTCCAGCGATGCTCCGTGTAGTGCCCTTTCCGTCATCTATACGGACGAAGGAATTGTGGAGGAGTATCGCATTTACCGGCGCAATCCTGACCTCGTACTTGTGGACACATCGATCATCGCAAAGAGTCCAGTGCGGCTCTTGGTGGCCGGAATGGGTGATGCTCTCGCGACCTTGTTCGAGGCCAAGGTCTGCGTTGAGGGAGGCGTGAAGAACATGCGCGGAGGGGCCTCCACACGGAGCGCTCTCGCCTTGGCAGAGCTTTGCTACAGGACGCTTCTTGCGGACGGCGAGGCTGCCATCGAAGCACTTCGTCAGCAAGAACCAACCGAATCGCTTGAACGTTTGATTGAAGCTAACACCCTGCTTTCCGGCCTTGGATTCGAGTCTTCAGGTCTTGCTGCGGCCCACGCGATCCATAACGGCCTTACCAGTGCGCCTGGCACTCATGACTATATGCACGGGGAAAAAGTTGCATTCGGGCTCATCTGTCAGCTCATGCTCGAGTCGCAGCCGCAATCCGTTGTCAACGAAGTGCTCACATTTTCTAGCAGCGTAGGTCTCCCCGTCACATTTGCCGACATCGGCATTGGTAACCCAAGCGAGGAACTGCTCGAAATAGTGGCGAGGCGAGCCACAGCCCCAGGTGAGACCATCCACAACGAGCCGATAACGGTGACGCCGGAACTAGT
>OKRB01000072.1:25488-73680 GCA_900290245.1 Candidatus Sulfuritelmatomonas gaucii | reverse complement strand
CCGTCTTGAATGGCCCGTGCGTGTACTGCGATCCGGCGGTCACTCCACTCGCCGTCAGGCTGGCCTTGCCGTTGTTGCCGATTTTGCCATCGATCGCCAGATACGCCTCTTGCCCCTTGGTGCCCCGTTCCCCGTGCAGCACACTGCCCGTCACCGTCGAGACAAAGTGCCATGTGTAGCCCAGCGTGCCGCCCTTCGGGTCGCAGGTCACTGTGGTGTTCCAGGTGCCGTCAAAGCGGCCGGCCGCATTCTGGCCGCCGGCTGCCATTGTGAACAGAAAGAAAATAGACAAGAGCGTCTTGCGCATGCGTCTCTCCCTCGGCAGAGGATTCTACGCCTGCACCAGGCCCGCGTTCTGTGATCTCCGCAGAAAGCCTGCATGCGCGCGGGCGCGGATTCGATTCTCGCGCCCGACCGTTCGCGTATCATCAAATCAGATTCCGGGCACGCGATTTCGCTTGCGCTCGCGGCCCGGCGCGCGATGATCCTTCTCGACCCAGATTTGGATCCCGATGCGGAGTCGCATTCCGGAGCGACTTCGCCGGGCAGTGCCTGGCGACGCAGCGCGCTCCCATGGGCCGAGCGTGTGCCGACCCCGCCGACTTTATCCCGCTATCTCAAGCAAGCACAAGATGCAGTGCGACTGCGCGGCCAGGTCACTGTGTTGCTCACCACCGACGAAAACATCCGCAACCTAAACCGACGTTTCCGCGGCAAGAACAGAAGCACCGATGTACTCTCTTTTGCTCCCAATCCGCAGGTCCAAAACCAGGAAAAGGTTGCGGGCGACATCGCTATAAGCATTCCCACGGCGCGCCGCCTAGCGGTCGAACAGGGCCACGCGCTTACCTGCGAGTTGAAGATCCTTATCCTCCACGGCCTACTGCACCTGGCCGGCTATGACCACGACACTGACCATGGCAAAATGCGCCGCCGCGAGCGCCAACTGCGCGCGCTACTCGGCCTGCCGCTCGGCCTGATCGAGCGCGCTCAACGGAGCGCAGGTAAGAAGCGGAGCCGCAAGCCATGACCCCGCTCCAAATCACGCTGCTCGTCATCTTCATTGTGGTCTCCACTCTGGCCTCCTACACCAGCCGCGTCTACTCCGAGTTCGGCAAAATCCTCAGCCGCGACGTGCAGGAGAATCTCGATGCCTGGGAAGAACGCATCGAGCCGCATCTCGGCCTCAGTCGCGAGCATGCCGCGCTCTGCGCGTCCGTCCTCCAGCAGCTTGCGCTCGGCCTCGTTGCTCTCGAGTTCAGCGCAATTCTCTACTTTCGGCCTGCGCGCCTCGGTACGCCCGCCGCCCTGGAAATCGCTCAGGCCATTCTCGCCGTAATCCTGGTCGTCATTTTTGCCAATCAGCTGATCCCGTCGCTTCTCTTCAACCGCACGCGCGGCCTGTGGGCGTCACGGATTCTCTGGCCTGTCCGCATTTTGCTCTGGACCGTCACCCCGATCACCGTTTTTATCCGCTTCTTCTTTTCCATTGGCGCGCTGGCCGAGGCTCCAGCAGGGCCCGAAGAAGAACCATCTGCTGATGTTGAAGCGCTCATCGAGGCCGGTGAGGAAGAGGGCATTCTCGAGCAGAGCGACAGCGATCTGGTGCGCTCCGCCGTCGAGTTCGGAGACAAGCTTGTTCGAGAGGTCATGACTCCGCGCCCTGAAATCTTCGCCGTCCCTGAAGCTATTACGCTGGAGCGCTTCCTCGAGATTCTGCGCCAGCAAAACTACTCGCGCGTTCCTGTTTACAATGGCTCGCTCGACAACATTACCGGCCTTGCCTTCGCTCACGACCTTTTACAGATCACTGACGATGAGGCGCGGACGCGGACAGTTGCGACCATCCTGCACCCCGCAAGCTTCGTTCCTGAAACCAAGCGCGGCTACGAGTTGCTGCGCGAGATGCAGCGCGAAAAACAGCACATGCGCGTTGTGATCGACGAATATGGCGCCGTCTCCGGTGTCGTGACGATTGAAGACCTTCTCGAGCAGATCGTCGGCAACATCCGCGACGAACACGAAACCGATGCACAGATTGAGGAGCCGCAGCGCGAACCCTCCGGCTCATGGCTCGTTCCCGGGCGAACCCTCCGGCTCATGGCTCGTTCCCGGGAGCTTTCCCGCCAGTCAGCTTGCCGACCTCATCGGCGAACAGGCCGAAACGGACGAGCACTACGAAGCCGCCACGATTGGCGGCCTCGTCAGCGAGATTGCCGGCCGCATTCCCAAGGCCGGTGAAGTGGTCAAGCTCGATCCGCTCGGACTGCGCGTCGAAATCGTCGCTTCCACCGGCCGCCGCATCGAACGCCTGCGCTTGTTTCCGCCGACTGCGCGACTGCCCTTCCCGCCAAGTTCCTAGGCACGCGCAGCCTTCGCGAGCGCCGGCCTTTGATCGTGTATCATCATCGACGGTTCGCAATCCAAGCAGAACCGGATCGAGGGAGGTTTCGTGGCCAAGGGTTCTCTGACGCGTCGTGAGTTTGTGCTGGCAACTGCCAGTGCCGCGGCGATAAGCGCGGCGCCCCAATTGATCCTGGCGGAGGCAGCGGACACTTCTGTTCGTCCCGTGCACGTCTGGGAGAAGCGGGAGATCTTGCTTAGCTCCAAGCGGACGTTCCCAAATCCATACACCGATGTAGTGGTCTGGGTCGATCTCGCCGGCCCCGGCTTCAACAAGCGCGTCTATGGCTTCTGGAACGGCGGCAACGAGTTCTGCGTCCGACTTGTCGCCACCGCGCCGGGCACGTGGCGCTGGCACAGCAGCTCCGAGCCAAGCGATGCAGGTCTCGCCGGAAAATCCGGCACATTCGAAGCCGTCGACTGGACAGAGGGAGATAAACAAGCCAAGCCGCTGCGTCGCGGATTCCTGCAATCCACGGCGAACAACCATGCGCTCCAGACAGCCGACGGCACGCCGTTCTTTGTGCTGGGCGACACCTGGTGGGCCGCAGGAACCAACCGCTTCCGCTGGTACGACGACGAGCAGGAGCGCCCCATCGGCCCCGCCGCCGGCTTCAAAGACTACGTTCGCTATCGCAAGGCGCAAGGCTACAACTGGATCAACATGATCGCGGCGTTTCCAAATTGGGAGACCGACAGCCTGCCCTGGCACGTCGTGATGGACGACGCGGAGCACACCACCGTGCGCTCGGCATGGATCGACTTCGGCTCCGGCAGCGCCAAGAACATGGACAACGAAGGCGGACGCCCGTTCCTCTTCCCCGGCCGTGTTCCCGGTTATGAAACGGTTTTCCCCGACGTCGATCGCATCAATCCCGAATACTTCAAAGCCATCGATCGCAAGATTGATTACCTCAATGCCAACGGTTTTGTCCCTTTCATTGAGGTGTCGCGCCGCGATGCCAGCGAGTTATGGAAGAAGTACTACTCATGGCCTGAGTCGTATGCGCGCTTCATCCAATACATCTGGTCGCGCTACCAGGCCAACAACACGGTGCTCAGCCCCATTCATCTCGACATCATCCAGGAGAGCATCGCCGTTCCCGATTTTCTCGAGGCCATCAATCTCGTGCTCAAGAAATACGGTCCGCCTCCGTTCGGCACGTTGCTTTCGGCAAATGCAAATCCCTCTACGCTGGTGAATTGGGGTGAGGATTCCTGGGTCACGCTGCACCAGCTCGGCAACAAGCGCGAGCACGAATACTACTGGTACCTCACTGAGATCTACCGCGATGCCCATCCGCATCCCGCGCTCAACGGCGAACCCTACTACGCCGGCTACTTCGACGCGCGCGGACAAAACGGCGGCTACAAATACGGCGCGAAAGGCGGCACGGAGCGCGACGACCAGTTCGTGCGCTCGTCGATGTATGGCAGCTTTCTCTCGGGCGGGCTCGCGGGCCACGTTTACGGCGCCGAGGGCATCTGGGGTGCCGACATCGAGCCCACCGCTCCCACAAAGATGTGGGACGCTTTCCAATGGAAGTCCGGTGCGCAAATGCAGCACCTGAGCACCTTCGCATTTTCCATCGGCAAGCGCTTCCAGGAGCTCGTCCCCGACCGCGGCATCGTTGTCCCCAACTCAACTCCGGAGCTGAAGAGTTTCGAAGGCTGGGCCTATGCCGCGCGCACTCCGGACCAGAACATCTTCCTCATCTATTTCGAGAAGGGATGCCCGAAGAGTCTCGTCCGCGGCGCGCGCGTGACCAGTCTCTACCGAGCGCAGTGGTTCGATCCGCGTGAAGGAAAATGGTCCGACGCCGGCAGCGGCGTCCTCGCAGCCAACAACATTGGCGAAGTCGAGCTACCCAATTTTCCTTCTGATTCTGATTGTGGACTCAGCCTCATGTATCAGGGCCCCGCGCCCATGCCGAAGCATTTTTAGGCGCCTCACTTCAGTGGGTGCGACGACTTCCACTTCTGCCACTCCTGCGCCGTCATCTTCCACGTCTCCGACGGCAACCGCCCGCACACGTAGTCCTTTTCCTCGATGCCAATCAGGCGCATGCCCTGTTTCTCTGAGATGCGCCGCGACGCCACATTCTCCGCCGCTTTCGAAACACGCAGCACCGGGAACCCCAGCGTTTCAAACCAGAATTCGTTGGCCCAAGCGCATGCCTCGCTCATCAATCCCTGCCCTTGCCACGCAGAGGTGATCCAGAATCCGCGATGGTTCTGTTCGCCTTTCCGGAGGTTGATACATCCGATGATCTGTTCAGGCGCAGACCGCAATCGCAGCGTCCAGTACCAGGCTTCTCCGCGCCTCATCTGCGGCAGTGCAATCTCCTCGCAAAAATGCCGCGCCCCATCCGCGGGATAAGGCCACGGCACAATATTCTGCAGGTAGCGGACAATCTCCCAGTGTGGAAACAGTTTCTGAATCTGCTCGGCGTCGCTGATTTCCAGCGGCTGCAGAATAAGCCGCTTCGTCTCGCCCGGGGGAATCATGCGCCGATGATATCAATCCAGCCGCGCGTCGCATCCTCTCATCGCTCAATGAGGCCACGGAAGGGTGAGGTGCGCGGAATCGGCGGCCCCCATAACGATTACTGGACCGGCGTGGCTGTGACTACGACCTGCGTGCTGCCTTTGCTGTCGAGATCGTCGGATTTGAAGACGGCGGTCGCCTTCCCAATCGGAATCAGGACCGCAGCCTGCCAACGGTTTTGGCGGATCACCGGCTGATGCGCGGCAGCATCGTTGGGCTCGCCCAGGCTGCTTAATTCCGCGGTCAGATCGAACGAGAGCTCGTGATCGACCTCGTGAGCATTACGCACGTCAAAATTCACGCCTATGTCCAGGTATTGGTATTGGGTGCTTACCTGCTGGTTCTTGTCGAACGCTCCCGTGGCAATTGGAATTCTGGAGCCCGTGCGAATGGACATGGTGTTGTAGTTTTCAGTGCTGATCGCGGTTGAGTAAGTGCGGCTGTTCACTGGCTTGCCGTCAGAGCCCAATTCTTCGACCACGAAATCGAGGCGGTAGAAGTGGGCGGGCGGCTTTGCAGGCTTTGCGACGTCCTGAGTCTTTGGGGCTTGCTGGGTGTCAGCACTTTCCTGGGCCAAACTCCTGCTCGCGAAAAACAGCGAGAAGAATAGAAGGCAGCAAACGACGGTGGTCTTGCGCATGGGGTTCTCCTTAGTTTCCGCCCGGTTCAGGCGGTTCAAGTGGCTGAATTTGAATCACGGCAATGGTCAGAGGCGCGTCAACTCGCCGTTGAGCCTCAATAAGAGAACGGCGTTCCGGCTCAGGAGCCTCGGCGGCGAAGATTGCGAAAGCCTTTTCCTCTGACGTAAGCGGCCGGGGAGTTGGGAAGACATCGAGTTTCGGCAGGGGCGCGGTTCGGGCAGCCTTCTCTGCAAGGCGAGGTTGCCGATTCTGAAGCTGGGCTTTCGAGCGCTGGATTCGGGCAGAAGGCGGAGCAGTTGATGGTGCGGCGCCCGCAATTGCGCGAAGCGGTGCATGCGAATTGCTCGCCTGATCTGTCTTTCCGAATCCTGGGCGCGATGGCTTAGAGCTGGAGAGAACGGCAAGAGCCACCAAACCGGCGGCGATGGGTAAAGCAATGGCCCAGGGCAACCAGCGGCGAGCGGGAGCGGCTTCAGCGGCAAAGTGGTTGAGGATCCGGCGAGCGAGATCGTCATCCGGGCCGCGATCGCCGTAGGTGGCGACGGCCGAGCGAATCAGGAGGTCAAGATCGTCGAGGTCAGGCATAGGGAGTCTCCTGTGGTCGATGGCCTTGAAGAGGCGCTTGCCGGACGGTGTCGAGTTTCTGGCGGAGGAGCTGGCGAGCACGCTGCAGGCGAGTGCGAACGGTGCCTTCGGGGATGCCGAGCACCCGGCCGATCTCGCGCGAGTTGAGGTCGTCATTCGCGGAAAGCACTAACGACACGCGAAGCTCCTCCGGGAGCGCATCGATCATGGAGTGAATGCGGGCGTGCTGGTCGGCGAGAATCAGTGTTTGCTCCGGGCCGGGATCGGGAGAAGGCATCTCGGGGGCGGGCGCGAAATCCGGGCCCGATTCGAGGCGCAAAGCTGCTGGTTGCTGCGAGCTGCGGCGGCGGTCCTGGGCGATGCGCCAAGCCACGCGGGCGAGGAAAGCGCGTTCGTTGGAGATGTGCTGCCAGCCGCGATTGCGATAAAGCTTCAAAAACGTCTCCTGAACTGCATCTTCAGCGTCGTGGGAGTTGAGCAGCACGGCGTAGGCGACGCGGAAAACAAAGTGCGACTGGCGCTGGACGAGCGCCGTAAACTTCGCGTCTTCGCCGCTAGTCAAAACCTGCGTACTCCCTCGGGCTGCCAGCCTGCGATCTGCGCCGGATGCAAGGCAACATGATTCCATGTACACACGCTAAGACGGAGAACAGGGGCAGGGTGTTCGGATATTTTCCGTAGAGGGTTGCGAGACTGTTTCGCAAAGGAACGAGCACCTTCGCTGCAGCCGCCGTTTCAAAACCCTTTCTGGCTCTGCTGTGCTCAGTCTGGTAGCGACCAGACTTGATTCAGTTGATTGTGCCCGCAGGGTTGCATGGTCAGCGGTTGCTGCGTTTCGCTCGCAGAGACATTGGTCAGACACTCATGATCGGCGGCATTTACTAGGTTGCCGGCCAGCGTGTAGCTCCAGTGCTGCATACTGCCGTCATTGCATTTCTCCATCACCAGCTTGCCGCCGGCAACGGCCAGGCAGGCCCCCGAGGACTTTAGCGTACCGCCTGACGTTACTGTCCAGGATTCCTCTGGTGCGCCGGAACACTCTTCCACCTTGCCCGTAGTCGCCAGGCAATGCGTGTAGCCGTCAATCGAGCCCAGCGTTCGGCCGGCAGTTATGATGATCGCGCCTGTGCGCGTCACCGCGCCGCAGGATGCGCTTGGGTGAATGCGCCAGATCGCGGTGTCGTGCGAAGCGACGTCAGCCTGCAAGACCGAAAGCGAAGGCCAGCGCTCGCCGTTCCAGAGATTCTGCCCATTCAGGCTGCAGTTGGCGTCGGTTGAGAAGCCAAGCTCGGCGGGATGAATTTGAACTTGAGCAGGTGCATCGCCGCGATTCAATGCCGCAACCGCATAGTCTCCGCCTTTGAGCGGCTTCAAAAGAATGTCAATGGAAGAGGTTCGCCGGACCAGTGTTGCCATCCGGCCCAACGAATCCTGATCGACGGCGATGACCGCTGGGTTGCCGAGCATTTTCAATGCCTCCGGGCTGAGCTTGCCGAGATCCGAACTCAAAATGAGAGGCGCCGACATCATCGACCACAAGGCCATCTGGCTGCGGCTTTCAGCCAGGCTCATCCCGCTGTCGCCGCCGATGATGAAATCGGGATCGTCCCAGTTTCCCGGCCTCTGGAAACGGCCCAGCGCAAGATTGTATGCGTAGTTCCAAAGCACACTCTTGAAGCGCGGCGCGTCCGGGTTGTTTGCGTGGTAATTCGCAATGTCGCTGCCTTCGCGCCAGAGCTGGCCGTACTGGCGAACCCACGTGAGCACGTCATACCACTCCGGAGTGTTCTCGAAATATGCAGGTGCTGATTCCGAAAAGACAATGGGGCGGCCGACGCTTTTGAGTGCCGCACTCTCGGCGGCATAGGCCTTGCGGTAGGCCGAAACTCTGTCGCTCTGGCCCGCCACACCGACGTTGCACCCGTCCAATTTCAGATAGTCCACGTCCCAGGATGCAAATATCCGGGCATCTTCGAGGAAGTGATCCTTGCCGCCCACATCCGGCTGCCCGCTGCCGGCAAATCTTCCACAGGTTTCAGAGCCAGCGTCCTCGTAGATGCCGAATTTCAGGCCCAGGGCATGTATCGCGCTGGCGAGCGGCTTCATTCCGTGCTGAAACCGGTCCGGATCGACTTGCAAATTGCCTTGAGCATCGCGTGCCTTTTGCATCCAGCAGTCGTCGATGGTCACGGTGTTATACCCGCGCGCCGCGAGACCGGTGCTCACAAGCAATTTCGCGTTGTCGAGGATCGCCTGCGCGGTAAATCCACATTGAAAGTGTGCCCAATCGTTCCAACCCATTGGAGGCGTGAGGGCGAGCGGCTGTGCGCCGGATGCTGGAGCGACGAAGCTGGCGCCGGCCCCGACACCCATGACCCAGCAAAAACCGGCCAGCAGGGCACGCGGGCGCATCGATCGAACACGAAGCAGGAATCCGAATAGGAAAGGCATAGAACATCTGAAACCAACGGCCACTTAAATTCCTCTTTTCTCAGAGACAGTCCGACACGTACAGATTCAATTCCACGAGCTTGGCGGCAGAATAGCCAAGGATAGTTTTACGGCAGGATTGCCGGCCGGGCAAATCGATTCCCGCTAAAGATGCCGTACACTCAGTCAGGAGCCGCATATCGCGTGAAATCAGGATTTGTCGCCATCCTCGGCCGCCCCAATGTGGGTAAAAGCACTCTGCTCAATGCCCTCACAGGCGAAAAGGTTGCGATTGTCACGGCCAAGCCGCAGACCACGCGCAATCGAATCGTCGGCGTGGTTGAAGTCCCCGCGGCACGAAAGGGCGCGCGGCCGGGTGCGCAAGGGGCCGCGCAAATCGTCTTCGTGGACACTCCCGGTGTGCACAAACCTGCGTCCGAGCTCGACCGGCGCATGTTGCAGGAGATTCACGAAGCCCTCGAGTCCCGCGAGCTGGTGCTGGTGCTCGTGGATGTAACGCGTCGCATCCAACTCGACGCAACCGTTGGTGGAGAAGACAAAAGAACCCACGGGTTCTCCTCCGAAGACGAATTCCTCTTCTCTCTCGTCCGCAAGCTCGACTGCCCGGTCTTCCTCGTCCTCACCAAAATCGACCTGGTGCGCAAAGATCAGCTCCTCCCGCTCATTGAATCGCTTACGCAGCAATACAATTTTGCTGAGGTCATCCCCGTGAGCGCGCGCAAGCGCGATGGCCTTGATGTGCTGGTGCGCAAGATTGTCGAAGTCCTGCCCACCGGCCAGCGCTATTATCCCAAGGATCAATACACCGACCAGCCTCTGCGCTTCATGGTCGCCGAGCTCATTCGCGAAAGCATTCTGATCGAAACCGGCGAGGAGGTCCCTTACGCGTCGGCAGTCGTCATCGAACAGTTCGAAGAGCCGAAAGCGCCGCCCAGGCCGGGAAAGAGACCGCTGATGCGAATCGCTGCCGTGATCTATTGCGAACGAGATGGACAAAAGGCGATCCTCATCGGCAAGGGCGGATCGAAACTCAAGGCGATCGGGACAAGCGCACGGCGCAAAATCGAGTCGCTCCTCGGTGCGCAGGTCTACCTCGAGTTGCATGTCATCGTCGAACCGGGCTGGCGCGAGTCGCGAACGTTTGTCCAGTCGCTCAACTGGCGGAATCAGTTGGAGAAGCTGGCCACAACCTCAGCAGGCGATGAGGACGCTTCGGAAGAAGAACGGTAGCGCACCGAGATCAGGCCGTGCAGCGAATGTGTAGCCGCTTTGCTACGCCTCAATCGTCACAAAGGCGGACGCAATCCCTTCGCTCGTCACCCCGGCATCGGTCGCGCCGCCATTCCGATGTAGAGAAATCTGTGCGCGCCCGTTGTAGAGCTGCACCACGCGCGATCCTGTCGATGTGCCCTGGTTGTCGATCATGCATCCACAACCGGCTACGGAAAAGCGCACCACGTTCTTCGCATCCAGGCACAGCACTCCGTTCTCGTCAAACAACGTAGCTTCAATCGTCGCAGTCTCGGCATCGCGTGCAATCTCGGCAAGCTTGAGCCGCGCAGGCTTTCCCCACTTTGCCGTCTGATATTCGAACTCAATCTCGTCGCTCACCGCGACGCCTTCTTTGTCGGCCAACACGCGCAGGTGGTTCTTCCCGGGTCTGAACGTCACCATCCAGCGCAGCCCGGCAGCGGGGAAATTTTGGCTGTTGCGCTTTCGTTCTCCTGCAGACTCGCCGTTGATGAAGAGCTCGGCCGCAGGGCAATTCGAGTAGACCTTCACGATCCGCAGTTCTCCCTCAGCGCCCCAGCGCACCGGCCACGTATGCCCGTAGATGTGCGCCATGGGCTGCTCGCTCCAATACGACTGAAAGACCCAGTACCCTTCTTTCTTCGTCATGTCGCGCTCGAGCACGCCCTTTTGGTTCACGCGAGGTACCGGATTTTCGACGCGCAATGGTGTCGTGAAATCCTTGAAGGCCCACTGCGCTGAGCCCGTAAGCCAGGGCAACGTCTCCTGCACCTTCAGATACCAGTCGAAAAGATCGCATGCGTAGGTTTCTGACCAATCACCATCGCGCGAAACGTGCGGGCCGCCAATCGCCGGCAGGTCGTCGGGGCCCGGCTTGTCAGCGCTCGCTCCAGACGCGACCTCAGCAAGTTTCGCTTCCGGTGCCTCAGAGTGGCGGCGTGCATGGCTGTCGGCGCCCCACTCAATGTGAAGGAAGTGCTTTATCTTTTCACGCTCCTTCTCGAGCGCCGCTTGATATCCCGCGTAAACGCCGCTATACCAGCCGGCCCAGATTGAGGGCGAATAAACGTCAGGGATGTCGCGCGCAAAATCGCAGCGCCGCAGAGAGGTGTACCTCGATGGATCCATCGTGTGCGCCTGGTCGTTCATCTCCTGCATGAACTCGCGAATGACCGCCTGATCCATGTTCGGATATTCGCCGGGCCAGTCATCTTCATTGCCCAGGCCCCACATCAATACGCTGGGATGATTGAAGTGCTGGTCAATCATGTTGGCCAGCATCGAGCGGGTGTGATCCTTCCACTTGTCGTCGCCCACACCGGAACGGCACCAGGGCGCTTCTTCCCACACCAGCAGGCCAAGTTCATCACACATGTCCAGCACCAGGCGTGCCTGCTGGTAGTGGCCAAGCCGGATGAAATTCGCGCCCATCGCTTTCGCCAATTGCATTTCGGTGCGGACCAGGTCGTCCGGCTCCGCGGCGGCGAATCTGGCGTGATCCATGTGGCGTTGCGTGCCTTTCAGCAGCAACCTTTCGCCGTTCAACTTGAATGGCCCGTAGTCTACGAACTCGGCGTGCTTGATCCCGAAACGCTCGTTCACGGCGCTTTCGCCATAAGGGGTCGTCAACGTCACGCTGCACTTGTAGAGATTCGGTTGCGCCGGAGACCAGGGCGACGGCGACGCAACAGGAACGGACGCAATCTCCGCTTCCCCGTCCCAAGGGGCGAGTGATTTCTCAATGTGAGCGATCGCCGTTCCGCTTGGGTCGGTGATCTCCACCGCAACTGTGCAATCGTGCGAAAACTTGACCGGGTTATAAAGGCGCGCCTTAACGACTACGGTCGCGGCTCCGCCCGGAACCCAGGCAGGCGCGATGTGAACGGCCTCGAGCGAGACGGCCGGCACATAGGCCAGATGAACATGACGGTAAAGCCCACCGTAGAGGCTGAAGTCACTCAGGTCGGAAGGCGGCCGCTCGAGATTCTCGGAGTTATCGCAAAGAACGGCGATCGGAACGGGGTCCATTCCTGGGCCGTGCGCCGCCGCAACCCCTTCGCTGATATCGAAGACAAACTCGTCATAACCGCCCACGTGCGAGCCAATGAGAGTATTGGCAACATACACATGCGACGTCTGCCCGGCGCCCTCAAAGTAGAGAAGCGTGCGCCCATCCTTCAGCGGATTGGCAACAGGGATGCGTGTGCGGTACCAACCGTGTCCACGATAGTAGGGGGTGTCGGGATCGCAGGCATCGTAATGGTTGAAGCAATGCGGCAGCACGACTTTTTCCCAGGCGGCAATTTCATCGCCCCGCCAAACCTCCCAAGGTCCATCCAGCGCCCCGCGGTAGTATTCCCACCCGGAGTCGAGACGTTTTGAAGCCGAACAAGCCTCAGCGTTGGAAAGAACCGGCTGCACAATCGACGCATTAAGGCTCGCGCCGCATTGCGCGGCAGCAGCGGCCGCGGCCATCGATTTCAGGAACCGGCGGCGCGAAAAGGAATTCAATGAGTGCGGCATGAGTCTTCTTTTCTATCCCGTGCTTTCGGGCCGGGTCGCCGATCCACGGACAAAAAGCCTAGTCGCGGACCGAAACGAGCATGTGGCTCTGTCAAAATCCGCCTTTCCTTCCACTTTGAAACGTGGCGCGGGGTCACTTCTCAGTTGTTCCGTGGATCGCCGGGCGGCTGGCAGAGCTTTTTTCTTACGAGGCAGGTTCTACAGAGAGTTCGAACCGGTTGGCAAGTGACTCACGGTTTGCCCCATCAACAGAACGATATCTTTACTCAAATCTTTGACTTATGGCGGCAATCCTCCCTGTGTCAAACGTGAAGCCCAGGCACTCTTGACCGGCACTTGATTGCTCGGTTTTTTGACGGTGATCGACGCGAGCATCTGCGGGGGCAGGGGTTTTGCATTAAGCGTCTGCGTGATGAGAGTGATTTCTTACCGGCTAGCGGATGATCCTGAATGCGCTGGGAGTGGGCGCCGCGCCATAGTCGGAGTCGAATCCGAGCTGCAGCTTGGCCGCCTCCGACATCATTTCGGGATTCCAGGGAGGGTCGAAGACCACGTCAACGCGGACCTCCTGCACCTCAGGCAAGCTTGCCAGTTTCCGCTCCACTTCAGCCTTGATCACATCCGACATGCTGCACCCCGGAGCGGTAAGCGACATCCTCACGTCCACCCGTTTGCCGCCGTTCTCAAGAGGCATCGCCGCTGCCGAATAAATCAGGCCCAGGTTGACGATGTCGATCGGGATCTCGGGATCGCGAACCGTCTTCAACTGTTGCCAGATCATCTCTTCGCGAAATGGCCCGGCATCCGGTGCGCTGTTCTGGTTGTTGGGATTGGTAGCCACCATCTGGAATGCCTCGCGCTACTCTTCGGTCGAAACAGGCTCATGCTTGTTTTCGAGCGCCGATTGCAGAGTGTGCCACGCCAGCGTGGCGCACTTCACCCGCGCGGGGAACTTCGAGACACCTGCAAATACGGCCAGCTTGCCGAGATCCTGCGCGCTGGCAATTGCTTTCTCGTCGCCCGTCACCAGGCGATGAAACTCCTCGAAGAGGCGCGCAGCCTCAGCTTTGGTTTTTCCTTTCACGCTTTGCGTCATCATTGACGCCGACGCCCGTGAAATTGCGCATCCCGAGCCCTGGAACCCGATATCCTTGATGGCGTCGCCTTCGACGTCGAGAAACACGGTGCAGCGGTCGCCGCATAACGGGTTGTATCCCTCTGCCTCGCGGTTTGCGCTTTCCGGCTTGCGATAATTGCGCGGCGCCTTGCTGTGCTCCAGAATCACTTCCTGATAAAGCTGGCCCAGATCGTCCGTCACGCAAACACCTCGTGCGCCTTGCGAATTCCGTCAACAAGCGCGTCAATCTCTTCTTTCGTGTTATAAACCGCAAACGACGCTCGCGCCGTGGCGGGAATGCCAAAGCGGTCCATAACCGGCTGCGCGCAGTGGTGGCCGGTGCGGATGGCGATGCCTTCGCGGTCAAGGATCGTTCCCAGATCGTGCGGATGCACGTTGTCAAGCACAAACGAAAGCACACCCGCGCGATGCTGCGCTGTGCCGATCAGGCGCACGCCGTCGATGGCGCCCACTTTCTCCGTAGCGTAAGCCAGCAGATCCTGCCCGTGCGCGGCCACGCGGTCTATCCCAAGCCCCATCACATATTCCAGAGCGACTCCCAGGCCGATAGCGCCCGCAATGTCGGGAGTGCCCGCTTCGAACATGTAAGGCACCACGTTGTAAGTCGTCTTTTCGAAGGTCACGGAGCGGATCATATCGCCGCCGCCCTGGTATGGGGGCATCTCCGCAAGCACTTCCTCTTTCCCGTATAGAACGCCGATGCCCGTGGGCCCATAGATCTTGTGTCCGGAGAACGCGTAAAAGTCGCAGCCCAGCGCTTGCACGTCCACGGCCATATGCGGAACAGCCTGCGCGCCGTCTACCAGCACAGGCACGTCGTGCGCATGCGCAAGCTGAATGATTTTGCGCAGCGGGTTCACGGTACCCAGCGCATTCGAAACATGCGCCACGGCCACGATACGCGTGCGCGGCGACAGCAGTTTTTCGAATGCCTCGAGGTCCAATTCGCCGGCGTCGTTGATGGGCACGACGCGCAGGCGCGCGTGCTTTTCCTGGCACAGAATCTGCCACGGCACGATGTTCGAGTGGTGCTCCATGGCGGTGATGAGCACCTCGTCCCCTTCGCCCACGTTGGCGCGGCCGTATGTCTGCGCCACCAGGTTGACGGCCTCCGTTGCGCCGCGCACAAAAATGATCTCGCTCGCGTCGGCAGCCTGGATAAAGCGCCGTACCGTTTCCCGTGCCTCGTCGTGCGCCTCAGTGGCGCGCATGCTGAGCGTGTGCACGCCGCGATGGACATTGGAATTGTAGTGCTCGTAATAACGCACGATGGCGTCGATGACCGCGCGTGGCTTTTGCGAAGTGGCTGCGTTATCGAGATAGACCAGCTTCTTGCCGTGGATCGTCTGGTCAAGAATGGGGAAATCGCGCCGGATCCGCTCCACATCCAGCGCCGCTGGACCAAGGCCGGTTCGATATGCCGCAGTACTCATCCCACTTCCTCCCAGCTCTGCACATTTTCTTCGGCTGCTTCGATCGCCGTGGCAGCGACCGCGCCCCTCGAGAGATCAGCCAGCCGTGCGCGAATCAGGTTCTCCGCAAACTCTCGCGCCGCAGGCTCCTTCATGCGGTCCAGGCACTCTGCGGCAAACGCGTAGAGCAACAAGTTCCGCGCTGATTTCTCGTCGAGCCCGCGTGCGCGCAGGTAGAAAAGCTGCTCTTCTTCAATCTGCCCGATCGTGGCGCCATGCGTACACTTCACGTCGTCGGCGTGGATCTCCAGCTGCGGCTTGGTATCGATGCGCGCATTGTCTGACAGCAGCAGGTTCCGATTCGTCTGCTTGGCGTCGGTCTTCTGCGCATCCTTGTGCACAATGATCCGACCATGAAACACACCGCGTGCAGAATCCGTAAGAATGCCGTTATAGAACTGGCGGCTGCCGCCCTGCGGCTGCGCGTGTTCCACCATCATGTAGTTGTCCAGGTGCTGGCGTCCCGCGCCCACAAACAAGCCGTTGATCAGGCACTCGGCGCCTTCTCCGGCAAGCACGGGATGCACGTTGTTGCGTACCAGCCCGCCGCCAAGCAGGATTGAGTGGGAAGCGATATTCGTTCCCCTCGCCTGCTCCACGCGAAGCGTTGAAACGTTGGTTGCGGCAAAATTCTCGCGCTCGATCAGGTAATGCGAAACCACTGCATTCTGCCCGGCCGCCAGTTCCGTTACCGCGTTGGAGAAGGCCGCTTCGTCTCCGATCGAAACGTAGTCTTCAACCACGGCAACCTGGCTCGCCTCTTCCGCCACAACCAGGTTACGGGGATGCGTCATGATCTCGCTGCCCGCTCCCGCCGAAACATACAGCAAATGGACAGGCTGCTCGATGATGGCCCCCCTCCGGAAGCGCAGGTACGCGCCATCCTCCCACAAGGCGGTGTTCAACGCCGCGAATACATCACGGCGAACATCGGCATAGCGCCCAAGATGCTGCTCGATTCCCTCCGGAGCGCATCCTTCAGGGGCCCAGCCCCCAGCGCCGCAATCGAGCGCCCGCGCTAACGGACAAACCTCCAGACCTTTGGGAAGGTTCCCCAACTCCGAAAGTGTCGGCGCGAATCGCCCATTGACGAAGACCATCTGGCACGCTGCACCCGCGAACCGAAATCGTTCGAGGTCCTTCGCCGTCAGTCCGGCATTGCCTTGCGGCGCGCGCCTGAACGGCATCCGCGCCAGGGCCGCGATATTCGTGAACCGCCAGTCCTCGTCGTGTGTGGTGGGAAATCCCTTCGCGTCAAAACGGCTCCACGCGTCTTCGCGCAGTTGACGCAGCCACACCGGCTCGCGCTTCTCTCCCTGCGCCAGCACCTCGCCGTACGCTGTCAGATAATTTCCCAGCCGCTCAGTCGCCTTTACCATCGATCTCTCGCTTCCACCTTCTGTTGACATCGTCGTCACGCCGGAGATTCACACTTAATTACGCAGATATGCCAGCCTCTGTTTCGGCCCAGCCGTAGCCCTTTTCTTCCAATTCCAATGCCAGCTCCGGCCCGCCCGAGCGCGCGATCTTTCCATCCACCAGAACGTGCACGAAATCCGTAGTGATGTAATCGAGCAGACGTTGATAATGCGTAATCACCAGGAACCCCCGCTCCGGGCTGCGCATCGCGTTCACGCCCTGCGCAACAATCCGCAACGCATCGATATCCAGTCCGGAGTCCGTCTCGTCCAGAATCGCCAGCTTCGGCTCGAGCATTGCCAGCTGCAGGATTTCGTTGCGCTTCTTTTCGCCGCCGCTGAAGCCCTCGTTCACTGAACGGTTCATCAGCTTCTCGTCCATCTCCAGCAACTTCAAGCGCTCCTTATAGAGCGGTAGAAAATCCATCGCGTCCAGCTCGTCCTGGCCGTGGTATTTCCTGACCGCGTTCATTGCTGAGCGAAGAAAATATGCGTTGCCGATGCCGGGAATCTCCACCGGATACTGGAACGCCATGAACACGCCCTGGCAGGCTGCGTCCTCGGGCTTCATCTCCAGCAGATCTTTACCATCAAACAGGACCTTGCCCCGGGTGACTTCATAGGTCTCGCGCCGCGCCAGCACCTGCGCCAGCGTACTCTTGCCCGAGCCGTTCGGGCCCATGATGGAATGCACTTCGCCCGCATTCATCGTCAGGTTCACGCCCTTCAGGATCTCGTGACCATCCACCGAGGCGTGCAGATCTTCAATCTCCAACAAAGCCATTCGCTTCCTCTCTCTCCATGTAGCGCCGGTCGCCCGGGGTCCCCAAGAAACGGCCTTTGTTTCTTGGGGTGGTGAACCAGCTGTCGCGCGGACCTCCAGGCCCGCGCTCTTTCTGATCCCTGTCTTATCCAACGCTGCCTTCCAGGCTCACGCCCAGCAATTTCTGCGCTTCCACTGCAAACTCCATCGGCAGCTCTTTGAACACCGTCTTGCAGAATCCGTTCACGATCATTGAAACCGCATCTTCGGTCTTCAATCCGCGCTGGCGCAGATAGAACAGCTGGTTTTCGCCGATCTTCGAAGTTGATGCCTCGTGTTCCATCTTGGCCGTCGAATTCCGTACATCAATATAAGGGAACGTGTGCGCGCCGCAGCGATCGCCGATCAGCAGCGAGTCGCACTGCGTGTAGTTGCGCGCCCCGGTCGCACCTTTCAGGATCTTCACCAGTCCGCGGTAGGTATTCTGCCCGCGGCCCGCCGAAATTCCCTTCGACACGATGGTCGACCGCGTGTTCTTTCCGATGTGGATCATCTTCGTGCCCGTGTCGGCCTGCTGGCGGTTGTTGGTCAGCGCCACGGAGTAAAACTCGCCCACGGAGTTGTCCCCTTGCAGGATGCAGCCCGGGTACTTCCAGGTAATCGCCGACCCCGTCTCCACCTGCGTCCACGAGATTTTCGAATTCTTGCCTAGGCACTTTCCGCGCTTGGTCACGAAGTTGTATATTCCGCCGCGCCCTTCTTTGTCGCCGGGGTACCAGTTCTGCACCGTCGAATACTTGATGGTGGCATTGTCGAGTGCGATCAACTCCACCACGGCTGCGTGCAACTGATTCGTGTCCCGAATCGGCGCTGTGCAGCCCTCCAAATAACTCACGTACGAGCCTTCGTCGGCAATAATCAGCGTCCGTTCGAACTGGCCGGTTTCCGCCGCGTTGATGCGGAAGTAAGTCGACAGCTCCATCGGGCAGCGCACACCCTTGGGCACGTACACAAACGATCCGTCAGTGAACACTGCGGCATTCAGCGCGGCAAAGAAATTGTCGGTATGCGGCACCACCGAGCCCAGGTACTTCTTCACCAGGTCGGGATGGTTCTTGACCGCCTCGGAGAACGAGCAGAAGATCACGCCCATCTCCGCCAGCTTGCCCTTGAAGGTGGTTGCCACTGAAACGCTGTCGAACACCGCGTCCACGGCTACGCCGGCCAGCAGCTTCTGCTCTTCAAGAGGAATGCCCAGCTTTTCATAGGTGCGCAGGATCTCGGGATCCACGGCTTCAAGATTCTCGAGCCTCGGCTTTTGCTTCGGCGCCGAGTAGTACACGATGTCCTGATAGTCGATGGGGCCGAAGGTAATATTGGCCCACTTGGGTTCGCCCTTTTCCCGTTCCATCTTGAACCAGTGGCGCAACGCGTTCAGACGCCACTCGAGCATGAACTCCGGCTCGCCCTTGCGTGCCGAAATCAGGCGGACAATGTCCTCATTCAAGCCCTTGGGTACACGATCTTCCTCGACGTCGGTGACGAAGCCCCACTTGTAGTCCTGCAACGCAAGGTCGCGAATTGTATCGACACTCGAACTCATTTACCCTCCACGGGATTGGCCCCGGAACCGGTCCTACGACGGCTGAGCCATCACTTCGGGACCTCCCGTGACGCTGATAGCGGCGAACCGCTCCGCGGGAGGGGATGGAAAGCGCCCCAACCGCAATCCCGCAATATAGGACTTTTTTAGTCCTATATTAGATTTAGTGTACCCCGGAGGCCTGTTCTTTTCAAGGCCGGCAGCGTTCGGGCATGATCGGCCCTTTTCCCCGCACTCAGCCGGGGAACCTGGAAGATGCTATGTCATTTAATATCTTTAACTTGTATCGAGTGGGAAGCGGTGCCTTTCAATGGATCTCGTTTCGCTTGTGGGGCCCCAGCTCGCGGACCCGGCTCGCCTCGAAGCTGACGATCTTCCAGTTCCCCTGGGGGTCGCGTGCGTAAACCCGGGTGTATCGGTAGCTGCCGTTCACCGAGCCGTCGGCGGTGGTGGCCTGCACGTTGGCCAACGACGTGACGATCGCGGTGGTTCCGTAGAATCGCACTTTACGGTCTGTAAAATCGAGTGCGCTGAAATGCACGCGGCCGGTGCGAAGCCCGTTGAGTTCGTCTTCTTTCGTTTTCAGCGTTCCGAAGGCGGTAATCGCCATGTAATCGTCGGCCAGCAGGGAGTCCAGCTCCTTGGTGTTGGAAGTGAGAAGGGCGTTGCGCCACTCATCTTCAAGCTGGTCGATTTCATGACGCGTCTCGTGCTTCTGCGGCAGCGGCTTTGCGGCGGCCGGAAACGCGCACACCACCCACGTGAGAGCCGCAGCCATCGCCAATCCGGCATTCAGCCGGCGGCTGCCGATGGGGCTCAGGACAACGGTTGCAGAACCCGGCATACGCGTACAACTTAGCCCTGGAATGGTGCGCTGGTCAAATGGAATTCGCATAAAAGTCCCTCGGCATGGTTTCCGAAGTACTTTTCGGTCTGGAACTTTCCGGTCATGCAGCCCGCCCGTTCGACGCAAACCACGCGCCAACGGGAGCAGCCGCGATTTTCTATGCGGGTCTATGCGTGGATGGCGTCGAGCGCCTCGGCGAACTTCGGCAACACAATCACCTGGTCGCGCTCGGGACCTGTCGAGATCATGCCAATTTGTGCGCCGCTCTCTCGCTCCTGGAAGGCAAGATATTCGCGCGCGGCCTGCGGCAGCTTGTCGAACTCGGTGATCCCTTCCGTTGGCTGCTGCCAGCCTTTCAGCGTGGTGTAGCGGGGTTTGATGGCCTCAAGCCCGCGCACATCCGCCGGAATCTCGTCCGTTACCTTTCCGCCGAGCTCGTAGCCGATGCACACCGGAATCTCCGCCAGCACGTCCAGAACGTCCAGCTTGGTGACCACCAGCCATTCCGCCCCGTTCACTTGGTTTGAATAGCGGAGCAGCGGAATATCGAGCCAGCCGCAACGTCGCGGCCTGCCGGTAACGGCACCGTACTCGTGACCGCGCTCGCGCAACACGTCGCCTGGAGCATCGTGAATCTCGGTTGGGAACGGCCCCCCGCCTACGCGGGTCACATAAGCCTTGGTCACCGAGATCACCGTTCCGATCGCCGTCGGACCAACACCCGTTCCGGTCGACGCGCCGCCCGCAGTCGCTGACGAGGACGTCACAAAGGGATAGGTGCCGTGGTCAATGTCGAGCATGGTTCCCTGCGCGCCCTCAAACATCACGCTGCCGCCTTTGGCTAGGATCCCGTTGAGCAGGCGGCCAGTATCGGTGACAAACGGCCGCACCTGTTCCGCTGCCGCTGCGTACTCGTCATACATCTTTGCGGGGTCCAGCGGTTCGGTACCGAACAGAGCATGCGCAATTGCGTTCTTCTCTTCGCAGGCAGCTTCAATGTGTGTCTTCAGCAGCTGGGTGTGCAGCAGATCCACGATACGCAGCCCGCTCCGCGCCATCTTGTCTTCGTATGCCGGACCGATTCCCTTGCTCGTGGTTCCGATCTTCTTCCGCCCCGGCGCTGTCTCCGCCGCCAGCTCGATCATGCGGTGAAAGGGCAGGATCACCTGGGCCCGGTCCGATACAAAAAGCCGTCCGTCGAAGGCCAGCCCCGTCTTGCGCAGCCGGGCAACCTCATCCAGAAAGTAAATCGGGTCCAGCACCACGCCGTTCCCGATCACCCCCTTGCATCCCGGCCGAAGCACGCCGCAAGGAATGAGCTGCAACACAAACTTATGGTCGCCAATAATGACCGTGTGCCCGGCGTTATGTCCGCCGGCATAACGCGCCACGGCAGAAAACCGCTCGCTCAGCACGTCGACTATCTTTCCCTTGCCTTCGTCGCCCCACTGGGCACCCAGCACCACAGCCGTTTTCGCTCGCATTGCCATCCTGGTCTCACACAAACACCCGCCACACCGGCCTTTTTAGCGGTCCGATGCGTGCGGGTCATCAAATTTTGATGCGAAAGATATTCCCCGCAGCCTCTTCGATTCTAAACCCCCGGCGCATTCACTCCCCGTGCGCGCAGTCCCATAACCTGTTAACCAAACCCCTCGTCCATGCGTTCTATGTGCAGACACGTCCCAGGCACTTTCGAAGTGAGGATCTAAAAAATGAACGCCCGTCAATGCTCTTCCTTAAGTAACCTATTTGCCACCGCAGCGATTGTTTTGTCGTGCGCCGTGGCCGTGGCCCAGACCGGGTCTGCCCCGGACAGCGCGGCCCAGGCGAGACGCCAGGTGCAGCATCAGGCACAGAATCAGTCGCCGGCCATGCAGCCGCCCAGCGAACAGGACGTCGCTGAAACGCAGACGCAGTTCCTCAAGTTGCTTCGGCTGAGCCCGGTCCTTACTTCTGTTGTGGCGCGCGATCCGTCGCTCCTGTCCGACCAGGACTATGTCGCCCGCAATAATCCCGAGCTGGCACAGTTCATGGTCAGCCATCCAGATATCGCGAAAAACCCCGAGTTCTACCTCTTCAGCCGCCTGGACCAGCGGGGAGGCCATCGCGATCAAGCATTGGAGCGGGCCGTCTGGCCCGATCTTGTCCCCCAGGATCCGTACCGGCAGTCGAACACGGGCGAGGTGATGAACAGGGTCACTCCCATCATCTTGTTTCCCTGTTTCCTCGTCGCTATTGTCTGGATCATCTACCTTTTTATTCAAAGCAGCCGCTGGAACCGCGCATTCAAACAGCAAAGCGAGATTCATTCCCGCCTGATCGACAAATTCAGCTCAAGCCAGGAGTTGGCCGCATATATGGAAACAGAGGCAGGCAAACAATTTCTCTCGGCGTCTGCTTATGCGCCGGGTCCTCAGGCCGGCCCGCACATGCCCAATGTCGTGGCGCGCGTCATCACTCCGATGCAAGTTGGGGTGGTGCTGACGCTGCTGGGCATTGGCCTCTACTTCCTTCGCAATGCGGGCCCTGATATGGCCACGCCCATGGCCGTGCTTGGAACGCTGGCCCTCATGCCGGGAATCGGGTTTATCCTTTCCGCAGGAGCCACCTGGGCCATTGCGCAGCGTCTGGGATTGATGCCTGAGAAGGCGGATCATGACGCTGGCACGTCCCTGGGCCCAACGGGCAGGCAATGAGCCGGAGGGAACTGGACAGTGGCTACAGTCGTAACACCATTCGGAATGTCCTGGGAATTCGCACTACCGGGCGCACTGGCCGGCGGCGCACTCGATGCGGCCGCCAACCGCGCTTGTTCCTCGCCCATGGACAATGACGCCTTCGCCGCGTTTTATGAGCGCTCTGCGCGCCCGCTGTGGGCCTATCTGGCGCGTGTCTCCTCCGATCCCGCGTTGGCCGAAGATCTCATGCAGGAGAGCTACGTCCGCTTCCTCTGCGCGGCCAACGCCCCATCTTTGGAATCCGATGGTGAAGCCGCAGCCCGGCTCTACCTCTTTCGCATCGCCACCAACTTACTCCGCGACCACTGGCGCCGCCCGCGCGCGACATCGATCGAAGAGATTCCCGAGGAGTTTTTCGCCGCACGCGACAGCGCAGAGCAATCGGACTCGCAGATCATGCTCGGCCCCGCTCTGCGCCAGATGAGGCCGCGCGAGCGCCAGTTGCTTTGGCTGGCCCACGCCGAAGGCTACTCGCATCGCGAGATTGCTGCGGTCACCGGGCTCGCCGCGGCAAGCATTCGCCTGCTTCTGTTTCGCGCGCGTCGCAAGATCGCAGCCCTCCTCCGCGCGCAGGCAGCACCCATAGGGAGGGAATCGTGATGCTGACGCCCTGCGCCTATGAAATTGAAGTGCGCGCACTGGTCGCGCACGGCCAATGGCCGGCTGGCGCGTCGTCGGAACTCCGCGCCCATGTCGCCACATGCCGCGCGTGCGGCGATCTGGCATTAGTGGCCGACGCCTTCCAACGCGCGCGAACAGCCACGATCGCCGCGGCCCGGCCGGGTCCCGCAGGCGTCCTGTGGTGGCGCGCGCAGTTGCGCCGCCGCAATGTCGCCGTCGAACGCCTCACTCGACCGATTCTCGGCGCGCAAATCTTCGCGCTCGCATTCACCCTCGTCGTCGGCGTAGGCTTCCTCGTCTTTGAGGCGCTGCGGAGCGATGCATGGCGCACCTGGCTCCAGCAGCTTCCGCAATCAGCCGTAGCCCATTGGGATGAATTTCGCGCAACCGGAGCGATCGATCCAAGCTGGGGTCTGCTGGTGGTGTTCCCAACCATCGCCACGCTCCTGCTGCTTGGCGCGGTTGCGGTCTACATGGCCACGGATCGACAATAAGACTACCTCCCGCAGAAGGCATGGTCTGCACGATGACCACCGTCGCTTCACACCCCGTCAGACTCCTCGGCTTGCCCTTGCTTGCCACTGCTTTCGCCACTTTACCAGCGCCCGTGTTCTGCCAGACCGCCGCGTCCGCTCCGCAGAACACAAGCCCCAAGTCTTTTGCGTACGAGGCCGTCACCGTCAAGCCCGACAGCCCGAACAACGCGTTTATGAAATTCACGCCCGACAGCTTCTCCATGAGCGGCATGCCCATGGTGATGCTGATTCGAACGGCCTATGGCGTTCTGATGGACGACCAGATCGTAGGGCTGCCGGGGTGGGCAAGCTCCGAGCCCATGCAGATTCAAGCCAAGATGGATCCGGAAACGGCAGCGGCCTTAGGGAAGCTTCCGCCGATGGAACATTGGAAGGAATCGCGGCGGATGTTGCAGGAACTTTTGGCAGACCGCTTCGGACTGAAAACCCATCATGCGTCCAAGGATCTGCCGATTTATGTGCTAACGGTCGCAAAGAGCGGATCGAAGGTGAAAAAGATCACGAACGACGCGGGCGGCGGCAACGCGAGCTACGGAAGCGGGAACATCTCGGCGCATGCCGTTCCCATGGAGAACTTTGCCACGAATTTGTCCTTCACTGTGGGTAGGGTCGTCGTGAACAAGACCGGCCTCGAGGGGGGCTACGACTTCACGCTGGAGTTTGCGCCCGAGGGCGCTGATGCTTCCGACCCGCGCCCCTCGATTTTCACCGCCCTCGAGGAACAGCTCGGGTTGAAGCTCGTGCCTGCGAAAGGTCCGGTGGACGTGATTGTGATCGACCGCATCGAGCGGCCGTCAGAAAACTAGGATCGACAAAGTTAACTGGCGGGGATGTCCGACCACAGGGTCCCCAAGGACAGGTCTTCGTCCGTGGTGCAGACGTTCGCGACGTTTTTGTATTTGTCGCCAGGGCGGGATACTATTTTATCCTCGACGACTCTCGCGCAATCAGCTCAGGCTTCAGAATGACCGTCCGGGGCCGCGCCGACGGCGGCTTTTCGAGCAGTGTCATGATCATTTTCGCAGTCCGCTCGCCGATTTCCCGCGATCTCTGGTCAACGCTGGTCAACGGCACCTGCAGCTTGCTGCTGTAGTGAAAGTTCCCGCAGCCTACGATCGCGATATGTTTCGGAATCTTTAGCCCAGCTTCAAACGCCTGATCCATCGCGCCCACGGCAACCGTGTCGTTGAAGCAGAAGATCCCGTCCGGACGCGGCTTCAATGCAAGAATCTCTTCCATGGCCCGTCTTCCCCGGGTCTCGCCGTCGGAGTCCGAAGCCTCGCCGCACGCAACCACATAGTTTTCGGGCGCCCCCATGCCGTGTTTTTCGAGCGCAGCGCGATATCCTTCAGCCCGGCGATTGCCCACGTTGGTAACGGGTCCGCGAATATGAGCGATACGCTTACAGCCCTGAGCAATCAGATGCTCGGTCGCCAGCTCGCCCACTTCATAGTCATCCACACCCACAAAATGACATGGGAACCGGGGAAAGCTTCTGTCAATCAGGACCAGTGGTACTCCTGCGTCACCGAATTTCCGCAGGCTGTCGGGTTCCTTTTGGCACGAGGCCACGACAAAGCAATCGAGATGATGAGCCAGCATGTGCTCAATCTCGTCCTGCTCAAGCTGCGGATCGCTCTCTGAAGACGAGACGATCAGGAAATAATCTTTCTCTCGCAGCTTCGCCGAAAGCCCTTTTGCAATCTCCGCGAAAAACGGATGAATCAGGTCCGGGACAACAAGCCCAATCAGCGAACTTCGCCCCGTAACCAGGCTGCGCGCCGTCAGGTTCGGACGATAATTCAGCCGCTTTACGCGGTCGAGAATCTTTGCTTTCGTCTCTTCGGCAATATCCGGCCGGTCGCGCAGCGCGCGCGAAACCGTGACAACCGAGACGCCAAGTTCGGCGGCTATATCTTTCAGGCGTACGACCATAGCGACAGTGTAGTGAAAGCGACCCCTCGCTGCGAATGGTTCGCGTCAGGAGCGGCAGCTTTCTCTCCCTTCCCGTTTGGAAGTCATGCACCCACTCGCCACGTCTGTTATAGTGGCTCGGCGGCAATTTTATCAGTGTTTCGTAAACGCTAACGGTAACCAAGATTAAAGTCGGACACAACACCAACATAGATGAGGAGTCGGACATGGATTGGAGCGAGAGCACGAGACGGTCATTCTTGAAGCAGTTTGGTGCGGCGGGCGCCCTGGCGTTGACTGCTGCAAGCGCCGCCCCCCATGCAGAAGGATTGGCACTTCCCCAGGCTTCCGGCGGCCAGACCGCCGCACAACCCGAGCCGACGCCTGCCGATCTGAAGCAGACTGCCACGCGCGAGGCGCGCATGGCATGGTGGCACGAGGCCAAGTTTGGCATGTTCATTCACTGGGGCCTGTACAGCGTCATCGGCCAGCACGAGTGGGCCAAGGAGCAGGAGGGTGTTCCCCTGCTCCAATACGAATTGCTCGCCAAGCACTTCCATCCCAAGCCAAACGCCGCGCGTGACTGGGCGCGCGCGGCCAAGCGCGCGGGACAGAAGTACATGGTGATGACCACCAAGCACCACGAGGGGTTCTGCAACTTCGACACCAAGCTCACCGACTACAACGCCGCAAAACAGGGCCCCGGACGCGACCTGGTCCGCGAATATGTTGAGGCTGCCCGCGCCGAAGGCCTGCGCGTCGGCTTCTACTACTCCCTCATGGATTGGCACCACCCGGACGGCGCCATCTGCAAGACGGACGAGGCTGCGCGCCGCCGGTTCGTCGACTACACGCACGGCCTTATCCGCGAACTGATGACCAACTACGGCAAGATCGACATCCTCTGGTACGACGTGGCATGGCCGCTGAACGCTGAACAGTGGGAATCCGAGCGCATGAACGAGATGGTCTTCTCGCTCCAGCCCGATATCATCGTGAACAATCGCAACCTGCTGCCCGGCGATTTCTCCACTCCGGAGCAGCACATTCAGGCTGCGGAGGAAGGCCGCGCGTGGGAAACCTGCATGACGCTGAACGATAGTTGGGGCTTCAATCGCGGCGACAAGAACTGGAAGTCGCCGTGGACGATTGTCGACAACCTCATCACATGCGCGCGCGGTGGCGGGAATTATCTGCTGAACATCGGTCCGGAGCCAGACGGCTCAGTGCCGCCGGCATCTCAGGAGGTTCTGGAAGCGGTGGGCAAGTGGCTCGACGGCAACGGCAAAACCATTTATGGCACTGAGCGCGGATCGCTGGTCGCCGATGCCAGTTGCAATTACACGCGTCGCGGCAACACGCTCTACGTTCATGTGCGCTGCTGGCCCGGGCATACGCCGGCAGCCGAATGGCTCGACTTCTACAAGCCGGAGGTGGTCGTTGCCATTGGCGGCCTCAAGCCCAAGGTCCTCTCAGCGCGCTTGCTCAAAACCGGCCAAAAGGTGGAGTTCACGCAGGACGAGTTCACTTTCCGCTTGACCGGCTTGCCGATGGTCGCACCCGATGAGCCTGCAAGCGTTATTGAAGTGGAGTGCGACGGCGAGCCCATCGTCAACCACGCCGAGATGCGCCCCCTCTGGCCGCGCAACAAGGTCGGCATCAGCGAGTAGCGCAAGCGGCGAAAGTTGATCCAATTGCCCCATCCTAATCGCAGCTTTATCCCGATTAGGGTGGGATCCTATAAACCAACCTAAAAGCCAAGTGCTAATAGCTGTACTCACGCGTACACTGGCGTCGCCCGTGCAAACGTGTACGGCCCTTCCGGAACCAGCGCGATACGCGCTCCGCGTGGCAATCTGCGCAGCAGCGCGTTTACGGCCTCATCCACGCCGCCGAACGCGTTCACGCGCAGGCCGCCCAGCGCCTCCATCGGCGCGCCCGGCGTGTAGAAGAACAGTTCGTGCTCGAGCCCCACGAGCGCCAGTTTCTCCAGTTGCCATTGATCGATTTCGACCTTTGCATCGCGGATTTTCTCCAGGAACTCCGCATGGCCCGCGTACTCGTTGAGTTGCCGCGTATATTCGGGACTGCCGATCCCCTCGGCACACTCGCTCAATAGCAGCATCGGGCCGCCCGGCTTCACGATGTGCTTCGTCGCCGTTAATCCCTTCAGGCACTGATAGAACGTCAGGTCGAGCGGATATCCGGCCGAACTGGTGATCGCCGCATCCGCCTGCCCATCGAGCGATTCGAGCGACGTCCGCTCGAAAAACTCCACGCCTGCAGCGTGCGCTTTCACCGGGTTGCCGGCAAACACGCCCGAAATTTCGCGCTCCCGCGTCAGCGTCACATCGAGGATGAAGTCGTGCCGCGCCATCGCGGCAATCTCCAGGAACTCCGCGTGCAGCGGATTACCGTCGATCGATCCCTCGGTCACCAGCGGCTCGCGATTGAAGCGCGGTGAGTGAAGCACCTTGATGCTCTCCTGCGCTGCCAGCCCCGGCACCACCAGCTTGCGGCCGCCACTGAAACCAAGCATCAGATGCGGCTCGACAAATCCGAGCGTGATGTGCAGGTCCGCCGCCATAAAGCGCTCGTCAATGTAAACCGGCGTCCCTCGCCGTGTCGCCCCCAGCGGCCTGTGCGCTGCAAAATCGCGCGCATCGTGGCTGGCGACGTGGTAGTTGGCCGCAATCTCCGGCCCCAGGATCACATCAAGCTCGTCCTTCGTGGCCGAGCGGTGCAAACCCGTCGCGATCAGAATGATGATGCCGTCTTTCGCTATGCCCGCCTCATGCAGCCGCCTGAGCAGGGGCGGCAGCGTTACGCGGTTTGGCGCCGGCCGGGTAATGTCGCACACGGAGATCGCCACCGTTCGCTTTCCCGTTGCGAGCTTCGTCAGCGGCTCGCATCCGATCGGCCCGTCGAGCGCTGCATCCAGCGCCCCGGCAACATTCCCCAGCGCTCGTGCCGCGCGACCGCGCACAACCCGGCAATCGAAAGAGTCGGGAATCGAGACCTCAATGCCGTCTTTGCCGAAAGCGAATCGCGTTTTCATGGATGACGGGGAACGGCTCGCTGCTTTCGCAATGCCACTGCATTCCATTCTAATGCCGCCTCGTTTTCGCATTGCGAAGCAACCACCTGTGCCACCGCTTCCTGTTTGTGCCATACTACGGCCAGCCTTCACTCTCAAACGGAAACCCGCTCTGATTTCAGGGATGAGCGCGCGATGACAGGTCGTGAACGCATTATCGCAATTCTCGCCGGGAGGGCCCCGGATCGCATCCCCGTTATGCCCATCACCATGATGTTCGCCGCGGATGTGCTCGGAGTTCGCTATGGCCAGTACGCCAGAGACTACCAGATCCTAGCCGAAGCGCAGCTAAAGACTGCCGAGCTTTTCGGCTTCGACTACGTCTCTGCCATTTCCGACCCTACCCGCGAAGCGGCCGACGCAGGCGCTGCAATCCGCTGGTACGACGATCAGCCGCCTGCGGTCATCGAGAATGAGGCACTCTTCGCCGACAAGTCCGCGCTTGTTCAGGCCAAGGGCCCGCACCCTCTCTCCGGCGGCCGCATGGAAGATCGCATCCGTGGCATCGAGGCGCTTCGCCAGCGCGTCGCCGGCAATCTCCTCATCGAGGGCTGGGTCGAGGGCCCGTGCGCTGAAGCTGCGGACTTGCGCGGCATCAATCGTCTTATGATGGATTTCTCCGACGATCCCGCCTTCGTGCACGATCTATTTGCTTTTACCGTCGAAACGGCGATCCGGTTCGCTGCAGCGCAGATCGAAGCCGGAGCCAACATGATCGGCATTGGCGACGCGGCTGCATCTCTCGTTGGACCGCGGATCTACAAGGAATTTGTCTGGCCCTGGGAGAAGAAGCTTGTTGACGCCATCCATGCCGCCGGTGGAATGGTGCGTCTCCACATTTGCGGCAACACGCGCCGCATCCTCGACGGCATGGGCGCGCTGGGTTGCGAAATGGTCGATATCGATTTCCCGGTGCCCATGAACGAAGCGCGCTCGGCAATGGGCCCGCGCCAGGTCTTGGCGGGCAATCTCAATCCGCTCGCTGAGTTCCGTGATGGCACGCCGCGCACAATCAACCTATCTCTCAAGAAACTGCAGTCACAGGCTGGACCACACTGGATTGTTGCTGCCGGGTGCGAGATCGTTCGCGACACACCGCACAAAAACGTGCACACCCTCGCAAAATTCGCGCAAACCCACTACGCCGATATACTGGTTGCCCCATCCTTGCCGTAGCTTCATCGCGGTTAGGGTGGGATCGCGAAATTCATCGCTCCGCTAGAATCGCATCCGCGATCCTCACCGCCTCCACTGCCGGTCGCACCGCATGCACGCGCACAATCGATGCGCCATGCAGAATTGCCGCGGTCAGTGCTGCCAGACTCGCGTTTTCGCGGTCTGCGATCGGCGCGTGTTCACCGCCAAAAAGCGGCGCCAGCGTGTGGCCGAGAAACGATTTCCGGCTCAATCCTGCGAGCAACGGCCGTCCCACGGCCAGCAATTCTTCCTGCCGCTTGAGCAGCGCATAGTTCTCTTCGAATCGCTTCCCGAATCCGTAACCGGGATCGAGCACAATGCGATCCATCGCAACTCCAGATCGTTGCGCTGCCGCTACACTCGCCGCCAGCCCCTCGCGCACCATTCCCATCAACTCATCGGGCTCGAGTTTTGGCTGCGTTCGCCATTCCTCAGGCCGCCCGCGCGTGTGCGCCAGCACCACGCCTGCGCCAAATTCCGCGCACACGCTCGCAATCTCCGGGTTCCAGGTGAGTCCACTCACGTCGTTGATGATCTCCGCGCCGGCTCTAAGCGCTGCACGTGCAGTCCCGGCTTTATAGGTGTCCACAGACAGTACCGCCTCGGGCTGCGCTCGCAAGATTCCCCCGAGCACGGGTAGCAGGCGCGCCTGCTCTTCCTCGGCGCTCACCAATGCACCTGCCCCGCCTGCGCGTGACCCCGGACGCGTGCTCTCAGCCCCCAGGTCGAGAATGTCCGCGCCTTCCTTGAGCAGACCCAGCGCATGAGCAATCGCCTTGTCCGAATCGAGAAAAAAACCGCCATCACTGAACGAGTCCAGCGTAATATTCACCACGCCCATCACAAGCGTGCGCTGGCCCAGCTCAAGCGTCCGCGTGCGCAAGCGCCATTTCGCAATGTTCCTCATAACTTCTCACTCCCGATGGTACGCTGGACCCCGATGATCTCCTGCTACACTCCGGGCATGAAGAATTTGAGGCGAGTTCTGCCGTTTCTCCTGGCGAGTCTCTTGCTTCCCCCCGCATTTCTCAGCGCGCAGGCGCACCACAACGAGCACCGTCCCGCGCATCCAGCTCCCCTCGCGGGCCCGCTCGCCGACCGCATTCAGGCCATTCTTGCCGATCCTGCGCTCAGCCATGCGGAGTTCGGCATCAGCGTGACCACGCTCGACGGAAAGCCGCTCTACGGCCTGAATGATGGCCGCCTGTTTGCACCGGCCTCAAATACCAAGCTCACCACAACCGCCGCAGCCTTCGCCCTGCTGCCCGTCGACACGCTCACCTGGAACACGCTGATCGTGGCCGACGGCGATGTCGACAGCTCAGGCACGCTGCACGGCGACCTCACACTGCTCGGCGTCGGCGATCCCACCCTCAGCGCGCGGCACTATCCCTATGTCGAGCCGGCCCCAGCCCCTGCCACACTCCCACCCTCACCTGAAGCCCCGGCTTCGCCCCCACCCTCTCTTCAAGCCGCAGCCAACGCGGCGGCGGCGAAGGCAATGGCCGTTCTTGATCTGATCGCACAGCAGGTTGAGCAATCAGGCGTGCGCGTCGTGGATGGCGACATCATGGGTGACGACACCTATTTTGTGAATGAGCCCTATGGGCAAGGTTGGGGATGGGACGATCTGCAATGGAGTTACGGCGCGCCCGTCTCGGCGCTTACCTTCAACGACAACGCGGACGAACTGACCATTGCGGCGGATCCGGCTTCGCCCGGCGTCACTCAAGTTATCTGGGCCCCGGACGTGGACTACTACACAATCGACAACCACATGGCGACCGTGCAGCCGGGACAAACAGCTCATCCCGGCCTTGAGCGGCGCCCCGGATCCATGCTTGTCCGTGCCTGGGGAACGGCGCCCGCCGGCGGGCTTCATGTCAACATGGCCGTCGAGGATCCAGCCCAGTTCACGGCTGCGGCGTTCAAACAGGCGCTTCTGCTGCGCGGTATCAAGGTGACCGGAGGCGCCGAATCGCGCCACGAGTTTCCTTCCGGTACCGGCGACTTCGCCGACGAACGGGCTCAGCCGCTCAAGCTCGCGCCCATCGGCATCTCCACAATCGCCGCCCAGCCACAAGGCCGGCACGTTTTGGCCGCGCATATCTCCGTCCCGGTTGCTGACGACATCACGGTCATCAACAAAACCAGCCAGAACCTGCACGCGGAACTCATCCTGCGCCTGCTCGGCAAGCTGTTTGGAACAGATGGAAGTTTAGAGGAGGGCACGCGCGTCGTGCGCCAGTTCATGGTCGACGCGGGTGTCGATGACAATGACTTCTTCCTGTACGACGGCTCGGGTATGAGCCCAGAGGACGAGATTACGCCGCGCGCATTTACACGCCTCTTGTCTTATGCATCGCAGCAGTCGTGGGGATCAGCCTGGCGCCAGACATTGCCCATTGCGGGTGTCGACGGCACGCTCGACAACCGCTTCAAAAACTCGCGGCTCAAAGACAGGCTGTGGGCCAAAACCGGCACGCTGAATGAAGTGAACTCCCTTTCCGGTTATCTGAGCGCCGACAGTGGCCGCACGCTGGCGTTTTCCATCCTAGTTAACGAACACCGCCCTGACGACGATGCCGCGCAACAAGCCATCGACCGCATCGTCGAAGCCATCGCAGCCGCCGAGTGAGCGCAACGCGCGGTATCATTGGGAACAAATGCGCGCATGGAATCTTGTTATGTTTTTCGCCTTGCCGGCAGTCATGATAGGCGTTGCCGGTTGCCGCTCGTTGCCTCCCTCCAAACCTGCATCTGAGTGGACGGCCCAGGAGGCTCGTGGCGCAACTGTCTTTGAAGCAAAGTGCGCGCGGTGCCACTATCCCACGTCGACGCATTCGTTGCACGGCCCCGGATTACAGGCGCTCACGAAGCTGAAGGCCATGCCCTCGGGCGTGCCGCCGACTGACGAGCGCTTGACCGAGGTGCTTCTGCACGGCCGTGGCATGATGCCCCCGACGCCACTCCCTGATGAGCAACTCGCCGACCTGCTCGCCTACTTGCATACGCTATGACCGCTGGCTCCAATACGCCCTCTCAGCCGGCCACGAAGTCACCGAATCACCCGGCGCAGAAAACGCAGCTTCCCACACTGCTCAAGCTTCCGGGCGTCATCGCCATCAGTCTCTACATGATCCTGCTCGCTGGAGTGACCGTCGCCTACGTCGTGGAGCACCACACGGCGATTCTCTATCTTGTCTTTCCCGTCCTCTTTATCGCCGGCGCACTCGGCTTGCTCATGCTTCTGCGCTGGGCCTGGGCGCTGACGCTAGCCGCAATTGCGCTTTCATCGGCAACGTTCTTATATCAATATTCGACGGGGCACTCATTCTCCGCGCTAATGGAGGGCCTTCTTAGCCTGGTGTTCTTCCTCTATCTCGTGCGCACGGATGTGCGAGAGAAATTGAGGTAAAGGGGGCTGTGGGATGCTGGACCCATGGCGCGCTCTCGCGCTTATCCCTCATGCCTGGATTCAGATATCCCGAGTGAGCCGGAGTATGGTTCGTCATCGAACGATGACTCGGTGTCTCGGTCCAGAATGCTTTCGAACTGGTCGTCTCTCGCGAACAGCCGAGCGATTTGGGAAACGATCGCGGCCAGAACCGCCCATGCAAGCAGCAGTAGACCCAGTGCGATCAAGCCGATGCCGCCGAAGACCGCAGGACCGTTGGTCGTGATGTCGATGTGCAGGTTGGACGCGGAAAATGGAAAGGCCGCATTCAAGCTGGTCGCGCCCTGGCAGTATCCGAGAATCAAAGCCACACCAGCCGCGAGGCACGCCACAGCGCCTAACAAAGGACGATCCGGTCTCATAATGGTCTCCTCTTCTCGGTCGCAGTCATCTGCAGGGTGGAGCCTCCGGGCACTCCTCTCCGCTCCCGCCACGAGCGGCTTACTTGGAGAGATGCGTAATTTCAAGGAAAGGTTTGGGCGCGTAATGTCGATGGTCTTCGGCCGGTGACGGCGTTCGTTTCGCAACCGCTACAATGAAAACGTGCTGGACCTCGTTCAGATCGCGCCTGCGCGCCGCATTCCTACTCCCAAGCCCGAGTGGCTGAAGGTGCGCGCTCCCATGGGCGAGAACTATCACGATCTCAAGCGCCTGGCCCGCTCCCTTGGCCTTCACACCGTCTGCGAGAGCGCCCAATGCCCCAATATCGGTGAATGCTGGCACCACAAAACCGCCACCTTCATGATGCTGGGCAACCTATGCACGCGACGATGCGGCTTTTGCGCCGTGCCCAAGGGCCGTCCTGAGCCCATCGACTTTGACGAGCCCCGGCGCGTCGCTCAGGCCGTCGCCGCCCTCGGCCTCGAGCACGCCGTCATCACCAGCGTGAACCGCGACGACGACAATCTCGGCGGCGCGCGCGCCTTCGCCCTCGTGATTCACGAAATTCGCCGTCAAGCTCCCGGCTGCCGCGTCGAGGTTCTCATTCCCGACTTCCAGGGCGACTGCGATTCGATTCGCACCGTTGTCGATGCGCGGCCTGAAGTACTCAACCACAACACTGAAACTGTTCCGCGCCTCTATCGCGTCGTGCGCTCCGGCGCGCGTTACGAGCGCAGCCTCGAGCTATTGCGCTACGCCAAAGCGCTGCGGCCTGATGGGGTTACCAAGTCCGGCGTCATGGTTGGCCTCGGCGAACAGACCGACGAGCTCCTCGCGGTCTTTCGCGATCTGGCTGCCGTCGGCTGCGACATTCTCACCATTGGGCAGTACCTGCGCCCCTCGCGCGACCATCTGCCGATGACGCGCCTCTACGCCCCGCGCGAGTTCGCCGAGCTCAAGGCAGAAGCGCTCACAATGGGATTTCGCCACGTCGAGTCCGGCCCGCTCGTCCGCTCCAGCTACCACGCGCATGAGCAGGCCGCATCCACGGGCAGCGCCCGCCCTGTCGTAGCGTAGCTCAACCCGTCACTCCGAAGCGCCGAACGCCGTTACCATTTCGATCAGCCAGCCGCTCGCCAGCACCATGACGGCTACTGATTCAACGAACCCCGCGATCACGGCGACTGTCTCGAAGAATTTGCCACTGTAGAGGAAGATTTTACTTACCCGGCCGGAAGAAACTGCGTGTCGCGTCAGCGCCCCGGCCCATTTGCGACAGTCTTCGACCATCAGTCTTCCCGCCAGAAATAAGGCGAAGCACAGGGCTACGCCCAACAAATGCCTCCAAATTTGCATCGGTGAACGCATCCAGGCTGCCTCCAGTCTGCAGTTGCCTGCACCCACAGATAGATGCATAAGAAGCACGCGAGTCGCCAAACTGCCCTCTTCTATATCACTGGCCTGCTGTCTCTAGATTTCAGACCCCAAATGAGTTGGGTCTGAATTAACCTCTTGCGATCCGGTTTCTCATAGGGCTACCATAGTCAGGTAGTTTCTTTCCCCCTCCCCTGTCCCCCACGTAGTTTCGTCGTAGACGCCGAGAAACCGACGAGATTTTGAGCATCCATCGAAATCACAACCAGAACTGAGGAGGTTCTTGTGTTCACTTCATTACCATACGTCGCCTTTAAAGAAGGCTGCCGCATGCGCCTGAGCATCGTCCTGGGTCTCGCCGTGGTGTGCTTCTGCGGTGTGCCCGATGTCCTGGCCGCCACGCTCTGTGTCAACCCAGGCGGAAAATCAGGCTGCAAGTCCACAATCACTGCCGCGTTGAGCGCTGCTTCAGCAGGCGACACCATCCTGGTTGCGCCCGGAACCTATAAGGAAGACGTCGTCATCGCTAAGCCGATTGCGTTGCTTGGATCTTTTCGCTCCTCGATCATCGATGCTTCGGGGCTTGCGAATGGAGTCTTTGTCAACGGCATGTCGGCTGCGCCCAAAATCGGTATCTCGAACGTGACGATCTCCGGCTTCACCGTACGCAACGCAAACTTCGAAGGAATCCTAGTCGCGAATGCCACCGATGTTTCGCTTACCGGCAACCTCGTAACCGACAACAACAAGGGGTTGGATATCGCTACGCCTTCGTGCGCCGGCATTCCTGCCTTCGAGACCAATGAAGCCGACGATTGCGGTGAGGGCGTTCACCTGATGGCGACCAGTTACGTATCAGTTGTGGGTAACGAAGTTGCTTACAACGCCGGCGGAATCCTGATCACCGATGAAACCGGCCCCAACCACGCCAATTTAATCAGCGGCAACAATGTCCACGACAACCCCTACGATTGCGGAATCACCCTTGCCTCGCATGGCCCGGCAACCTCGGTGATCCCCAGCGCCACCTTGCCCTATGGCGTGACCGACAATACCATTTCGCACAACGTGTCCGCGCATAACGGTTATCAGGTTCCCGGTGCGGGCGCAGGCGTTGGCATCTTCGCGCCGTTTCCGGGGACGACGGATGCAGGCAATGTTGTCATTGACAATGTTCTCCGTGATAACGGCTTGCCGGGCGTGACCATGCACAACCATGCGGCGGCTCCCTCGCCAGCGCCGCCCATCAACCTGAATGACAACGTGATCGTCGGAAACCAAATCTCCGGCAACGGCGCTGACACAGCCGACACACCCACCTCCGGTCCCACCGGCATCAACCTCTTCAGCCATGCACCCGTATTGGGCACGGTGATCTCGCAGAACGTGTTTGATCAGGAAGCGATTGATATCGCTTTTACCGCTCCGTCCGGGCAAATGAATGTACACCTGAACAACTTCAATGGCAGGGCAATCGGCGTAGAACAGTTGAGCACCGCAACCATTGACGCCACTGAAAACTGGTGGAATTGCCCGTTCGGTCCCGGATCGATGGGAGCATGCGCCTCCACATCTGGAACAGGCGTGACCACCTCACCGTGGCTCATCGCGCCGTATGATAATGACGACCAGAGCGACCATGGTGGCTTTGGTCACTTCCAAAGGCCCTGGTAACGAGCAGATATCGGCGGCCGGATCTTCTCTCCAGATCCGGCCGTTCTGCGTGCAGGGCGTGCGCAGCGCAGGGACTCGGGCTTTCCCTCGCATGCGCGCGATCGTATCGACGTCGTGGTTGTAGAATAGCCGTTGACGATTTCAGCGCAGCCTCAAGCGAGGACCATCAGCAATGTCTGCTTTCATGGCCGGTCATCCGGCACTCAAAGAACTCTACACCGACCTTAAACGCCGCATGGACCACGCCGTGGCCGACTTCCAGGCCAACCTCGCGTCCACCCGCACCGGCCGGGCCAGCGTGCACATGCTCGACCAGGTCAAGGTCGACTATTATGGCACGCCCACTCCCATCAATCAGCTCGCGCAGCTCTCAGCCCCCGAGCCGCAACTTATCACCATCTCACCCTGGGACCCGAGCGTCCTGAAGGAAGTGGAGAAGGCGATCCAGGCGGCGGATCTCGGCCTCAACCCCCTCTCCGACGGCAAAATCATCCGCGTGCCTGTTCCGCCCATGACCGAAGAGCGTCGCCGCGATGTCTGCAAGCACTTGAACAAGGTCCTTGAAGAGCATCGAACAGCCATCAGAAATGTTCGCCGTGACGGCAACGAAGCTCTGAAGAAGCTGACGAAGGACAAGAAGGTCAGCGAAGACGACGAGAAGCGCGCCCTTGAAGAAGTCCAGAAGATGACCGACGGCGAAATCCGCCGCATGGAAGAGCTCTCGCAAAAGAAGGAAGCCGAAGTGATGCAGGTGTGAGTCTGCGAATCCGTCCCGGCGGCTCAGTTCACAACCTTCCAGGTGATTCCAAAAAGATCGTTGCGAACCTGATCTGTTCCGGCCACGCGATAAAGGGAAATCTTTCTCCAGCACCACTCCGGCGCCTCGTCATCTTTGTCGTCCTTCTTGCAGATTCCCATTCCCGCTTCCGGGCTCATGTATTTCAGCACGGCCCAACTGGAGGCGTCCTTCGATACCTGCACGAGCACGTAGTCCGGGCCGAAAGCCTTGCTCGGGAACTCGATGCGCCCCATAAAATAGGCGTCGTTGCGCACGACGGCCAACAGATACGCCAGCGTGAGGTTGTAGAAAGGAGAATCCTGCCCTGGAGTCGAGGCGAACACCAGCCCCTTGGGCATGGCCGCAACTGCTGCGCACCAGTCGGTTTCCGAGCGCGCAGACGCGTTTTTGCAGATCGGAGTCGGCGTCTTGCAGCACGGCGCGGACGGCGCGAGCTTTACGCCGAGTTTGGTGGCGAAGGCATCGCGCAAATCGGCTGCTTCGTGCATCTCCGAACTCGACCACTCGCCGGCCGGCAGCGCTTCAGGAACAACGACGCCCGCGTCGAGGAACGCCTTGGTCAGGTCCTGCTTTTCAGTCATGCTCAAGCGGTCGTCATTCACAATGCCGGTGAGCGGAAACAGGAAACGCGGCGCAGTGAAGCTGGTCAGGAACAGATCTTCGTAGGCATGGGGGCTCGCGCCATGGCGGAGCAGCTCCTTCGCGGCTGCCTGGTTCCCGGCTCGCATCGCTATGGCCAGAATGCCTTCACGTGCAAAATAATCGCTGGCCACGGTCAGATTCGGATCCATGCCGGCGGCGAGAGCGTCATCGAGCCACGCGATGGCTGACGGCGAATCAAGTGTGTTTTCGAAGAATTGCTGTGCTACCGTTGTTTTGCCGTCACCCGCGAACTCGCGAAATGCCTCATCGAACGTCTCGCCGCGAACACCGTCTGCCGTCATGTGCTTCAGGCTGTCCACATCGAGAGAGAGAATGGCGCTCTTGATCGTTCCTGCGCTGATGTCGGGCGCAACCCGGCGCGACGCCACTCCAATCGATTCAGCAGCGAGCGCAGACGCGGCGCGCGTCGGTGCCGGCGCCGGCAGGCTCGCCGCAGCGGTAATGGCGATGGGCGAGCTGGTGTCGCGAACGAAAACAAAATCGCCCGACACGTGGCCCGAATTGTGAAGGGGGCCGTAGCCGGGAGTCTGTTCTGCATTCCCGCCCACCTGCAGGCGGATGTAGTTCTCGAAGAGATCGTCTCCCGAAAAGATCTTGTCGGGCTCCGAGGTCAGGCCACTGATCATTGCTGCAGCAAATACCGAATGTCCCGAGCCGCCCGAATCCGAAACCGGTTCGTCACCGCCGCTGGCAAGCAGATCGCGCGAGTGGCCTGAAATCAGCTTTTCCAGCAAATGCTGGCGGTCACCAAAAGCGAACGACACATCCGCGCTGCGCATGGCGCCGGAGTAGCAACTGTCTGATACTACGAGAACATGCGATGAGGGAATGCCCTTGATGTCCGACGTCACGTCGTCAGCAATGATCCAATTTGTGTTGTCGTTCGGCTGCGCATCCACCGGCAGCCAGTAATACTTGTCGACATCTTTATCGTGGTAGCCGTGGCCCGCGTAGTAAATGAGCAGGCTCGAAGCGGGGTCGAGCTCACGCCGATAGCCGTTCAGCGCCCCGGTAATCTGATTGCGCGTCGCATTCAGCAGCAGATTCACGTGAAAGCCGTAACCCTTGCTCAGAATCTCTGCAATTGTCTGCGCGTCGCCAACAGCCGTCTTCAGTTGAGGCAGGCTGCGGTAGTCGTTAATGCCGATCACCAGCGCATAGTAAGTTCCTCTTGCCGGCAAACCACTCTGCGTCGTCTCATCCGCCGAGATGCCGCGCGTTGCAGAATTCGGGTTGGCTTGGGAGCGCCCCTGCTGGCCCGGCCCATCAGTTACCGCTGCAAGAAAAAGGAGACCCGCTAACCCGAGCCGGGCCGCAACCACAGACCGCTTGTGCAAGAGGAGCCTCCGGGGAAAACGCAAGAAGTATAGCACCGGTTTTGCTGCGTCTGATGCGTTTTCTGTACACCGGAGGATCCGGCGTCCGTGTTGTGCCAGTCATGAAGTCGTGGCCCCACCGCACTCTCACCGCATTGCCGCAACGCGATTGCGCCAAGCTTCGACACCCATCTTTCCCGCGCCCCACACAAGTTGCAGCACCACGATAGCAAGCGCGATCGTCAAGGCCAAATGGACACCTTTGTTCGCCGACGCCAATGCCCCGCCAAGCGTCACCGCATCCTCGGGTTTCTTGAGCAGGAACAGCATGTGATCCGGCGCCGCGAGCAACACGGATAACGGAATGAGGGAGAGAGTGTGCATGGACAGGTGCTTCGCGCGACTCTTCGGCCTTTGCCATGCGCCTCGTGCAAGGTCCACGATCTTCCACGTCAGCTCGAAAATGTTGATGCCGACGAGGCACCAATAGAACGAAAGCCACACAGGCGCCAGTTGGTAGGGCAACCTGAGATACCACGCTCCAGGCCCGAACATCAAATAGGGGTAATGCGGAACCAGCAGTAACCATCCAAGGAACAAGAACCCAAAGATCACTTCCGCCGATGCCTTGGCGAAGCTCCGCGGCTTGTTCGCTTCATCCACACCCATCGGCGGCAGCCCGGACGGTGACCACGCCGGAGCCATCGGCGCAAACGGGACACATTTCCCCGGATACCGCACGCCCACCTGCTCAATCGCCGCAAACACCAGTGTCACGATCGCCGCGTTGATCAGCAGAACCCACGGCAGGTAGATGACCGCGGAAACGATGGCCTCCGCGCCCAGTCCATGCGCGGCAATGTCCACAGCCTTCGCGATTGAGTAGATAATCGCGCCCCAAGTGATCGCCAACCTCAGCACAAACCAGTACGTAGGAAACACGGCCGGCCCAATCAGGTATTGCTGCCGCTGATAGCGCGCAGCCACCTGGATCGGCGATCCGATCTGCTTCAGCCACGCTTCGGCTTCTTCCTTCGTCAACGGCCGGCCCATCTCTGCCTCTTTGTCCTCAAGCTGCGCCTCTAGGTTGGCCCTCAGCTCGGCAATAATGTCGTCCTGCCGCTCCCATGGCAGGTGCCTCTTCACGGCTTGCAGATATCGATCCAGAAGTTCCATGGTCTGTCCTCAGCTCTCTACAAAAGGTTGTTGATCGCGGTGTTGATCTGGTTCCACTCCTCCAACAGCCGCGCAAAAATCTGCTCGCCCTCAATCGAGAGCCGGTAGAACCGTTTGTTCCGTTTCTCTTCCTCGCGCCATTCGCTGGTCAGCAGTCCCTGCGACTCCAGCCGCCGCAGGAGCGGATAGAGCGTGCTCTCTTCGATCTCCATCCCCTGCGCCGCCAGCGCTTTGCGCAGCGTGTACCCGTAATGCTCCTGCTTTAGTTGCGCCAGCACCGCCAGCGTCAGGCAGCCCCGTCTCAGTTCCAGGCGGAGGTTTTCAAACAGGTTTTCGATCAAAGTCATCCTGTACTCCATACACTGTACAGAATACACTGTATGATACACAGTGTATGGTGTCAAGTATATTTTCAAATTTTTTTGCGGAACAACTGCGTACGCCGTAATACATTCACCCCATTAGCCCTAAGTTGCGGTATAAATGGTTGTTAGATCCCCCGATCCCAGCCCAACCCCGTGAGTCCTCTCCAACCCCAAGTGTTCAGAAAGGCCAACAAGATGAGCCTCACTCGACGTCAGTTTCTTTTGCGCGCCGGCCAGGCGGGCGGCTATGGCTCTGCCTTCGTTCTCATGCAGTCCCTTGGATTGCTGCCGGTCCCCGAGGCCGTTGCCGACAGCCCCCTTCGCCTGGTGGATGGCAAAGGAACGCGCGCGGTGATTCTCGGTGGGGGCATCGCTGGTCTGGTTGCGGCATACGAGCTCGGCAAAGCAGGCTGGTCCTGCACCGTTCTTGAAGCCCGCCATCGCCCAGGCGGCCGCAACTGGAGCATCCGCAATGGCACTGAAGTTGAATTCACCGACGGCACGCGCCAGACTTGCGCCTTCGAGCCGGACCATTACTTCAACGCCGGCCCTGCCCGCTTGCCTTCAACCCACAACACCATGCTTGGCTACTGCCACGAGCTCGGTGTCGCGCTTGAAGTTGAAGTCAACTCTTCGCGCAGCGCTTTCATGCAGAGCGACAAACTCAATGGCGGCGTTCCCGTCGCCGAGCGGCGCGTTGTGAACGACACGCGCGGGCACGTCTCCGAGCTTCTCGCCAAGTGCATCCGCAAAGGTGCGCTCGACGAAGATATGACCGACGCCGATCGCGAGCGCATGATCGAGTTCCTTCGCCAATATGGCGACCTCAATCCCGACCTGCTCTTCCGCGGCACGCAACGTTCCGGCTTCAAAATTCCTCCCGGAGCCGACCTGCAATCGCCGATTCCCAATGATCCGCTGGCCATGCGCGAGTTGCTCGACGCCGATCTCTGGTTAGGCACGTTTGTCGAAGAGGTCCCTGAGTGGCAGGCCACAATGTTTCAGCCCATCGGCGGCATGGATCGCATCCCGTTTGCATTCGCCTCGCGTCTCGATTCCGTCATCCGCTACGGCGCTCAAGTCAAGCGCATCCGCCAGTCGGATTCTGGCGTCACAATCATCTATCGCGAGAGCGCGGGCGCCGACCAGGCCGCCGACCGCACGATAGAGGCCGATTACTGCATCTGCGCCATGCCGCTCACCGTCGTGCGCACGCTTGATGCAGACTTCAGCCCGCAGATCCGCTCGATCCTCGACACGGTCCAATACGACTCTGCCTACAAAATTGCTTGGGAGGCCCCGCGTTTCTGGGAGAAGGAATCGAATATCTACGGCGGTATCTCGTACTTGCAGCAGGCTGTCGATCTTGTTTGGTATCCAAGTGCGCGGATTTTTTCTGAGAAAGGAATTCTTATCGGCGGTTATTCGATTGAATATCTGCCCGCTGAGACCTCCGCGGCCTCGTCACTTGTCCGCTCCGACGAAACTTACCGCTCTCCGGCCAGGAACGGTTTTACCTTCGGGTCGCTTCCCAACCTGCAGGCCAAGCTCGACGCCTCGCGCCGCTCCGTCGAACTGCTGCATCCGGGTCATGGGAAGGATCTTGCGAATCCTATCTACATCAGTTGGGGACGGATTCCTTATAACCTCGGCTCTTGGATCAGCTTCGACTGGAACGACCAGCGAGCGCTGGCTACTCTGCAATCGCCTGATCGCCGCATCTACTTTGCAGGCGACCACACGAGCCACATTGTTGGTTGGCAGGAAGGCGCGGCGCTCTCAGCACATCGCGTAATCAACCAGTTAGGCGCGCGAATCCAGAGCGCTGGCTAGATTCAACTGGCCTCTAGTCACTAATTTGCCTCCGCTTCCTCCACCGAAGCGGCGATGGTGATGATGCTGTCCATCTTGGTCAATTGAAAGACCTGGCGCACGCGGGGGCTCATTGCGGCGGCAATCATTCGCACGCCTTTTTTCTGGCAGCGGACGTGATGGGTGACGATCATGCCCAGGCCGCTTGAATCCATATATGGACAATCGCTGAGGTCGAGAATGTTTTTGACTGGCGGGTCCTCGCCGGGCGTGGGCTCCAACTCAAGGATTTTGTTGAGGGCGAGCGGCGGCAGATTGGTGTACGCGTCGCGCACCGTAAACGGCCCGTGGAAACGCAGAATGATTGTGCCCGGCGCGCTGCCGGATGCCCGTTCGATGTTGAAAGGACTGCTGTTCCATGTCTGCCACGCAAACGTCGATACCGCCATCTTGAATCTCCTCAGGCAAGTCTTGAAGGCCATCTGGCGGCACGGCGCACACGCCGGACGCATGTCCTCGAAGACCAACCACGTTCCAGGTTTTTCTTAATGGGGGAAGACCTCGCGACGGGAACCTCCTACCCGGCGCTCGGTACTCTGCATTCTTGCCGACCTGCTGATGAATTGCAAGAGGAATTGTCCGGCGGCCGGCGCCGGCGGAGAAGATGCGCACTACTTTTTGTGCAGCTTTTCGGCGCAGGAGCCGTAACGCGCCCGGAATCATACGAAATGTTCGCTCAAGTGGTGCGTTGACCCCCTCAAATGTTCGCTTAATTGGTTACATTTGGGGCCTAAATGTAACCACGGGAGGTTGCACTTTTGCCAGGCAATGACCTTCCCAGGTTCCGTTTTATGCGATTTGTAACCACCGAAGGTTAGGAATTAGAGCAAAGCGCACCATGTAATTTCGCGAAAGAGCAATTAAATGCAATTTTTTGTCCTCTAAAACGCGGTTTTGAGCCACTTTTTGACGCGTTTTTGCGCGATTTCGCGCGATAGGCCCTGCCGCTTAATGACCTGGCACTGGATGCGTCGGCGGCGTTCCGATCGGGTGACCCGGCTCCCGAGTCTTGCCGCTGGCTGACCACCCAAGCGCAATGAACCACCCGAAGATCGTCCATCCCAGCAGCACATTCACCACTGCAATCCAGACGGTGGCCTTGCAGTCCCGGTACATCGCCAGCCCCGTCGGCAGGAAGTAAACCAATATTCCCACGACAAAAAGCACCAGGTTCACCGGAGCCATAAGGTCCGCGTCGTGCCGCACCAATCCCAGCGCGGCGACGACGATGGCGCACGCAACCAATCCCCCGATCAGGATCACGCGAAGCAGATTGTTCATTTGCCACCCCTTTCGGAAATGCTGCGCCGCCGCGCCCGGGAGCCGAAACCGTCAGGCGCATAGTGAGCGCAACGCCCGGACCCGAATCGGCAAACTGCGCAATCGGCAGCCAGCGGCGGTCCGCCACAGCGTACAACGGCGAAACCAGTTCGCAGCAACTCCGGCTTTTCCTCGAATTGCGGCATGGAGTGTAGCGCCCTTGCGGGTCGCCTACAATCGATATATTTGAAATTGCGGCATTTCCCCGGTACGTTTGCGGCACCCCAGGGCCGGCATCACAGTGTCCGCGCATCTCTTGATGACTCCACTGAATGCACTTCCGGCCGGACCAGCTTTGCGACATCACAACGCCGTTGTACGAAAGATAGATTTGATGCGGTCAAATCGGCATTGAAATCACCGAAGAAGATTCACGGCGCACAATCTGTTTTCACGAAACCAAACCAGTGCGATTTGGACCGCCGCAAGCGAGCCGGTCTCAAACTTCCCGAGGGCTATCGGCCACCGGTTCTTCCGCCATGGGTCTTTCGCCCGCTGAAGCTGGCTGGAGCGCGAAACTCGCATGCACACCCCAGTCTTGCGACTGTGGCTACCGTCTGCCGCCCGCGCTGCGGGCTTGCTGTGATCTTCGAGGTCCAGAAACGGGACCTGGGACACCCAATGTCTTAACAAATCTACGGGCCGTGACCCGGGCCGCACGTCAACCTGATTCGAAGGAACTGTCGAGATCGAGTCATCGTGGACAGCGTCGCGCCGTGGATGGCAACTGCCGGCCGGATGGGAATTGGAAAGAACGGGCGGGTGAGGTTCGTGTTCTCCCAGGTCCCCAAATGCGAGGGATCTCCACCCCAGGGACGAAGACCTGTCCCTGGGGACCCCGAACCTGGGGCACCCACTCAACGGTGAGCCAGACGCATCCCGAGACCCGGGCCACCCGCCCAATCAGGAACGGCTAGCGCAAGGTGCTATCTGTTCGATAATCGGCTAGGACAGTCGAGTGGGCGGAGTCGGAATACTCTTTGACGGTCCCTGCGCCCGAATGAGCACGAGCCGATAAGACGACAGAGCGTCCGGACCTTGAGAGCTTCTGAAATGCAAAAAGCGGAAGGTTCCTCATCGAGCTCGAATGAGATACGGTTAGCCCCCAAGGAGGAATTGATGGACAGACGTCGTTTTGCGCTGACGATGGGAATGAGTGCAGCAATGAGCTCTATGCCGCTTAAGGTATTCGGGCAAATGGAAAACCTTGCCCAACTCACCCCGGGCCGCACGAAAGCTGAAAATGCCCTCTGGACCGAGAATCCGCTCTCTGTGCAATTTGTCTCTTCGCGGAGAATCGTTGTTGCTGACATCAAGGGACCGGGAGAGATCACGATGATGCATTTTGCCTATGCCCAAAGTCAAGTTGGGAACAATGGCAAACCTCTCTCGCGGGACCTGCTTTTGCGCATTTACTGGGATGACGAATCCGACCCGAGCGTGGACTGCCCGTTCGTTGACTTCTTTTGCAATCCGGATGACACAAGCAAAATCGTCAACACCGCTTTCGTGAATGTCGACCGCGGGTTCAATGCTTATTTTCCGATGTTCTTTCGGAAATTGGCCAGGGTAGAACTGGTTTATGATGGGCCCGTCTCGCCGGGACCGGACCTGGAGCGTATGATGCCCTGTTATTCCTATGTCTGTCACAGGACATTGGAACATTTCCCCAAAGACACGGGCTATTTTCATGCGAGCTGGCGGCAGCAAAGCTTGCTGCTCGGACTCGAAGATTATGTCGCTCTCGAAGCGACGGGTAAAGGTAAGTTCGTCGGCTGGAACATAACTGTTCGTCCTCTCGAAAGCAACGACTGTCCGGTGGATGAAAACGAAAAATTCTACATTGATGGGGAGACGAATCCATCGGTGGAATTCCAAGGCCTGGAAGATTCATTTGGATTCAGCTGGGGATTTCCAAAGAGCGACAATTTCTTTCCGCTGACGGGATATTTCAAATTTCTCAACGGTTCTGCAGCCTACCGTTTCTTCACCGAGGACGCCATCAGTTTTGAACAATCGCTTCGAGTCGTCATAGGATTTGGCGTGAAGGAAGATTGGTTCCGAAAGAAATTCTCGGCGCCTGGGACGAATACGCAATTTTCTTCCACCGTTTATTGGTATCAAACTGAACCCCACGCAAAGTTACCGTCGATGCCTCCAGTGAATGAGAGGGAACCGACGCCAGGCCGTGGACCTGCTCTTTGACCCACAGCCGGTGAATTTACAGACAAGCTCGGCAGATCGCGGGAGCGCTATGTGGCACGACTGAAGTCGTGCCCGTTCAAAATGTACGAACCGGGCAGATACTTTACAGACCAGACCGGGAAGATGGTTTACACATTTTGTCCGTTTGCGAAGGTGTGTAGAAGGGAAGCATGCCTTGGACTGTGAGCGGGGTGTGGAGAAGCGTAAAGAGTTTGTGTTGGATTTTGTTTCTGGAGACTGGGCGATGAGTGAACTATGCCGCCCGCGTTGCGGGCTTTCTGTGGTTTCCCAGGTCCCAGAAACTGGACCTGGGGAACCCAATGTCTTAGCAAATCTACGAATCGGGACCCGGGTCACCCGCCTATCGTAAGTCCGCTGGGACCTTGTCCTAGGACCTGCTCATCGCGATAAGGCCGCGATGAACGGGGCACAGCTTCCGATACCAGGATGAGTGGGGCACCAGCCGCCCGCGCCGCGGAGAGTTTACGGTCCTCGCTTGCGCGATCTCCACAAACTCGCCACAAGCGCGCCTCCGCCGCCCACCAGCGCGAGCATAATCGTCGGGTCTTCAGGCGAGTCGTCACATCCCGTCTGCGCGCGCAACGGTAGAGCCGCAGCGAGCATCAGGGCAAAGCCAAAAGCGAGAGCGATTCTCTTCAGGTTCATAGTGTCCTCGAATTCCGGTCTTTCATCTCCACTAAAATCAGGCGGTCCGAAAGCGTGCCCGCCCGGTTATGGAGTGTTGTCGTTTGCCGACGACTGCGCCGAGTTGTTGTTGCTGTCAAACACCGTGATTGTCCACATGTAATCATCCGAGGCATTCAGGCTGCCGGAGGGCGTGCTGCTTCCGCCGGTAGGATCCGTGCCCCAGGTGATCTGTCCTGTTGTCGCCCCCGTCTCTGTCTGAGCATATGTGAAGCCATTCGAGTTGGAGTTGTTTCCTGGAATCTGCCAGATCTCGCAAGAGTTGCCCGAGCAATTGTTGGTCTGGCTGAGATTGAACTGATAGGTGTAATTGCCCGGATTGGCCGGGAAGGTCCAGGTGAAGTTCGGCGCCGTGCCCGCGGTGGTCTGCAGGCTGGTGGCCACATCGCTCGCGCCCACGATTGCACCGGTGCTTCCAAAAACGGTGACCGCGCCATTCACGGCTGTGCCAGTATCCTGCGACCCGTCGCTGTAAGTCACCGTGAAGTTGAAGCTGTCGCCAACGTTCGGTGTGCCGCCGGGCAGGTTGGCAGTGTAATCGAATTGGTCGTTGCCGCAGGATGTGCAGAGGCTGAAGTCAACCGGCGTCAGCAGATAGGCAGGATTGCCTGTGGTCGCGCTTAGCGTAACTGCCACCGGCAACTTGTTCCCCTCCGTGATCTCGAGTTGGACCGAGTAGCTGAGCGTGCAGCTGGAGCAAGTAACGTACCCCGTCTGCACCTGGGCCGCACTGTTCGCCGTGGACACAGCCAAGTCTTGACCAATGAGGTCGCCGGTGACCGAGAGAGCGGCCAAATCTTTGTTTCTTGTGTTGGTCAGGTCGCCTGCGTCAATCAGGCCGTCGTTATTCTGGTCGATGATGTAGAAGAATCCGTAGCCGTTGCCGCTTGGAACATTGCTGATGGTGTAGCTATTCGGCGAACCCGCTCCCTGTGTTGGGCTGGTGATTTGACTTACGTAGACCTGCCCCGTGTTCTCGTTGTATACGCCAATATAGAGTGGCGCGCCGGTGTTGAGCGTGAGGCTCGATGGAATGGTGACCGCGCCACTGATGGAGTAGCAGGTGCCCGGGCACGAGGGAGTGCCGATGATCACGCCCGTGGGCGTGCTTCCGCCAAAGGTGGCCCATCCGGAAG
>OKRB01000072.1:0-25478 GCA_900290245.1 Candidatus Sulfuritelmatomonas gaucii | reverse complement strand
GCTCGAGCCGAGCACCGTGTTGTCCAAGATCCAGACATTAGCGCCGTTCCCGATTGCCTTGAAGGTCTTGGTGCCGGTCACCGTGGTGAACGGTCCGCCAGTCGAGCTCAGCGCCGCGTTGGTGCTCCAATTGATGTCGTAGAGGGTGGCTTGCTCCACCTTCCCGCCGTTTACGTTGTTGTTCACCGGGTTGTAACTGATTGTCACACCCCCGGTGTTGGGAGTGATGGCGTTGATTTGAGGATTGGATGCCGGGGCCGTTACCGTCGGATCGGTCAACGCGATGCTTTGGCCGGTCGCGCTCGCGTTATTCACCGTGACGGCCGCGGTGCCGGTTGGGTCGACGCTGTTTACCGCGCCCTGGGCCAACGTGGACGGATCCATCCAGGCCTGCAATGTGTAACTGCCGGGAGGCACGCCGCGAATGGAATATGCCCCTCCAGCGGTGAACGGATAGGCTACGCTGGTCCCCGGCGCACCAAACGATCCTCCGCAGCTGTTGTTACTGAGCACCATGTAAATCTGCCCGGCGGCAGTGGCGCCGCTGTAAGTCGCGGTGCCTGAAACGGTGTATGCCACAGCCGCGCCGAAGTTCTCGCCGGTCTGGTTCGTGCTTGAAGTGACCACGACACCGGTGTAGCTGGCGGGAGAGAAGATGGAACTCGTCGCTCCGGAAATGGAAGGCGTGATGTTGTAGGTTGCGGCGGGCAGGCCCGTAAACGCGAAGTGGCCGTTGCTGGTTGTTGTCTGGATGGCCTGGTTAGTAGCCGTATTGGTGAGCGTGACCGTGAAGGTGGGCAGAGCGAGATTGCTGCAGTTGTTGTTGGTCAGATTGAATTGTCCGCTGATCTGCCCGCTTCCGCTCGCGCTGACGAGGATGGTGTAGGCATCCGGGCCAGCGACGTTGCTCGAAGCGTCTTTGACCTGGGCGGAGAACGAAACCGGGTTGCCGGACGGAGTGGCTGAAGTCGGAGTTCCGGTCACCGACAAGACATTGCTGCCGTTGTTGGAGGCACTCAGTCCGTCTTCGATGCTGACGAGAGTTCCGTTGGTGGGCACGGCCACGCCCTTCACCGTCCAGTTAAATGGCGCTGTGCCGCCGCTGGCAATGACTGAACCTGTGTAGGCTTGCGAGACAATCGCAGAAGGCAGCGAAGAGGGATTGGGCGCAGGCAACGCCAGGGAGTTGTAAAACGGCTGGTTCACGGCGCGACCACCGTAAGGAGGCAGGAGGTTGGCGACAATGGGCGTTACTACCGGCGTGGCAGCGCCGACGAACTGAGTGAGCCTGTTGCCCGAGTAACTGGTCAGCCAGACATTACCGGAACCGTCGATGGCGATGCCAAAGGGAGCATCGAGCCCGCCTCCTTGATATCCGCCTGAGCCGGTGATGGCCGCGCCAGAAGAGTTAAATTCGCTGACGTCGTTGCCAATGTCGTTTGCGACCCACAGGTTGCCGGAACCGTCGACAGCGACGCCGCGGGGCGCACTGAGTCCGCCGCCCGTGAAGCCACTGCCGACCGACAGGGCGACGCCGCTGGAATTCAATTCAATCAAAGAGTTGTTGCTCCCACTGGTTGACCACACGTTGCCGAAGCCGTCGACAGCAACGGCTTCAGGCTGGTTCACTCCGCCGCCGGTGAAACCAGTGGGCCCTGATTGCGCCACGCCGCTGGAATTGAACTCGCTCAATGAGTTGGCTCCATTGTTGGCGGTCCACACATTGCCAGAACTGTCGATGGCAACGCCGTATGACGCATTCACGCCGCCGCCGGTGTAACCGCTGGAACTGATTGGAGAACCGCTGTTGCTGAATTCGGACAAGGCCGTGGAAGAATTGCTGATCCAGACATGGCTTGACGCGTCAATGGCGATGCCATAGGGCGAGCTGACTCCGCCGCCGGTGAAGCCGGAGCCCGATTGCGGGACGCCGCTGGAATTCAACTCGCTCACAGAGCTGTTTCCATAGTTGGCGGTCCACGCATTGCCCGAGCCGTCGATGGCAATGCCGATGGGTGCGTTGACCCCACCGCCGGTGTAGCCATTGGTTCCGGAGAGCACCGCGCCGACGGGACTGAATTTGCTGACGGTCGCAGAGCCGCGATTGGCCACCCAGACATTGCCGGAGGCATCGACGGCAACGCCCCAGGGCGAATTCAGGGCGCCTCCCGTGTATTCCACAGCGATGGTAAAGTCATTGGGTTGGACGCCCAGAGTGGGCTGGAAGGGCGCGCTCGCTGTCGCCAGTCCATACAGCGTGGCAATATTCGCGCCCGGATTGTGCGCAATGTTGATGGCCGCCGCCGCAGTGTCGGTCGGCTGCGTGCCGCTTCCATTTGTGGCGGAGCTGAGCAGCGTGCTGCATGCGGAGGAACCTGGTCCCGCCGAGTTGACGCAGCCGGCGAGAATATCAGCCAACGTATTGATCTCGCTCTGCGGCACTGTCCCATTTCCCGCCGGAGTCGCCGCCAGGGCCAATCCTGTGCCCTGCGCTTCAAGGTTTGGCACCGCGGCAAACGCGTTGGCAATGCCGGTCAGGCCCAGCGTGCTGCTGGAGCTTGATACATGCGTGGCGTCGGTGGCGTAGCCGGCGATGGCATAAGCCGTAGCGATGGTCGAGACCTCATTGACCATCACGAACGTGGAGGAGGTAAGGTTGCCGCAAGTTCCGAGTCCCGCCAGCAACCCGGCCGCCGAGTTCGTCCCCCCTGCGCCAGGATTGCCGCCTACCGAGTACAGATACACCTGCGAGTTCGCGCCGGGGCACGTATAGTCACCGGTAATGGAGAAGTTCCCGCTCCCATCGGTCGCCACAAAGTAGTTGCCGCTGGCGTCCTGGCTGGTGCCAGCGACGTTGTTTAACAGCGATACCGATGCGCTGCCGTAGCCGGTGGTGTTGGCCGCGTACAAGTAGACGCTGGCGCCGACAATCGGCTGTTGCCCGCCATAGACCTTGCCTTGCAGTGTTGTGCCCTGGCCAGAATTCGTTTGCAATGTGCTTGTTCCCGGCATAACCGAGCAGCCGGAGAGGATGAGCGCACTTGAGATTAGCCCTATGGCCAAGGATTTACACACGGAGAGGACCCCTTTCGTTCAATCCCGATGCCGGGATTCTTGCTAGTTGATCCGGAGGAATCTCTTGATTGGATCCGGAGGAGTGGCTTTATTGAATGGAAACTGGGAACCTGTATAGCACGTATTCAGAACGACACGCAATGACAGGACGCCGCACTCGTAATCATTAGTAACGGAATTTCCTTTTTCGGCGCCGGATCCCAAAAAATCATGCCGCAGGTCGAATGAAAGTTGATGACTGCGCAAGTGCTGCGTGTGGGGGTGAGCAGGACGCGACCTGACGGGGATGCGTGCCCGTACGCCATTAGCGCCAGCGAATATCGGACCTCACCTTGTGCCAACGGCTGACGTTTCAGGTCGGTCAACACCCTGCGGCCCGCGTTGCGGGCGTCGTGTGGTCTCCCAGGTCCCAGAAACGGGACCTGGGGCACCCATTGTCTTAACGAATCCACGGCCCGGGACCCGGGCCACTTGCCGCGTTTGCGAGGTGGGTTGATGGTTCTTACGTTTCTTCATTGATCGGGGCTCTCATTCATTGACTCCATCTAGTGCGAAGCCCTTTAGATCCAAGATGAACCTCTCCCCGGACGACTCTCTTGATTCTTAGGATTGAAGCACCAAGAATACGATAGTTCTTCAATGAGCTGAACCGGCTATCTTCAACATCTGTTTCGGCGTAGAGTTCAGATGCATCCCCGCTGAACTGAGACGTCATGTCCTATGTGGGCATCAACATCGGCGCACTTACGGTCAAGGTGGTCAGGGTTCGGCTCAACGACAGAAGCGCAAAGGTGATAGCCCACCAGAGACGTCCCCTGGAAGTTCTTGACCGGCTGCTGGCCGCGCCTGACTTTAAGGACGCCGAGTATTTCGGCGTGTCCGGTCAGCTCGGCCACATCTCTGAGTTCGCCGCAATTCAACGCGCTCTCCGCGACGTGCGCGAACGGGCGGAGGGCGAGTTTGACGCCGTGGCATCGCTGGGTGGCGAGTCTCTTCTGGTCTATACGCTGGCGGATGGAAGAGTAACCAATGTTTTGTCGCACAACAAATGTGCGGCGGGCAGCGGTGAATTCTTTGTGCAATTGATCGGCAGGATGGGACTGGACATCGACACGGCGATCCAGCTCTCGTCTTCTGGAAATGTCGTCCCGCTGGCTTCGCGCTGCACTGTGCATTGCAAATCCGACGTGACGCACAAGCTCAATCGCCACGAGGCCACGCCCGCCGACATTTTGAAGACGCTGCATGAGAGCATGGCCGGCAAGGTTGTCGCGCTCCTCGACAAAGGACAAACCAGTCTGCGGCGCGTGTTGCTGATCGGGGGCGTGACGCGCAATGCAGCCTTTCTTGAGGCGTTGCGCGAGAAACTCCCTGCGTCAGAGCTCGTCGTGCTGCCTGAAAGCGAATGGTTCGAAGCGTGGGGGAGTGCATTGCTCACTCGCGAGAATCCTCTCTACAAATCGCCGCACCTTTCGCACTCGCCGGTCTTCGAGACGTTTCCGCCGCTACATCGGTTTGAGGACCAGGTGCAGGTGATGACCGCTCCACCCTTGCAGTTGCCACCCGACGGTCCCATGGTGCTGGGTGTGGATGCAGGCTCGACCACGACGAAGGCGGTCCTGCTCGATCCAGCAACCCGAAGCATCGTGGCTTCACATTACGCGCGCACGCACGACGATCCTGTGGCCGCGGTCTGTGAGTGCGTCAGGGCGCTCATCCGAAAGGTTGGCAATCGCCCCATGGGCGTGGTCGCCACAACGGGCTCGGCCCGGGAACTGGTTGGCGCCTTCCTGGGAACTGAGCGAGTGTACAACGAGATTTCAGCCCATGCCGCCGGCGCAACACATTTTGCTCCGGACGTGGACACCATCTTTGAGATCGGCGGTCAGGACGCCAAGTACATCTACCTGCGCAATGGCGTGCCTATAGGCTATGCCATGAACAACGCCTGCTCTGCGGGCACTGGCTCTTTCCTCGAAGAGAGCGCGGAGGGCGATCTTGGAGTCGGCGTCTCCGAAATTGCTGACATCGCGATTGCCGCGCCCGCTCCGGTCAAATTCAAAACCACCTGCGCGGCGTTTATCAACTCCGACATCCGCATCGCCCAGCAACAGGGCCAGAAACGCGACAACATTCTTGCCGGGTTGGCTTATGCCATCGCCGACAACTACCTCACCAAAGTCAAAGGGCAGCGCCCAGTCGGCGAGAAGGTGCTGCTGCAAGGTGGTGTGGCTCTGAACCGCGCGGTCGGGTACGCATTCGCCCAGCGCGTAGGGCGCCAGATTGTGATCCCGGCCAATCCGGAGTTGCTCGGTGCTCTCGGTGTGGCGCTGCTGGCGCTTGACCGGGCAGACTGCGCGCTGGGCGCGGCTACCGATCTCGAGACTCTTGCCTCGGCAGAGATGAAACTCGTCGGACGATTCACGTGCCAGGCGTGCAAGATGTATTGCAGCATCGAGCGCTTCGAGGTGGCTGGACGGAAGTTTCCTTTCGGCGGCCGCTGCAGCCTCTACGAGAATGTGTGGAAACGAAAGACCCGCACAGCGCCTGTCCCGGACCTGGTCGAACAGCGCGCAACGATCGTCTATGGTGTTGCCAAACATGCCGGCGCAGAGCCAGTGCAGGCACCGAAGAAACGCGATTATTGGGACGTTGGCCCGGCGCTTGAGGCCGCGCGGTCGTTTTTGGAGGAGTCGTTCGGTCAGTCCAATGCAAAGCCGCGGATCTCGGAGAGACGCATTGGCATTCCTCGCGCACTGACTACGCATTCCTTATTTCCGCTCTATTCCTCGTTCTTCTCCGCTCTGGGGGTGGAGGTTGTGTTGTCAGCCGTTGACCTGCGGGGCGATCTAAAGTCAAATTCCGGCTTTTGTCTGCCGGCGCAGATCGCACACAGCGCAGTATTCGATCTGGCGCAAAAGGACGTGCGCGTGGTCTTCCTTCCGCAATTGGCGCGCATGCCTCAAAACGGCTCCCCCAAGGACTCCTACCTCTGTCCGATCACGCAAGCCGGCCCTTATTCCCTCGCCAAGGCATTTCCCGATATACAATTCCTGGCGCCGATTCTGGACTTCTCCATGGGCTACGCGAACAACGCGGCGATGACAGAAATGGCCGTGCGAGAGTTCGGAATTTCGCGGGAGTCGGCCAACGAAGCCTGGGCCATGGCCGTGCGTCATCAGACGGATGCCGAGCGCGCTCTGATGGAGATGGGCCGTCAAGCTCTCGATCAGGCATTGGCAGACGGCAGGCCGACAATTCTGTTGGCCGGCCACAGTTATAGCGCCTACACGCCAGAGGCCTCGCAATCGGTGGGCAAGAAACTCTCAAGCATGGGAGTACTTGTGATTCCCGCCGATTGCCTTGAGCCGGTCGGGGCAGGGCCAACGGCCTGGCACTTCGCAAATCAGATACTGAACGCGGCATCGCTCGCAAAACAACATCCCAACCTCTTTCTCCTCAGTGTCAGCAACTTCAGTTGCACGATCGATGCATTCACGCAATCGGTGCTGGCATCCCAATTGGGATCAAAGCCCTATCTGATTTTGGAAATTGACGCTCACACCGCTGATGCAGGTGTGCAAACGCGCCTTGAGGCCTTTCTCGACGTGGTGCAGAATTATCACGCCTCTCAACACGGACCCGCCAGGCGGTTTACCCCCTGCGCTCTGCTTACGGGTGGGGTCGTTCTCAACTCCAGGGGCGAGCGAGTGCCGCTGACTGACCCGCGAGTCAAATTGCATCTTCTTAACTTCTCGCAATACCACGAGCAGTCCGCTGCCATGGCCCTCGGTTGGCTCGGTTTACACGCGGGCCAGCAGGTCCCCATCGATCGCGGTCAGCTCGACCTGGGCCTCCAGTCCACCTCCGGCCGTGAGTGTCTTCCGCTGCCTCTCGCCATTGGGCAACTCCTAAGAATCCTTCGTGACCGCAAACCCGGCGAGATCGTCGGCTTCTTCATGATGCGCGGTGGCGCTCCATGTGCTGCTGAAGCTTATATGGAGTATTTCGAAAGGTTCATCGTCGAGCATCAGTTGGCCGATGTATTCATGGTCTGCCCGGGATCGGATGACGGCTATCTCGGCTTCGGGCCCTCCACTCTAATGAGCCATATGTCACCCGCAATTTTGTTGGCGGATATCCTCGTCGAAATTGATTATGTTCTGCGCGTAGTGGGCGCCCCAGGGTGCATCGAGCTGTTTCAGCACGAGTGGAATCAATTCAGGCTCAAGGCAAGAACGCTGGATGTGTTCTCTTCCCAACTGCCCACATTTGTTGAGCAGTTGACTAACCTGCCGCTGACGCGAGATCCCGCTGCCTGCCCCAAGGTGGTCGTCACAGGCGACTTCTTCGCCCGCTTCAGTCCATTCTTCATGGATGGGGTTCGCGACATTTATGCTGCGCGCGGAATCATCCTCAAGCCTGTCGATCTAGCCGAGCTTTTCCTCTATGTCACCTATGATGGCATGAGGGAAATGGCCAATCACTGGGGACTGAAGCCGGGAGGTTTCGCCCTCGCCAAAGCCTGCACGCGGATGCTGGAACCCGATGGACAACAGTATCTGCAGCAATGGTGGGGATATCAGGCCGGGAGAAAAGCCGAGCAACACTATCGCGAGATTTTCTCTGGTACGGGACTTCTGATTTCCAGGTCCAACGACGTTGTTACTGCGATTGAGAAGAGCTCGCAACACATTTCGCCGCGAATCTTCGGCGAGGTCACACCGACAGTTGGCAGGGGCCTGAACGCGGAATACGAGGGTTACGACGGCATCATCTTGATCGGTCCATTCAACTGCCTTCCCTTTAGAATCTCCGAGGCGATTCTGAAACCAATCAGTATTCAACACAGCATGCCCCTTCTCAGCTACGAAACCGACGGCTGCGCTGTATCGCCAGTCGTGCTCAGGCAAGTCGACGTGCACATTCAACAAGTACTCGAGCACTCGGCCAGGGCCCATTCAGAGTAACTCTTAGCTTTCGACTCCCTGATTCGAAAGAATAACCACAGCCGATGGACCGAGCGGGGGGGCGGGGTACTGATCGCTAAACAGGCCTCCGGCTTACACTACTTTGCCGCGGAAGAGATAGAAGAGCTCGATGAGCAGGATGAGGACCACGATGAACTCGAGGAAGAAGCCGCGCGCCTGGTTGAACTGCTCGATCATGTCGTGGTAGAGATCCTCGGCGGTTTTGAGCTTCTGCGCCACGAGGTCCTTGTAGTCGGGCACGCCCACCTTGACCGCCGCGAGCCGGTACAGCCGCGCGGCAAACATGTCGCTGAGGAACTTGATGGAGTTGTCGGCGCGCTCAGTGAGTTCGGCAATGTCGAGCAGGACGGTGTGCAGCCGCGTGGCCCTGCGGCCCATGCGCCAGCGCGCCGGAAAGACCTTTTTCTGCTCGAGCGAGTGGTAGACGTTGTTGAGGATGCCGGTGAGCAGTTCGTCGTAGTGGCGGAATTCAAGCAATTGGGAGTTGGCGTATTCGAGTAGTTGAATCGCGCTCTCAGCGCCAGCGCTGGTGTCGTAGAGGAACGCGGCGTTCCAGCCGATGACCGCCAGATCGTTGTCGTAGTAGGAAATGCGCGATTGCAGCACCTCGGCGCACTCGCCCGGCGAGAGGCGCTGCCGGTCGCCGCGGACGATCTGCGCGATCTCAAGGCCGTGATCGCGCGTGAGGTCGGCGGCCGACTGCGCGCTGTCGTCGGCGCGCACGTGGAAGATGAAGTAGTCTTCGCTGAGCCAGCGCGAATACGGCTTGATCATGGCACTGGCGTTGCGGGCGAGCCGCTGGCGCACGATGGGCTCGACGCGCGCCGCAAAGTCCACGTCCCACACCCAGCGGCTGGCGAGATGCACCAGGCTCTGCCAGTCACCTGAGAAGGCAAGCTGGTAGATGACGCTGACTACGCCGTAGTCGTAGTACTTGATTTCGCCTTCGAGGCTCCACCCCATCGACGTGGTCCTGTCGCTGGGGACCCCGGGGAGGCGCTCGCCGCCCGGGAGGATGAGCGGATCGAGCGGGCCGACGACCGGCGGCCGCTGGTAGCGCACGTAAGCCGGCACCGAGTGCTTGACCTTGGGCTGCTGCACGGTGCGAGCGTCGACAGCTTGTTGGAGCTGGTCGAGGCGGAGCTCCTCGCAGACATCAAATTGAATGAGGACGAGGACCGATCCCAAGAGTGGGGTGAGGGGCGGGGATGCGATGGAAGTGGTCATCGTTCGACACCCAGTCGACACCCAGTCTAGGCCCTTAATGGCCGCTTGTAGAAGGGCGGAGGGTCCTGGCGGGTTTCCGATTCGACGGGTGCGGGTTCGGTTGCGCTACTGGCAATGCAGGGTGAAGTTGATCTTGTTCTCCAGATGGTTGGGGCCTTCGATGATGAGATTGACCCAGCCGTGGAAGTCGGCGAACTGGGGCGTATTCGCGCCGAGGCGCCAATCGTCGTAGAGGGGCGTGGAGCGATTGGGCTGCGGAAGATCGGCCATAAAGGAACGGGCGGAATGGCCACCGTCGCTGCGGCTGAAACGGTAGGTGACGGAGGTTGGCGCATTGGGAATGACGCCCCAGCCGAATTTGAGGTCGACCGGACAGGAACCGGTGTATTGGTATCCCTGGGCGATCTGGCCGTTGGCGCGCAGAGACGATCCGCCAACACGAACGCTTGGGTAGCCTTGAGCCAGGAGAGGGGCCGCTGAGAGACAAAGACAGATGATGACGGCAGACGCAGACTTGCGCATCGGGTGTTTCCCTTCCATGTGGATTGCTGCTGCGGCCAAGGATACGCCGAACTCGAGAAAAGGCAAGAGCGGGATGGGGATTAGGGAACAGGGATCAGGCAACAGGGATTAGGTGTGAACTGTCAACAGATTGTTCCGATCGGGACCTGCCCTACTGATGGGGGTGTTTTGGCGGAGGCTGGCCTGTGGCCTATGCCAGTTGTATTCATGCAGCCAGGGTTGTAGGTGCTGACGGCGCTAGCCAGAGCTCTGATAAGTGCGCGTCTTTTCCAGCACATCCCTCAACGCAAAGCTCGTCTCCAGCCGAGTCACACCCGGCAGCCGCGAAAGCTCATTCTGATGAAGGCGGTTGTAATCGTCAATGCCCGCCACCCGCGCTACCAGGATGTAGTCGTACTGCCCGGCCAGCAGGTGGCAGCTCACAATATCGTGGCAGTGGCGCACGGCAGCCTCGAACGCGCCAAGCACCGCCGCCGACTGGCGCTCCAGCGTCACGCGGATGAAGACCGTCATGTGCTTTCCCAGCAGCCTGTCGTCAATTAGCGCGCGATACCCGCGAATCGCGCCCGATGCTTCCAGCAACTGGATGCGCCGCGACGCCGCCGAGGCCGACAGCCCGACCGCCTCGCCGACCTCGTAGTTCGTCGCCCGTCCGTTTCGCGCCAGGTAGCGCAGGATGGCTGCGTCCAATTCATCCAGGCCGCCGGCTGCGTCCGCAAATGTTTCGTTCTCTTCGGCTTTTTCGGCTGTTTCTTGCGCAGACTGGCTATTTCTCTCACGTTTTGTTCCCATTTTCCCGTTCTATCACGAAATTTGCATACATTGGAAGCTCACAGCGCCGTAAAATCCCTTCCAGATGGAAGCCGTGTACCCGCATTCCACCGGAACCTGTGCTCGCCGCATCCCATCGATCCGCCGTACCGGCTTACTCAAAGGCAGCCCTCCCCCAGGGACCGTCGAAACAACCGTATGGAGGCCACTTCACTTGAGGAGAAGCAACCATGATTGTCGGCGTTCCCAAGGAAATCAAGGATAACGAAGCTCGTGTCGGTGTAACCCCGGCTGGTGTCAAAGCACTCACTGAAGCCGGTCACAAAGTACTTGTCGAAACCCAGGCCGGCGCGCAGTCCGGTTTTCCCGATGACGACTACCAGAATGCCGGCGCGGAGATAGTCGGCGACGCTGGCGATGTGTGGCGTCATGCCGAGATGATCGTCAAAGTCAAAGAGCCGATCGAGAGTGAGTACGTCTATTTCCACGAAGGCCTCGTGCTCTTCACGTATTTGCACCTTGCGCCCGTACCCGAGCTTACAAACAAACTCCTTGAAGCGAAGGTCATTGGCATCGCGTATGAGACTGTTCGTGACCGCCAGGGAAACCTCCCGCTGCTGACTCCGATGAGCGAGGTTGCAGGACGGATGAGCGTGCAGGTGGGCGCCAGCTATCTCGAAAGAGAGCGTGGCGGACGCGGCATTTTGCTGGGCGGCGTGCCCGGCGTTCCGCCGGCGCAAGTCGCCATCCTCGGCGGCGGTGTGGTCGGTACTAATGCGGCGAGAATCGCTCTCGGCCTTGGCGCCAGAACCACGCTCATCGACGTCAACCTGAATCGCCTGCGCGAGCTCGAAGACATCTTCGGCGGCCGCCTCTACACGCTGGCATCAAATAGCTACAACATCGCCCAGGTAACGCGCGAAGCTGAACTTGTGATCGGCGGTGTTCTCATCCCTGGCGCCACCGCGCCCAAGCTTGTCAGCCGCGCCATGGTCTCGCAGATGAAGAAGGGCGCCGTCATCGTCGATGTGGCGATCGACCAGGGCGGTTGCGTTGAAACCGCGCATCCCACTTCGCACTCCGACCCCAGTTATAAAGTGGATGGCGTTGTTCACTACTGCGTAACCAATATGCCTGGCGCCGTGCCGCACACCTCTACGCTGGCGCTCACCAACTCGACGTTCCCCTATCTTCTGCGCCTGGCCAACATGGGCGCGCGGGAAGCACTCAAGCAGGATGCGGGATTAGCCGAGGGGCTGAACACCTGGCTGGGCACACTCACGTATCGTGGTGTTGCTGAAAGCCAGCATCGTGCCTGGACCGCCTCGGCCAGCGTGCTTGCCTGACCGCGGGAGAAGGTGTTTTTTTAGGCCGCCGAGTGCCGGCGGCCCGCAGCAATTTCGCTTGACACCCGCTTTCCCATTTGTTAGCTTCCTTGCGCGGAAAAAGACTAAGAGAAATCCACCGCCAAATGCAGCTTTTCCGGAGCCTTTCGTTCGAGAGCGCGCCCCGAGGAAGGGAGCTTGTGTTTGGGGTGGGTTTTTGTCTTTTGCGGAGTTTTCACGGCGTGTTCTTCGGAATGTAACGCCCGTGAACAACGATGGCACTCAATAGCTCGTCGCGATTAAGACACGTATCCTTCGTGACGGATGCCCCTAAACGTTGTTGAAACGAGAAGATTGGGAGGCAAAATGCACTCGACAAATCGCACTTCTGAGCAAAACGCACAAGTCATTCATAGAACTGAACGCGCCAGCCGAAGTTTCGTGTGGGTATTTCTGGCGCTGGCGCTTCTGTTGATGCTTCCTTCGCGCATGGCCCTTGCCCAGTACGACAACGGCAGCCTCGTGGGTACGATTCGCGACTCCAGCGGCGCCGCCATTCCTAATGTGACGGTGACCATAGTGAATGCCGCTACTGGCGTTGCCACCGTGGTCAAGACGAATGAGCAGGGTGACTACGAGGTTCCTTCGTTGCGCGTCGGCGTCTACAACATCTCCGCCAACGCTTCAGGTTTCGCCATTGCCGAAGCAAATCAGATCACCATTTCCGTCGGCGCGCGTGAGCGCATCGACCTCGTGCTGAAGGTCGGCACGGCGCAGGCCACCACGGTCGAAGTCAGCGACGTTGCTTTGCAACTGCAGACCGAGTCCAGCCAGCGCGACCAGACCATTACCAACTATCAGACGCAGTCTCTGCCGCTGGTCAGCCGCAATTACTCCGACCTCGTGGATTACGTGGTGGGCGCGCACGGAGCACCAGCCGACGCCACCACCACTGCGGTCACCTCGTTTACGCGCGCCGGCTCCTTTAACGTCAACGGCCAGCGCAGCATGTTCAACGACTACATGATTGACGGCATGGACAACAACTCCTACGGCGAGAGCAACCAGGGTTTTGACAACCAGATTATTCAGCCCCCGCCCGACTCGGTCGCAAACTTTGAAGTAATCACCAACAACGAGAGTGCCGAATACGGTCGCTCTTCAGGCGCCACTGTCAACGTGGCCAGCAAGAGCGGCACCAATCAGTTCCACACCACGCTCTACGAATTCATCCGCAACACCGACCTGAATGCGTTCGGCTACATCAAGCCGATTTCGACAAACGCTGTCACGGGCGCGGTGTATCCGTTCTTCAAGCCGGTCTTCAACCGCAATCAGTTTGGCGCCAACTTTGGCGGGCCGATCATCAAGAACAGATTCTTCTGGTTTGTCGATTACGAGGGATTCCGGCAGAAACTCACGCCCACGGTCATCGACACCGTTCCCACAACCAACGAGCTCAACGGCAAACTGGCCGTAGCTGTTCAGGATCCGTGGAGTCCCGGCACTTACATCCCGGCAGGCACGCCTTACGCCAGTTGGCCGACGCAGGCCAAGGCCGACGCCGATCCAACGGCCCTGAAGATAGCGAGCCTTTATACGAGCGCGCTTCCCGGCAAATGCACGGTCACCAGCGGCACGTCCGCGGGTGTGGCCACCAATGACTGCCCCTTGAACGCGCCGTTCACCGACCACGCGGACAAGGGCGATCTGCGCCTCGACTTCCAGCAGAACGCGAACTCCTCATGGTTCCTCAAGGTCAGCGATCGCAAGGAGGTCGGCAAGAACTACAACCTCCTGGCCGAGCCCATCGACATGCAGACCAACGGCCACATCCTCATCCACGATGAACAGGTTGCGGCCGGCTACAACCACGCATTTAGCGCCAACAAATTCTTGGATGCCCGCCTGGCCCTGTCGGGCACAAGAGCCGGGAAATGGACATTCGCAATCGGCAGTACTTCGTTTCCAGCGGGCACTATCCCTGGCTTGCCGACCATCGCCGGCGTCTCCGGCGGGCTGCCTTCAATCGCCATCTCTGGCGGCTTCACGTCTTTTGGACGCCAAAGCACCAACCCGCAGTGGCAGAACCCCTCCCTGGTCGATCCCAAGTTGAACTTCTCCTGGGTCCGCGGCCATCACTCGCTCAAATTCGGCTATGAGTGGGAGAAGGTCTGGCAGGAAATCCAGGACTCGAACCCGCTCTACGGATCATTCACTTACGGCGGCGGCTACAGCGTCTGCCCAACAGCGGCCGGCAGCAACTGCCCCAGCACAAGCAAAGTCGCTGACACTTACTGGGCCGACTTCCTCTTCGGAACGAGCAGCGCTTATTCGCTGGCCACCTACTTCATCACCCACGTCTACCAGTCGATGGATAGCGCTTACGCACAGGATGACTGGAAGGTCAGTTCCAAGTTGACCCTCAATATCGGTCTGCGCTGGGAGTACGGTTCGCCCTGGTGGGAGCGCGGCAATAACGTATCGAACTTCAACCCGGCCACGGGAACGATGCTGACCCTGGAGCATGGCTACACCACGGCGCAATCGCCCATGTGCGGCTCGGCGCCGTGCATCGCTCCATTTAGCGGCGGCGGCGTTTACGGCAAGTCGCTGGTCCATCCCAATCTAAATGACTGGGCGCCGCGCTTTGGATTTGCTGTTGCGATTACGCCGAGCATCGTGGTCCGCGGTGGATACGGCACGGCCTTCATTCACTATTGGCGGGCCGGTTCGGGCAACAACATTGCCATCAACGCGCCCTTCGCTCTCTATACCGTGGTCAGCAACCCGTCTACTGTCGGAACCACAACTGGCTTCGCAAGCGGAAGCACGAACGGCTTCGTAAGGATGTCGCAGGGCTTCCCCACGGGGCTAGCCACAGTCTTCAGCGCCGGTACTGACGACATCGACTCCATCCCGCCCGACACCAAGGACGGCTATGCCGAGAGCTGGTTCCTCGATGCACAAAAGGGCTTGGGCAAGAACACAAAGGTCGACCTTGCCTATGTGGGCAACCACGGGGTGCATCTGCAGGGCTTCATCAATGCCAACCAGAGGAATCCGGCCCTGCCGCTCACGACCGCCGGACAGTATCCCGGAATCGCGGCAGGCCAGTTTCAACGTCCGTACATGAGCTGGGGCGGTTACCTGCTCAACAATCCGACCCTTTATCCCACCTTTAGCAACGGCGACATCACCCAGGCTTTGAGCGAGTTCCATTCCTCTTACAACGCGCTGCAAGCCCGCTACGAGCAGCGATATACCGGCGGCTTGACCCTGTTGAACTCCTTCACCTGGTCGCACGCCATGGACAACGCATCATCGACACTCGAAGCCAACACGCCGTGCCCGCAGAACGGCTATAACATCAATGGCGACTACGGCCAATCGGACTACAACTTGCCCATCACTAACGTCACTACGCTGGTCTACGAACTGCCGTTCGGCCAGGGACGGCGTTGGCTCAACAGCGCCAGCCCGGTTACCAATGCCATTCTCGGCGGGTGGCAGATCAGCGGCGTGAATTCGATGGACGCCGGGACGCCCTTCAATATTCAGTATTCGCCGGCTGCAGCCAATGCCGTTTCGCCTCAGCTCACCCAGAACTGGCGCGGATTCGCCGCATACCGTCCCAACCTCGTACGCGGCGTTCCATACATTCAGCGCACGCAACTCGCCAACGGGACGGTCCAATGGATCAACGCCGCGGCTTTGAACCTCCCTGAAACTTATACAACCGGCAGTGCGCTGCTCGCCGGCGGCACCATCGCTAGCCCGTTTGGCACCCTGCCCAAGAACTACGGCCGTTCGCCTGCCTTCTACGAAACCGACCTGGACTTCAACAAGAAGTTCAATACCCCCATCGAGCGGGTCAAGATTGAGTTCCGGTCGGAGCTCTACAACATCTTCAACCATACAAATTTCTACCTGCCCGGCGGTTCCGGCGGCGGCACGGTATCCGGCACCGACAACGGCGCCTCCGCTCCTACCAGCCTTGGCGGCGGCACCATTACCGGCACGCTGGAGCCGCGCATCGTCCAGTTTGGATTGAAGGTGACGTTCTAACCTGCAACGAATCGGCGCGCCAGCCACAGCAAGAGTGGCTCGCGCGCCGGCACATTTTTTGGGATTCGCCGCGAAGAAGCGCTGGCGCGGCCAAAAGAGCGATGCTGCTTCCATCGTGCTAAGCTGAAGTCAGCAGCGCGCCTGCGGCAGCATCGCGGCGCTGTTGCTCGATAGACTGCGGCGAATCGGCCCGCGTGTCACGCCCACTTAGAGACCAGAGTCTGGGCGGAAAAAACAGCAATTCACTTTGATTCAGGACGGCGTGCCGGCTCGCGGGCATCCTTCGTCGCAAGGCTCTGCACGCAGCAGCGCTTGGCCGCGAATCGTGTTGTTTTCCGTGATCTGGCAGTCAGACGTTAGGAGCAAGAGGCGTGACGCGAAATCAGATTTTGCATGAGCTCGGCCGCAATACCCAGCCTTGGGATGTCTTAGTGATCGGAGGCGGCGCAACCGGACTCGGCGCTGCTGTTGAAGCTGCATCCCGCGGCTATCGCACACTTCTGGTGGAGCGCTCCGACTTCGCCAAGGAAACTTCCAGCCGCAGCACCAAACTCGTTCACGGCGGCGTCCGCTATCTCGAGCAGATGAATCTGACATTGGTTCTCGACGCCCTGCGCGAGCGCGGCCACATGCTGCGCAATGCCCCTCATCTTGTACACGATCTCAGCTTCGTTGTCCCCGCATACAGCTATTTTTCTCTCCCCTACTACGGAATGGGCCTCAAGCTCTATGAGCGCCTCTCGGGGAAGCTGTCATTCGGCCGGTCAGAATTGCTCTCGCGCAAAACCACGCTTGAATTGTTGCCCGGCGTCACGAATAATCACCTCCGCGGCGGCATTCTCTATCATGATGGCCAGTTTGACGACGCACGCTACGCCGTATCTCTGGTGCGAACGCTTCAGGATCTCGGCGGCATCGCCATCAATTACGTCGAAGCCATTGGCCTCATCGAGCATGGAGGCAAGATTGCCGGAATCCAGGCGCGCGATGTTGAAGACGACACTATCTTCGACCTGCGGGCCAGAGCCGTGATCAATGCCTGTGGTGTCCACGCCGAAGATACCCTCGCACTCGACGGACGACCGCGCGGTTCGCTGCTTGCCATCAGCCAGGGATCGCATTACGTGCTTCCGCGTTCGTTTCTTCCTGGAAACACCGCGCTCATGATTCCCAAGACCTCCGATGGCCGGGTCCTCTTCGCGATTCCGTGGCACAGCGCTCTGGTCGTCGGAACCACCGACGTGCCGGTCGACACAACTTCTCCCGAGCCTCGCGTGCTTCCTCAAGAAAAGCAGTTTCTTAATGAAACCATCGCACGCTACTTTGGGCAAGCGCCGCGTCCCGGCGAAATCCTCAGCGTCTGGTCGGGCTTGCGTCCGCTGGTTCGCAAGGGCGGCGTGAAAACTTCAAAACTCTCTCGCGACCATACCATTCTTATCGCGCCCTCCGGCCTCATCACCGTTACCGGCGGCAAGTGGACCACCTACCGCCGCATGGGCCAGGACACCATCGATCGCGCCGCCCAAGTGGCAGCGCTTCCCAAACGTCCGTCAAACACTCTTGAGTTGAAGCTGCATGGCTGGACCCCGCAAAGCGGTGATGTGAACTCGACGTGGGAGTCCGTCTACGGGTCAGATCTGCCCGCGCTTCGCTCTCTCTCTGATCAGAGTCCATGCCTCGAAGCGCCGCTGCATCCGCGACTGCCCTTCAAGCTTCGCGAAGTGGTCTGGGCGGCCCGCTTTGAGATGGCGCGCTCCGTCGAGGACGTGCTTGCACGCCGCACGCGTGCCCTTTTCCTTGATGCGCGCGCAGCCATTGAAGCTGCGCCCACCGTCGCCGATCTTCTCGCCCAGGAGCTGAACCGCTGTGAAGTGTGGAAAGAGAAGGAACTCGCAAAGTTTCTTGAAACTGCGAAAGGCTATCTCTACGAAGAATGAGAGGCCATACGCTCTCCTATTGAGAGCGACGCTTGAGCGCCGGCTTCGGCGCCTGCCGCAAACCGAAACCTGCTCCGTCGTTTCTGCGGCCTGTTGATGATGGGCGCGTCGTTTCTGCGGCCTGTTGATGATGGGCGCAGACTGCGCCATGGAAAGTCCGATGAGATCGATCCTTTCGTTGCTTCGGCCCGCGCCACACGTCCCAGGAATTCCACGGGAGCAAGCGGAGCGGCTCTACCCGAAAATGCGCTGGCAGGTCATGGAGTCCACCTTTATCGGGTACGCCACGTTCTATTTTGTTCGCAACAATCTTCCCGTTGTCTCCAGAGAGATGGGCCTGGCGCTCAATTACAGCAAGGAACAGGTAGGGAACATCCTGGCGGCCACTGCGATCGCCTACGGCGTCGGCAAACTCATTATGGGCGCGTGGTCCGATCGCAGCAATCCACGCTATTTCATGCCACTCGGGCTTGTGATCACGGCGCTGTGTAATTTCGCCTTTGGCGCCGTGAGCAGTTATCCCGTGCATGTTGCATTGTGGGCATTGAACGGATTGGCGCAGAGCATGGGATGGGCGCCATGCGGCCGCTCGCTCGGCCACTGGTATAGTGTCAGCGAGCGCGGAACCAAGTTCGCCTTCTGGAACGTCGCGCAAAACCTCGGCGGCGGCCTCACCGGAATCCTCGTGGCTTACACCACCGGTCTGCTCGGCTGGCGCTCCGCATTCTATGTTCCGGGCATTCTCGCCATCATCTGCGCCATCTATCTGCTCATCCGGCTTCGCGACACGCCACAATCCCTCGGCCTTCCTCCCATTGAGGAGTGGCGCAACGACTATCCCGCCGGAGTCCGCAAGGAAAAAGAGCAGGAGTTGGGCACCGCCGATTTGCTGACCAACTATATTCTCCGGAACGGTTATCTTTGGCTTTTTGCGTTCGCCAATTTCTTTGTCTATATTGCCCGGTACAGCATGCTCGATTGGGGCCCTACTTACTTGAAAGAAGTGAAGCATGCCACGCTCGGCCAGGGCGGCGTCAGCACCGCCGCGCTCGAGTTCTCTGCGATCTTCAGCACCATACTCATGGGCTGGCTCTCTGACAAACTGGGCGGTCGCCGCGGCATGATTAGCGTCCTCTGCATGGTCCCCGTGCTGCTTTCCTACCTTGGAATCATCTACGGACCCGCAAACAGGTTATGGATCAGCCTTGGCCTCTTCGGCATGATTGGCTTCTTCGTTTATCCCACGGTGTTGCTGCTCGTCGTCAGCGCGCTCGATTTCACCTCGAAGAAAGCCGTGGGCACCGCAGCTGGATTCCTCGGTCTCTTCGGTTACCTGGGCCGGATGGTCGAGGGCGAAGGCATCGGGTTGCTGGCTCAGCGATATGGCTGGAGCGTGGCTCTTCACGCAATCGTTGTCGCAACGATTCTCGCCATTGTGCTGCTTGCCTTCACGTGGAAATTGACGCCGCACGAAGCCGGAAGAAGCCAGCGCCGTCGCCATCCACTCGTCCCGGTCACGGCTGGGCGCCAGGCGGAACCAGCAAAGTGAGTGAGTGAGGTACCACTTCAAGCCGCACCGGCAGTGAGCCCAGAACTTCTCCATCCGCTTCCACGAACAGTGCCTCGCGCGAGCCGGCGCGGGCGCGGCATTCGATGGATGGCGTTTCCATCAATTCCACTTCCCGCCTGAAGGTATGCGTCCCGGTAACCGCAGCAAGCAGGAACATCAGGTAACGCAGGCGGCTCTGCGTCTTGAAGGCTAGCAGGCTAAGGCTGCCGTTGCGCAAACTCGCCCCTGGAGCCAGCCTGCGCAACGCGCCGCCGAATGACCGCACCCGCACCGCCAGCAATTGCGATACATCCACCACGCGGCTGCCGCCGTTTCCATTTGCCGGTAAAACGGCTTCAAAAAGAGGAAACGATGAGGTCGCCCAGATCCGGATCGCCTCAATCAAGTAGAGAACGTAGCCCAGCCGCCGCTTCAGCCTCGCATCCAGCCGCGACATCAACAAGGCGTCGGCGCCGATTCCCGCCGCAACAACGAAGTACCTTGAAGCCGGATTCTTGCTTTGGTCGGTGAAGTAAATGCGTCCCACTGCTACTCGCGTCGGCGCTGCCTGCAACAACATGCCCGCCACCTTGGCCGGTGGAGCAATCAGACCCAGGTCTGCGGCGAGAGCGTTCGCCGTGCCCAGCGGAACCACTCCCAATGCAATATCAGTCCCAACGAGGCTCTGCACCGCCTCGTGCACTGTGCCGTCACCGCCACAAGCAAGAACCGTGTCAAATCCCAAGCTAACCGCCCGCTCTGCAAGAGCCATCGCGCTGCCGGGAGCGCCGGTCTCGAACGCCTCCGCAAAAACGCCCGCTTCCTCGAGCGCAGCCATGATTTCCCTCACAGCCGCATCCCTTCGCGCGGAGTGTTGACCAGAAGCCGGGTTGTAGATCAGCGCCACTCGGCGCATTGCGGGTTTCACTTGGACGGTGTGTTCCTGTCTGTTCAAAGTGCCAACAGGCACGTCTTTCCATCATCGCAGATTCAAAGCAGAAAATGCCCACCGACCTGGCATCAGAGATGACACAAAAGTATACGGGTGATCAAGCAAACAAGTGGGTAGACCAGAACGCGAACTATTCAACAAGTGGGTCTCGCCGCAGGCTGGCTATCGCAGAAGAGTGAAGAGGTGCCACGCAACATACATAGCGAATGCCGCGGTGCTTTCGATCGCCAGTGCCCAGGCCACACCCCTGCCCAGGACCTTGATATCCACGACTGCTTCAGCGGGCCACTCCGCCTCAGGGCTCATTCCCTTGCTCGAAAACACACGGGGCCGCAACATCGGCAGGGCAGAACTGCTCATCTGGTATGACGGCGCGAGGGGCGACAACGCGGTCCTTCCAACATTCGGGTTGTCGAACGGTCGAGATGACACTTTGGGACCCTCCTTCGACGCATATCGGCAATACCTGAATCCGGATGAGTCGAGGTCGATAACAACCTTGCCCGCCAATGGACTTTGGATTGTCATCGAGGTTCATTATGCTGTTGCCTCTCTCCGATAACGAGTGACCCAAATCACTCCAATCACTTTGCGTCCCAACCTGGTAACGGAATCCCAAATGGGTCCCGCTTTGAATCCTGCGATGCCTCGCAGATTCCAAAAGGTGCCTCAGACGCTCATTTTGGCAGTTTGATGTCGCCAAAATTTCGCCTGCGTCTCTCGTCGAATTCCAGGAATCAGGCCTGGAAAGTCGCCTTTTACGGGATCTCGGTATCATGCATCTTGGAGAATGGAATCTTATGAATCCCACCGGGAATACGATCCTCATTACAGGCGGCGGCTCGGGCATTGGCCGTGGGCTCGCTGAATCTCTCCATGCTCTGGGCAACCAGGTCATCATCGCCGGTCGGCGTCAAAAGGCTCTCGACGAAACAACCTCCGCCAATCCCGGCATGAAATCCCTCATTGTTGACATGCAGGACCCCGTCTCCATTCGCGCTCTCGCCGCCAGGGCTTCGGCCGAGTTTCCTTCTCTCAACATCCTCATCAATAACGCCGGCATCCAGCGCGCGGAAAACCTGCTCGCCCAACAGTCCGACCTCGCCGACGCCGAGGCCACTATTGCGACAAACCTGCTCGGCCCTATGCGCCTCACCGCAGCGTTATTGCCTCATCTTCAAAAACAGCCGCGCGCAACGGTCCTCAACGTCTCTTCCGGTCTGGCCTTTATGCCCATGGCGCGCACGCCCACTTACTGCGCTACCAAAGCCGCCATTCACTCTTACACGGTTTCTCTCCGTGCCCAGCTTCGCAGCAGCAACATCGAAGTTCTTGAGTTGATCCCTCCCTGGGTCGCCACCGGCCTGGGAGACGGCGAGAACAACCCGCGAGCCATGCCTCTCGATAAGTTCATCGCCGAGGCGATGGAGATCCTCAAAACCCAGCCCACTCCGCCGGAGATTTGCGTCGACAACGTCAAAGGCTTCCGCTTCGCCGCGGAGAACGGCAACTTCGATACGCTCTTCGCGCGGCTGAACGCGACGTTCCTTGAGAATCACTAATCCGCCGCTGGCGGTACAGCAAAGATTAGCGCGCCGCGTCTTTGTGCTTCAATCCTGCTAAACGCCGCCATCGCCTTGACAATTTCCCTCCGCCATCCTGTACGGTGGTTGGCTGGAAACTTTCACCCAATCGAACGGGGGCGAAATTCATGATGAACCGCAGAGAGTTTCTTCTGACCGCCGCAGCCGCGCAGTTGCTTGCTTCTTCAAAAATCAGAGCCGACGCCGGCGCTGCCGTGCCCCAGGTACCGCCCTTCGACCCGTCGCGGCTCCGCCCCTCTGACTTCGCCGACGCCGATCTCGACATGCCCTACAACCTCACCTATCTGCCGCGCATCGCCAACAGCGTTGAAACCGACGGTCCCGCCCGCGGTTTCATCAACATCTCGGTGTGGCGCGGCACCAGCCAGCTTCACCCCTATAACGCGCGCATCATGGAGAGCATCCTCACGCTCGTCTGGTTCTACGCGAGCCCCCGAAAGTGGAACCAGTTTTACGCGATCAAAGCCTTGCGTGCGCGTCTCGAGCTTGCCCTCGAGTACTGGTGCAACATGCAAAGCCCCGACGGCAAGTTCAGCGAGTATGGTCCGCAACAGTGGAACCTCGCCGCCACGGCGTTTGCTGTCAAGTTCATCTCCGAGGCGCTGCGCCTGCTCAAGTCGGGCCCGCCCATCACTCCTGATCTCCACGCGCGCGCCGTTGATTGCTGCCGCAAGGCGCTGCACGCCACGCTCTTCGATCCCGACTTGATCAGCCACGGCAAGAGCTATTCCAACCAGTACTCGAATATCTTCGCCGGCGGCGCCGCCTTTCTCGCCTTGTATCCCGATGCAGCGCTCTCGGCGCGGCTCAAGGAGCAGGTGGAGGCCAGTCCAACCGAGCTGCAAAGTCCCTGCGGCTACATGTACGAGCACGACGGCCCCGACCTCGGCTACACGCTCAACACGCATCACGAAAACCTGCAGATGGCCTATCACTACTGGCGCGGCACGCCTCTCGGCGACATCCTCATCGAAGAAGAGAACCGCTTCGGCAAATGGCTCTCCTACAACCTTCTGCCTGAGCCGGGCAAGCCATACTGGGTTGCCAACCGCAGTATTGAAACCCGCCAGCAGCACTCCATCTTCGCCGGCGCCGACACGCCGCTTGCCGAGCGCGCCGTCATCATGCGTGCCTTCGCAACTCCGCCCGACCGCCGCGCCCAGCAGATCAAGGAGGCGCGCGAAAAGATGCAGAAGATGTGGCCGAAGGTCGACGCTCTCAACGTGGGCGAATTTGAGGCGCTCTCTCCATATCGCTTCCTGCAGCGGGCCCATTATGACTGGCATCCCACCGCCGAGCAGATCGACGAGGCGCGCAAAATGTTGCGCCCGCTCAACGAAGACTCGTTTGAGGAGCAGTTGCAAGACACGCGCGAGCCAATCGTCTTCAGTTATCTGCGCCGCCCTTCCTATTACGCGGCCTTCGCGTCGGCCCCCAAGGTCATCACAGAACAACAGCGCCTGGGCCTCACATTGGTGTGGTCGCCCTTGAACGGCGTGCTTCTGCAATCACAAACCAAAGGCACCGAAACGGCGTGGGGGACATCCCCCGGCGGCCCGCTCCCGGCCGAAGCTTCCGGACTCGATGCGCACTTCAGTGAGGAGAAGGGCTACCCCACCATCAACTATCCACTCCCCGGCGGCGGCCAAAAAACGATTGTCTTCGCCAACGACCGCATCCATGTCACCATTCAGCGCGAAGGCGAAATCGTGGAACGAGTGCCCGTCTTCGATCCCAACTCGGTCGTTTCGCCCGCCGAATACTCCATGCGTCCCGCGCCAGTCCAGATCACCGGGCCGCGACCCGCAGCATGCCCCGATCCCGAATTGCCCTGCGCCGAGGTGGTCGGCCCGGTCCCGGATAAAACTCTGTTTGAGGTTGAACTGCGCGCCACAGGAAGATTGGAATATGAAATCCGTCCCGTAGCCTGACCTGGCCTCGTGACCAACGTAACTTCTGTTTTTTCCGCTGGCTGTATAATTCCCTCGATCTGATGCAGCATGATCCCTCCGCTTTTCGCAAAGAAAGCATCGTCGGCCCCTGCTCCATAAGGGCCGAAGGCGCAGCATGAATCGAATTGGGCTCATCTTCCTGTTGAGCGCTATGCTTGCGCTTCCCGCTGCTGCACAGAATCAGCCTGCTTCGCTCGTCACGCAACAATTGGATGAAACCAATCTCGTCACTTTGCGCGGAAGCGTGCATCCTATGGCGGGCGGTGCCATTGACAACGGCGCCGTCTCTGATTCCTTCCCGGCCGGCCGCATGATTCTCTTGCTCAATCGCCCACCTGACCGCCAGGCCGAGCTCGACCAGTTTCTGCAATCCGTTTCCATAACCGGGTCCGCGAACTACCACAAGTGGCTTACGCCCGAGCAATTCGGTGCACAGTTTGGTCCCTCCGACTCCGACCTCCAGACCGCGTCATCCTGGCTCACGTCGAACAGCCTCAGCGTCGCAAAGATTTCGAAGAGCCGCCAACTGATCGAGTTTTCCGGTACCACGGGCGCAATGCGTTCCGCCTTTCATGCTGAGATTCACCAGTACAACGTGAATGGCGAAACGCGCTACGCCAACGCAACCGCTCTCAAGATTCCCGTTGCGCTCGCGCCGCTAATCAAGGGTCTCTCGCCCCTCGACAGCACTCATGCCAGGCCTGCGCTAGAAACCCTTGGCCAGGCCTCTTATTCGCCACGCAACCATCGCGCCACTGTGGATTGGACCCTTCCCAATGGTTCCAGTACGTTCTATGCCCTGGCTCCCGAGGATTTCGCCACCCAGTACGATCTCGCGCCGCTCTACAAGGCGGGCATCAACGGTGCTGGTCAAACCATCGGCGTCATCAACGAATCCAACATCGATCTCAGCCTGGTCCAGGCCTATCAAAAGCTCTTCGGTTTATCGGGCGCGGCTCCCCAGTTAGTTATCGACGGCAGCGATCCGGGAGATCAGAGCCCCGTCGACATTGAGTCGTACCTTGACGTGGAAGAGGCCGGAGCCGTCGCTCCCGGAGCTACTGTCGATCTCTACATCGCCAATACGAGTGGCGTCTTCACTGGCACTCCCAATGACACCAATCTCGTCGATCCCCTCTACCTGGCGGCCCTGCGCGCGGTCGACGACAACCAGGCGACCATTCTCAGCGTGAGCTTCACAGATTGCGAAGGCATTCTGCTTTCTTCAGGAAACACTCTGTGGTCCGAGCTATGGCAGCAGGCTGCGGCGCAGGGACAAACGGTTCTCGTCGCAAGCGGCGATAGCGGTTCGACCGGCTGCGACAATGCCAACGATCAGTGGATCACCCAGTACGGTCCGGCAGTCAACGGGTTGGCCTCCACGCCGTGGGATGTTGCGGTCGGCGGCACCGATTTCTATTACGCCGATTACAAAACTGGGGGCGCCAGCGCGGCGAGCCTGTGGAACCAGTCCAATGACGGCGACAACGGCTCGCTGAAGGCCC
>OKRB01000129.1 GCA_900290245.1 Candidatus Sulfuritelmatomonas gaucii | reverse complement strand
AAGGCCGGTTCAGCCGCACGCGCAAGCGTCCGCCGCCGCAGCGGCTTCGTTCAAGTCAGCCAGCGTCCGGGAATCGTGGGACCGCAGGCTGTGCCGAGCTCAAGCCATTACCTATCCTGCCGACAGTACCTCTGCCTGTTCCAGCACAGTGTCGCCTTCTCCTGCTTGTCAGGCGGGTACCCGTACTTTCTGAGATGCGTTTCACCAGAACGCAGAGATGTGCGCGGACAGTCCAATCGATGGTCGTGTTCCGGCGCACCGTATCCACCAATTCGCGAGCGATGGTCTTCAATGTGGTGTCGCCCAGGGCTTCGATTCAAATCCGAGAGCAGACGTAGTTCCCACGATTTCGGCTTTCCTATTTGAGTATTTGTCTCGAAAGGCTCGAATGCCTTTCGCAATGACATGATAGGGCTACGGCTTAAAGCGGGAACAACCGAGCCTTCAATGGTCGGTCCGCGACACAGACTTCGTCTCGATCTTGATCGCCGGTTCCAGCGTGTCGTCCATATGCCCCAATCGCTAACGGGATGTCAAATGTCGGCAAGCCATCGCATACTGACGCTAAAGTAAACTCGATCTTGCAAATGCAACCGTCTTTCCAGGCTAAGTCCGTGCGAAGGCAAATCTCGCTGCTCGCCATGGCGACCAATCTGCATCTTTTTCAGGGCAATGCTGGTGATACTTATGGGGATACTTTGTACCGGAATTTCATGCAGCTCAGTGCAACATCGTGCGATCTAATGTGCATATTTAAATATGTGATAATAATGTAGTTATTCAACAGAATGCGACTTCATGCGACTCACTGCAAAGATGGCAAAATAGGACTTAAAATCCGCAGACCTTTATCGGCCGTGGGGGTTCAAGTCCCCCTCCGGGCACCAGCACACGTGATGGATCGAGAAGGGGCTGGCGGGGAGGGTGACCGTCGTAACATGCGATCGTTGTCGTCGAATATTAATTTCGGCGTGGATGGGGTCGCGCGTCTTGACAAGAGACTATCCTCAATAGATTCTGGTGACATCACCCCTGGATGGCTCTCTCCCACAGGTGCCAGAGACGTGGTCCACCTGTGAGGCATGAATAGCCTGAAAGCGGCGCCATTTCCCCGATGGCCAATTGAATCTTTGACTCGGCGAGAGGAAGCACTGCGCCGAGCGACCGGGCGCTTGCCCGTTGTGAGTGGGAGATCCGCGTCCGATCTCGGGCCCTTCCCGTGTTTTCAAAGTAGATTTACCGTCAGCTCCGATTCCCCGGGAGATCTAAAACATGATGACCAAGCAGTGTGCTGGCTTGCCCGCCAGAGTGCGTTTTGCAGGGATGTCCGTTTTCGCTCGCTTTGCAGTCCGCGGGAACTTGAGTTCGCAGCCAGAAGCTGCGGCCAGGGGATTTGCGAAGTTCGGAGGCGCGAGATGGATGACGTCAGCTGTGATTGTGGCTCTGTTTTTGACAGGGGGGCGCGCCGCATTCGGATCGCCGACCTGCCCAAGTTCGCCCAGTTATTCGCCGGATTTCCCCAACCAAAGTTGCCTAGCGTTGAACGGAAACGCCAGTCTCCAAGGGAGCGTGCTGCAGATTAACCCGGCTGCGACGGGTCAAGACGGGTCTGCCTGGTACACCACCCCGCAGCGGGTTGGCAGTTCCTTTTCCACCACCTTCACGTTTCAGTTGACGGGCGGCTCTGCCGACGGATTTGCATTCGTGGTGCAGAATTCGCCTGCAGGAACAAGCGCACTGGGCCCGGGCGGTTGTGGGATGGGATTCGCCGACGATCCCCTCAGTGGAAACAACTTCTTTTGCGGGGGTTCAACCGGTGGCATCCCGAACAGTGTGGCCATAGGGTTCAAGACCTATAACAACGACGGTAATGAATATCCGCCGGGTAATAGTGTGTTCATTGCGAGCAATGGAACAGGCGGGAACTGCGAGAACATACCCAATGGCGAGGGCCAAGGCTCATTTAGCTGCGTGATCGGCGAAAACATTTTGACGGGCACAAGCATTGCTTTGGCCGACGGCAATGTGCACACGGTGACAGTTACCTACTCCACCCAACCGGCAGCTACGCAGACCGCCTGCGGCACCCAGCCGTGCCTCGACGTGATTCTGGATGGCAACGACCTTTTTCCCACAGGCGTGGCCTTCAATATGGCAACAATCGGTTTGACCAACAACTCGGCCTACGCCGGCTTCACGGCCTCGACGGGTGGCTTTGATGAAAACAACGACATCCTGAGCTGGACCTTCACGCCGAGCAGTTTCGGCAACATCAACGTCTGCCCCTCGGGAGCAAACACACCGGAGCCGTGCAGCAACACACTGCCCGAGACCTTCAGCATCCCGGCGGGCAAGACTATCGGCTCGGTTCAGGTGGTGACCCAAGGCGTCACAACGCCCGGACTTGACTTCTCGCTGTCCAGCGCCGGCACGTGTACCGGCTTCACCGGTCCGGGCATCTGCACAGCCGATGTGACCTTCGCTCCCATCGCGCCGGGATTGCGCATGGGCGCGGTGGAGCTCTTCGACAACAACACCCCAGCCAACCTCATCGCGACCCAGCTGATCTACGGCGTTGGCCAAGGACCGGCGATCGCGTTTGGTCCGGGTACGCAGACCACGGTGGCCAGCGGAGTGGCGGACCCGTACAGTATTGCCGAGGATGCGGCGGGCAATATTTTCATTGCAACCTGGCAAGACGGGCGGGTGGTGAAGGTTGCGGCCGGTAGCGGGACGCAGACGACCCTCGTCAGCGGGCAGGGCACCCTCGAAGGCGTGGCGGTGGATGGAGCGGGTAACGTCTATACCGCCGTACAGAAGACCAACGGTACCGTGCTGGAGATCCCTGCAGGAGGCGGGCAGCCGATCACGCTGGGCAGCGGACTGAACAACCCGTCGGGCGTGGCAGTGGACGGGGTGGGGAATGTTTTCATTGCCGATTATTATAACAACCGGGTAGTGGAGGTCCCGGCAGGAGGCGGTCCGCAGACCACGGTGGGCAGCGGGCTGAACGTCCCGCAAGGCGTGGCCGTGGATGGGCTGGGCGATGTCATCATCGCCGACTCCGGCAGCAACCAGGTTGTGGAAGTGACAGCGAGCGGGACGCAAACCACTCTGCCATTCACCGGACTGGATGACCCCATCGGCGTGGCGGTGGATGCGGCGGGGGATGTTTTCGCCACGAATTACTACATCAACGATGTAATGGAGCTTACGCCGGCGGGCGTGCAGACAATCCTGCCAGTCTCCGGGTTGGGTACCCCCGGCGTCCTCGGCGTGGGAGTAGGTGCGGCCGGCGAGATCTTCCTCGCGGATTTGTCCAAGGTGGTGGAGCTTGAACTCTCGCAGCCGCCCTCTTTGAGCTTTGCCGCGACCAATGAGTTCGGCACGAGCAGCCCGCAATCTGTCACGATTCGGAACATCGGCAACCAGGCGTTGAATGCCATTTCCCCCGGGTTGGTCGTCGGATCCAACTTTGGTCAGGTTTCCGGCCCGGGTACGCCATCCGATTGCACCGCGACCTTCTCGCTGGCGCCGGGCGTGTCCTGCAACCTGAGCATCAGCTTCGAGCCGCAAGCGGTGGGCAGCCCGCTCACCGGCACGGCCGTCATTACTGACAACGCTCTCAATGCTGCGAATGCAATGCAGAGCGTTTTACTCCAGGGCAATGCTGTACAACCCGAGGTTGCGGTGCCCAATGTTGTGGGCTTCACGCAAGCGGCAGCGATTTCGGCCATCGGGAGTGCGGGTCTGGTGGCGAATGTGACCACTGCATCAAGCAGCACAGTGCCCTCGGGCGATGTGATCAGCGAAAACCCGGTTGCCGGGACGCTGGTTATGCCCAACTCGGCGGTCGACCTGGTCGTCTCAACGGGCCTGGCGATGGTGGCTGTGCCCAACATTGTGGATCAGACGCAATCGGACGCGACAACGGCCATCACGGGTGCAGGTCTGATTGTGGGGAATGTGACAAGTCAATCAAGCAGCATTGTTCCCGCGGGGAGTGTGATCAGCGAAAACCCGGCCGCCGGTACGCAGACGACTGTTGGATCCTCGGTTTCGCTGGTTCTGTCGACCGGGCAGCCGCCTGCGGCAAACCAACTCTCGCTCCTGAATAACTATTTCGTCACGGGTGACTATGTGTCCGCGGGAGTCAATCTACGAGGGATGGGTAAGGGCGGCATCGCGACGGGAGCCATCACCATCTCCAACACCGGGCCTAATAGCGTTCCCGACGGCGCCGACATTCTAGCTGCTTACCTGTATTGGGAAACGGTGGAGAATACGTCGTCGCCTTCGACCACCAGTGCGACCTTCATGGGCTATACGATCACCGGGCAGCAAATCGGGAGCGACCAACTTTACACCGACGATGGGTTGAGCGGCACGCTGCGCGTGTATCGCGCCGACGTAAACACCTATATTCCCGTCGGAGCGAATGGGATACGCTACGCCTCGGGCACATTTAACGTTTCGCTGCCCGACGGCGGAGGAACGGCATTGCCGCTTTCTGAGGGCGCAAGCCTGGTGGTGATTTATCGCGTGCTGTCTCCGAACTTCCCGCTCAAGTCAGTGGTGATTTACGACGGTTCGGCCATACCAACCGCGGCCACCGGAGCCCTGTCCCAGACCGTGCAAGGATTTTATGACGCGGTCGGCGGAGCGAGCGGCACGGGAGAGGTCACAAACATCTTCGGCGGCGGAGGCTGGAACGACAGCGCGAGTTCCGTGACGCTGGGGCAACCGAGCCAGTACACCGAGACGCTGAATGCCGGTAACGCCTATGCGGCGGTGATTCTGAGCACGCCGGTGAACAACAGGAGTAGTGACGGAATTCTGGACGCTTGGAAAATCGGGCCGCCGGCGGGCGATCCCCATGCAGGGCAGCCAGGATATTACGACGTGAAGACCGGATCGTGGGTAGGATTGCCGGGCGCAGTGCTGGGCGAAAAGGATCTGTTCGTTCAACTCGATTACATGTGCTCCGCGCTGCTCCAAGACGGCACCTGCGATTTCACCCAGGAGAATTTGTACCCGTCGCCTGACGCCGATGGCAACGATCCGCTGGCGATGGTCACGCAGGCATTCGCCTCGATGTCGCCTCCAATCCATCTCCACCTCGAAATCGGCAACCCGATTCTCGAAGACAAGTGCACCGACAGCGGCCAACTGTGCGAGTTCCCCAACGAGCCCGGGGTCGTGAGCTGGGACAGCAGCCTGGAAATCTCGAAGGTGTGGCCACGCAATTTTGCCTCGTGCGCGACGGGCGGGGATTGTACAGCTCGTTTCCCGTATGGCCAGAAGGATAGCTATCACTACGTCCTATTCGGATTCTCTCTCGCCATACCGGCCTGGAACACGCGGTATGGGACCTTGATCTCGATCGCAGTTTCAGGGGCAACTACGACCATCACCACCGCTGACCGGGGCACTGGGATCAACGCCTGCCCGAAGCGCGTCACAATCACCGGCGTGCTGGGAATGCCGAGCCTCGACGGGGTGTACGACACGACCGGCTGTCCCGACACGAAGACAATTCAAATCGCAACTCCTGCCGGTGTCACAAGCGGCTGGAACTATCCCCTAAACGACCCATTGCCTGAGCCGGTCATCGGGCTTACATCCGGCACGGTTACGAGCATCTCGGGCTACTCCGATCTGGGCGGCTCCGATTCAGCCGTCACCCTTGGCCTTTGGGAGACGGCCCCAAACCAGGACATGAGCAAGCGCGCCAATGTCATCGCCGGCACGCTTTACCACGAGATCGGCCATACGTTGGGCCTGACCCACGGCGGCCTCTACTATGACACGCACGGCAGCTACATCCCGATCTTCGACGTGAATTGCAAGCCGAACTATCAGAGCGTGATGAATTATCTGTTCCAACTCGATGGCCTGGGACCGAACGGCACCGTTGCCTACTCCAACCAGACACTCGAAAGCCTGAATGGACCTGATTGGAATGTGACCTCGCTCACTGATGGCTCCGGCACTGCCGCAACGATCCCGACCTCGGCCTGGTACGTTCCCTACACATCGGGCACCACGACGGCGAGCGCCGCTACGCTGCATTGCGACGGCACTCCGATCGGCACGGATGCGCCTTATTACCGGGTGGATGGGCCGATTGCGCCCATTAGTCCTGCGTGGACGGATGGACAAAACATTACTTACGACGGCGTGGCGCCGACTGCACCGTTGCGCGGATACAACGATGTGACCAACATCGACTTGCGCCAGGTGGGCGCCACCGGCGGCGAGTTCGCAGCCCTGGCGAGCTTACTTTCGTTTGGCTCTTCTGCATCGCCGTTGAACATTGCCGCGGGCGGAAACGTGACGCTGGGCAGCGGCGGGACCATCACGCTGGGGAGCGGTGGAAATGTGACGCTGGGCAGCGGCGGAAATGTGACGCTGGGCAGCGGTGGAACGATCACGCTGGGGAGCGGTGGAAATGTGACGCTGGGCAGCGGGGGCACGGTCACGTTAGGCAGTGGAGGCACGATCACGCTGGGCAGCGGCGGAACTCCGACAACGGTTGGCCCGGGCACTTACACCTTCAGCAGCGGCGGAACGATCACGCTGGGCAGCGGCGGAAACATCACGCTGGGGAGCGGTGGGAACGTCACGCTGGGCAGTGGAGGGACCATCACACTGGGCAGCGGCGGAAACATCACGCTGGGCAGCGGCGGCAATGTCACCCTGGGGAGCGGTGGAAGTGTGACGCTGGGCGGCGATTTGTCTGCAGGCAGCGGCGGCAATGTCACGCTGGGCAGCGGCGGCAACGTGACGCTGGGCAGCGGCGGAACGGTCACGCTGGGCAGCGGCGGAAATGTGACGCTGGGCAGCGGCGGCAACGTGACACTGGGCAGCGGCGGGACCATTACGATGGGCAGCGGCGGAACGATCACGCTGGGCAGTGGCGGGAATGTGACGCTGGGCAGCGGCGGCACGATCACGCTGGGCAGCGGAGGAACTCCCACGGTGGTTGGCCCGGGCACTTACAGCTTCAGCAGTGGCGGCACCATCACGCTGGGCAGCGGCGGGAATGTGACGCTGGGCAGCGGTGGGAATGTGACGCTGGGCAGCGGTGGCACCATCACGATGGGTAGCGGCGGGAATGTGACGCTAGGCAGCGGCGGCAATGTGACGCTGGGCAGCGGCGGAACGGTCACGCTGGGTAGCGGCGGTAACGTCACGCTGGGCAGCGGCGGGAATGTGACGCTAGGCAGCGGCGGGAATGTGACGCTGGGCAGTGGCGGCGCTACCACGACCGAGCTGACTTACGATACCGCCAACTCGTTCGTTCGCCCGCCGCCTTCAGCGACCTATACGCTGCCGCCGGGGTCGAACAACGTCATCGTGAATTGGATGGCGCCGGCCTTCGGCGTGGTCCAGACCTACACGATCTATCGGCAGTCCACGTACGGCCAAACCACTGAGCCGGCGATCGAAATCGGGAGCGTCAGCGGGATTGGGGGAAATCCGCCCGCAACGACGTTCACGGACACCGACCCGGATACGACGGCAACCAAGGTGGTCTACACCATCACGACCACTCTTGTTGCAGACACAGCCACGGGAACGCAGCGGCAAAGCGTGCCGTCACCGCCGGCGGTGCAAACGCTGGACCAGACAATCGTCTTTACGGCCCCATTGCCGCCGAGTTCCGTCACGATTTCCAGTTCGCCGATCACGGTGACGGCGACGGCTACCTCCGGGCTGCAGGTCAGCTTCAGCGCAACGGGCGCTTGTTCGATCGGCAGCCAGATGATCTCGAGCGGCGTTTCTTCGGCGAGTGTGAACCTCACCAGCCAGGGAAGCTGCACGATTACCGCGTCGCAGGCGGGCGACAGCACCACGGCGACAACGGGCACCGCTTACAACGCGGCGAGTCCCGTGTCTGCAACATTCACGATCCTGCCGCAAGGTTCCACGACGCAATCGCAAACGATCAGCTTTGGGACGTTACCGGGCGTGCAGTATGGCGGCGGATTCACAGTCAGCGCGACATCCAGCTCCGGGCAGCCGGTGAGCTTTTCGGCGCCGGCAATAGGGCCGTGCAGCGTGGGTACGACGACCGGCACGGCGAGCGGCACGACGACCGGGGCCGGCTTGTGCACGATCACGGCGTCGGTGCCGGCGGGCAACAACTACAGCGCCGCGTCGGTGACGCAGTCGTTCACTGTTGCTCCGGCGGTCATCAAGGTGACGGCAAATCTCACGGCGACTTATGGGCAGGTGCCAGCGCTTCCTTCCTCGTTGACCTTTAGCTTGAGCGGCTATGTGAATGGCGATGCCACTGCCAATCCTCCGGTAGTGACCGGCGCACCGGTGCTTACCACTACGGCTACTTCAACGAGCAATGCGGGCAGTTATCCGATCACGATCACGACCGGCACGCTGGCTGCGGCGAATTATTCATTCCTTTTTGTGCCCGGCACAGTGACCATCCAGCAGGCGCCCGCAACGATCAGCATTAGCAATCCCCCTTCGCCGAATGCGTTTTACGGCGGCAGCTTTACGCCGGCGTATACTTACTCGGGCAATGGCTTACCGAAGGAATCGGTGGTCTCGAGCACAACAGGCGCGTGCACGGTGTCAAGCAACCTGGTGAGCTTCATTGGAACGGGTACCTGCACCCTGACAGCAAGCGCCTCGGCGACAACAGACTACTCGGCGGCGACAGGGAGCCCGCAGTCGTTCATGGTGGATGAGGCCCCGGCCATTACCAGCGTGAACAGCACGACGTTCACGGTGGGCACATCCGGCACGTTCACCGTGACCACCGCGGCCTTCCCGGTCCCCACGATCACAGAGAATGGGGCGCTGCCCGGCGGATTGATATTTGTTGACAACCATAATGGCACCGGTACGCTGAGCGGGAAAGCCACGGTCAGCGGCATCTACACCATCACCTTTACGGCGCAGAATGGGGTGGGTCCGGCGGCGACGCAAACCTTCACTCTCACTTCAGAGACAACCGTCCCGGCTTCCGGCACGACTTGCAACGGCGTGTATGTTGGCACGTTCAGCGGCAACATCACGGTTTCGAGTGGACAGAGTTGTATCTTCCTGAAAGGCGGCGTCACCGGAAACATTACCGAGACGGGCGGCAACCTCGGGCTCAGCAACGCTACGATCGGAGGCAGCATCCAGATCACAGCGGGCACGTATTCCATTGGGCTGACAACAAAGATTAACGGCAACTTCACGGCTCAGAACATTCCAACGGGCGCTGCCCAGAACCAGCTTTGCGGGGCCAGCGTAGGGGGCAACCTCGTATTCCAGAGCGTTGGAACAGCTGCAACAATCGGCGCGGGAACGCCCGCATGTCCGGGCAACTCAATCACCGGCAGCGTCACCCTTCAATCGAACAAGGCCGCCGTTGCGTTGACCGGTAACACCGTCAAAGGGAGCCTGACAGACCAGAACAATACGGCTTCGACCACCTTGTCGGGAAACACAGTCGGGGGGAGCCTGACGGATCAAAGCAACTCGGGAGCCTCGGTGCTGACTCTGAATTCCATCAGCGGGAACCTCGTTGACCAAACCAACTCGGCGTCATCGATCCTGTCGCAGAATACAGTCAGCGGGAGCCTGACGGACCAGAGCAACACGGGGCCAACTCAGGTTTCATCGAACAAAGTAACCGGCACCTTGCTCTGTCAGGCCAACAATACGATTACGGGAGGAGGAAACACCGCTTCAAAGAAACAAGGGCAGTGCGCGAGCTTCTAGCCGGCGTCAATCAAACTACAGCACCATTGCAAATGCTGCATCTGGGAAGCGCGATCGCAGATTCGACGCAACGATCCAAAAGTTGTGAGCCCCAGCGGGATGTCTTTCGCTTTGACTCGGGTTATGAGCTGGTTCTAGTTGCCCAGACGATGACGGATGTCAGCAACCAACGGATCGTCGGACGACTGCCCGCGAATGCTGAGGTAGGTCTTATAAAATTCCGCGAACCCCTCGCTCTTCATTCCTTCACGCGCGCGGCCTTCGTAGTAATACACGGGCGGAAAGTAAGCATAGGTTGGCACGTTATCCATGAAGAGCTCGATTGCTTCGCCTCGCCGTTTTATGCACTCATCAAACTCTGAGTCAGCCTGCGTGAAGGCTCCCGCGTCAAGGTAGGCGAGCCCCAGATCGAAGTGGCCGATCCAGGTATCGAGCAAGTTGTTCGCGGCCCTGACCTGGCGAATGGCTTCATTAGTGTCTTTCCGCTTGAGGGCGATCATCCCATCGATGATTTTTCCGTAAGCCTGTGACTCAGTCGCCAGTGCCGAAGAGAGGGTCGTCGCGAGCTTCTGCGCTTTCGCGAACTCTCCCGATTCGACATAGTTGCCGGCCGCCAGGAACTCGATTGTTGTCGACTGGCTTTGCGCCAGGGCTTTGTCCGTGTCTGCGATCGCGGCCGCATGCTTGCCCCGGATCTCCTCGATGTATCCCAACGCCACGTACTTCCTCGCGGCGTTGTCGGTGTTCTTCGCAGCCACGTCTGCAGCAGCCGCTTGAGCAAGGATGCTCTCTGCGTCTGCGTGCTTGTCCTGGTAAGCAGCAAGATCGGCAAGCCCAGCAGCCGCAGTGGAGGTGGCCACTGGTCCGAGAGTTTCAAGCTTTTGGTAGCTTTCGGCTGCTTTATCGATCTGTCCCTGTCCCAACTGCGCTTCTGCGAGCACCAGAAATGCCTGGGCGGCCTTGGGATTGATCTGGAGCGCGGTGTGCGCTTCGTTCTCGCTTTCGGCGAAATCTCCAGCAAATGTACTGATGAACGCCAGATTCAGCAGCTGGCCCACGCCCTTAGGAACGATCTTGACCGCCTGCTTGGCCGCTTGAAGCGCCTTGGGCGCGTCGCGCAATTGCGTATAGCAGCCGGAAAGGTTGTTCTGGCCGACGCGATCGGCAGGGTAGCGCGTGACGAGCTGCGTGTATTCCTGAACACAATCCTGCCAGTCACTGGTGATGAGATAGTACAGCCCACGGTCGCGATAGCGTTCCCGCTCGGTCATGGTGTCTTCGTGCTGCATGGCCAGCTTCATGTAATTCAAGGCATCCCCGGGTTTGCCCAGGTTCTGGGCCATGGCAGCCATGCCGGTATAGGGCCGCGCAAAGTTCGGATCAAGCTGTGCGGCCTTCTGGAACGAATCGAACGCCTCCTGGAACTTGCCCGCGAATTGCTCGTCAACGCCGATTGCGTCCTGGTGAACAGCCTCAAGGGACGCGGCCTTGAAGCCTCCGCTGACCTCATCAAACTGCACGGAGGCAGGCGTGGTGTCGCCGAGAGCTTTGCGAATCGGCGCCGCCAACTGGGGAAGGTTCTTCAGGATGTCCTGCTTATTGGCGACGGTAATCTCAGATTTTGCAAGTTCCTTGCCGCTGACGGCGTCGAGCGCCACCGCCGAAATATCGTAACCGTCGCCTCGCAAGTTAATCTCGCCGGTAATGATGGCGTTGACGTCCTCGTTTTGAGCGACCAGGCGCGCTGACTGCTCGTCGAGCCTGCTGGTTGGATTGGGGAGTTTCTCGGCGAGCTTGCGGGCATCCTCACGGCTGGAGGCGTTGATGAAGCTGGCGCCTTCCAGGGCCAGACCGAGCATAGGTTCCAGGGTGTTATCGAGAACGGGGTCGCCGGTATTGTTTTGAAAGTCGCCAACCAGCACCGAGACCGGCGCATGCGTAGCCGATTTCGCGGCCAGCTGCCTGCGGATGGCGAACCAGGCAACTGCGGCTGCGATGGCCACGATCACGACGCCGGTAACCGCGAAACGCTGCCACGGAAGCTCGCGAATGCGGATTATGCGCATGCGCGTTGAAGAAGCAGAAACTTTTTTGCCCCCTCCCTTGCCCTGCCACGCGCGAATATCCGCATCCAGTTCTTCAGCGCTCTGGTAGCGGTTTGCCGGATCTTTCTCAAGACATTTGGCGATGATGTTGCTGAGCGTGCCCGGGATGTTTTTATCGACGTCGGCCACCGGCACGGCGCGCTGCTGGGTGCGGCTGAGCAGACTCGCGATTGCGCTCTCTGCCCGGAACGGCATGGCGCCGGTCAGCATCTCGTAGCCGATCAGTCCCAGGGTAAAGATGTCTGATCGCTGGTCGAGTTTTTTGCCCAGGGCCTGCTCGGGCGACATATAGTCGAGGGTGCCGATGAGCGCGCCGGTCTGCGTGAGCCCGTCGTTGCCTTCGATGGTGCGCGCCAGCCCGAAGTCCATGACCACCACGCGCCCGTCATCTTCCCGCATCACGTTTTGCGGCTTCAGGTCGCGATGCAGGATTCCCACGCTGTGCGCGGCGTGCAGGGCAATGCAAATCTGCTGGAAGATATCTACGGCCTCATCGGGCGGCAGCTTTCCGCGTTCTTCGAGGATGCTTCGCAGATCGCGGCCTATCACCAGTTCCATGGTGACAAAGCGCATTCCGGAATCTTCAGAGAGGTCGTACATTCGCACCACGTTGCGGTGCGTGACTTTGTGCGAGAGGCGCAGCTCCTGCTTGAACCGATCGACGATTGCGGGATTGCGCGCCAGCTCAGGCCGGATCACCTTGAGCGCGACCAGCCGATCGAGCTCCCGGTCCTGCGCTTTGTAGACCGAACCCATGCCTCCCGTGCCGAGCACGCTGAGGATCTCGTACCGGTTGGCAAGTATGGTTCCCGGCTGGAGCTCAGGATCTTTGTCGCCCCACCCGGCCCGGTCAGCGCGCGTGTTGCCTGCGCCGGTGATGATGGTTTCGTCCGAACGGGACGGCGGCACAATGACGGTTTCGGCAGAGCGGGACAGGGGGACGAGGGTTTCGTCAGAACGCAGATTGTCCGCAGAATTACTGACCGCAGCGGCAGAGCCAAACTGCGTGGGAGGGTCGGCGGGGGGACGCTTCGGGGTCTCTTCCATGCCAGTGCGATCTGATCGTCTTCAGGCCCGGGAGCTGATTGGCGCTGAAGGGGGAAACAGTTGCTCGCCGGGCTAATGAGGACAGAATATAACGATTTGCAAGGGGTTGTCCCGGTTTTTCCCGTCGGGATTGGGGAAGGCCGGTGATTTGCGACGAAAGTCCCTTGTGGGGATGCGAGGATTGCGGCTCCTGCTTCGCTGTTGGCTTACCTGCCGACGCCGGCGGCGGTTTGCCGACAAATTCGGGACATTGATTCGATACGATCGGGCTGTCGAGAATTTGCGGGACGTGCACGGCCCACGGGCGGATTTGCGAAATTACTTGTCATTGTGGGCAGCGAGCATGTTTTATTTGGAAAGCAGGAAACATGCGAACGTCGGGAGCCTCGCCCTGGGCAGGAAACGAGGCGCCCGAGGCATTGGAGTGTAAAGCTTGGACACGAAGACCGGTACCGATCCTCTATCCGGCGCACGAAAGTCGGGCAGCGATGGCTCTGCCAGCGCGACGTCGGCGCAAACCGAGACATTGACGGGTTTGGGCGCCGGCCCGCAGATGGTGCAAAGGCTCGGCCTGTTCAGCGCGACCACCATCGTGGTGGGCTCGATGATCGGCAGCGGCATCTTCATCGTGGACAGCGATATTGCGCGCGGCACGGATTCGCCGGCGCTCTACCTGGCGGCGTGGATCGTTACCGGAGTGATGACCATGATCGGCGCGCTGAGCTACGGCGAGCTGGCGGCCATGATGCCCAAGGCCGGCGGACAGTATGTTTACCTGCGCGAATCGCTGGGCCCTCTGTGGGGATTTCTCTACGGATGGACGCTGTTTCTCGTAATTCAGACGGGAACGATCGCCGCGGTGTGCGTCGCTTTCGGCAAATTCCTGGGAGTGTTCTTCCCGACGGTCTCAAGCACCCACTGGCTGTGGCATATCGCGCACGTTCCGGCGATTCCTGTGGGACCCATGGTGCTGGGCAACATGGACATCGGCGTAAGCACGGCGAATCTTACCGGCATCGCCGTGGTAGCGTTTGTTGCCGCAGTGAACATTAGGGGTGTGCAACTTGGCGCGGCAATGCAGAACGTATTTACCGTGGCCAAGGCGCTGGCACTGGCAGGGCTGGTTCTGCTCGGGTTTACGGTGGGGCGCAGCGGCGCTGCGATTGCTGCGAACTTTGGCGAGCATTGGAGCTACTTCTGGCGGAACGCCGGGTGGAGCGCGATGCATCCGGTGCAGGTGGGCGCGCAGGGGCGGATCGCGCTGGTCGGGCCGATCGTGATTTTGGCGGTGGTTCAAGTGGGGTCTCTTTTTTCCTGCGACGCCTGGAACAACGTGACCTTTACGGCTGGGGAAATCAAGAATCCGCGGCGCAACGTTCCGCTTTCGCTCGCCCTGGGCGTGGCGTTCGTGGTCGTGACATACATCCTGGCCAGCGCGGCTTACATGATGGTGCTTCCGCTGCACGGCAACCCGCACGGCGCAACGATTTTTGCGCGGGGGATTCAATATGCCTCGGAAGATCGCATCGCGGCGGCGGTGCTGCAGCAGATCTTTCCGCAGGTGGGCGGCTACCTGATGGCGGGCGCAATTCTGATTTCTACTTTCGGATGCGCCAACGGAATGACGCTGGCCGGCGCGCGTGTTTACTACGCCATGGCGCGGGACGGGCTGTTCTTTCAATCGGTCGGCAAGCTGCATCCGCGCTTCCGCACGCCGATGATCGGCCTGGTGGTGCAGGCCATCTGGACGACGATCCTGTGCGTATCAGGCTCCTACAGCCAATTGCTCGACTACATTATTTTTGCCGCGCTGGTCTTCTACATCCTGACGATTGGCGGGTTGTTTGTGCTGCGGCGCAAGCAGCCCGATGCGCCGCGGCCGTATAAGGCATTTGGGTATCCGTTTCTGCCGGGACTTTATATCGTGATGGCGACCGTGCTTTGCGCGGCGCTGCTGCGCTACAAGCCGCAGTACACGTGGCCGGGACTGATCCTGGTGCTGCTGGGGATTCCGGTGTACGTGTACTGGTCGCGGAGCGCGAGGCGAGCGGCGGTTGCGGCGAACGGGCTGGGGGAATAGTAGCCGCCGTGTGAAGTCCATCATCCTCGACCGAGTCCAATCGCATGCTGATCGGCGGTGACGAGTCGCGCCTGCGGGTATGAAAAGTTCACGTCGCTATGGTCTTATCGTCGTCCGGCACAGTGTGTTCGTCCATTACCTGGCGGCTTGTGGACGCAGTAACCAGTAGAACGCGACGACGTGCGTGATCATCAGCATGGGCACATAGATGATCGGAATCACGTAGGTGGCGCCCAACTGTCCGGCCAGCGCAGGAAGGTTGAACTGGATGGCGTGGACGTAGTCGACGATGATGTCAGTTGTGCCCATGAGATTGAAGGCAACGACAAAAGACCAGAAGAGCGGACGTATGCGTGCTGTGAGGAGCGCTAAAAGGGCAAGCACTCCGGTTGCGAAGTCCCCGTAGGCGGCGAAGTTTGCGAAGCTGGGTGGCAGATTGGGGCCGATGACGCCGGGAAGAATAAAGACGAGCCCGAAGAAGCGGAAGCTGTGCAGTGTGGCGATTGCACGCTGGGCGTTGAATCGGTCCATCGGCCTGAGCCTGGGCAAAAGGTAAGTGACGAAGACAAGCAGGCACGCGACATAACCCAGAACGAGCTGAATCGGAAAGAGAAATTCGGGTGACATTGGTTCCTCCTGTACGATGGGATGATAGAAATCATCCCATCGGCTTCAATTTTTAATTGCATCGGGCGGGTAGGCTGCGCTATTGCGCAGCGGCGCCAAACGATGTGGCGTTCTGCCGGAAGAACTCCTCCAAAGTTTGCGGATCGCGGCCGGTGACTGCCCGGACCGTATCGGTGGGCCGATAGCGCCACTCGCCTTTGCGAAAGTTTTGCCAGAGATGGCTCAGGTGATCGAGCGCGTGAGGATTTAGATGCTCCTTCACGGCATCGGCCCACTGCTCGTCTGTAATGGGCACATAGCGGATCGGGCGCCCGAGCGCCTTGCCGAGCGTTTCAACAATCTCGCGCACCGTTGGAGTTTCGCTCACCAGCGGGTATACGTTTTGGGACGGCAGGCCGGGACTGGCCAAAAGAGCTGCGGCCACGCGGGCCACATCTTCGGCGCCGGCCAGGGGAAGGCGGGCGTTGCCATCGCCCCACGGAAGGAAAGCGGTGTCTTGCGCGGCCACGGTACGGCTGACAAGAGCGCGGACGTTTTCATAATAGGGCGGCGCCTGAAGATGAACGGCCCCAACCTGCGCCCAGTCGAAGATGCGATCGACGAGCCGATGCTGGAAATTGCGGAATGAGGGAGCGGCTTGAAGATCGCGAAACGCGGGCGATGCTGGAAATTGCGGAATGAGGGAGCGGCTTGAAGATCGCGAAACGCGGGATCACCGGGCGTGCCCTGGAGCTGCGAATTGTTCACAACCAGTTCCAGGCTCGCGTCGCGAGCGGTGGCAGCGAAGATGGTGGCTGCTTCAAGCAGCCCATCGATGACCGGGTAGGTGAAGTAAGCGCGCTTTACATCTTTCATCGCCGCGTGGACCGACGCCGGGTCGAGGAGATCGCCCTCGACGATTTCTGCGCCTTTTTGGCGGAGCTCGTCGGACCTGGCATCAAGTTTGTGGACGAATGCGCGAACGGGAAGACCCTGTTCGAGAAGAATCTTTGCGATGACGCGTCCGGTTGAGCCTTGCCGGCCGCCGGCTGCGCCTGTGATCAGAATGGGATGAGACATTGGGGAAACCCCTCCTTTTGCTTATAGGATGATACGTATCATCCTATGGATTCGGACTTTTGGATCTTGCGGCTTGCATCGTGGGATGATCTTGGGCATCTATCATGAGCTATGCGTTACCCACAGGAACACAAGGCAGAGGTGCACCGGAAGATTGTGAAAGACGCGTCGCGACGCGTGCGCGCCGAAGGCCTGAACAGGGCAGCGGTTGCAGAGGTGATGCGCGACACCGGCCTGACGCACGGAGGCTTTTACAAGCACTTCGAGAGCAAAGACGAGCTGCTGCTGGAGTCGCTAAGCGAGGCTTTCCGCGACATCGGCGACACATTGGTCCGCGCGGCCGAACAGTCGCCGCACCGTGAAGCTGCGTGGAAGGCGATTGTGAAAGCCTATTTAAGCCTCGAGTTTTGCGATCACCCCGAGCATGGCTGCCCGCTGCCGGCACTTGCCCCCGAATTGGCAAGAGTGGACCAGAAGATGAGGAGGCGGATCCTTCCCCAGCTCGTGAGCTACAAGGATCGAATGGTTCCCTTTATGCCGGGCCGGCGAGCCGCAGATAAAGAGCGCGCATTTTTTGTTATTTTTTCAACGATGAGCGGGGCAATTGAAATCGCGCGCATGCTGCCGGAGCCCGCGATGCGAGAGAAAGTGCTATCTATTGCAAGAGATTTTCTGCTGCGCAGCCTTGACAGTTAAGATGCCGTGAATTGGCAGAGGCCGAATTTTTCCACAAGGAATGGGCACTTTGCCAGTCTTTGCGGCCGATGCTGAAATACACTTGGGCTTACCTGTGCAGACGAGCGGTTGGTGGTTGCCGGATCGAACGCACAAACGGCAGGATTCCCCGACGCTCTCCTGGAATGGAGGGCAGACATCGCAGATAAGAAGACAATCATCGTAACTGGTGCTTCGCGAGGCATCGGAGCAGCAGTGGTCTATGCATTTCTGGGTCGCGGCTACAACGTGGTTGCAACCTCGCGCAGTATCTCCCAAGCCGGCTTTGCGCTCTCAGCAAACCTCGCGCTTGTCGACGGGGATATCGGCCAGGTCGCGACGGCTGAGAAGTTGGCCCAGGCTGCGGTAACGACCTTCGGCGCAATCGATCACCTGGTCAACGTCGCGGGCGTCTTCTGGACGAAGCCGTTCATCGAGTACTCCGCGGACGATTTTCACGCGTTCGTTTCCACCAACCTGGAGGCGTTCCTGTTCATCACTCAGCAAGCAGTAAAGCAGATGCTGCGGCAGGGAACAGGCGGCAGTGTCACGACCATTACTGCGGCATTGGCCGATAATCCTGTCGCCGACGTTCACGCGTCGGTTGCGATGATGACGAAAGGCGGACTGAATACCGTTACGCGAAGCCTCGCCCTGGAATATGCCAGGAACAGCATCCGCTTCAACGCGGTCGCGCCGGGCGAGGTGGACACACCACTGCACAAGGAAACGCCGAAGGACAATATGAGGGCGCGTTCACCGATGGGCGCGATTGTTGAGGTTAAGGACATTGCGGACGCAGTCGTTTATCTGACTGAGGCTCGTTACGTCACCGGGGAGGTGTTGCATGTGGACGGTGGTGCACACGTGGGCCGATGGTAGCCCGTAAAGGTTCGCAGGCAGGCAGTGCGGAGCGCCGGCTGCAGGAACTCGGCATTCAGCTTCCGGCTCCGCCGACGCCGTTCGGCAGTTATGTCGAGACGCTGCAAACGGGCAACCTGCTGTTCCTGAGCGGAATGCTCCCGGTTGCGGACCATAAGCCAAAATATGTGGGCAGGCTTGGGAACGAGCTGGATGCCGATGCCGGCCGCGATGCCGCATATACCGCAGCCTTGAGCGCGCTGGCAGCGGCTAAAGCGCATTTGGGCTCGCTCGACCGAGTCGCGCGCGTGGTGCGGCTTGGCGTGTTCATCGCTACTTCGGGAGAGTTCTTTGACCAGCCACGGGTGGCAGACGGAGCGTCCGATCTGTTGCGCGACATCTTTGGTGGCGACAAGTTAGCCGTTCGTTCGGTTATCGGCGTGGCCAGTCTTCCGCTGGGGATGCCGATTGAACTCGAATTGATCTTTGAAGTTGCGTAATCGAACCAGGGAGATCAATGCAGAGGATTCGGTTTCAAGAAAATGAGTGGGCATCCCTGTCTTTCGCCCGCTCAAGCGGGCTTTGCGATGCAATTCTGCGTTTGATCCCCAGGCTGGCGCCGTGGGGCTATCGTCTTTTGCCCGCTTCGCGGGCTGTGGGGTGAGCGCGGCTTCGCCGCGTGCTTTGTTTTCAAGAAAAACGGAATGAGCGTTTCGGCACGACTTAAGTCGTTCCCTGATACGAAGCCGAAAAGCGACCGCAGATCCTTCGGCTTGTCCGCTGCGCGGACTCGCTCAGGATGACAGGATCAGGTTGGTGTTGCGGTGTCCCAGGTCCCAGAGTCGGGACCTGGGGCACCCGGCTGACTGAACTCGCGTCCTTTCAAAACGCTCCACGTCCCAGGTTCTCCAGGATGCCCGCGCGGCTAGGCGAGATGGATGAGGAACGTGCAGCTTTTGCCGGTGCGGCGCGGCGAATCCAGAACTTTGACGGTCACCGGTTTTCCAAGGACGGATTCAAACAGCGTGCGGTTGTTGGAGGCGGAGCAGTCACAGTAGGGGTCGCTTGGCGAAACGGATCGCGTTGGGCTCCAGCCACAGACGCACTTTTCCGTCGGATAAACCAGGGTTACGAAGTCACCGGCGCGGGTGCAGTTCGCAGGGCCGACGATCTTGCCCATCAGTTCCACCAGCTTGTCTACGCTGCCATTGCTGTCGGCAATCAATTCCTGGCGGAACTCCAATGCACGGCAACAGGCACGGCCCCGCTGCTCCATCAACTTGAGCAGAGCTTCGCGGTCGAGCGTGCTGTCTTCCTTTGCGAGGAAATCGGAGAGGAACTGGCGCACGGCCGAGGCGTCGGACATGCATTTTTCGTTGTCGCATTTTCCGGTTTCGGAGTTTGCAAGGGCTGATAAGCAAGGGAGGGTGACGGTGGTTGCTGCGAGGGTTTTCAGGAATGTCTTTCGGTTCATGTTGAGGCCTTTCAACGCGGAAGTCTTGAACGTTTGAAGTGGCCGGGCACCAAGCCCTGGCGTTCGAGAGATGCGCGGAGATCGCTCGAGTAGCGTTTTCGATGCGAATGCTGGACTTGGGCTGTTACGAAGTATTTTACTGCGGCAGGATGGTCTGTTCGCCTTCGTGATTCCCGTTCAGTTTTTCGGGCAGGATGATAACCGTGACGACGCCTTTGCCTATGGTTCCTGGTTTTTCCTGACGACGTTCTTCACGGCCTTTTCCACGGCGCGCAGGACTTTGACATCGAGGAGGTCCTGCTCTCGGCCGCTGGCGAGTTTGTTCCGGATGAGATCTCCTCGGGAGATGACAGGTGCGGGAACTTCGCCGTCGATGTCGCCGACAATTCGGTTGGGCCAGGCTTCGTCGAAGGTGATTCCGTCAATGCGCTGCAGAATGTCAATTCGATTCGGCGGCGTGCCGATCTGGAATGTCGTTCCGTCAATGAAATCTGCTTCGGTCAGGTCCTGCAGGGGCGCGCCGAACTGAGCCAGTGCGCGAAAGGCGGCTCGGGCATTTTCCGGGTCCGAGCGAATAAACAGGTCCAGGTCTTTGGTTGTGCGAGGTTCGGCGTGCACGCTGAAGGCGTGTCCGCCGATGATGAGATATTGAACCGCGTGGGCGTTAAACGCGCGAAGAAGATCTTTGAAGTCCTTGGTCATCATGGGCCAACGCTCCCTTGAAACCGGCAGCAAATGCGTAGGCGGCTTCACTGAGTTCGCATACCGCAATGAGCCGGTCTCCAACCGTCCGGCTCTGCCAGTAGCGATAGGTCTCAGCCTTCTGTTCCTCGAGATCGGTAACGCGGCGGATTGTTCTGTCCATGCTCATTGGTACAACACAGTTTATTGCAGCAGGGTGCCTTGTTCGCCTTCGTGGTTGCCATTCCCGTTGCCGTTGAGCTCTTCGGGCGGGATGATGACGGCGGCGGCGACTTTGTCTCCGTCTTCGAGGCTGAGCAGGCGGACGCCCTGGGTAGCGCGGCCGGCGGAGCGAACCGTCTTGGTATCGATGCGGATGATCTTGCCGAACTGGCTGATGACCATGAGCTCCGATGTGTCGTCAACGAGCTGGATGGTGTTGACGGGGCCGACGCGCTCGGTGACGGAAAGGTTCTTGACGCCCTTGCCGCCGCGCGTTTGAAGCCGGTACTCCTCAACATCGGTGCGCTTGCCGAAGCCGTTCTCGGTTACAGAGAGAATGCGGAAGGCACCGGGCTCATGCTGCTTGGGAGTGATGGCTACGCCGACAACATAATCGTTCTTGATGAGGCTGATGCCGCGAACGCCATAGGCGGGGCGACCCATGGAGCGCACGTCGCATTCGTCGAAACGGATGGCGAGACCGAGGTGCGTGGCGAGGAATACGAGTTGCGAGCCGTCAGTGAGGCGAGCGGCGACGAGCTCGTCGTCAGAGTCAATCCCGATGGCGATGATACCGCGCGACATGACGTTGGAGAAGTCCTTGAGCGGAGTTTTCTTGACTGTGCCTTTTTGCGTGGCGAAGAAGATGAATCTGCCTTCTTCTTCAAGATCTTTGACGGCAAGGATGGCGCAGACTTTTTCGCCGGTTTGAAGATCGAGCAGGCTCTGCATGGACTTGCCCTTGCCCGCTGCGCTCACGTCGGGAATTTCATAGACCTTGAGCCAATAAACGCGGCCGGTATTGGTAAAGCAGAGTAAGTAAGCGTGCGTGGAATTGACGATGAGCTGCGAGACGAAATCCTCTTCGCGCGTCTTCATGCCGGTACGGCCTGTGCCGCCGCGCCGCTGCTGGCGATAGATGGAGATGGGGGTGCGCTTGAGGTAGCCCTGATGGCTGACCGTGACCGCAACCTGCTCATCGGCGATGAGGTCTTCAAGCTGCAGCTCGACGCCCTCGTCGACAATTTCGGTGCGCCGCTTGTCGCCATAGCGGTCGCGCACGTCTTCAAGCTCTTTGATGATGACCGCGCGCAGCTTCTTTTCGCTGGCCAAGATCTCTTCGTACTCGGCGATCTTCGCGCGGACTTCTTTCAACTCGTCGAGGATCTCGCCGATGGAGAGTTGCGTGAGGCGGTAGAGCTGCAGTTCGAGAATGGCGTCGATCTGGCGGAGGGTGAGGCCGCGCTCTTCGTGGCGCTGCATTTCGCGGTCGAGCTGGATGACGATGTCTTTGCTTTTGCCCCAGGCATAGAGGTTCTCGCGCGCATCGGCCCGCGAACTGGAACCGCGGATGATCTTGATGACCATGTCGAGGTTGTCGAGGGCGATCTTGTAACCCTCGAGGATGTGCTCGCGCTCGCGCGCTTTGCGCAGCAGATAGGCGGTGCGGCGCTGCACGACTTCGATACGGTGATCGATGAAGACCTGGATGGCTTCAGCGAGGCCTAACTCCCGCGGCTGGCTGTTGACCACCGCGAGGAAGATCATGGAGAAGCTTTCCTGCAACTGCGTGTGCTTGTAGAGCTGATTGAGCACGATTTCAGGCTGCGCTCCGCGCTTGAGGCCGATGACGAAACGCATGCCGTCGCGGTCGCTTTCGTCGCGCGTGCGGTCAGGGCTGATGTCGATGTCGGAGATGATTTTGTTATCGACCAGGTCGGCGATGCGCTTGAAGAGCGTGGCTTTGTTGACCTGGTAGGGGATCTCGGTGACGACGAGCGCCTTGAGATCCTTGGTGACGGTCTCGGTGGCTACGCGGGCGCGCATGATGAAGCGGCCACGCCCGGTGCGATAGGCATCCACGATGCCGGCTCGGCCATAGAGGATGGCGCCGGTGGGAAAGTCGGGACCATGCACGTGCTTGAGCACTTCAGCCAATCCCGCCTTGGGATTGCGAACCAGCGCAATGGTTGCATTGACGACTTCAGTGAGGTTGTGGGGCGGAATGTTGGTGGCCATGCCGACCGCAATACCGTTGGAACCGTTGACGATGAGGTTGGGAATACGCGTGGGCAGAACAGAGGGCTCTTGCGTGGACTCGTCGTAGTTGGGCACGAAGTCCACGGTTTCCATGTCGATGTCGGCCATCAGTTCGCCGGCAATGCGCTCCATGCGGCACTCGGTGTAGCGCATGGCCGCGGGCGGGTCGCCGTCGATCGAGCCGAAGTTACCCTGGCCGTCGACGAGCGGATAGCGCAACGTGAAGGGCTGCGCCATGCGAACGAGCGTGTCGTAAATGGCGGAGTCGCCGTGGGGATGGTAGACGCCCATTGCCTGGCCGACGACCTTGGCGCACTTTGTGTACTTTTTGTTGTACTCCAGGCCCATCTCGCTCATGGTGTAGAGAACGCGCCGGTGCACGGGCTTAAGACCGTCGCGGGCATCGGGCAGCGCGCGCCCGATAATCACCGACATCGCATAGTCGAGATACGAGCGGCGCATCTCTTCTTCGATATTGATGGGAACGAGATTTGTGCCACCGGGAGGGTTCGAACCGTCGAGAGGGAGCTGGGGATTCTGATCGTCTGCCATAGTTTTTCTTGTGGCCCGCAGGAAGGCGGCAAAAAGGTCCGGAAAAAGCGGGGCCGGGTCTGCAGGTCCTAGGTCTATTTTAGCGGTTCGAAAGACGTTTTAGCAAGGCGGAAAGCGTGGAATAAGGCTTGTAGTTTCTGGTATATAGGAAATATCTTAGGATGCGCGATGAGGCGTCGGTCTCTGGGCGGAAATCTGGTTGGAATTTGTATTGAATGTGGCGCGAGAGCGGGGCGGAATCACGGCTATGAAATCGTGAAAGGAGGGACGATATTCTGTGCGCCGGCGGCTTATGCCCTTCTTACGCCCCCTGCGGGGGCTTTGGCTGCAGACCTCATCGCTCTCCCCAGGCTTGCGCCTGGGCTACCGTCTTTAGCCCGCTAACGCGGACTTTAGTTTCTTTTGTCGGGCTTGCGCCTGGGGCAATGAACATTTTGTCCGCTCAAATGGGCTTTACGGCTCTACACAAGTGAGGGCAGGCTTAACACGCAGAGAACTGCTTGCGCAGCGACAATGGCGCCGGCCGCGTAGATGGCGAGGCGGCCGCGCGGGCCTTCGCAGGCATCGGCGAATACTCCTCCTATGAACGTGAGCAGGAACGGGATGGACCAGATCCAAGAGCTCCCTGGGGCTTCAGTCATGACCAGAAAGAGCAGGACCAGAGAGCAGATCAGCGGAACGCTATTGCCGAAGTAGCGCGACTTGCGCACTGCCAGATAGAACAACGCGGATGCGCATGCGGCGACAGTGATGCCGCCGCTGCCGAGTGCGCCAAAGAAGCGGCTGGCTGAGCCAGCGGAGACCCACAGGAATGCGGCGCCGGAGCGAAAGACGTAGCTGAAGGCATCGGGTGAGAATCCGTAGCTGGCAAACAGCAGCAACAGAGCGCCACCTGAAGCGGCGAGCACCACCGGCAGCGTTTGGCTGCGGTGCCCTTCGGCCACCCAGAGCATGCCGGCGAGTCCCAGGATGGCTGCCAGGGGAAGGGCGACGATGTGCGCGGTGGCGGCCACACCAAAGATCAGCGTGAGCAGGATGATTCGCGGCCTCCACTTGCGTCGCGGACCATGCATGGCATGGGCGACGCCGATGCAGGTGTAAACGCCGCCGTAGATGCCCAGCGCCGCCAGCACTTCGGGATTGGGCGAGACGCAACCCTTGAGGATGGCCGGCGAGAAGCAATAGAGCGCGAGAGCGGTGTAGCCGCCGAGGTTGCCATAGAGGCGGCGCGAGACCCACCAGATGCATCCGCCGAGCACGCAGCCGGCAAAGAGGAACGGGGCGCGCAACAGGAACAGGACGTGGGTCATCTGATGGCGCAGTTCCCAGGTGCTGAGCGAGCTGCCCGATTCCTGGAAAACGCGGTCTTCGGGCTTGCGAAAGAAATCGAGGGTGCGCTCGACCAGCAGATTGAGAGTGAGCGGGAGGCCAGCAAGCCGGTAGGCGAGAATGCCATCGCGGATGTTGCCGCAGGAGGTGTAGTAGCCGGCAAGCGGGGAGGGTTTCTCCCAGGTTTCACGGCCGCAGCGAGCGTATTGGTAGTCCTGGTCAGTGAGTGTCTGGCGACTGGTAAGCCAGAAACCCTGAAGGAGAAAGAGCGCCAGCAGGCCGGCGGCGATGCGTTGCGGCAGGTTGAATCGAAAACGACGAAGGATGCCAAACCGGTGGGACATCACGATCAAAGCGACCTAAACAGTCTAAACGGCTGGGGCGGTGCTGCTCGTGATCGGCCGCACGGGAAGCGGCGTTTGAGTCACAGAAAAGCCGCTCCGAGGAGCGGCTTTTCTGTTGATGGGTTAGATCAAATTTCTAGTTGAAGATCGCGCCGACGGTGTTGTCAAAGAGCATGCCGACGGTGCAGGTGTTGGGGCCGGCCGCGGTGACCGGCGTGGTTGCCAGGCAGTTGTATGACCATCCGCCGAAAGCTCCGCTTCCTGCCGGCGCTGTGAGCGTGACCTGAGTGCCCACGGGATAGCTTGCAACGCACACTGAGCCGCCAAAACCAGCGGCGTTTGAGCCGGGGCCGCAGTGGATAACGTCTGGAGTGCCCGTGGCCGACGACGCCGTGATCAGCCAGTTTGTGGTGTTCAGGCCCACGTTGTAGATGGTGAGCGTGGAAATGAGCGACGACGCCGGAGTGTCGCTAGTGCACGAGGCTGGTGTGGTCGGCGTCGGAAGGACTAATGGGCAACTGAAGGTCGCCTCAGCGGTCTCAATCGAGCCTGTCGTCGGATCGGTCGCTTCAGCGATGATGGTGGCGCTCCCACTTCCATAAGCAGTCACGACCCCGGCATCGGCACCCGAGTTCGGGACGCCGGTTCCGTTGGAGTTGACGGGGAAGATATTTGGCGCGCCGGTGAGCCAAGTGACGGAGTTGGTCAAATCTCTAACGGTTGGCGGGGTGGAAAATGTGCCGATCGCCAGGAATTGGCCCTGACCATACAAATCGTTGATGGTGATCGCACTCGGAACGATCTGGAGCGAGAGGAGGGGCTCAGGCGCAGGCGTCAGCGTAACATTGGCGGTTGCGGTAGCGGAAACGAGAGAGCCGTCGGGGTTCGAAAGCAAGGCTGTGATTGTGCTGCTGCCCTGGCTTATACCGGTGGCCACACCATTGCCCGAAGCAAGTCCGGAAGTGACTGAGGCCACGGACGGAATGCTGGAAGCCCACTTGATCTGCGGTGAATTGGTGACATCCTGCTCGAGGCCGGTAGTTCCGGAAGTGGCAAGCGCAAGGAACTGGCCGGTCTGGCCTGAGGCCGAGACGGACTGCGAGCCTGGGATGATGGTGACAGCGGTATATTCCTCTGACGTTCCTCCCATGACGGTGAAGGTCGCCGTCGCCGTCAGCGTGCTTCCACCGCTGACGTAGGTGGCAGTAATTGTGGCTGCGCCCTGGCCCACCGCGGTGGCGAGACCGGTGTTGGCGCCAACGGTGGCGATCTGGGCGCTGCTCGAAGCCCAGGTAACCGCATTTGTGAGATTGACCGTGACGCCGGTGGACGTGGTGCCAATGGCAATGAACTGGCTGGTGTCTTTTGGCGCCGCGACCGATTGAGAACTAGGAATGATGGCCAGGGACACGACCGATGCTCCCGGTGAGGTGGTCCCGCCGGTAACGGTCAGGGTTGCTGTGGCGGAAATGACTCCGGTATAGCCATTCATGCTGGCCGTGATGGTGGTCGACCCGGCGGATACTCCGGTGGCAACACCCGCGGCGGTGATGGTGGCCACAGCAGGCACGCTGGATGTCCACGTCACCGAGTTGGTGATGTTCTGTGTGGTCGATGGATGGTTGGCGCCATGCCCATAAGTTCCGGTTGCCGTGAACTGCACGGATTGCCCCACCCCAACCGACTGCGATGAGGGGCTGACTGAAATGGTGTCCACCAGTGGGTTCGTGCATCCGGCGATCGGCAAAGCAAGGCCGATGGCGAGGAGCACCCGAGGTGAGAGTCGATCAAGCATCATGAACCTCCGGAGTCTGCAGCCGGCTTTGGCGCGACCCATCCTGGTCACGGCAGACCTTTGATTACCTATATGCTTTCGATTATGGGGCATCTAGTCCCCCGCCTACTCTTGCACTAAAGTGTTACTGCCGGTTTGGTATCAAGACAGTCAATGTGCAAAGCCTTCAGAATATGAACGCTGCTTGTTCTACGCCGTCCCTTTGCCGACGCGAGGGGAAAACGCTAAACTTCTGGAACATGGCCAGCAGCGACGACAGCACTCCGGAACGTTTGGTCAGCGCGGCGCGCGCCGACGAGGAGCAGAGCTTTGAGCTGAAATTACGGCCGCGCTGGCTGCGCGAGTTCATTGGCCAGTCGAAAGCGAAAGAGCAACTCGCCATTGCGCTGGAAGCGGCCAAGTCGCGAGGCGAGGCGCTGGATCACGTGCTGCTGTTCGGGCCGCCGGGACTGGGCAAGACCACGCTGGCGACGATTATTGCCAACGAGCTGGATGTTGGCTTTCAACAGACATCGGGGCCAGCCCTGGTGATTCAGGGCGATCTGACGGCGATCCTCACCAACCTGCGCCAGCGGCAGGTGCTTTTTCTCGACGAGATTCACCGCTTGCAGCCGGTGCTCGAAGAGAAGCTCTACACCGCGCTCGAAGACTACAAACTCGACATCATCATCGGGCAGGGGCCTGCAGCACGCACGCACGTGATGGAGATCAGGCCGTTCACGTTCATCGGCGCCACCACGCGGCCGGGGCTGATCAGCTCGCCGCTGCGCTCGCGGTTTGGGATTCTGCTGCGGCTGGAGTTCTATACGGAAGAGGAGTTGCGAATCATCGTGGAGCGCTCCGCGGAAGTGCTGCAGATCCCCATCGATCGCGATGGCGCGGCGGAGATTGCACTGCGATCGCGCGGCACGCCACGTATTGCCAACCGGCTGCTGCGCCGCGTTCGCGACTATGCGCAGGTGCGCGGGTCCGGCTCGATCGACCGGCCCACCGCCAATGCGGCGCTCACGATGCTGGAAGTGGATGCGCACGGCTTTGACGAGATCGACCGGCGGCTGATGCTGACCATCATGCAGAAGTACGACGGCGGGCCGGTGGGCCTGGGCACGCTGGCGGCAACGCTTGCTGAGGAAGAGGACGCGCTGGAAGAGGTGTACGAGCCGTTTTTGATCCAGATTGGATTTCTGGATCGCACGCCCCGGGGACGCGTGGCGACGCGGCTGGCGTATGAACATTTTGGAGTCGCGCTGCCGGGGCGCCAGCAAGGGCTGTTTTAGAAGCAGCAAGTCAGCTAGTAAGCAAGTCAGCGGGCCGGCGGTGGATTGAGAGCACGCGATCCGAGGTTTCGAGATCGAGACGAGTGGCGCGCGCATCCAACACCTAACGCGACTAGCCCTGTCAGGCTCACTTCGCTGAATCACATCCTTCAGGAGAAACTTTATGGCACTTACTGAATCCACCATGCTGGAACTGGGAACCGTGGCGCCGGATTTTGCGCTCACGGATGTGGTAACGGGCAAGACCATTCACCGCGATGATTTTCGCGGGAAGCAGGGGCTGCTGGTGCTGTTCATCTGCACGCACTGCCCTTATGTAAAGCACATTGAGAAATCTCTCGGGAAACTGGGCGCTGACTATGCGGGCAAGTCCATCGGGATTGTGGCCATCAGCTCCAACGATGTGACGACGCATCCGGCTGACAGCCCGGCGGGATTGAAGCAGCAGGCCAAAGAGAACGGCTTTGTTTTTCCCTATCTCTATGACGAATCGCAGGACGTGGCTCACGCTTACAGCGCTGCATGCACGCCGGATCCGTATTTGTTCGACAGCAATTTCAGGCTGGTCTATCACGGTCAATATGATGCGAGCCGTCCGGGGAATGGAGTGCCGGTGACGGGCGGCGATCTGCGGGCGGCAATGGATGCGGTGCTCGCGGGCAAACCGGTTCCCAAAGAGCAGAAGCCATCGATCGGCTGCAACATCAAGTGGAAGGGATGAAACTGCAGCGGAGTTCGCGGGGCTAGCGGAGTTGGCGAGCCGGCAGGTGAGCGGAGTTTGAATTGAGCAGCGTGCCGCCGGCGAAGGATCGCCTGGGAAGAGATGACCGAGCATTCAGGACGGTTCACAGGAAAAGCTGCTGAGTACGCACAATACCGGGAGCGGTACCATCCGGATGTTGTGCTGCCGTTGCTGCGCGAGTGGTGTGGGCTCACGGCGGAGTGGACGGTGGCTGATATCGGCGCGGGCACCGGAATGGTGGGGGACTTGTTCCGGGCGAACGGAAACCGGGTGATCGCGATTGAGCCGAATGCAGAGATGCGAGACGCCTGCGCTTCGCTTCACGCGGATGACGGATTGTATGACGTGCTGGAAGGTTCGGCGGAGATGACAGGGCTTCCTGACGCATCGGTGGAGATGATCGCTGTGGGGCGGGCGCTGCACTGGTTCGATGTGGAGGCGGCGCTCGTCGAGTTTCGGCGCGTCCTGAAGGCGCGCGGATGGGTTGCGATTCTTGCCTGTGGACGCAAGGAAGATGGGCGCGAGGAGAATGTTGAGTTCAAGAAGCTGATGCAAACCAAGACCGGCAGGGACCTCTACCTGGATCCGCTGCTCGCAGTGTATCGGCGGCTGGACACGCTGTTTGCGGGCGGGCGGTTCTTTCACGCCGATGTGCCCGGCGAGTTGCGGCTGGAGTGGGATGAGTTGCGCGGCCTGACTTTGTCGCTGTCGCACGCACCAATGCCGAGTTCTGCGGCGTTCGCTGATTTTGAAACTGAATTGCGCGGATACTTCGATCGCTTTGAGCAGGATGGCCGGGTCACGATGACTTCGTGTACATGGATGAGCGCAGGGCAGTTTGCGGAATGAACGAGGCCGGTGCGGAGCTGAGTTAGGGCTGGTTGCATGGCGAGCTTCCCGCGTTCGCAATTCACCCCTCAGGAGCTAAAGCCTATGTCGATTTTGCGGCGTTTTCGGCACGAGTAAACTCGTGCCCTGTTACAAAACTCCCCGGAGCTAAATTTTTC
>OKRB01000068.1 GCA_900290245.1 Candidatus Sulfuritelmatomonas gaucii | reverse complement strand
TGGTCGGGACGGGCAGATTTGAACTGCCGACCCCTCGCACCCCAAGCGAGTGCTCTACCAGGCTGAGCCACGTCCCGACACAAACGCGTTTTCGGATAACCCATTTGGCGAAGCCACTTCATCCAAGTGGGCGCATCCACCAGGAAACGCCGACCTCGAACGACATGACAACACCGCGCACAATATCCGAAAACGGCGAAGGCGAACCGGTCCGGCGCAACGAACCGGTTTCTGGGGTCCTTCGCTAGTTTACACCGGCCCGCGGCCGCCCTGCATTACTGCGTAATCGCGTCACCGGCCATGTTCAAAATCTCATCCGCAATCGCCAGCGACGCCGTCGCCGCCGGGCTTGGCGCATTCAACACGTGCAGCGCGCCCGCACTCCGCGCAAAATAAAAATCCTGCAGCAACTCGCCCGAAGGAGGCATCGCCTGCGCGCGCACGCCCGATCCTCCCGGCGCCAGGTCGTCCATCTTGATCTCAGGCACAAGCCGCTGCAGCGACAGGCAGAACAGATCCTTGCTGTACGAGCGCTTCAGTTCATCCCAGCACATCTTCGGATAGCGCAGGAAAAATCTCCAGAATCCGCGATAGGTCAGCGTCTCAATGGTGTCGCGCAGCGAAAAGTCGCCCTTGCGGTACCCTTCGCGCGCGAACGCCAGTACCGCGTTCGGCCCGCACTCCACGCCGCCGTGAATCAACCGCGTAAAATGCACGCCGAGAAACGGAAATTTTGGATCAGGCACCGGATAAATCAGGTTCCTCGCCAGGAACTGACGCTCCGGCTTCAGCAGGTAGTACTCGCCGCGAAACGGCACAATCTTCGTCGGCTCCTTGCTGCCCGCCTTTCGTCCCACCCGGTCGCAGTGCAATCCCGCGCAGGTGATCAGGAAGTCCGCTTCGTAGTCTCCGCTCGTGGTGTGGATCGTCCATCGATCTCTCCTCTCCATGCGCTTGGCTTCCGAAGAGAACTGGATCTCGCCGCCCCACTCGCGAACCTCCTTCACCATCGCGTCGCAAACCTGCGTGTAATCGGTGATCCCCTCCCGCGGCACGCGGATGCCCGCAATCCCCGCTGCGTGCGGTTCGTACTCATGAATCTCGTCGGCCGTCAGAAGCTTCAGTCCCTCCACCCCGTTCGCCGCACCCCGCTCAAACAACGCATGCAGCCGCGGAATCTCTTCTTCCTCGGTGGCGATCACCGTCTTGCCGCACAGTTCGTAGGGCACGCCGTGCTCTTCGCAGAACGCAACCATTCTGCGAACACCCGTCACCGCCAGCCGCGCCCGCGCAGATCCCGGCGTGTAGTAAAGCCCGCAATGCAACACGCCGCTGTTGTGCCCGGTCTGGTGTTGGCCCGGCGCGCTCTCTTTTTCGAGCACCAGCACTTTCGATCCGGGATGCCGCTCCAGCAGTTGCCGCGCTGTCGCCAGCCCCACAATCCCACCGCCGATAATGGCCACTTTCACCGCCATTGCACCAACCCCTCTCTTCTCATGGCCGCCGGCCGAGGGCTCCCGTCATTCGAGCCTGGCCAGCAATCCTTTTTCACCCGTGCCCGGCTGCTCATTCCCTTCGCAGCAGCCCATCATATCAAGCGCCGTCCGGGAACCGCAGTGTTTGCCGCCGCTCCCGCTTGCGTTAGGAAGCGCCGCGCACGCGCACAGACCCACACAGCTTCACAGCCACGGCCTCAAAATTCGATAATGGTCGGTCAACGCCGGGCGCGACCCAATCGCCCGGTGAGGAGGTTGCCTTGGGCCCCACCACTCGCCGCGAATTCCTGAAGGACGCCACGCTCATCGGAGCAGGAATGACCACCAGCACACTTGCCGATCGCGAACTGCTCGCCGCGTCCCTTCCCGCACCGCAAGACGTTTCGTCATCTCCCGCTGCTGTCTCGCTCACCTGGCTTGGCGAAAAGCCGCCTCCCGTCCCCACCGGCGTCAGTTGGGGGGTGCCCTTTCCGCAAGGCGTCATCCAGCGCAACGCACCTTTCATACTCACATCCGGCAACAATCGCTTTCCTCTGCAAACCTGGCCGCTCGCCTACTGGCCAGATGGCTCCATCAAGTGGTACGGCTTCGCCACCGTCGTTCCCGCCGGATTCGCCGGCCCCGCCAATCTCGCAATGAACTCTGCGGCCGTGCCCGGCGACTTCCCAACATACCCTCCCATCACCGTCAAGAACGACGGCAAATCCCTGCTCATCGATAACGGCTTTCAGTACTCCATTCCTCTCAACGGCACAAAAATCCTCAACTCCATCAGCAGTCACGGCAAATCCATCGCCGGCGCCGCTGAACTCGTCTGCATCCTCCAGCACGGCCCTTCCACCGACCCCAACCTCTCACCCACGCGCGAACAATTCACAAGCGCCATCAAGCACGTCACCGTCGAGCAATCCGGCCCCATCCGCGTCGTCGTCAAAATCGAAGGCGTGCATCGCGGCGCAGTCTCCAAACGCGAGTGGCTGCCCTTCACCATCCGACTTTATTTCTACTCCGGCCAATCCGACATCCGCCTCGTCCACACAATCGTCTTCGACGGCGACCAGGAAAAAGACTTCATCCGCGGTCTCGGCCTCCAGTTCGATGTGCCTCTCCGCGATGAGCCCCGCAACCGCACCGTGCGCTTTGCCGGCCCCGATGGCGGCCTCTGGTCCGAACCGCTCCAGCCCGGCGGCGGCAGCCTCGCGCAGGAAACCGGCCAGAATTTCGCCGGCAATCCCGTCTTCCTCAAAAACGCCATCTGGGACGACTTCAAGCTCTCGCAGCCCGCGCCGCACGGATTCACCATCGTCAAGCGCACCAATCCCAAAAGCACCTGGCTCTTTTCAAGTGCGGGCAAGCGCGCGCCGGGCCTCGCCTTCGCCGGCGATCTCGGCGGCGGCCTTGCCGTCAGCGTCAAAAACTTTTGGCAATCCTTCCCGTCCGCACTCGAAATCCGTCATGCCAGCGCACCATCGGCGCAGCTTATCGCATGGCTCTGGTCGCCCGACGCGCCCGAAATGGACATGCGCTTCTACGACACGCACGCGCACGGACTCGACGCCTCGTATGAAGACGTGCAGACCGGCCTCGGCACGGCCTACGGCGTGGCCCGCACCAGCGAGCTCACACTTTCTCCCTGCGCCGCATGGCCGTCAAAGGCCGACACCGTCGCCCTCGCTGAATCCGCCCAGCAGCACCCGCTCCTCGCCTGCGCGCCCGAATACGTCCACTCCACCGGCGTCTTCGGCGTCTGGAGCCTTCCCGACCGCGACACCGCCTTCAAAAAATCCATCGAAGACGGCCTCGATTCCGTTCTCGCCTTCTATCAGCGGCAGGTCGACGACCGCTCCTGGTATGGCTTCTGGCAATTCGGCGACTTCATGCACTCCTACTCGTTCGCGCGCCATGTCTGGCATTACGACTGGGGCGGCCATGCCTGGGACAATACCGAACTCGGTGCGCCGCTTTGGCTTTGGTATAGCTATCTGCGCAACGGCCGCGCCGATCTCTTCCGCCTCGCCGAAGCCCACACGCGCAATACCAGCGAAACCTGCGTCTATCACCTCGGCCCCATGAAAGGCCTCGGCTCGCGCCACAACGTCATCAAGTGGGGCGACGGCGCCAAAGAAGTGCGCATCAGCCAGGCCGCTCACTGGCGCTTCTTCTACTACCTCACCACCGACGAGCGCACCGGCGACATCATGCGGATGGTTGCCGAATCCGCCGGCATCGCCATCGGCAAATACGATCCCATGCGCGAAGCCTCGCCCCGCACGCCCGGCGAACCTCCCGTCCGCATTCGCATCGGCCCCGACTGGTTTGCCATCGCCGGCAACTGGATGGCGGAGTGGGAGCGCACCAACGATACACGCTGGCGCGATCGCATCCTCGCCGGTGTCGATTCCATCGTCGCCATGCCCTACGGCCTCGAAACCGGCAAGCCCGCCGCGCGCTACACAGCCGCCGCGGCCATCGTCGGCTTCGACAACTCCACCGGCAAGCTCACGCCCATCCCCGATTCCGTCACCAAGGCTCTCGCTCCTGACAACTACAACCTGGCCACCATCCAGGGCGGTGCTGAAGTCATGTTCGAACTGGTGCCGCTTCTCGGCCGCAAGGACTTTGAAGCCGCATGGCTCCGCATGTGCCGCATCGGCTTTGCGCCCGCCGAGGTTTGGCAAAAGGACCTCGCCACCAGCAGTGAAGGCGCCGACGCGCAATACGTCATTCCCGGCCAGAGCGGTCCGCGCCTCGCCGCGTACGCCTACGCAAAAACCGGCAACAAAGCCTTCGCAGAGAAAGCCATCTCGGAACTGCTCACGCAGGGCGGCGGCATCGCCAACCCGCACATCGTCTCCGGCCCCGACGCGCTCAGCCCCGTCGAAGAAGACGTCCGCATCAACACCAACGAAGCCTCGCAGACCGGCCTGCAAGTCATCGAAATCCTCGAGCTTTGCAAAGATCAGCTACCCACCGCCGCCGCCATCTGGACCCGCAAGTTTCCGCGTTTCCGCCAGCCATCCCCACCCCCGCCGCATCCCCCGACGCGATAAACCAATCTCGAATGGGTGCCCCAGGTCTCGATTTTGAGACCTGGGATAACACAAAGATTCGACGACCCACATACCCGGTTGCCCCATCCTTTTCCATTCGCCGCAGCGAACGGAAAAGGGTGGGAGAGCTCGAAATTCAATCAAGACTCAACGCCGTGTCATCCCGAGCGGAGCAGCTTGGGGCCCTATGATCGCACCGCGATCATGGGGTAAGTGGAGCCGAGGGATCTGCTTTTGTTTTNNCTCCGCACTCGACTATCGTTATTGCAAAGCCCCGATCGAATATTTGGAGTAACCGGTCTCTGAAAAACGGATGTGCGGCCAGACCGTCGAGCGACGACCACCGCCGCGCAGAGTTGAGAGGGATTTCAATGGCGCAATCGAAGGACCTGTACGATGCGATTCTGAACGGCGACGCCAAAAAAGCACGCGCCACCACTGAAGCCGCGCTTGCTGCGGGTGTCCCACCCATGGAACTCATTCAGGAATCCATGGTTTCGGCAATGGACGAAGTCGGCCGTCTCTTCGAGGCCGAAGAGTACTTCGTCCCCGAGCTTCTTCTCTCCGCCCGCGCCATGAAAAGCTCGCTTGATCTTCTCAAGCCGCTGCTCTCCGCTTCCGGCCAAAAAATGTCGGCCCGGGTCGTCATCGGCACCGTCAAAGGTGACCTGCACGATATCGGCAAAAACATCGTCGCCTCCATGCTTGAAGGCGGCGGCTTTGAAGTCATCGATCTCGGCACTGACGTTTCGCCCGAAAGCTTTGTCGCTGCGGTCAAAGAGCGCAATCCGCAATTCGTCTGCATGTCGGCGCTGCTCACCGTCACCATGCCCTCCATGAAGACAACCATCGATGCGCTTAAAACCGCGGGCCTGCGCACTCAGGTCAAAGTCCTCGTCGGAGGTGCTCCCGTCACAACGCAATATGCCAAAGAGATCGGCGCTGACGGTTTCAGCGAAAACGCAAACGGCGCCGTGAGCCTCGTCAAAAATCTTCTCGCCGGAGAGGCCGCCTGACCCCTCGCACCTTCTATCTCGACCTCGCCGCGCGTGGCCTCCGCATGCCCATCGGTGCCGATCTCGTTCTGCACGAGGAGCCTGATCCGGAAAACGCACGCAACGACGGCGCCGCGCTCGGCCGCGTCATCGAGCAAACCGCCCGCCGCTGGAACACGCCTCTAGCCATTCCCCTCATGGATCTCCGCCTCGAAAAGATCGACCTTCTCGCCCGCATCGGCATCTCCGCCCGGGATGCTGAAACGCATCACTTCACCTCTCCGCTCGACGAATCCACGCTCTCCGCTCTCTGCGGTGAACACGCGACGCCGTTCTGCCTCGGCAGCATCGCGCGCGATCAGGCGCTCAACTACATCGCCGCGATCCCCGATCTCTTTCCCATCGGCATGGCCATCGGCCCCTTCTCGCTGGCCACGCGCCTCAAGGCCGATCCCATCGCCGGCACGGCCCTGGCAGGGCGGGGAACTGCCCCCGAAGATTCCGCCGATGTTCTCCTGCTCCTCCAGTGCCTGCGCGCAGCCGAATCCGCCGTCCTCCGCTCCGTCCGCAGCCAGATTACCCACGGCGCGCGTGCCATCATGATCTGCGAGCCCGCCGCCTGCACCGCCTTCATTTCTCCGCGCCAGCTCCGCGCCGGCTCAAAAATCTTTGAACAACTCGTCATGGAGCCGAACCTGCGCCTCAAGGCTGCGCTCGACGCCGCCGGCTGCGACCTCATCTTCCACGACTGCGGCGAGCTCATCGATCCCATGGTCGAAGCCTTCGCCACACGCCTTCATCCCGTCATCCTCAGCCTGGGCAGCTCGCGCAAACTTTGGCTCGACGCTCGCCTCGTCCCCGCCGACGTCGTCCTCTACGGCAACCTTCCCACCAAGTCCTTCTATTCCGACGGCGCCATGCCCGTCGAAGAAGTCGTTCGCCGCGCCACCGAGCTCCTCGCCAACATGAAGGCCTGCGCCCACCCCCACATCCTCGGCTCCGAATGCGATGTCCTCAACGTCCCCGAAGCCCGCCCCGCCATCCTGAAGAAGGTCGATGCAATGATGGCCGTCACTGCCACAAGCGATTGAATGCGAAAACCTGAAAGATCAGAGCCGGTAGCCAGTAGCCGTTAGCCCATAGACACACGCCAGGTGCGCCGAAGATGAATCGACTGGCCACAAGCTATCGGCTACAGGCTACGAACTGGAAGCAAGAGGCTAGGAGCTGGCAGCTAGTAGCTGCTTTTATGCATCTCAAAGCCATCGTCTGCCAGGTCTTCACCCGCGAGTTCGAGCACATCCTCGCCCGCTCGCCGCATTCCGTCGACCTCGAAATCATCCCCATGGGCCTGCACTCGCTGGGCGTCGAAATGCGCCCTCATTTGCAGGAGCGCATTGATGCCGCCGACCCGCTCGGCTACGACGCCATTCTTCTCGGCTACGCTCTCTGCGGCCGCGGCACCGAGGGCCTTCGCGCCCGCCGCACGCAACTCATCCTCCCTCGCGCGCACGACTGCATCGGCGTCCTCATGGGCGACCGCCATCGCTACGCGGACTACTTCGAAAACCACCCCGGCGTCTACTACCGCTCGCCCGGCTGGGTCGAGTTCCAGACTCCCGACCTCAAGCTCCAGCCCGCCTTTCCCTCGCAGAAGACCGCCCTCGGCGAGCAGAGCACCCTCGAAGAATTCATCGCAAAGTACGGTGAGGACAACGGCCGCTATCTCTACGAACAGTTCTCTTCGTTCCGCCGCAACTACACCGGCCTCACTTACATCTCCACCGGCATCCCGCATGACGATGCATGCCGCACCCGGGCCCGCGCCGAAGCCGAAAAAGAAAACTGGGACTTCGAAGAAGTGCGGGGTTCGCTCACGCTTCTTGATCGCCTCGTCAACGGCCCGTGGGACGCAGCCGACTTTCTCATCGTCCAGCCAGGCCAGACCATCCGCGCCAATCTCAGCGACTCCATCGTGGATGCCCAATGACCCCCGATTCCTCATCTTTGCCTGGCGTCCGCATCCGTCTCGAGCCCCTCGCCGTCGAGTTCGATGTGCCCCGCGGCGCCTCGCTCGTTGCCGGCCTCGCCGCGCGCGGAGTTGAATTTCCCTGCGGCGGCACCGGCGAGTGCGGCGGCTGCAGCATCCGCGTGCTTTCCGGTTCGCTCCCCATCTCCGAAGCCGACTCCAACATCTTCACTCCCGATCAACTCGCCGCCGGGTGGCGTCTCGCCTGCCAGACCCGCCCCGATTCGTCTTCTGACACGCCACTCGTCCTCGAGTGCGCCCAGTTGCACACGCAAATCCTCGCGGATTCCGCCGTTACTCCGACCGAAACTCAATCCAAAACCAGCAAAAAAATCGCGATCGATCTCGGCACCACCACCATCGCCGCGCAGCTCATCGACCTTACCACCGGCGACGTTCTCGCCGTCGAAACCGCGCTCAACCCGCAGGCCCCCTTCGGCTCCGATGTCATGAGCCGCATCCGCGCCGCGCTCGACGGCCGCGATCTCACCGCTCCCATTCGCGCTGCGCTCGGCCACCTCGTCGCGCGCCTCGCCACCGGCCGCGAGTCGCAGATCACCGAAGTCCTCCTCGTCGGCAACACCGTCATGCATCACTTGTTCTGCGATCTCAGCGTCGAGCCGCTCTCGCACGTGCCCTTCCAGTCACCGTACCTCGGCGAACAGCGTTTCACGCCCCACGACCTCGCTTGGAATCTACCCGCGACCTGCACCATCCGCTTCGCTCGCTGCATCGGCGGATTCGTCGGCTCCGACATTCTTGCCGGCATCGTCGCCGCCGGAATCGCCCAGCGCGAAGAACTCTCCGCGCTCGTCGACCTCGGCACCAACGGCGAAATCGCCATCGGCAACCGCGACGGAATCGTCTGCGCCTCCACAGCCGCAGGACCCGCATTCGAAGCCGGTGCCATCCGCATGGGCATGCGCGCCGTCACCGGAGCTGTCTCCTACGTCGCGCTCCGCAATGACTCGCTTCACGCCACCGTCATCGGCGACGTCCCGCCACGCGGCATCTGCGGCAGCGGCTTGGTCGATGCCGTCGCCGCAGGTCTCCGCTCCGGCGCAATTCTTCCCAACGGCCGCATCGCCAACGGCACCAAAATCTTTCCCATTGTCCCGAGTGTTGTCCCGCCCGTCGTCCTGTATCAATCCGACATTCGCGAGCTCCAGCTCGCCAAGGCCGCCATTGCCGCCGGCTTCCGCCTGCTCCTCAAACGCCTCGGCGCGCAATCATCGAGTCTCCGCTCCATCCATCTCGCCGGCGCCTTCGGCAACTACGTCCAAATCGATGCCGCCCTTCGCATCGGCCTCCTCGAAGCGCCGCACAATCTCATCCACGCCGCCGGCAACACCGCCCTCCGCGGCGCAAAAATGCTTCTCCTTGCCCAACGCGAGCCAACCCTCCCGCCCATCCGTCACATGAGCCTCGCCGCCGACCCCGCCTTCCAGGACGAGTTCGCCAACTGCATGACCTTCCCGGAAAATTTGTAGCGCCGGTCTCCTGACCGGCTGTACTGGCGGCGGCTTCGCCGCCAGAGTTGCCCCATACTGGCTTTGCCGGGGACGGGAAGGTTTCCGATCCCTGACCCCTCACCTCGTCCGCAATCGTTTACCCTAATCTTTCGCACGATAGCGAACTCCACCATGCCTCATCCCACCATCAAATTCGGCACCGACGGCTGGCGCGGCGTCATCGCCGACGACTTCACCTTCGCCAACGTCCGCACCGCGGCCGAAGCCATTGCCGCCTACCTCCACTCCCGCAGCGGATCCGCCCAGGAAGATCCCGCGAAAGGTCTCTGCATCGCCTACGACACGCGCTTCGGCTCTAAAGCCTTCGCCCGTGCATGTGCTGAAGTCGCCGCCGCCACCGGTATTCCCGTCCAGCTTGCCCACGCCATCACGCCGACACCTGCATTGAGTTTCGGCGTGCGCGAGCGCGGCGCTGCCGGCGGCATCATGATCACTTCATCGCACAACCCCGCGCAGTGGAACGGCGTGAAATACAAAGCCTGGTATGGCGGCTCGGGCAAGCCCTCCATCATCTCCGCCATCGAGTCGTACCTCGGCAAGCCCGTTCCGCGCCCCACAAAACCCGCGCCCATTACTGAAGTCGATTTCCTGCCCTCCTACCTCAAGGCCATCGAAAGCTTCGCCGACCTCGACCTCATCGCCAAATCCGGCATGAAGTTCTGCATCGACTCCATGTACGGCGCCGGCGCCACGATTTTGTCCGACATCTTTACTCGCATCGGCGTCGCCAACATCGCCATCCGCACCAATCCCGACCCGCTCTTTCCCGGCATCAATCCCGAGCCCATCGAGCCGCACATTCGCGCCCTCTGCGAAGCCACCGTCGCCAACCACTGCCAGGCTGGCCTCTGCACCGATGGCGATGCCGATCGCATCGGCGCCACCGACGAGCACGGCAACTTCGTCGACCCGCACAAAATCTACTCCGTCCTGCTCGAGTGGGTTCTCAAGCGCAAGGGCTGGCCGGGCGCCGTCACGCGCGCCTTCAACACCACCAAAATGCTCGACCGCATCGCCAGGAAATACAAACGCGAGCTCATCGAGCACGGCATCGGATTCAAGTTCGTCTGTGATTACATGCTCGAGCGCGAAATCGTCATGGGCGGTGAAGAATCCGGCGGCATCGGCTTCCAGCGCCATCTGCCCGAGCGTGATGGCCTGCTCAACTGTCTGCTCCTCGCCAACGTAATGGCTGAGGAAGGCCGGACTCTTGGCCAACTCGTCGCCGATCTCCAGGCAGAGTACGGCGAACATCAATACGGCCGCATCGATCTCCACATTTCCGACGAGCAGAAGAACTCCGCCATCGCCCGCGCCCGTGCACTCCAGCCCGGCGACACTGTCTTCGCCGGCATGGGCATCCACTGCCAGGAGAATCTCGACGGCGTCAAGTTCTACCTCGACAATCCCGAAGCCACCAGCAAGCCCAAGGCCGCCGAAACCTGGCTGCTCCTCCGCGCCAGCGGCACCGAACCCCTCCTCCGCATCTACACCGAATCCTGCTCGAGGGAATCCGTCGCAAGACTCCTCGAGTCCGCACGCTCCTTCGCGCTCGCTCGCTAACCCAACCCATCAACATCGTACTGTCATCCTGAGCGAGTCGCCCACCGCGGCGGGCGACGAGTCGAAGGATCTGCGGTTGCTTTTTCTAAATATGAATGGAACAAGGAATGGGCTGCCGGGTGCCCCAGGTCTCGATTTCGAGGCCTGCGATTGGGACGCCCTCCTTCACCCCAGAAACACCAACGCCGCACTGCTCGCCGGAACCCGAATCCGCGCAACGCCGCTGCTCACCGCAACCGGCTCTGCCTCTCTCGGACTCCACTGCCCCGCTTGAATCTCCGCGCCAGCCAGCGTCACGCCTTCGGTCGCGTCAAGCGCCGGAGCCTGCAACCTCCAGGCAGTCGCTTTGCGAACCTCGCCCGACACCCTCGCCGGCAAACGAATCGACACATCTAGAGTCTTCGATTCGTCTTTGTTGAAAAGCGCTACCTTGAAGCCCGATCCGCTCCGCGCTGCGTAGGCCGTCGCATTCACGCCCTCAATCGTTCCATCCACCTCAAGCATGACGCCGCCCGCAAACTGGTTGGCTAGCAGCATCCCATAAAAAATCGGCATGGCCTTCACCGGGCTCTCCGGTTCGCTGAAAATCGGTGTATAGAATCCGATCCGCATTGCCTGCGGAGTTTTCGCCACTTCCATCCCCGGCGTATGATCGCCCAGCCCCGCCGTGAGAAACGCGCTTCTACCCCCATGCAGATTCACGCCCGCGCAACCCAGGCTCGCCAGCTCAAGCATGTAATCGCCGGCCCACAACGCCGAAGCAAAGGCATTGCTCATGCCCGGCTTGCCGCCGCGGTAGCAGGAGTTGCCCTCGGTCATCCGGTACACCAGCCCATGCGCCTTCGCGACGGCCTCGATGCTCTGGATCTCGCCAGCGATCTTCGCGTTTCCCTTGAGCAGCCGCTCGGTCGTTACGCGCGGGTCATTCGGCGGACCCTCGGCATAGTAGTGACCGGTGAGCGTCGTCAGTCGTGGCCGCACCCCGGCAGGAACCTCCTCGCCAAACCGCGTCACCCATTCCGATGAGCCGTTCACATCCGGCCCTCCGAAGCGTGCTCCCGGCACTCGCGCTGCAATCGCCTCGGCGTATGCCGTCCACTCCTTTAAATAATCGGCGAAGCCCCATCCCGGCGGCCGCGTTCCATTGTTCGCGTTCTCGTAAAGGTCCGGCTCGTTGCCGATCTGGAAATACTCCATCCGGTCGCCCACGGCGCGCGCCACATAAGCCGCTTCCGTCGCCGCCCGCTCCGGTGTGCTGTTGCCAAAGTTCAGCCCATAGATCAGCCGCCAGCCTGTCGCTTGCAAGAATCCGGCCAGCGCATCGATTGCCTCCGGCCTGATCGCGAACAGTCGGTGCGGCATCCAATTGTCTTCCAGCTTGCCCGGAGGAATTCTCAACTTCGGTCCGACGGTCGCTGCATCGGCCTGGAACCAGCAGAACTCGCTCGTGTTTCCCCCGGTACGAAGAACTCCGTGCGGGCTCAGCAGCCGGAAGCGCGTCACCAGTTCGTGATTCGCAGCAGAGAAAAACTGTGGATCGGTCAGTTGCGCCAGCTCATAACTCAGCCCGGTATAGTTCAGCGGAACCGGCACCGTCCGCTGTCCTTCGCGCAGAGTCAACTCCGCCTCAACCGCTGCCTCACCCTGCGCCCAATGCGCCCCGGAACACGCCGCAGCCATTGCCGCAGCACTCGCTTGGATCAAAAACGTACGCCGTTCCATCAAAGGAACTCCTTCAATTGGTCAATCTCGCTCGACCAATTTGTCCTCAGAGCTGGGTGCCCCATCCTTGTCACGTTTTTGTTTTTGTGACTAGGGTGGGATCCATCCCTTCGCAGCTGGAGATTCCTACTGCACCACCGCCACTTTCGCCGGTTGCCCCAGAGCCTGTCTTGAGCGTAGTCGAAGGATCTCGCTTCTGAGACCTCGGATAGCACGAACCCAAACAATGCTCTGTCATCCTGAGCGCAGGCCGTCCGCCGCGGCGGACGGCCGAAGTCGAAGGACCTGCGGTTGCTTTTAGCGAAGTCAACCGACCACCGCTGCGTGGCGGCTCTCATTCCACCACCGCCACCTTCGCCCGCTTGCCCAGCCGCACCGTCAGCCGCGCCGGCGGGGTTGCGGAAATCAGCAAACTCTCCACCACGTCGCCATCCACGCGCACGGCCTTCTCGCCAATCTTGCGATTCGCCTCCGCGCCGCTCGCCGCCAATCCCATCGCTACCAGCAATTTCGGCAGCCGAATCTGTTTCGATCCCTCCGGCCCCGCCACCTCTGCGTACGCGACGGCCACTTCCTCTAAATTCTCCGCCGTCTCACCAGCCTGAAACATCCGCGCCCAGTTCTCATCCGCGCTCTTCGCCGCCGCCTCGCCGTGGAACCCCGCCGTAATTGTTCGCGCCAGCCTCTTCTTCACTTCCATCGGATGCAGCTTCCCCGCTGCAACTTCCGCCCGCATCGCCTCAATTTCGCTCTGCCGCAAATCCGTCAGCAGCACCCAGTACTTCCACATCAACTCATCGCTGATGCTCATCAATTTCCCATACATCTCGCTCGCCGGCTCGTTGATGCCAATCGCATTATTTAGAGACTTGCTCATCTTCTGCACGCCGTCCAATCCCTCCAGAATCGGCGTCATCAGCACGATCTGCGGCTTCTGCCCGTAATGCCGCTGCAGCTCGCGCCCGCACAAGAGATTAAATTTTTGATCGGTCCCGCCCAGCTCCACATCGCACTCCAGGCACAGTGAGTCGTACCCCTGCATCACGGGATACAGCAGCTCATGCAAACTGATCGGCTGCTCCTCCTGGAACCGCTTGTGAAACTCATCCCGCTCCAGCATCTGGCTCACCGTAAAGTGCGCGGTCAGCCGTACCGTGTCCTCGTACCCCAGCTTGCCCAGCCACTCGCTGTTGTAGCGCACCTCGGTCGTCTTCTCATCCAGAATCCGGAACACCTGCTGCTTATACGTCTCTGCATTCTTGTCGATCTCGGCGCGCGTCAGCGGCTTGCGCGTCACGTTGCGCCCCGTCGGGTCGCCGATCAGCGACGTGAAATCGCCCACCAGAAAAATCACCGTATGCCCCAGCTGCTGAAAGTGCCTGAGCTTCCGCATCAAAACCGTATGTCCAAGATGCAGGTCCGGCGCCGTCGGGTCGAACCCCGCCTTCACGCGCAGAGGCCGCCCCGTCTTGAGGCTCTCCTCCAGGCGCTCGCGCAAATCGCTCACGCGGATAATTTCCGCCGCACCCTTTTGCAGCAGATCCATCTGCTCATCAACAGGTAAGAAGTTGCTCATCTTGTCTTCCAGTATAAAATCGCACCTGTGGCGGATCGGTCACAGCGCCCTCCGTTTTCGCTCACCGCCCCTAATTCCGCTGTCAGGCTCGACCGGCGCTAACCGCCGAAAGGGGCGAGAATGACATACCGAACACCCAAATTCGCGCTTGCCTCCATAGCAGCCATCGCCTGTCTTGCGCTGCCGCGACCCGCCAACACCCAGGCCGCCGCACCGCAAACCCCCGCTGACGACTTCCGCACCGCCGAGCGCTGCGCCAACTGCCACAGCAATCTCAAGACGCCCAAAGGCGAGAACGTCTCCATCAGCCTTCAGTGGAGCGCGAGCATCATGGCCAACGCCGCGCGCGATCCCTACTGGCAGGGCAGCGTGCGCCGCGAGACGCTCGACCACCCCGAATCAAGCGCCGTCATTCAGAATGAATGCTCCCGCTGCCACATGCCGCTTCAGGCCCTCGCGGATCAGGCGCAAGGTCACCAAACTGAATTGTTCTCGCGTCTGCCACTCCGCACCGACCACGATCCCGCCGCTGCCGATGGCGTCTCCTGCACCGTCTGTCATCAGATCCAGCCCACCGGCCTGGGGACGCCCGACAGCTACAGCGGCAATTTCACCGTGGCCGCTCCCGGAACTCATCCACGCCCGCTCTTCGGCCCCTGGGCCCCCGACTCCGACAACATCAACAAGGTGCACGTCCTGGCCAGTGGCTACTCCGTCGCGCAGGCAGCCCAGATTCATGACGCTGCGCTCTGTGGCAGTTGCCACACCCTCTACACCACGACGCTCGGCCCCGGCGGAAAGCAAATCGGTAAGCTTCCCGAGCAGATGCCCTACCTTGAGTGGCTGCACAGCGACTACCGCGACAGGCAGACCTGCCAGCAATGCCACATGCCCGCTGTCACCGAGCCGGTTGCCATCGCATCCCTCATGGGCAAGCCGCGCGAGGGCGTCCGTCTTCACACCTTCGTCGGCGCCAACTTCCTCATGGACAGCATGTTCACCGCGCACCGCGACGAGCTCTCTGTCGCTGCACAGCCCTCCGATCTTGCCGCCGCCACCGCGCAGGTCACGTCATTCCTCCAGTCGCAATCCGCGCGCATCACGCTCAGCTCCGCGCAACTTTCCGCCAGCGATCTCTCCTTTGCAGTTCGAGTTGATAACCTCACCGGCCACAAGCTGCCCACGGCATATCCGTCGCGCCGCGCCTGGTTGCATGTCGTCGTCACCGCTGCCGACGGCCACTCCGTCTTCGAGTCCGGCAAGCTCAACCCCGACGGCTCCATCGTCGGCAACGCCAACGACGCCGACCCAACGCACTTCTCGCCTCACTACATGCGCATCACCCAGCCCGATCAGGTGGAGATCTTCGAGCCCATCCTCGGCGACAGCCAGGGCCACGTCACCACCGGCCTCATCTCCGCCACGCAATACCTCAAAGACAATCGCATCCTCCCCACCGGCTTTGACAAGCAGACCGCCTCGCCCGACATAGCCGTCAGCGGCGAAGCCGCCGGCGATCCCGATTTCACCGCCGGCTCATGCACCACCCACTACGCCGTCTCCACCAACGGCGCTGCCGGTCCCCTCCATGTCTCCGTCGAACTCCTCTACCAACCGGTCGGCTATCGCTGGGCTCACAACCTCGCCACGTATCAGGCAGCCGAACCGCAGCGCTTCGTCCATTACTACGAGCAGGCCGCCGCAAAATCCGCCGTCGTCCTAGCCCACGCCGAAACCAGCGTCGACCCAGCCCCCTGATCGCCACGAGACGCAAGCCAGTGACGAAAAAGTGATTAGTTGTAAGCACGAGACGCAAGCCAGTGACGAAAAAGTGATTAGTTGTAAGTGATCAGTCATCTGCCGAAAGCCAGTAGCCTGTAGCTCGAAGCCCATAGCGTGATGCGAAAGCGCGGACACAGCGGCAGGCAACTTCAAACAACAAGCTACCGGCTACAGGCTACAAGCCACCAGCTGACGGCTGACAGCAGAAAGCTGCTTTCCGCTATAATCAAACTGATGCACCACCACGTCCTCCATTTCGCAATCGCCATCGCCCGCGCAGCCGCAGCCGCGGCGGCTCCCGCCGCCTGACTCCGCTTCACCTCATCCCAAATTCAGTTCAAAGTTCGTAGTTCACAGCTCACGGCTAAGGCGTCGGGGCCACGGGTTCGGCTTTCTAATCCCTGTTCCCTGGTCCCTAATCCCTGCCTTTACACTGGAGTCACCATGGAAGAGTTTTCCCGCATTCAGCGTCTTCCCGCTTACGTCTTCAACATCACCGCCGAAATGAAGATGGCCGCTCGCCGTCGTGGTGAAGACATCATCGACTTCGGCATGGGCAATCCCGACGGCGCCACTCCCAAGCACATCGTCGACAAGCTCATCGAAGCTGTGCTCAAGCCGCCCACGCATCGCTACTCCGTCTCGCGCGGCCTGCCCCGCCTGCGTAAGGCCATCTGCAACTGGTACCAGTCGCGCTACGGCGTCTCACTCGATCCCGAGTCCGAGGCCATCGTCACCATCGGCTCCAAGGAAGGCATCGCCCATCTCTGTCTCGCCATCCTCGATTCACGCGACACCGTGCTCGTTCCCAACCCCAGCTATCCCATCCACATCTATGGCCCCGTCATCGCCGGCGCGCACATCGTCAGCGTCCCCGTTCACAACCAGGAAAGCTTTCTCGCCCAGCTCGAAGAGCTCATCCCGCGCATGACGCCGCGCCCCAAGGCTCTCATCGTCAACTTCCCCTCGAACCCCACCACCGAGTGCGTCGACCTCCCATTCCTTGCGCGCCTCGTCGCGCTCGCCCGCGAGCACGGCTTCTATCTCATCCAGGACCTCGCCTACGCCGACATTGCCTTCGACGGCTACCGCCCTCCCTCTGTCATGCAGGTCCCCGGCGCCAAAGACGTCGCCGTAGAATTCTTCACGCTCTCCAAGTCCTACAACATGCCCGGCTGGCGCATCGGATTCATGGTCGGCAACCAGCGCCTCGTCACCGCTCTCGCCCGCCTCAAAAGCTACTTCGACTACGGAACCTTCACGCCCATCCAGGTCGCCGCCATCGCCGCGCTCGAAGGCCCGCAGGATTGTGTCGGTCAGATCTGCGACACCTACCGCCGCCGCCGCGACGTCCTCGTCGACGGCCTCAACAAGCTCGGCTGGCCCGTCGTCAAACCCCGCGCCACCATGTTCGTCTGGGCGCAGATCCCCGAAACCTACCGCGAACTCAAGTCGCTCGAGTTTTCCAAGCTCCTGCTCACCGACGCCAAAACCGCCGTCAGTCCCGGCATCGGCTTCGGCGACCACGGCGACAACCACGTCCGCTTCGCCCTCATCGAGAACGAAGAACGCACCCGCCAGGCCCTCCGCGGCATCAAGCAAATGCTGGCCAAAGGCGTCGTCCCCGCCTGAGCTTGAACCGAAGCTTACGTTCTTGCTTCCTGGGCCTCAAGAGCGAAGCTTCGGGCACCCCAACTCCGCACGCTTACGAAATCCGCTCCGGGGCCCTCTCTTCAGTTGTCATCCTGAGTTCGATTAGGCGCGCTTGCCGCGCTAAATCGAGCGAAGGATCTGCGTTTGTCTCTTCCCCCTTTCAACGCTGCACGAAAACGAGAAACCCTCATCCCGACCCCACAAACACGGGGTCCCTCTCCGCCGCATATCGACCGGCAGGCCTCCCGCGGCCCTGCCCCCTTGGCCAACAATGCTTCATAATAAAGTTGTCCCTCCCTCTTTCAGGCACCTGATGTCTAAAGCCAAGGGACCTTGTCAGGGAGCGGCGTGGTCGCCACGGATTTCACCGGCAAGGGCATTGATTAAAGCGCGGCTTCTTCCCGCGCACTTACTACTACTCGCATCTGAACGCCAAGGGTCGCTGTGAGCCAGGTCAATAAGGACATCCTGAACGGCTGGAAAGAGATTGCAGCGTATCTCGGCCGCGACCGGCGCACCGTCGAGCGCTGGGAAAGGCACCGCGGACTCCCTGTGCGGCGCATGCCGGGCCACGGTGTACGCGCTCATCTCCGAACTGGACGAGTGGCTCGCAAGCAGCAAGCCGGACGAGCCGGAGACTGCGGACGAAGAGCTAAGCGCGCCGCTCCCCACCTCTGCACCGCTTTCAGCTCCGCTGTCGGTCGCCGTAAAGAACGGCACAATTGGCACCCGCCCCTGATCCCAGGCGCAGGTTGTTAACGGCCGTGATTCTTGGTGCGGGCTGTTAGAGGTCACGATCCTTGGTGGGGCTGTTATGTTGGGGTGTTAGGTGGGGGTTGTTATTTGATGGCTGGATGATCCAAACGCCCGCCTGAAGTTGACTTCGATTTTCACGAATCAATTTTGCAAAGAACCCTCGCGGAGGCCAGTGATGAGAAAGCAAATATTCGTACTGATAGGAGTCGCAACTCTGTTCACCGTTGCGGCCCCGCTGTGGGCCCAGACCGGCTGCACCGATTCACCCGAAGACCCCACCGTCTTGCTGGCCCTGGTAGCAGGCGGAGCCGCATTCGCAGCAAACCTGGTGCGCTTCCGCCGCCGCAAGCGGTAGCCAGATCTAACCCTCCCTGCAAATGTCATCCTGAGCGGAGCGAAGGATCTGCGGTTGTCTTTCCTATCACGGCGACAACCACGCCCACGCCCTCATCGAGTACGACCGACGCCGAGTACCCCATCCTGGCTCGGTCAGGGTGGGATTGACTCGCGATCCCTGATCCCCGACCCCTGATCCCTGACCGCTGATCTACGAGCAAGTCCAGCTGACCTGGCCAGAGATCGTGACGCTGCCTGGATCTTGCAAACCTTCGAACTTGAACGAGCCCGAAGCGTCGGGGTTGACGATCATCGTTCCCACGCTGGTTGGGAACGCGAAGATATGAGTGTCCTGGGAACCTGGTGGAGTGTCCACATCCATCTGTGTCGCGGTCAAGCCGGAGCCCGTGTATGTGCCCGGGCCGTGATAAGGCGAGGCCGCAACATCGGTCGTAAAGGTGTGGCCGCCGCCCACCGGCCCACCGTCGCCGCCGGTATTGTCCAGTGGCACCGGCACATAGAACATCGCATCGCCATCGCTGTCAGGCCCGTGTGTTCCGCCCTTCGCGATGTCGGCACACGTGCCGACTGTCAGGCGATCGTCATAGGCCCCGGTGAATGTCAAGCCGCCGGTGATCGTGATGGTGGCGTGCAAAACCGCCATCTTCGGCACATTCGTGTCTTGCGTTCCCCGCGCCGGGACTGTTGCCGGCAGAAACAGGATCACGACCGCAGCCGATGCTGCGCCCGCCAAAATCTTCGCGAGGTCCACATCCGCCTCCCTTCGCCAGGACGGCCAGACCCGTCCCGCCAACCGGCCCCTCTGTCTGGGTCATGATACGATCTTCCGGCCAAACCGGGCCCGCTTCGCCCTCATCGAGAACGAAGAACGCGCTCGCTAGGGCATCCGCGGCATTAAGCAAATGCTGGTGAAGGACGCCTGCTATCGGCCGAATACGACGCTCTTAAGACCGCGGAGCCAAAGTCGAAGATGGAGGGCCATGTCGAAACTTGGGTAAAGCACGCGAAGGAGAGGCAATTCTCACCCGATAAAATTAAGTGGCTGGAGCGTCTCTCCGTTTTGTGTTCAGAGATCCCGTTTTGACCCGGGCCCTACCACCACGCCACCGCGTTTCTCTTCCCCTACGACTCCGACCGAATATAGTTCACTGTTTTCGCCTCACGAGGTATAGCCTAAAGCCCGCTCCCCTTGGCCCAAGTTGAGCCTCACGGGTCAGGCAATTTCAACAATCAAACATTCCCCGAGGAGGAGAAATCATGAAAGTTATGGTCGTGTGGAAGACTGTCCCTGGTAAGTACAAGACTGCGCTTGAACAGTTCCTGAAGACGGGCGGCCCATTGCCCGCCGGTGCCAAAACATTAGGCCGCTGGCACGTTCCAGGGTCAATTCTTGGCTGGCATCTCATCGAAGCGAAGGACCTGACCGCTGTTGCCCAGCACGCGGCCGAGTGGGCAGACGTCCTGGAGATGGAAATCTATCCCGTCATTGAGGACGCCGAAGCCGGAGCCGCTGCGAAGAAGGTCTACGGCAAATAACCTCGAGCCCCATCCAGCTCCACTAGGGCAGGGGAATCCAATTCCGCCACCACCTGAAACCAGGGTGCCCCACCTCGCCGCGCCTTTGTTTTTGCGGCTAGGGCGGGGTATTGTCCAGTCCACACCCTCCTCAAACCAAGTGCGCCATCCCGGGGGTCCTGACCCGCGCCAAGCCCGCAACGCTGGCGGCAGATGGATAGCCCCAGTCGCAAGACTGGGGTGTTCAAGCGAGTTTCGCGCCCCAGCCCGCTTCAGCGGGCGAAAGACCCATGGCATCTGAGCGCAAAAACGGGCAAAAACGCGTCAAAATGAGGCTCAAAACCGCGTTTTAAATGCCAAAAAATGCATTTAAGGCCTCTTTCGCGAAATTACACGGTTAGCTTTGCTCTAATTCGTAACCTCAGATGGTTACAAATCGAATAAGACGGAACCTGGGAAGGTTATTGCGTCGTAAAAATGCAACCTCTGGTGGTTACATTTTGGCCCCAAATGTAACCACTTAAGCGAACATTTGAGGGGGTGAACGCACCATCTGAGCGAACATTTGCGATGATTTGAGGCGCTTTATAGCCTCCAGGCCTGAAACCTGAACCAAAAGCAGTGCGCGCATCCGCGCACACGCGCTCATCCTTCCTGATTCACTCAACTCTGCGCTACACTACCAGTCACGGTGGCGTACCTCGCCGCTTCCCCTCCCGCGGCATCCCCCCAAGCGCGGCCATCGATCTTGAAATCGCAGCACCGGGCCTAATGCGCCACAGGAGATCGTCATGCGCCTCCGCCTCCATGCACTTGCCGTCACCCTTCTCGCGTCCACGCTTGCCGTCGCGCAGGACATCAAGCTCAACGTCACCTACCTCTGCAACGGCGAACGCATCTACGTTGAGAACTGCAACATCCGCGACACCTCAGACACCTCCACCTGCATGGTCGCGCACCCCGATCACCTCACCCCTTCCGGCATGAACACCTACACCTACATGACCCGCGGCGCGCTCAAGAAACTGCTGCCCACGTGCAAGCAGCCCACCGCGCAGGAGCTCGCCGCACAGCAAGCCTTTCAGAAGAAGCAGCAGGCGCTCATCGACGCGCAAACACCCAAATACAACAACGCACCCGCCCCCGCCGCCGCACCCGCGCAATCCGCCGGCGTCTCCTACGGCGCGCTGCCGCCGCCCAAAGATCCAGAGGAGCGAGCCATGCGCCGCTGTGTCTCCTCCGATCGCCTGCCATCAACCTGCACCGGCAACGGCCTGCTTGGCATGTTCACAGGAATGATCAGCTCCACTCTCTCCAGCCTTGCCGGCGCCAAACCTGCCGACACCGGCCCCGATGCGGGCCCGAACATGGCCGGAGTCTTTCAGGGCGCCGGCAACTGGCGTCTCGACTTCACAACCGACGGTGTTCTCGTCAACTGTTCCTTCCTCTCGCCGAACGAAGAAACCTACTCACTCAGCCTCGCCAACAACCGCGCCACGCTCACCCTTCACACCACCCCCAAGCAACTCGTGCTTACTGTGCACATGGACGGCACCATCACCGGCCCGCTCGGCCCGGTCACCATCGACGGCGTGGTCCCCGGGGGCTCCGTCGGCGGCGGCATGTCGGCTGGCCATATCGAGAACAAGGAAACCACCACTTACTCCCAAAACTACAATGACGGCACCGTCGATTCTCACACCACCACCCAGAGCACCTACGTACCCGGCACCTACACTGCTCCGCAGACCACCTTCGTGCCCCGCCGCGCCACCTGCCCCGCCATCAACCTCACTTCGAAGGGCGCGGGCGTCGGCGTCGAGACCATGGAGACGAATCTGCTCAAGAACGCGTTCGGCGGCGACCAGGGCCCGCCCACGCCGGCCGGCATCCGCATGCACGGCGTCTTCGCCTCTGCGTCCACCGGTTTCAGCGTGCAGTTCTTCCCTGAATCCGCGATTCTCGGCTGCGGCCCGGATGCAGCGCGAGCGTACCCCTATACCGTCATCGCCGACGGAACAAAAGCAGTCGTCAATATCGCCACACCGGACCACCCGCTCACGATCGCTTTCCGCGCCGACGGCTCGCTCGATCCCGGCTCTGGTCCCTACCAGGTCCACGGCCGCATGATCACCGGCCAGGACGACAACGATGACTTCACCTTCGCGCCCATGGAGCGCACATGCAACCTCGCGGTGCTCACTCCGGCCAAGGAGATCCCCTCCGCCGGCGGCGCCACTGCGCTTGCAACTCCATCCGCAGGCCTCTTCACTCCCGATAAGCCTCTCGGCAACGCAGCGCTCTCCGTTGTCTCGGGATTCCCCAGCTCGCCCAATCCGCTCGCCAATCGCCCCTACGTGCTGTTGCGCTCAAGCTACGCCGATGCGCTTGCCCAGGGCGGCGTCACCGTGCCGGCCGGCGTGTCGCCGTTTGCCTTTGTCGCCCTCACATGTGCGCCCCAGCCGCACACCGCGAACTGCCAGAATATTCTCGCCGCAATCAACTCCAACGCAGCATCGGCCGTCCGCGCTGACACCAGCGGCAATGGGACTCTCCCCGGTGTTCCGCCCGGTACTTACTACCTGATGATCTCCGCACTGGTCAACGGCCAGCCGTTAATGTGGAGCCAGGCCATCACTCTCCACGCGGGCGCGAACTCGATCGCGCTCACTGCCGCCAACGCGCAGCCGATGAAATAAGCCACCGCTTAGCCAGCCGAGCGCTGTGAATTTCGCGCAGATTGTGTGCAAAATGTGAGACAAAACACATTGCGCGCAAACGTGAATCGCCGCGAGCCGAGCGCGTATTCGTTCAAAATCTTTGTGCGCATTCACAAATGGCTCATGTCTGCACCAACCTTGGTGAAATCCACAAATTTAATTCTTTTTTGCACTTGCATCCACAGATTGAACGGACGTAATGTCTCTTCAACTGATGACCCAGTAGGGCATTGGGAGTTGATTGCCGGAACGGTTGGTGAAACGAAAAGCCGGTGAGAACCGGAAAATCACCGCCAGCCCAGCCAGAGGGTGAAACCTGAGGCGAAAGCCGCAGAGGGATCGCTGGCCGCGCCAGAAGTGACAAGAGCCGACGCAAGTCGGCAGGAGTTTAGCTGGCAGATCCGGAGGGTGCACGAACCGGCGGATACGGAATACTCATCGACGGCTCAGCTGGCGATGCAAGGTTCGGTTGAAGCAAGGGGTGCATCAAAGGCCCAGCCGGGGGAAACGTCATGCGGCGCAAGCCATATGGCGTGGAAGCTGGTGAAGCCGGAGGTGAACAGCCGATGCGAGTCGGTAGTTCGCCGACGGTTTGGCAAAAGGGGCAACAGCCAGTGCGAGCTGGAGGTTGCAGCAGCAGACGGCGCAAGCTGAAAGCTGCGGATGGCAGCCGGTGAGAATCGGAAGCCATTCAACCAGCCGAGTTGAAGGATCAGCGCCAGGTGTGAATCGGAAGTGGTCGCCAGCCTTGCCCGAGGAGGGACGCCAGCGAAAGCTGGAAGGTTAGCCGAAGGTCGATCGGAAGAGCGGGACAGCCGGCGCAAGTCGGAGGTTTTTGCCACCGGTCGAGCTAGATGATAGAACGCCGATCCGAGCCGGGGAAGTTGGCCACCGGTCGTGCCGGAATCGAGAGTGGACGGCGAAAGCCTGAAATCCTCATGCCGGTGCAGCCCGAGGAAGGAGCGGCAGCGAAAGCTGCAGGTTCGCCCCTGGGAACCGGGGGACGCAACAACCGGTTGTACTACGAGTGATCAAGATTGAGACGCCAGAGGCTTCGGTCTCTGGCGTTTTCAATTTACGGCCATTTTTCTTCCAGGCATAAAACACCACCCCCTCCATCCCACACCTTCCATCATTGACCCGCCACCACCGTCGCCAGCCCGTTTGTGCGAATCGACCAGATAGGCGCATACTGCGTGCATGGCGCTCTTGCACGATTCGGTTCTTACGTGCAGAGTCTTCCCCTTTTCGAGCCATTCCTGAGCATCATGTTCGCTTGAATGAGAGCCGGCCATGTGAGCGGCAAACCGTGCGCCCAGCCACTGGCGGGGCAGTGTCGCCGCACCATTTGCCGGCTGTGCGCGTCTTACGAAACAGTGGGGCTTTTGAACGGAGCCGCATAACAGGGGGTCAAAAGGATGCCTGCAGCAACTCCTCTTCCCCAAACCCTGGCTGAACTGCGGTCCAGCCATCAATTCAGCGAAGCACAACTGAAGTCGCGCAGCGTGAAAGACGAAATGCGCGACAACCTGACCGCTCGCCTGAGAGCAAAAGAGACGATTTTCCCTAGAATCGTCGGTTATGAAGACACGGTGATCCCGCAGATTGTGAATGCCGTGTTGTCAAAACAGAATTTCATTCTGCTGGGATTGCGCGGCCAGGCGAAAAGCCGGATTCTGCGCGCGCTGACAGCTCTGCTGGATGAGCGGATGCCCTATGTGGCCGGGTGCGAGATTCGCGACAATCCTTACCGGCCCTTGTGCGTGCGCTGCCGCGAGTTGATCGCCGAGCGCGGAGACGCGACGCCGATCGCATGGATCGGGCGAGACGACCGCTATGTGGAGAAGCTGGCTACGCCGGACGTGACGGTGGCGGATTTGATTGGAGACCTCGATCCGATCAAAGCCGCCCGGGCGGGCGAGAATCTTTCGAGCGAGCTGACCATGCACTACGGCCTGTTGCCGCGAGCCAACCGCGGACTCTTCGCCATCAACGAACTGCCGGACCTCGCCAGCAAGATTCAGGTGGCGCTCTTCAACATCATGCAGGAAGGCGATGTGCAGATCAAAGGCTACCCGGTGCGGATGGCGCTCGATCTCGTGCTCGTGTTCAGCGCCAATCCCGAGGATTACACGGCGCGCGGCAAGATCATCACTCCGTTGAAGGACCGCATTGGTTCTGAGATTCGCACGCATTACCCAGAGACGCTCGAAGAAGGCATCTCCATCACGGCGCAGGAGGCCTGGCAAGATCGCGGCTCAGCCGTTGAACTCCCGCAATATCTGCGCGAAGTGGTGGAACAGGTGGCTTTCTCGGCGCGCGAGGATAAACGCGTAGACAAGCGAAGCGGCGTGAGCCAGCGGCTGCCCATTTCGACGCTGGAGCTGGTCGTGTCGAATGCCGAGCGGCGCGCGCTGGCGACTGGCGACGCGCTCGTGCTGCCGCGCGTGAGCGACCTTTACGCAGCCATGCCCGGGATCACGGGCAAGCTGGAGCTCGAGTATGAAGGCGAGATGCGCGGCGCCGATACCGTGGTGCGCGAGCTGATCCGCACGGCGGTGGGGAAGATCTTCGACCGTTACTTTGCCGGTGCCGACATGGAGCGCATCGAGCAATGGTTCAACCTGGGCGGAACGGTGAAGCTCGACGAAACGCAGCCGGCCGCGGCGACGCTGAAGGAGCTGAAAGCCATTCAGGGACTGCTGGAGAAGCTGTCGCCGCTAGGCGTGAAGCCCGGCGACGCGGCGCCCAAAGTGGTGGCTGCGGCGGAGTTTCTGCTGGAAGGGTTGGTAGCGCATCGCAAGCTCAGCCGCAACGAGCAGCATGGCTTTGCCGCGCAGGAGGGACCGCGGAAGCGCGATCTCGAAATGCAGGGCCCCGAGCGGGAGAATCGCAGCCGGGAGCGCGAGGAATTGGAGATTGAATACGACGACTGGGAGCGCGCGCGGCGCAGACGCAGGGGCGGAGGATTGAACTAAGCAGGGACCAAGGGATCGAGAGAGCGGCAAAGCTGGGAGCGGAGAGCGGATGAAGCGCGTTCACTACACGAAGTACAACGGCGATCTGGCTCAAGAAATCGATCTTGAGGGTCTGCTGCAGGGGCTCTCTGATTACCTGCTCAATTCGGGATTCTATGACCCGTACAACGGCTTTCAGGATCTGGACCAAACCCTCGATGATTTGCGCGAAGCTCTGCGCCGGGTGCTGGAGACTGAAGATTTTCTTGACGATGCAATGCGCGAGCAACTGCAGCAACTGGCGGCCGAGGGCAAACTCGATGAGCTGATCGACAAGATGATCGAGCGGATGGAGCAGGAGAACTACATCTCTTCGTTCCACCAGGACGGCCCCACGCGCATCGACCAGGCGAAGGGGCAGACGGGCAACGCCGAAGGACAGGTGCGGTTTGAAGTGACCGATAAGAGCCTGGACTTTCTTGGCTTCAAAACATTGCGCGATTTGATGGGTTCGCTGGGCAAATCAAGCTTTGGCCGCCATGATACGCGGCATTGGGCGACAGGAGTTGAAACCAGCGGCGGCTCGCGGAGATATGAATTTGGCGACACGTTGAACCTGGACGTGACGGCGACACTGGGCTCGGCGATCTCGCGCAAGGGGCTTGGGCTGCCCTTGAATCTTGAATACGAAGATTTGCAGGTGCACCAGTGCGATTACCAGAGCTCGTGCGCGACGGTGATGATGCTCGATTGCTCTCACTCCATGATCCTGTATGGCGAGGACAGGTTTACTCCGGCGAAACGTGTGGCCATGGCGCTGTCTCATCTCATCCGCACGCAGTATCCGGGAGATTCGCTCTCGCTGGTGCTGTTTCACGATTCGGCCGAAGAGCTGCCCGTGTCGCACCTGGCGCGCGTGAAAGTCGGGCCCTGGCACACGAATACGCGCGAAGGCCTGCGCGTGGCACAACGTGTCTTGTCCCGGCAAAAAAAGGACATGAAGCAGATCGTGATGATTACTGACGGCAAGCCTTCGGCGCTCACGCTTCCCGATGGACGGATCTACAAGAATCCCTACGGTCTCGATCCGCTGGTGGTGAGCGAGACCCTCGAAGAGGTGGCGCGCTGCAAGCGGTCGAACGTCATGATCAATACATTCATGCTGGCAAGCGACTACGGCCTGGTGCAGTTCGTGCACAAGGTTTCTGAGATGTGCCGCGGCAAGGCGTACTTCACCACGCCGGCGACGCTCGGGCAGTACCTGCTGATGGATTACATGCAGCGAAAATCCAAGACGATCCACTAAAGAGTTTTTGCCGCGTCAATTTGCGCCTGCGTCATTTTGCGCCTGAAGGATCGCTGTATTCCAGGCCTTAAGGCGCGACATGGGGCGCTCCCAACCACTTCTACTTGTTCGAATCGGTTTCAAGGAACACGAAGATATTGTTGTCGGGATCGTGAACGAAAACAAGCCCATCCATGCGATCGGCTTTGACGCCGGCGTTTTTCAATTCGCCTGCCGCCTTCTTCGCATCGGGTACAGCGAAGAGAAACTCCGGCATGGCCCCTTGATGCCAGGAGCGAAGTTCAATGTGGATGTCGGAAGCTGCTGGTGCAGTCAAGCGGATATTTCCATTCGTATTCTGCGGCTCGAATCCAAGATCGGTGTAAAACTCCTTCATCGCGGCGCCGTCGCTCACAGGCAGATCGAAGCCGAGCAACTCGGTGGAGATGCGGCCGGCCCCAAGGTGCTGTCCGCGATCGAGGGTGTGGCGCGACCCGGGCATGTATTGGGTGAACTCGGTAACGCGGTGTTCGGGATCGTCAGTGGAGGAGATCAGGTTGCCGGCTGACGCCTTTTGCACGGGCCGGAGCTTGAGACCCATGGAGTCGTAGAACTTGTACAGGATGTTGAGATCGCCCACTTCATAGCAGACGTGCATCCAGCCGAGAGGCTGTGAAGGGCTGGTCTGCGGATACAGCTCGATGAACTGGCGGTCGTTCACCTTTATGAAGACTTCATTGGTGCGGCCGCCATTGGTCATGGTAAAGGCCTCTTCGTAGCCAAGCTTGCCGAGAAAAGCAATCTCACGGTCGAGGTCGCTGACGCGAAAGGCAATGTGCGCGATACCGGTAATGCCGGAATCGGGCGCAGGCGGCTGTGCCATCGCTGTCATCGAGGAGGCGCAAAAGAGCGCCAGAATTCCCATGCAACAGATCTTCATCATTATCTCCTCAATTTCCGAAGCCCGGGAACTTGACCCTGCCAGGCAAGGCGCAGGGTCCGGGCGCTACGCATAGTCTTGGCGATAGGGGGTAAAGATGTCGAGTACCTCCGATGGCTCGAGGGCCGCGGCTTCGTGTTCGACGCCCCCATCCACGACCAGGCTGTCGCCGGCGCGTAGATCCCAGCTTTTGCCCTGAGCCTGAAAGCGAATTTGACCGCGCACGACATAGACCATCTGATGATGCGGATGACTGTGCCGCGCGCCTTTCCAACCTGTATCAAACGTGTGACGCACGAGCATCAGATGCGGGTTGTACGCAAGTACCTGGCGCAACATGCCGGATTCGGGCGCTGTGACCCCGGTGGCGTTAGTTGCCGTGTAAACGACCCCAGATTCATCCATCGATTCTCCTTGGTCCCTTGCTCCCTCGGTCCCTGCTCTTACCGGTTCAGCCAGCCGCCGTCCACTACGAGCACATGTCCGTGAATGTAATCGCTCGCCGCTGAGGCCAGAAAAACCGCAGCCCCGGCAAGGTCTTCGGGTTTGCCCCACCGGCCGGCGGGGATACGCTCGAGAATCTGTCGCGCGCGCTCGGCGTTCTTCTTGAGCGCCTCGGTATTATCAGTATCCATATAGCCGGGCGCGATGGCGTTGACGTTCACGCCTTTCGACGCCCACTCGTTAGCGAAAGCCTTGGTCAGCTGGCCCACGCCGCCCTTGGCCGCGGCATATGCAGGCACCAGGATTCCACCCTGAAATGTCAGCAGCGAAGCGATGTTGATGATCTTGCCTGAGCCTTGCTTGAGCATGTGGCGGCCGGCAAGCTGCATGAGGCGAAAGACGCTTGAGAGATTCACGTCGATGACCGCCTTCCAGTCCTCCTCGGAGTAGTCGGCAGCGGACGCGCGGCGAATGATGCCGGCGTTGTTAACCAGAATGTCAATCTTCCCAAAATATTCGACTGTCTCCTCCACGAGCATAGCGCTAACGTCGGCATCGCCGACGTCGCCGACCAGCGCGATGGATTTTGCGCCGACTCCTTCGAGCTTGTGCTGCGTAGCCTTGGGAACCGACGTGGATCCGTGGATGGCGACACCGGCGCCGGCCTGCGCGAGCGCAATGGCAATGGCCGCGCCAAGGCCGCGCGACGAGCCGGTGACGAGAGCAGATTTGCCTTTGAGGCTGAATGAGTCGAGGATCATGAGTCAGAGAATAGAGATCAGAGAACAGGGATCAGAGAACAGAGTTCAGGGGATTGCCGATTCGCGAGCGCCCATCCGCGGAATTACCTTGCGCGTCAAGCCGAGAATACACTGCCGGATTTTGACGGTGCAACCGCGGCAGGTTCAGGCGCATAATGTTAGCCACAACACCGCTTTCAGACAATTCCAGAAGATGCAGTGCCGAGGTCGAGAAAGGCTTGCTGCAATGGCGAGCGAAGTTAAGCGGAGAAGAGCAAGTTCAGCTTCATCCCGGCTGCGCCACACCGAGAGAATCGCAATTCTCACCGCAATCATCTTTTGTAGCCCGTTAAGCGGACCCATTCACGCTCAGAGCACACCCGATCTTGGCGGCAACTGGCAGGGGACCGTCGAGGCCGGGCGAGGGTTCCGGGTCATGCTCCAAATCTCGCAGGCCGATCAGAGCCAAGCCGGCAAAAGTGCGTGGCAGGGCGTTTTCTACACCATGGGCCCTGACGGAGCGCGAGAGTCGGACTTGACTTCGATGAAGCTGGAAGGAACGACGCTTCGGTTTACTACTCCTCCCGATGGGCGTTTTGAGGGCAAGCTCGGCGCGGACGGCAAATCGATGAACGGCACATTGAAGTATGGCGCCGTTTCCTACGCTCTTACCTTGGCGCGCGCCACCGCTGATACCGCATGGGCGGTTCCTCAACCCACTGACCGCATGCCTGCGGATGCCGCGCCGGAGTTTGAAGTTGCGACGATTAAGCCGACTGATCCCAGCTGGACGTCACGGGGTTTCCATGCTGGCGGGCGGCGCATTTCTTGCGATACCGAAACAGTGGACGATATCATTTCGTTCGCATATGGCGTCCACGTGCGGCAAATCGTGGAGGGTCCGGGCTGGCTTGGCACAGACAAGTACGACGTGGATGGCGTGCCCGACTTGATCGGCGAACCGAACCTGAGGCAGATGCAGGCCATGTATCGCGGCCTGCTCGCTTCACGGTTTAACCTGGCCTTCCATCATGAAACCAGACCGCTTTCCGTCTACGCGCTTCACGCAGGAAAAGACGGACCGAAGCTCTCGAAGAGCCTGGGCGATCCAAAAAGACTGCCCGATACCAGCTTCATGGAATGGAATTCGCAGGCGATCACGCTCAAGGCTACAAACGTGACCATAGCGGATTTCGTCTGGGCGATGGGATTGGTCTTGGATAGGCCGGCAGCCGATCAGACGGGCCTTACCGGCAGGTTTGATTTCACGTTGCGATGGGCGCCGGAAGCGGCGCAGCCGACGGATCCGAACCCGCCGCCGGGTCTTTTTACTGCGATCCAGGAGCAGATCGGGCTCAAGCTCGAAGCGACGAAAGCGCCCGTCGATGTGCTCGTGATTGACCACGTGGACCGGCCGTCGCCGAATTAGTGTTTGCCCCGGCTACGCCGATCCGTGTGACAGCTTGGATGGCAAAGGAGCCGGCGTGAAGCCCCTCTCGATGGCCATCAGCCCCGCTTTCAGGAATCCCAGCGTGTGCGCCATGCCGGCATGCCAAGGCGCAGAACAGGTCATCTGCGGCGCGTGGTCGGGAACGATCACGCCGTCGAAGCCGTTCTTCGAGAGGATCCAGAGAATGCGCAGCATGTCTACCTCGCCGTCGTCGATAAACGTCTCGTGATAGTGCGGTGCTTTTCCGGCGATATTGCGGAAGTGCACGTAGGCGATGCGATGCTGGGCGCTGTATCGCTCGACCGTTTCGTAAATGTTGCCTTCGGTCATTTCGGCGAGCGTTCCCAGGCAGAACTCGAGCATGTTCGATGGGCTGGGCGAGATGTCGATGAGGCGCTGGTGCATGGCCGGTTGATACACGAGGCGCGGCTGCTGACGCATGGTGGGAGTGGGCGGATCATCAGGGTGCGCGGCAAGCCGAACCCCTGCCTTCTCGGCCACAGGAAGCGCTTCTTCAAGGAATCGCTGGAGACGGCGCCAAAGCTCGTCGTGCGTGATGGAGGCCAGCGTGCCCGGTGGCGCGGCAGAGTCGTAGATCATATTCCACACCATGCCGTTGGGGATGGGCGTGTCGACCGGGCCATCCATGCCGACAGACTCCGCTCCGCCGCGCGCGAAAGGGCCGCTGGTGCGGCCGCCGACGCCGGCAATGGAGAAGTTATAGCCAAGCGTAGGAATGCCCGCTTCCCCCATGGCTCGCAGGATGGCGTGGACGTTTTGCATGTGCCGCGCGCGCTTCGGGCCGTCAAGAAGAATGTCGTGCCAGTGCGCCGGATCGAAGTTCTCAATGCCTTCCAGCCTGAGGCCGGCAGCTTCCACTTGCTTGCGCAGGGCGATGAGTTCAGCCGCGGTCCACAGCTTGCTCGGATCGCCCGCTACGCCCCAAGGCTTGTCTTTGCCGCCAGTGGGCTGATTGTGTGCGGGGTTGGCTTCGCCCTGGCGGAAGTAATCCACGAGATGCACGATGACGTGCGTGCAACCGGCCTGCATAGCGAAAGCGTAGTACTCTTCGTTGAGCATGTGTCGGTAGAGACCAAGGCCAAGTTTCATAGGCGTCATGCGCCAGTTTAATTCAGGAGGACGGCGGGGTTGGCGGGCCAGCGCTGTCAGCGGAACTAGCGATTCCGAAATCAGCGAGGCGCCGCCAGGAGCGACTTGATCTGGTTTTCGATGGTGCTCAGCTCGGTTTCGCCCTGGTAACGCGCACGGACGATTCCATTGCGGTCGATAAGGAAAGTGAGCGGGAGCCCGAGCACGCCGCCGTAGCGCGACGCGAGCCGCGCGTTGCCCATTGCCAAGGGATAGTTGAGATTCAGGCGCTCGACAGCGTGCCGGGCAAGCGAGGCCTCATCATCCATCGAGATGCCAACGACCTGAAGGTCCCGCGCTCCATATTCACGCTGCCATGCGGCAAAGACCGGCATCTCCACCTGGCAGGGCGCGCACCAGGTTGCCCAGAAGTTGAGCAGAACCACTTTGCCGCGGTAGCTGCTAAGGCGAAGCGCTTTGCCGTTAAAGCTGGTGAGGACGAAATCCGGTGCATCCTTGTTAACCAGTTGCTTCTGCGCTGATCCACTGCCGGCCCCGGCAGTCACGGTCACGGGCAAAGCTCCAACGAAGGCGCCAAGGAGAGCACACCGGAGGACGCGCCGCAGCGCAGGCACGACCCCGGCAGCGTTATTGGCCGCTTTCAACGGGATATCCCTTGCCGGCCCAATCTGCTCCGAAGTTGTTAGCAAGATAGAGCACCTTCACGTGGGTGAATCCCATGCTTGCCAGCAATTTGTAAGCAGGGCCCGCGTTGGGGCAGCGATTCCATGGGCAGCAGCCGCAGTAGATCACGATGAAACGATTGTGCGGCAGTGAGGCAGCGCGGCCACGCAATTGCTGTATGCCTTCAGACAGGGAGCTAGGACCGGCGTATTCCGAGCCCGGAATGTGCGCCTGCGCGAACATCATGTGCGAGCCCACCTGCAGGATCAGGGGCTTCTCAGCGCCTGGTGATCTTAAGAGCCGGTTGAGTTCGTCGGGCTGGATGAGCTGCGCTGTGGGAATACTGAATGCGCTTGTTGGTTCCGGCGCAGCCCATTGAGCAGCCGCGCGCACAGGGAGCAGCACCCGACACGACAATGCGAGAGCGGCGATCATAGCCGCCTTCTTACTGAAAAGCCACGATAACATGTGGATTCTCCGCATACTCGGCGCCCCGGTAACAGGTCATTATGTCAGACAAAGGCGCGCAATCATATGCTCTAATTCCTGGCCGCGTGGATGACGGCAGCCCGGTTCTGCGCCAGCAGTTGCGCTAGTGCTTTTTCCGGGCACAGGTGATGTGCTTCGCGCTCGTCCAGTTCTTTTTCCGTGTCCACGCACGATGCAATGGTCATCAGGCAATCAAGGCAGCGCGTATTGAAGCTGCCATTCTCGTTTTGTGTGCGGCTATACATGGCATTCTGGGGTGAAATTCTCTACGATCCTAGCCACGATTTGATTTTCCGTCCCGTGACTCGCATCACGATCGCATGTTCACCGCAATCTAGAGGTTCCCATCGCGTGCCCCACCCTCGCCGCGTCTTTGTTTTTGCGGCTAGGTTGGGGTTCCATCGACCCCAGTCCTGAAATCTGCTTCAATACGCCGGCGCCCCCACGTTCTCCCACTGGTTGGGATTGCGCCTGAGGTGCCAGCAAGGATCTTCGCCTCCCTGCGGAAACAGCGCCACCGCGCAATTGACGTTCGATGTTCCCAGAAAATCGTACTCGGTCTTCTGGTCTTTCAGAGGAACCACCATGAACTGGCTGACTGCCACCGTGGACTGGGGCGAGCCCCGCAAATGATATACCGTCCAATCCACCGCATATGCCACAAGCGAAATCGCGGCAATCACCACGAGCACCCGCAACAACCACCGTCCCAACCAGCGCATCATCGTTCCGCTCCCTCCAGTTGTCGGGGTTGAATTCTCCATTCAGAATAGCGGCAAATCACAGGCGCGCAACTCCGAAAGCCGCAATAAGCCCAACCGAAACGTCCCCGATCCGCCACCTGGGCGCGCCGCACACTTGATAGAATCTTGAGTCATCGATCAACTCAACGGAGAATACGTGGCCAACGCAATTCCTGAGTCACTCTATCCCGAAGCCGCCACCGTCAAGTTGACGCGACCATCAGGGAGCGGCGACCTTGCGCAAGACCTGGAGGGGTCACAGCAACTCAGGAATTGCCGTAATCCCGCGTTTATCGTCAATCCGCACCGCCATCACACGCCAACACTGCTTTTGCTCGCAACAGTTTGCGTGCTCGCCTGCACCATACAAGTCCATGCGGCAGACGACACTTACATCGTGCGCACCACGGCGGGCCTTGCGCATGGCGCCGTCCGGCCCGGCGGCGGCGCGGAGTTTCTCGGCATCCCTTACGCCGAGCCGCCGGTGGGCAAACTGCGCTGGCGCGCGCCCGTGCCCAAAAAGCCGTGGAAGGGGATCCGCGACGCTACTTCGTTCGGCTGGTCCTGCCCCCAGCCTCTGCTCGGCGGCGCATGGAACCGGCACGACGCCGAAAACAACCGCGAAGACTGTCTCTACATCAACGTCTTCACGCCCGCGTGGCCGGCCGCCAAGCCCCTCCCGGTCATCTTCTGGATTCACGGCGGAGCCAATATCGGCGGATCGGGATTCGGCTCGTTTTACACCGAAGGCACGCTGCCCGAGCACGGTGTGGTGCTGGTCACGTTCAACTACCGCCTCGGCGTCCTCGGCTTCTTCGCTCACTCCGAACTCACCCGCGAGTCGCCGCATCACGCTTCCGGCAACTACGGACTCATGGATCAGATCCTGGCCCTGCAGTGGGTCCACAGCAACATCGCCCGCTTCGGCGGCGACCCCAACAACATCACTGTCGCCGGCCAGTCCGCGGGTTCAATGGACATCGGTATGTTGATGACCTCGCCGCTCGCTGCCGGCCTCTTTCAAATGGCCATCGCTGAAAGCGGTGCGGCCTTCTCTCCACCCGTCGTGCCCCTGGCCGATGAAGAGAGGTTCAGCGAAGAGGCCGCCGCAGACTTGCACGCGCCTGCAGGTCGCCACGCCATCGCATTCCTGCGCAAAATCCCCGCTGCAGATCTTCTGGCGAAACTCGGCGACAGAGCATTCGAGTGGCCTGGCGGTTTTACGCCCGACGTCGATGGCTGGGTCCTCCCCACCTCGCCGCAACAGGTATTCGCCGGCGGAAAAGAAGCTGCAATCCCACTTCTCATCGGCGCCACTTCGCGCGAATTCGGCGACTCGGAACCGCTCGATGCACTGCGAGAATCCATCCAGAGCGCCGCCGGAGATCTGGCGCCACAGGCACTCGCGCTCTACGGCCTCGCCGGCGATCAGCCGCCCGCCAGTGATCCCCTTTACGGCTCAGCCTCTGTTCAGTGGAACGCCGACAAGATGTTCCATTGCCCGATCGCGACTCAAGCTCTCTGGCACAGTGAAGCGCATCAACCAACTTACGAGTACGAATTTGACCGCCCCATCCCCGGCCAGGAAGCCCAGGGCGCGCTGCACTCCGCGGAGCTCCCCTACGTCTTCGGCAACTTCCCCAAGTCCGGCAATCTCGCCGGAAACTTCGCTCAGATCGACACGAGACTGGCCGATCTGATCGAAACCTACTGGACCAACTTCGCAATAGCCGGCGACCCCAATTACCGGAGCGGCGACTCACCCAATCTGCCGGCGTGGCCCCGCCTCGACGACTCGCAGCGCTATCTGATCTTCACGCCGGATGGCGGAATCGCCCTCAGCAACGGCCCCTTGCGCGCCCCGCAGTGCGACCTCTACCGCAAGATGTTGACGCAAAGCATAAAGCAAGAACAGTAGCTGGCCTCGCATTGCCTTTCTCGCGGGCTCATCTCCACATGCGGGATTCGTGCTACCCTTTCCGCAGCACAATCGCAGAGGTCGTGTCCGCTCACTGTCGCGGAGTTCTTTCTCCTGCTCCCGGCTGGAGCCCAGCCCCGCCGGGATCAATCTGCTCTTGCCCGGCCCGCGGAGTACGCGCAATGAAAACCGGATTTCGTCTCGTCGTTTGCTGGATTGGCTTTGCCGTTGCGTTGATACTGAGTGGCTTCGTCGACGGCGTTCTGCACCTCCACGCCGGCCCGCTGCCAGGCGGCGTCTCGGTCCAGACTCTCTTTCTCACACAGCTCGTCGCCGGTGTGGTTCTCGTCGTTGGGCTATGGCCGCTGGCGCGATCGCTTGCTGCTCCTGCCGCCCTGCGCGTCGCAGCCTTCACCACCTTCCTGCTTCTTGCCTTTGGCCTCAATGGCATCATTGAGGCTCTTAAGTTCACAGACCTCCTCGACGAGGGCATAAGCACCGCGGTCGCCTTCTATGTTTGCCTCGCAGTCATCCTCGGAGCCGCCCTGGGACTCCTCTTCGGCACTGCTGGGCAGCTCGCCGGCCTTCCGCATCGCAGTTGGCCCGCTTGGACGTGGCGTGTCGCCGCCGCCTGGCTCGGCTGGCCCGTCGTTTACCTTTTCTTCGGCATGTGCATTGCACCCATCGTCACCCCTTACTACAACGCTGGCATTGCCGGCCTGCGCATTCCGTCCATGAGCGTCGTCGTTGAGATGCAGTTGCTCCGCAGCCTCTTCTTCCTGGCTGGGACTTTGCCGTTCGTTGCGCTCTCAAAAGTCTCGCGCCGCAGTCTCTGGCTCACGCTTGCAGTTGCCAACGCCTTCACGGTCGGGTTCTACGGAATCGCGAGCGCCACGTTTTTGCCCGTCGTCCTCCGCGTGACGCACAGCGTCGAAATGACCTGCGACGCCTTCGCCTACGCTGGCCTGCTGGTGCTGCTCTTTACCGCCCCGGCGGTGAAGTTGAACGCAAGCGACCGCAGAGAGCAGGCCGCTCCCTCGAGCGCTCCTGCCTTTCATTCGAGATAGCTCGCCCCTGAAAGCACAAAGACCCTCCGGCATCGCCGGAGGGTCCTCAAGCCACACTTCGCTTTAGAACTTCACGCTCGCCGCTCGTGGCGAAATCCCGCTCAGCTCCGCAGCCCGCGCCTCGGCATAAGCCGCCGCGCCAATCAGCGCCGTCCGGCTTTCCAGAATCACGCGCACCGGAATGTTCACCAGCAGCTGAGCCATGCGTCCCTTGTCGGTAAAGGCCTTCATAAACGTGCCGTCCTTCAGCTTGTCCAGAATGCGCGGCGCAATCCCTCCGCCCACGTACAGCCCGCCTACCGACAGAATTTTGAGCGCCAGGTTGCCGGCCTCAGCGCCGTATGCGGAAACGAACATGTCGAGCGTCTTTTCGCACAGCTGGCTCTTGGCCTTCATCGCCGATTCTGTGATCACCGCATTCGGGTCATCGGTCCTCATTCGCTCGGCGAGCCAAGCCGGCTCCTCCAGCCCGCGCGCGTCGCGTAGGAACTCATAGATATTTGTCAGCCCCTGGCCGCTCACCGCCCGCTCAAAGCTGATGCGCCCGTTGTATTTCTGCCGCAGGAAGCGCAGCAGGTCGATCTCCTCCTCGCTCCTAGGCGCAAAATCGGAGTGACCCCCTTCAGAGGGGTAGGGAACATAGTCGCGCCCATCCCAGATCAAGAACGCCTCGCCCAGGCCGGTTCCCGCCGAAATCAATGCGCGATTGCCCACTTGCCGCGCATCGCCCTCGCTGAGCGTGTAAATCTGGTCGGCCTCGAGTTCCGCAATCCCGTACCCGTTCGCCTGCAAGTCATTAATAAGAAAGACGTAATCGATCTTCAAATTGCGGGCCAGCTCGCGGCTGTCCAGCGTCCATGGCAGGTTGGTCAGGCGCAGGCGTCCTTCCCGCACCGGCCCCGGCACGCCAAAGCACGCTGCCGTCACCTTTTCTGCCAGCACAAACTCTTTCACAATCTCTTCCAGGCCCGCGTACTCCTTTGCCGGAAAGATCTTGTCTCGCGCGTGCTTCAGGTTGCCATCGGTAAAATCGAACAGCGCCAGGTGAACTTTGGTGCCGCCTACATCTCCAGCCAAAATCATGCATTCCTCTCAAAATTGCCACAGCCTTACGCATCTGCCGGTGGCAGCAGTGCGGCCGCAGCCTGGTCCAGGAGCAAGGTCAGTATACCGCCCGCAGGCGTGATCAACTGGCTCGGCAACCGCTCCACATCGCGTGGCCCAAGAAATACCTCTTTTAGAATCTTTGCTTTGTCGGAGCCGCTCACCAGGAAAAACACGTCGGCCGCTCGATTAATCACCGGCCAGGTCAGCGTGATCCGCGAGCTGTCTTTCACTGTCTCCACATGGTTTGCCACAGCCAACCGGCCAAGCTCATTCAGCGCCTGGGTGTGGGGAAAAAGCGACGCAGTGTGTCCATCCGGACCCATCCCGAGCTGCACCAGATCGAACCGCGGAATCTCCGCCCCCTCGAGCCGAAACCCGTTCCGCAGTTCCGATTCGTACCTCGCCGCCGCCACCTCCGGTTCCAGTTCGCCCTCCATGCGATGAACCTGCTCGGGCTTGAGCGGCACACGATCCAGCAGTGCCTCGCGCGTCATCCTGAAATTGCTGTCGGGGTCGTCTGGTGGAACGCAGCGCTCATCCACCCACCACAAATCCAGCTTGTCCCACGGCATCCGCGCTCGCCAGGGCCGGCCAGGGTCGCCCATCAGTTTGAATGCCGCCTTCGGCGTTGACCCTCCGCTGATCGCAATCCGCGCGCGTCCCTGCGCCGCCGCGGCCTGCTCGGCCTTTTCCACAAAATATCGCGCCGCACGCGCGGCGAGCGCCCCTGCGTCCGGTTCCACGAAATACTCAATCCTCAGTTTTTGCAGCAAGGGGGAGACTCCTCCGACTTTTACGCTATTCGCAATCGGCTTTGGACCACCGGCGATCGGATTCGGGTAACAGCTAACACCTGAAAGTCGGCAGCTAGAAGCCAGAAGCTGATCCCTACGGTTACTGCCCGAGGTATACCCGGTACTGCTGCTCCAGCACACCCGCCGCCCGCGCCAGCGCGAGCTTCGATACGTTGTACTGGTACAGGCTCTCTACCAGGCTGCTCTCGGCTTTGGCCACGGTGGCCTGCGCCGTTACCAGCGGCAAGTTGTCGTCGACGCCGGCATTCACACGGTCGGTCTCATCGTTCAGCGCGCGCTTGGCCAAGTCGACGTTCGATCGAGCCACATCCACAAGCTGTCTGTTCGCATTCACGTCAAGCAACGCGGCCCGCACCTGCTCGTCAATGTGGTTGCGCAGGTCGGCAAGCTGGGCGTTTACGCTTTCCATCTGCGCCTTCGCCACGTCCGCATCGCCGCGCAGCTTGGCTTCGCGGAAGATGGGAAAGCTCAGCTCGCCCATCGCGATGAAATTGCCGTGCGTGCCCGCGCCGTTCACCGTGCTGGTGCCGTAATAGCTGTTAAAGCTCAGCGTCGGCAGCCGCTCACTGCGATACACCGCGTGCACCGCCTTATACTCGACGGCCTGGTTCTGCAGATTCTGGTAATCCTGCCGGCTCTTGTAAGCCAGCGCTCGCACCTCTTCCGGCGTTTGCGTCGCCAGCTCGCTATAGGGCGACTGGTCCGTCAGCGCGACCTCCTGGCCCGGATCGAGGCCAATCTCGCGCTTCAGCAAGATCAGGTCCTTCGCTTGTTGATTTTGCGCGACGATCAGCATCTGCTGCTGTGACTCGAGTTGCACGCGCGCGCGCAACAGCTCGAGATTCGCCACGGTTCCTGCCTCGTGCGCCGCTTGTTGATGGTCCTGCAGCACCTGCGCCTGCGCTACCAGGGCTTTGGCGTTGTCCACCTCGCTCGCGTCAGCCACCGCGCGAAGATACACCGTGGCCACCTGCTGCACCACCTCGCCGCGCGCGCTCATCTTCGCGTAATAAGCGGACTGTTCTGCCGCGCGCGCCCCCTTCCAGGCCTGGATCACCGGCCCGGAAAACAGAATTTCGCTGTACCGCAGTTGTCCCTCGGTCAGATCGTCGCGTGCGATCAGCGAAAGGTTCGCCGGCGGCTTTCCCCCGGGAAAAAATGACGTGAACTTCGACACCACTTTGGGGCTGAATCCCAACGCCGCTAAATTGTGCATGTAGTAGCCGGTATCACCCTCGAGCTCGATGGTGGGCAAAAACTCCTGTAGCGCCTCGTTTTTTTCGCCGTGCAGCGCCTTTTGCGCGTTTTCGGCTTCTTTCAGGCCGAGATTGTTCTTCAACCCCCGCTGCACAGCGTCGTCGAGCGACAGCATCAGCGGCCCGGCCGTTACAGGCTGCACGGTCACGCTACCCCAGAAGGGATTGGCGGCAGAGCTCTGGTTCGGCATCTGCGCATGCGCCCGCGCGCCCGGAAAAACCCCCAGCGCGGCGCCGCTTAAGAGAAGAATGACGACATAAAAACCCGGCGCGGCCCGCCGGGACGCAAAATAACGCTCGTCACACACTCCCATTATTTTCTCAGATGATCCTTGCGGCGCTCGGATTCAAGAGGCAAGGAAAATTCTCGAGCAAAACTCGCGATCCAGCATCAATTCGCCGGATGAATCCAGATCGCATTTCCGCCGCCGGAAACCATATGCACGTCCAGCACCGTATTGCGGTCCACCGAAAGCCAGGTCAGAACCGTATGCGTCGGCTCGTCAGCCGCATCGGGCGCGTCAGCATACATCTCCGCTAGATATTTCCCGTCACCCAGAAAGCTGAGCGGTACCTTTACGTCGCGCGCATCCCAGTTCGTCAGCGATCCCACGTACCAATCGCTTCCACTGCGGCGCGCCAGCGAGATCCACTGCATCGGCTCGCCGCCAATCGCGCGCACTTCATCCCATGTGCAGGGCACTCGCTTGATGAAATCGAACTCCTTCTGCCCCGCGTAGCGCTCCGGATAATCCGACACCATCTCCAGCTCGCTCTCAAACACCACGTACAGCGCCAGCTCCTGCGCCCGCGTATTTAGTCCCATCGGCATAAAGGGTCGCGGAGCGAAATTCGCAAGATTCGTGTTCCCAAACGCGCCCGGCGTGTAGTCCAGCGGCCCGGCCAGCATTCGCGTAAAGGGCAGTGTGGCATTGTGCGCCGGGGTCACGCGCGCCGTCCCCTTAAGGTACTCTTTGCCCATCACGCCTTCACGCGTCAGTACATTCGGGTAGGTCCGTCGCAGGCCGTCCGGCTTGAACGCGCCATGAAAATCGATCATCAGGTGGCACTCAGCCGCCTTTTCCGCGACGCGCCGGTACCACTCCACCATCCACTGGTCGTCGCGATTCATGAAGTCGATCTTCACCCCCGCAATGCCCCACTTCTCAAACAGCGGAAACGCCTGGTCTATGTATTTGTCCACCGAAGTCCAGTGCGCCCACAGCCACAGCTTCACATTCTTCTCTTTCGCGTACCGCAGTAGCTCAGGCATGTCGATATTCGGCGAAGTCCGCGTAATATCCGCCTGCCGCGGCGCAGCATCCGACGAAGTCGGGTCCCTCGCCTCCCACCCCGCATCGACCAGCATGTACGGGAACCCCGACGCCGACGCAAAGTCGATGTAGTGCTCCATCGTCGCCGTGTTCATTCCCGGCTTCACTTTGAGGCTCGGCGCTGCTTCGCCGCTCCACCAGTCCCACGCAGACTTTCCGGCCTTGATCCATGACGTGTCGGCGATCTTCGACGGCGGATTCAGATTCAGCACGATGTTCGATTCGATCAGCTTCGCCGGCTCATCGGCAGTCATCAACACCCGCCACGGGCTCTGGAACGGGGTCGTCGTCTCGACCGCATAACTCGGATCGATATTTCCCGCGCGATCGGTATGTGGCGACAAATCGGCCCGCACTGTGCGGCTCGCGAATTCTGGCGCCTTGCGCAGGTACATGCCCGAGTAGTTCTCAATGTCTGCCTCGGTAATCGCCAACCAACCGATTGCCGGCACATTCGCCAGAAACGGCAGCGCAATCACCCAATCCTTGTGCAAGCCGCTCACGTTGCGAAGCTGATATTCGTCCTCCCACGAAGATTGATATCCGTCTAGAACCAGCGGGTACGTCTCCGCGTCCTTTGCAAAAGTGAATTCGGTATCCTCCCGCGCGATGCGCACCTGCTTCACCGCCGCCTGCTCCGGAACCAGATAACGAAACGCCACGCCATCATCAAAGGCTCGCACCTCGATCGTCAATTTGCGCCCGTTCGCGTCCTCAAAGTCAGCACGCAATCCGTTGTAGTGGTTGCGCACAGTGCGCGTTTTTCCCACGGGAATTGTGTAGTTCTCGTTGGCGCTCTCCGCCTGCTCGCCCGTCTTGTGCATCCCGGGCCCGAGTTCCGGTTGCCCCACAAACTCCAGCCCCAGCCGCGCCGGCTCCAGAATTCGTTTGCCATGGAACTCAACCGCGTACCGCAAATCCTGGTCAGCCGTGTCGGCAAAGAGCTGCAGCGTGATCTGCCCGTTCGGAGAGCTTACGGTAGCCGCAGGCGCCGCGTTGCCTTCCTGAGCCTGTGTAGCCGGAACCCCACAAGCCAAACACACAATGCCGCAAAGCGCGACCCGGCGAAGAGTCAACATGCTTCCTCCTTGCAAGCCGAATCACACACGTCGCTTCAACGTGCCGTTCCGGCCACGCGCCAGTATATAGCGATTGACTTCAGTGCTATCCAGCTTGCGCGTGCGCAACCGCGAGCCCGTCCATTCGCCGCCGCTGGTCATGGTAAATCACGGCCAGAACCGTGGTCAGAGCTGCGTAGATAAGCAATGCGGTCACCACAGCCACGAGCAGATAACCCAGCACGCCCAGGCCCACAAGGATGTAGAACGCCGCAGATCTCACTGCCACGTGCGCCAGCATAGCCCCGAGCGCGACCAGCGCTGCCAATACTCCAAGAATGAGCATGCACGCCAGTTGCGCCGCATACACAGCCGCGTAGACCACCAAAATCACGAGGAAGATGCGTCCCTTCGCGCCGTGCGTGAGCCGCGCGCTGCGCCCAAATGCTGCCCACGCAGGCAGATTCTCCTCCACGCTGGCCGGATAAGCCACTGCGAAGCGCAGCATGATCAGGACGGTATAGACGAGGAAGCATACATACAACAGCACCAGCAGCGGAATGAGGAACAACGGGAATCCCTGGCTGCCGGCATTCGTTGCGCCATGGTGCATCAGCACAGTCCCGCCACCGATCAGCGCCGCCACCACCGCAACAGGCACGACCAGGTAAAGAAAGTAGAGAATCATCAGCCAGAGATATCGTCCATACCGGCTCCAGACCACCCGGTATGCCTGGCGAAACGTGACCGTGACGCCGAGGTCGGCCTGCGCCGCAGCATGGAAAGCCGATGGCAGATAGAGCGCATAGACCATCAGCAGAAGCAGCTCGCCGATGAAAACGCCCGCGCTAAAGAGAGGTGGAAAGCCCGGCGGCACGGATCGCTTTCCGACTAGTTGCGGTCCGATAACCCTCACCATGAAACTCATCATCGTCGCAGCAAACAGGAAGATCGCCGCGGCGGGCACGCCCGCTATGCCGAAGAAGAGCCGCCAATGAGTCCGCGTCAACTGGAACGTGCGGTCCAGAATCTGTCCGAAGCTTAGCTGAAATGCAGGTGTTGCAAATGAAGACGTAGGAATAGGCGAAGGAGCGCCCTGCTCGTTCATAGGGTCCCCCCGATTGGGATTGTGAAGTCTCGCACGAATAGTAGCACAGGGCCGAATTGCCTTGAAGCTAAAAGCTAAAAGCTAAAAGCTAAAAGCTAAAAGCTAAAAGCTTGTAACGCTCCCTCGTTCCCCGTCTTTATCCCATAAACATTCCGCCGTTCACGTCGAGCACGTGCCCGGTAATATACGACGCCGCGTCCGAAGCCAGGAACTTCACGGCCTGCGCGACATCCTTGGGTGTCCCGCGCCGCCCCAGCGGAATCGCCGCCAGCATCGCCTTCGTCACTTCCTCAGTGAGCACCGCCGTCATCGGCGTCTCAATATATCCCGGCGCCACAGCATTCACCGTAATCCCGCGCGACGCCACCTCGCGCGCCAGCGACCGCGTAAACCCGATCAGCCCCGCCTTCGACGCCGCATAATTCACCTGCCCAGCCTGCCCCGCGCGCCCCACCACGCTGGCGATGTTCACAATCCGCCCCCAGCGGTTCTTCAGCATCGGGCTCAGCAGCGCTTGTGTCAGCAGGAAAGCCCCCGTCAGGTTGATGCTGATCACCAGGTCCCAATCGGCGGGCTTCATGCGCAGCATCAGGTTGTCGCGCGTGATCCCGGCATTGTTCACAATGATCTCGACCTTACCGAATTTCTCCAGGATCGCCTTCGCTCCCGTCTCGATCGACTCCCGGCTCGACACATTCACGGTGAACGCCGAAGCGTCGACGCCCTGGGCCTTGAATTCACCCACCGTTTCCGTCAGCTTCGCCTCATTTACGTCGGCCAGCGCCAGCACTGCGCCGGCGGCGGCTAGCTCTTCCGCAATCGCGCGCCCGATCCCCTGCGCTCCGCCCGTGACCAGCGCAATTCTTCCCTGCAAATCACCCATGTTTTCTGTTGACCTCTGCTCGCGCTCTCTCGCAAGACGCGCCTTTCCACGCCCGATTATAAACGGGCAGCACTCGGCCACTTTCGTGGTCTTGAGTCTCGCGTGGACAAAGTTCTCCCAGTATCCGCACTGAGCCTCAACCGAGCGGCTCAAAGCTAAGAGCTGGGAACTAGTAGCTAAAAGCTGATAGCTGACAGCTGAAAGCTGCCTTTACGTCGGCGTCGCCGCAATCGTCACCGGCCTCGTCGCCAGCGCGGGACGCACCAACTCCGCCGGCCACACATAAACCGCCAGCCGTCTTGAGTAATGCAGCATCGGTTTTTGATCGGGCAATGTGATTCCCACCGCCGTGGCCAGATCGTTACGCTCAATATCGGCTTCTGCCTCTTCCAGCGGCCAGGGCACATGGTGCAGGTTGGCGCGGATCGGTTCGCCCGCGCGGTTGGTCGAAAACACGCACGACCGCTCTGAAAAGAAGTATTCAAATGTGCCCGGGTGAATTTCGGCTGTCTTGTGCGTCGGCCCCAATCCCCGGTAGCGTGCCTTGAAGATCACATCCGGCCGCGAAAACCGCCTGCGGCTGTAGACGGCAAACTCCCGATCCGATCGCGGCTCAAGCCGCATCTCCGCAAGCCGGTAAGGCAGGTGATACACAGCGTGCGCCGCCGCCACGGCAAGCAGATTGCTTGAATCGACTGAAAAGCAATAGAACCCCGGCGACCCCGTCATCCGGTCACGCACATAGGTTCGCAAATTCAGGTCAGGGAAATGGCGCAGCCCGGGGATGGGCGGCATCCCGCGGATTTTGATCCGGTCCAGCCAGAACGGTACCGCGCCAAGCCATGCCGATCCCTGGTACGTATCGGCCTGCAACCACTCCGGCAGCAGTGCCTCAATCGCCGGCGCCGGGATCGGCCAATGCGCGAAAAGCAGATCGTTCCAGCGCTGGGTCATCGCCCAGCGTCCCGCCGGCAAAGGCCGCGGTTTGTGCGACGTCCGCACCAAGAACTCCCGCACCAAATACTCCTCTATCGGCGCTCCCGAGCTTCGCGGCAGGCTCCGGCTCTTGTGTCCCACTCCCTGCCGTTGCTCCGTCCGGTACAAGGCTGCCACCGCTCCAACCCGCGGCTGCTCCCTTATGCCGTATTCTGTCCGCGAGACCATCCTCATGTCCAGTGATTCTTCAATTTCTCCCGACCTTCGTAACCAGACTGAAGTGTTCGCAGTCCATGGCGCCGACCCCGAGATTCTCGCCTTCGCCATGGCCAAGTACTCCCGTTCGGCCCTCTCCATGCGCGAGTCGCTGGCCGAAATCAGTTCCCAGCGTGCCGAACAGTTCCTCAACACCTTTTATTTCCAATACGGCCACCGCTCTATCGCCGACCTCGCCCACATCGCTTTCGCCGTCGAGCGCCTCAGCCTGCTGGCCGCCATTGTCCTCGTCGATGAGCCGCGCTGGGACGGCCAGGAGCGCTCCACCCGCTACCAGAATTTCCTCAAATCCGGCTGGTATATCCCCGATTTCGCTTCCGACCACGATTCCTCCCAGCTTTACTCCCAAACCGTCGACAATCTCTTCACCGCCTATCAACGCATCAGCGCCGCGGTTCTCGACTTTCTCCGTGGCCGTATTCCGCGCCCTGAAAGCCTCAAGCCCGAGTCTTACGAACGCACCCTCCGCGCCCGCGCCTTCGACGTCGCCCGCTACCTGCTTCCCCTCGCCACCAACACCTCGCTGGGCCAGATCCTCAGCGCCCGCACTCTTGAAACGCAGGTCTCCCGCCTGCTCTCCCATCCGGCCGCCGAGATCCGCCTCCTCGGCGAAAAACTGCGCGAGGCCGCAACCACTCCTGCCTGGAACCTGAACGCCCCCGCCGCCCAGGCCTTTATCGCCAAACTCGCCGCGATTCACGACGACGCCACAACCGCCCTCGCCGCTGAGGCCTCGGCCCTCTTCAACCGTGACATCCGCACCGCACCCACGCTCGTCAAATACGCTCAGCCCAATCCCTACCTCACCGAAACCCAGGCCGAGCTCGCCCAGACCGCCGCCGAAATCCTCGCACCTCTAACCTCCAAAACCCCGCCCAACGCACTGGTGGATCTCGTCGAGCGCTGCGAATCCCTTGAAGCCGAGCTCGCGGCCACGCTCCTCTACTCGGCCAGCCATCACTCCTACCGCCAGGTCCGCGACCTGGTCGCCGATCTTCCCGCCTCGCAGATCATCGAAATTGTCGAGCTCGGCACCCGCCACCGCGGCCGCCACGACGAGCTTCTCCGCGCCTTTCGCGCCGGCGCCGGCCTCCGCTTCGACATTCTTATGGACATCGGCGGCTTCCGCGACATGCACCGTCATCGCCGCTGTACGCAGATCATCCAGAGCTTTACCGCGCAGCATGGCTATGAAACCCCCAGCTCCGGCGACCTGCCTGCTGGCATTGACATCCTCGCCGAGTCCGGTGTGCTCGCCGAATACCGCTCCGCCATCGAGTCGGCCCACGCCGCCGCCGCCCGCATCGCTTCCGGCTCCGCGCCTGAAGCCGCGCAATCCGCCGCGTATCTCTACCCGCTGGCCACACGCATCCGCGCTCTCTTCAAAATGGACTTCGCCGAAGCCCAGTACATCTCCGAGCTTCGTTCCGGCCCTGCCGGCCACTTCAGCTACCGCCGCATCGCCTGGGAGATGTTTTTGAAGCTGCAGCAACAGCATCCGAACCTGGCCCGCCACATCCGCGTCACCGACTTCACCCAACCCATCGACATCTTCCAGCGCTGACCATGCAGTCCCGCTGCCGATTTTCCCGATTCCCAGGCCCCGCTTGGTGCAGGCCTCGGAATACAAACCCAGGAGGCGAACCATGAATCAGGTTTCCGGTCCCAAACCCAACCAGGCCGCTGCCCTCGTTGCCGCTGCCATTGGCGCCGCCGCAATCGGTGCCTTCGCCATCGGCAGCCTGGCCATATGGCGGTTGGTTGTCAAGAAGGCATCCGTTGAGAAGGCCCGAATCGGATCTCTGACAATCGACAATCTTGACGTGAAAAGTCTCCGCGTAGCCGAAATCACCGTGACAGACTCAATTGAGCTGCCTGAAACCGAACGCAACCGCGATCTCTCTTCGTGACCGGGTGCCCGACCCTTGCGACGTTCTTGTTTTTGTCGCTAGGGAGGGGTTGTTCCCGCTCACGTCAAGCTTCCTCATTACGATTTTCCTTGCCTCCACTCACGGCCGGCGTTCATCATGGCGCTATGCCCCAGCCTGCGCGGCTTGCAAAATACAACATCATCGGCTTCGCCAGCATTGTCGACGTCGAACGCGCCAAGGCCTTCTATCGCGACACCCTTGGTCTCACTCTGCTTGCCGAAGAGCCGCCCTTCGCGCTGGTCTTTGACGCCAACGGCATCATGATCCGCCTTGGTATGGCCAAAGAGCTTCCATCCGTAAAGGGCACGGTGCTCGGTTGGCAGGTGCCCGACATCGTTGCGGCGGTGAAAGAACTCGAGGAAGCCGGCGTCCGCTTCGAACACTACGGGTTCGATTGGATGAAGCAGGATGAGCTCGGCATCTGGACTGCGCCCGCCGGCGCAAGAGTCGCCTGGTTCAAGGACCCCGACGGCAACACCCTCAGCCTCTCCGAACATCCCGAGATCAAAAGGTAACCACCGCCGAGTGCTCCGCAAAATCTGCTGTTACATCCACACGTGATTGCAGTCACAGCGCCTTGTTCATCTCAGAGGAACCATCGAGGTCGGCATTCGGGTGCCGCGTCGCCGATCCTTTGATTCCACCGGCCTTGACGGCAACCCGCCAAGGAGAAACTTCATGGCGACTGTTCTCGATAAGAGAGCCGACCTGGCTGGTCCAGGCATCGGCGATTACACCGAACTCGAAAAGATCTTGCCCAACGATTACCATTCGCTCCTCACACCCAAAGAAACGCAGCAGGCCATCTTTGAGGTCAAGCGCTATATCGAAGACCACATGTGCAAGGAACTCAATCTCATGATGGTCGAAGTGCCGCTCATCGTCGACGTGGAGAGCGGCGTCAACGACATGCTCGATCGCGACGGCTCGCGCACGCCCATCCAATTCCACATCTCCAACGATCGCGGCCTCCATCCTGTCGACGCGCAGGTCGTGCAGGCCGCCACCAAGTGGAAGAGAGTCGCGCTCAGGCAATTCGGTTGCGCGGTCGGCGAAGGCATCTGCACCGATATGCGCGCCGTTCGCAAAGACTATTTCCTCGATCACGATCACTCCGCCTACGTCGATCAGTGGGACTGGGAGCGCGTGATGACCGCCGATCAACGCAACCTCACCTTCCTCAAGGACATCATCGGCAGGATCTGGAAAGTGATTGTCGGCGCGGAGAAATTCGCGCAGTCGCTCTTCCCCCAGCTCAAGGACCCGCGCTATCCCGATCTGCCCGACGAGCTCACCTTCCTGCACGCGGAAGAGATCCTCGATCTTTTTCCCACGCTGCCGCGCAAGCAGCGCGAGACAGCGATTCTGCAGACTTATCCCGCCATCTTCATCATTGGCATTGGCTGGCCGCTGAAAGACGGCTACCCGCACGAGATGCGCGCCGCCGACTACGACGACTGGATCACCGACACCAGCGACGAAACCGGCAAGAATACTCACGGCCTCAATGGCGACATCCTCGTATGGAATCCCGTGACCAGGCGCCGCCACGAACTCACGTCCATGGGTATCCGCGTGACTGCGGAGACTCTGAAGAAGCAACTCGAAATGTCGAGTCAGATGGACTTCATGCGGCTGCCCTATCACCAGGCGATTCTCAACAACCAGATTCCGCTCTCCATTGGCGGAGGCATCGGCCAGTCGCGCACGTTGATGTTGCTTCTGCGCAAGGCGCACCTCGGCGAAGTGAGCGTCACCGTGTGGCCAAAAATCCTAAAAGAGATGTGCGCGAAGAAAGACATCTTCGTGCTCGAGTAGCTGAATTTACCTCCAGGCTTGTTGCCCCATCCTTTCGGTCGCCGGAGCGGCCGAAAGGGTGGGACCGCCGTGTGCCCGGCCCAGCGCAGATTCTCGCGACGCCCTTCTTTTTGTCGCCGAGACCATCAGGCCGGAACCTGGTCGCATGCCAGTCGCACGGTGCCACGCGACGAATGATCGGCGAACAGGGCGTTTCTTGTATAACTCTGATCTCGCTCGTTGGTTAGCTGTCTCGGTCCTAGGAGCAAGACTCCTTCAGCTTTGGAATCAGGCAAATGTAGTGGGAATTACGCGTCCGAAAGCTCGTATTCCTTGAGAGCTGAAGCAGGGAGATCGGTTCGGGTCAACGGCAGAAAGACAGAAAAAACTGTTCCAGTAGAGGGGGGAAGCACACTGCTTTTTACCTGAATGGTTCCGCCATGCTTACGGATGATTTCAGAGCTTATCCAAAGTCCGAGTCCCGTCCCCATGTTGCCTTTTGTACTGACGAACGGCTCGAACAGCGACTTCCTGATCTCAGGTTCAATCCCGGATCCAGTGTCCGCAATGGTCAAACGAATGCCGGGACGCGAGCCGTTGCTGTGATCGTGCGTGTTCGTGACCCGAAGCTTCAGCGTGCCGCCCCGCCCTATGGCATCCAAAGCATTCCCAATCAGGTTCAAGATCACCTGGCGGAGTTCACCGGCCATGGCAAGAATCGGCGAGCATTCGCGGAAATCCCTTTCAATGACGATCTCGGCGTGGGTCAGTCTCGGCTCATACAGGGTGAGGGCTGAATCCAAAATCTCGCGGATCTGAACGTATGCCGGTTTGCTGGGCTCCCGGTAAAATCTGAGCATCTGGGTGACAATCTGAGATACCCGCGCCAATTCTCTCTCCGCCACTTCTGTGTGCTTCTTTGCATCCTCCAACGAAGTCGAAGTGCCTATGAGGTAGAAGAGATTGGTGACTGACTCGAGTGGATTATTAATCTCATGGGCGATGCTGGCGGCCAGACGCCCGGCCACTACGAGCTTTTCTGATTTACGTAATGCTTCTTCCGTCGCGCGGATCTCGTTCAGAAAGTCGCGCATCTGGTATTGTCTGAGGCGGCTGCGTAGCGCAGCCTGTACTGTGCTGACAAACGTCTCAGGCCGAACCGGGCGCTCCAGCAACACCAGGTTCCCGAGCGGCTGCAGAGCAAGCATCTTCCTTTGACTCTCCCGGTCGACTTCCCCTGAAACGGTGAGCAGAATGAGAGGGAAATCGGACCATGACGGCTGTTCTGAAATTTGCGCTGCCCACTCGGCGATGTCTGTCGGAGTGAGGCCCTCTTCCGCCAGAACCACGACGCCGGCCCCCATTTTCAATTCGAGTCGCGCAATTTCCACGGTCGGTAAATTTGAGCAGGAAATGCCTTTGCTGGCAAGTAGATTGCATATCAGCACGCCGTCTCGTCCTGTGGGGGCAAACACAAGAACTCGGGATTCATGTTCTCGACCGGTCATATCGTCACAAAAGTGCTTTGCTTACGATCTCGACCCCTGGAGGCTTTCAACCTCGCCGCGATATTTGGGAGCACCGGTTAAAACGCCCTCGAAATCCATCAGTACATCTCCGACGGCAATGGTCCCGTTTTTCATCACCAACTCACGGATGGTGCGTTCATGTTCTCCACTGCGCTTCTTGATAACGGAAAGCGCCTGCCGCACCTCGCCTGCCGCCTCGAAGTATCGGAACAAGAGAACGGTGTCGGCAAGATAGCTCACATCCACCGGTGTATCGATATTGGTTCCCACAAAACCATGCTGGGCAACTGTCATCAACGTCGAAACGCCCCTCTGACTTAGGTACGCCTGCAATTCGTGCAATTGCAATGCTAGAAATTGTTCACCCGGCATTCCATTGAGAAAGCCGTTCAGGCTGTCGATGATTAGCAGTTTCAAATTTTGATTCTCGACAAGTTGCCTGATCTCATGAACCAATTGACCGGGCGAGAGTTCCGCAGCATCGACTTGACGAAGCAACAATCTCCCGGAGTCGAAATGTTTCCTGATGTCGAGTCCCAGGCCTTTGCACCGCATCTCCACAGTTGCCAAGGTTTCATCGAAGGCGAAAAGTGCCGCGCAGCCGCCGCGCTCGACCTCAGACACTGCATAACGAATGGCGATAGTAGACTTTCCGCAGCCGGCGGGTCCCAGCAGAAGTGTGCTTGTGCCGCTATCAAGCCCCCCGCCCAGCAATGTGTCAAGCGCGGCGATGCCACTGCATATCTGTGTCGGCTGGACAGCGATGAGGTGCTCCGAGACGACAAGGCGTGGATAAACTTCCACGCCGCCCCGCTTGATGTTGTAGTCATGTAAGCCCTCACGGAAGGCTGAGCCTCGCAGCTTCTTTACTTCCAGGCGCCGTTTTTTGACGCCGTATTCCCGCACCGCACTCTCCAGCAGAATTACCCCGTGAGCGATGCTCTGGAGTTGCAGATCATGACGTTCTGCGGTGCGATCATCCAACAACAACACGGTGCATTTGCGCCCCGAAAAATATTGCTTCAGGCCGAGAATCTGCCTGCGATAGCGGAGCGAATCACGAGCAAGCAGGCGTAATTCAGAGAGGGAATCAAAAACCACACGCACTGGTTCAAGCTTCTCCACCTCCGCGAGGACGGCGTTTGTGGTATCCGCGAGTTCGACTTCGGTTGGATTAAAGACTGTGTACTGGGCTTCCGGCTGGAGCTGGCTTTCATCCGGAGCCAATTCAAATACTTTGATCCCATCCAGAGACCAGCCGTGTGACTCCGCGATCTCCAGCAACTCCGCCTTCGACTCTGAGAGAGTGACGTAGAGGCCCTTTTGTCCCAGACGAGCACCTTCCATCAGGAATTGCATGGCAATCGTGGTCTTTCCGGTTCCCGGGTCACCTTCGATCAGGTAAAGGTGATTGCGGGCCAGGCCACCTCCTAGAATGTCGTCAAGGCCGAAAATCCCGGTAGTGAACCGTTCTATCGACGCGGCCCTTCCGTCGGCGCGGATAACTGCACCGTTCGCGCACTCCGTGGTGGTGGCGTTCCTCGGGAAGATCGGATCCACGCTGAACTCCTATTCCGGGCACCACCGGCTGGCATCGGTCTATCTCCCTGCCTTTGGTGTTGTCCTCTACTCGACTTCCAGGGCATTGATTGAATTCTTCCGAGCGCCGGCCTGACATCGTTTGAAATGAATTGGTACGTGATTCGGGCTTCACAGTATTGGGGAAGAAGCTGTGTAATGCCAGTCGCTCTTCCCGGTGGCGGTCTTTTCTGATCACTTTTGCACACATTGGCATTGATTTGCAGCTCGTGGCCTATTTGCAGATGAGGACGTCACACATTGGCAACCCTAAGGCAGCAGATTTCACTTTGGCTGAGGAGACGCATACCTCTCAACGCAGGAAGAGCTGGCGCTATCCCTCAAACATTCGCTGTATTCTTGAATCTGCCATGCGTGCAGCCGACGCGAAGAACCCGCAAGACGGCAGGCGCCGGTGGATTGGCATCGAACGAGCAAGACGTTCCTGATCCCGCTGCGGAGGTCCTCATGCGAGCCGTCGTGCTCAGGCAGTTTGGCCACCCGGATCAGTTGCAGGTTGAAGATGTGGCCCAGCCGCGGCCATCAGAAGGCGAAGTCCTGGTTAAGGTCCTGGCTGCCGCCATCAATCCCAGCGACGTGAAGAATGTTGAGGGCAGCATGGCCAGAACTTCGTTGCCGCGCATTCCCGGACGTGATTTTGCGGGCATCGTAGTGAATGGACCGCCAGATTGGATCGGCCGCGAAGTGTGGGGCACGGGCGGCGACGTCGGCTTCACTCGAGACGGTTCCCACGCGCAGTACATGCTGGTCCCTGCAGCTGCGTTGATCAGCAAACCGGAAAAACTCACTATGGAAGCCGCGGGAGCAGCCGGACTGACATTGGTCACAGCATGGGCGGCCCTCGTGACAGGTGCCGCAATTCGTCGTGAGGACACGGTGCTGATCCTGGGTGCTGCCGGCGGAGTAGGATCGGCGGCGCTGCAAATCGCCAGAATTTTTGGGGCCACCGTGATTGCGGCTGTGCGGAATCGGGAGCAGGCGGATGCCGCTCGAGACCTGGGAGCAGCGAAGACGATCGACACCAGTGCGGCATCGTGGGTGGATGAAGTCCGAGCGCAAACGGACGGTCGCGGAGCAGATGTTGTCTTCGACACGACCGGCTACTTGTTTGCTGAAAGCGTTGAGGCGGTCGCGGCCAGTGGCAGAGTGTGCGTAATATCGTCGCCGGCCGACGGGATGGTCAGCTTCAATCTGCGCAGCGTCTACAGGAAAGAATTGCGCGTGCTTGGGACAGAATCGCGTCGTCTTGATGTCACCGACTGCGCGAAGCTGCTCGCCGGGTTGGTTCCCGCCATCGAAGCCGGGCAATTGCGGCCGGGCTCTCCCACTTGCTTTCCCATCGCGCAGGCACGCGAAGCTTACGTTCAGGTGCTGCAAGGCCAAGGACGGATTTGCCTCGCGCCAAACGCCTGACCGGTCAGCCGACCCGGCGGTTGCGACCGAGAAATCCGCTTTTCAAAGGAGTAGCAATATGGCACCGAGCAGACATATCGACGCAGCAGAATGCTGGCCGGCGCTTCCGCTGGTTTCCTGGAAGGACACCTGCGAAACACTGCACATGTGGACTCAAATGGTGGGCAAGGTGCGGCTCGCGCTGACGCCGCCCGCGAACCACTGGTGGCACGTTCCGCTTTATGTCAATTCGCGCGGGCTTACCACTTCGGCAATTCCCTATCGCAGCAGCGCTTTCGAATTGCAGTTTGATTTCGTCCGGCACGAACTGATTCTGTTCACGTCAGCAGGCCGCGAGCAATCGCTTCCACTGGCGGCCCGTTCGGTGGCTGACTTCTATCGCGAGTTTATGAACATGCTGCGGTCGGCCGGCATCGAGATCAAGATCTGGCCAATGCCGGTCGAAGTCCCCAATCCAATTCGTTTCGACAAAGATTACGCCCACGCTGCTTATGATCGCGATGCCGCGGAACGGTTTTGGCAGATTCTGCTGACCGTTCAAACAGTTTTCGAGGAATTTCGTTCGGGATTTATCGGAAAATGCAGCCCCATACATTTCTTCTGGGGCAGCTTCGACCTGGCGCTTACGCGCTTTTCCGGACGGCGCGCGCCGGAACGCCCGGGATCCGATGCCATGACAAAGGAAGCCTACTCGCACGAAGTGAGCAGCGTGGGTTTCTGGCCCGGAGCCGGGTTGGGCGACCCGGCATTTTATTCCTACGCGGCGCCGGAGCCGCAAGGATTTTCCGCAGCATCTGTGCGGCCTGGGGCAGCCCGCTACGATCCGCAACTTCATGAGTTCATCCTGATGTACGACGATGTCCGAAACGCAGAATCTCCATCGGCCGCGCTGCTCGAGTTCTGTGAATCGACTTACCAGGCAGCGGCAAACCTCGGACACTGGGACCGTCAAGCGCTCGAGCGCCAGCCTGCAACGGCATCCAGGCCAGCCAGCGATCATTAACGGAAGCAGCCATAGCCCCGGGAAATTCCCCTGTGCGAAAATCAAAGCTTGCATAGCCAGTCCCGATTTCGCCTGCTCGTGGTCCGGCTTGGGGCCATGGGCGACATTCTTCACGCGCTGCCCGCAGTGACGGCGCTGCGCCAGGCGCACCCCTCGTGGCAAATCGGCTGGGTGGTGGAACCGCGCTGGCAGGCGCTGCTGAAGGCCGAGATCAGGGGCCAGGGGTCAGGGAGCAGTGATCGGCAGGGTGCGCTCAACAGCAGTCGTGACCCGCGCATGCCGGTAGTGGACCGGCTGCACTTCGCCCAAACGCGGGAGTGGAAGCGTCGTCCGCTGAGCCGCGAGACCCGGAGCGAAATCAGCGCCTTGCGCAGCGAGCTTCGCGCCGTCGGCTACGATGTGGTTCTCGATCTGCAAGGCGCGATTCGCTCGGCAGTCATCGCCCGCTTGTCCGGCGCTCGACGCCGCATCGGCGAGGCAAGGCCGCGCGAGTGGCCCGCGCACTGGCTTTTTGCTGAGCGCGTTGTCACGCGTGGCGCGCATGTCATAGAGCAGGACGTGGAACTGGCTTCAGCGGTGGCCGGCGATGCGCTTGCGGCGATCGATCCGCTGCTGCCCATCGATACCGAAGCCGAGCGATGGTGCGATGCCTGGCTCGCAGCCACGGTTCCCGGCCCATCTCAGCCCATCGCACTAATCGCTCCCGGCGCCGGGTGGGGAGCGAAGCGCTGGCCGCCCGAACGCTACACCGCGGTGGCGAGCGGCCTCGCGGAGCGCGGCTTCCGCGTGCTGGTCAACTGCGGGCCAGGTGAGGAGTCGCTTGCGGCGCCCATTGTCGCCAGCGGCACCGCGGTACCGCTCAACGTGACGCTGCCGCAGTTGATCGCGATGACACGGCGCATTACGCTGTGCGTTGGCGGAGACACAGGACCATTGCATCTCGCGAGTGCGCTTGGCCGGTTGGTGGTTGGAATTTACGGCCCCACTGATCCCAGCCGCAACGGGCCCTTCGGTACGCACTGCCGCGTGCTGCGCAGCTCCGAGAGCCGCCGCGACCACTCGCGGCGCTCGGCGCCCGACCCCGGCATGCTCACGATATCGCCTGAGGATGTCTTGCGCGCAGCTTGCGAGCTGGTGAATGAGGAGACCACGCGATGAGCAGGCACGCTTCGAACGCGAGACGCTGGGAGCAGATCGCGCGCCGCATCCGTGTGCCGCTCGGGTTTGTCATGGCTGCCGTGTATCTCGTGGAAGTGGCTCGGCGGCCTCCGCATCCGGTTGCCATCGCGTGGAGCCTGGCGCTGGTTTTGCCTGGTCTCGCGCTCCGTGCGGCTGCGTCGGGCACGGTGAAGAAGAATCGCGAGCTCACCATGACTGGTCCGTACGCTTACACGCGGAACCCGCTCTATCTTGGATCATCGCTCATTGCCGCGGGGTTTTTGATTGGGCTTCTCAGCTGGCCAGTGGCGCTGCTGGTCGCCGTCGGCTTCGTCGTGATTTATGTTCCGGTGACCACGTCTGAGGAGCGCTTCTTGCGCGGCGCGTTCCCTGACTTCGATGCGTATTGCCGCAGCGTGCCGCGTTTTTTGCCGCGCCTCACTCCTGCGAAATCGAGGCGCGGCAACGATGCAAAAGCCGTTTCCCAGTCAGTTACCCAAGTGACCGGAGAAGGCTTTTCGCCCGGGCTTTATCTAAAGCACCGCGAGTACAATGCTGCTATAGGGGCCGCACTGCTTTACCTGAGCCTGCTCTACCTGCAACCGGTGCTGGAGAGAGTGTTTTACCACGCCGGATGAGCGTTTTCCGTGACCATGGAGTTCAGCCGAATGGGCCGGGTCAATCGATAAGGAGCCGCGCCGAACATTGAAGATACGCGCGCAAGCAGTCGCCCTCTTTTGCATTTTTGCCTTCGCGGGCACATTGCGCGGGCAGGATCCCACGATCCTCGCCCCTCCGCGCCCCGGCTACAATTTTCCCCAGAAGCAGACCCTCACCTATAGCGTGGATTGGCGCGTGTTTCCCGCCGGCACCGCGGTCATCCATTTTGAGACGACTGGCGACCGCGAGCGAATTACCGCTTCGGCCTATACCAGCGGTGCGATCAACCTGCTCTTTCATGTCGCCGATAACTTCCAGTCCGATTTCGATCGCGATAAGGGCTGCTCTTTCGACTTTGACAAGCAGACCGTGGAAGGCCGGCGCCAGAACAACTCGACTCTGCACATCGACTACGCCGGTTCCCAGTCCATCCTGGACGAAAAGAACATGGTGAACGGACGAACCAAGCACGCAACCACCGCGGTGCATGGCTGCCTCACTGATCTCCTCTCGGGGATTTTCTATGCCTCTTCACAGCCCTTGGTAATCGGGCGGAATTTTGAGTTGCCTGTTGCCGACGCCATTCGCACGGTGTTGGTAACCATGAAAGTGGAAGGCCGGGAAGAGATCAAGTCCTCTCTCGGTACGTTCAAAACCATTCGCGTGCAGCCAACCGCCGACGCCGGAGTCGTAAAGAACCGCGGCGACATTTGGATCTGGTACACCGACGATGCCCGTCATCTGCCCGTGCAGATGCGCGCGAGGCTCTTCTGGGGAACGATTACTTTCCGCCTCACAGGGAATGAATCCAGGTAACCCAGACTCTACAACCCCACCGCGAAAGAACCGCTTCTGTCAACGGCGCTGCCACCCCGATCCCACCACCTTCCCCCTCATACCACTGCATTTATTTCTTCCGTCAACTTTGCAGATTAATTCCGCAAAATCCCTAAGCTTGTCTTAGGTGCACATGAGCCCGGCAACGGAACCGGAGATTTCCGGGCCGCCCGGCCCCCTGCCCCTGCTCGGTTACCCGGGTTATACCCGGCCCGGAAACCTTTTGTTTTCAAATACCGAGGTATGGCATACGTAGGGGGGCGGGGTACAGCGACGCCACGCTTTGAAACCTGAACTTCGAACCGGTCCCGCAGCCTCTGCGCCGCCGACCCGTGACCACTGACCACTGACCACTGATCACTGACCCCTGCCTTTCCGGTGTACACTTCTTCTTCGCGCGAAACTACATTCCACTCCGTGCCTGAGGGAATTCATGCGTACACACACTTTTGCCTCCGTTCTCGTTGCCGCTTTTTGTCTCGCCCCGTTGGCTTCAGCGCAGAGTGCGCCCGCAAAGCACCCCATGACTTTTGAAGACATGATGCAGATGAAGCGCCTCGGCGAGACGGCGGTTTCGCCCGACGGCAAGTGGCTGGCCTACTCTGTCACCACCGTGAATCTGGCCGCGAATACGAAAACGCCGGAGCTTTGGCTGCAGGCGATCGCCGGTCCATCGGCTGAGGAACCCGCCCCGATCAAACTGGCGGTCGCCCAGCCCGGCGACTCCGATCCGCAATTCTCGCCCGACGGCAAGCGAATCCTCTTGATCAGCAGCCGCACCGGAGCGAATCAGATCTGGCTCGCCGATTTTGACGCGGCCACCGGCGCTGCCTCGCGCCTGCACAAGCTGACCAATCTCGACTTCGGAATCGACAACGCGAAATGGTCGCCTGACAGCCGCTCGATTGTGCTTACTGCACCGGTTTATCCCGATTGCCCGGCCATTGTGCCCGACGATAACGGCGTGGGAGCAGAATGCAACTACGATCGCGACGCAAAGGCCGCCGACAGCAAAGTCAAGGCGCAGATTTTCACGCAATTGCTGTATCGGCACTGGAACCACTACACCGGCGATAAACGCTCGCATCTTTTTCTCGTCTCGGCCGACACCGGCGCGATGCGCGACCTGAATCCCGGAGACACGCACGATGTGCCGCCCTTCTCGCTCGAGGGCTTGGGCTGCGGCTGCGACTTCGCTCCGGATTCAAAGGAACTGGCGTTCACCGAGAAGTTGGTCGACGATCCGGCAGTATCAACCAACTCCGACATTTTCACGCTGGACTTGACCAACTCCGAAGCAAAGCCCGTCAAGGTCAGCACCTCTCCCGGCGGCGACCTGAATCCCGCCTACTCACCGGATGGGAAATATCTCGCGTGGCGCAGCCAAGCTCGCCCCGGCTACGAAGCTGACAAGTGGCGGCTGATGCTTTACGACCGCACCGCGAAAACGACCAAAGACCTGCTGCCAAAGTTTGACCGGTGGGTAGACGAATTCGCTTGGGCGTCTGACTCAAAGCACATTTACTTCGCGAGCGGCGATGTTGGTGAGGCCCCGATCTTGGCTGCATCCGTGCCCGATGGGAAGCTCATCCTTGAAACCTTAACCGGGGAATTCTCAACTCTATTGCCCGTCCAAAGCAGCTCGAACTTAGTAGCTTCGCAGGTGAAAGTAGATCAGCCTTCGGAAGTATTTGAAATCTCATTATTGAGCTTCACTGAATACTCCCCGTTCTCGAGGCGATTCGATGCTGGATCTTCGCCAGATAATGCCGAGACGACAAAGCGTTCCGAGAACAGTGCCCCTGCTGCCGATTCCCACTCTGAACAAATCACTCACCTCAACGACGCGCTTCTTGCCCAACTCGATCTGCCGAAGATGGAGTCCTTCTGGTTCACCGCCAAGGATGGCACGAAGCTCCAAGGCTTTATCATCCGGCCACCGGGATTCGATCCCGCGAAGAAGTATCCGGTGAAGTTCCTGATTCATGGTGGGCCGCAGGGCGCGTGGGGCGATTCGTGGAGTTACCGCTGGAACGCCGAGCTCTTCGCCGCGAACGGCTACGTCGTCGTCATGATCAACATGCGCGGATCGACGGGATATGGCCAGGCTATCGTCGACGGAGTGAACGGCGACTGGGGTGGCAAGCCTTTCACCGACCTGATGACCGGCCTCGACTACGCCGAGCAGCACTACCCCTTCATCGACAAGAACCGCGAGTGCGCGCTGGGCGCGAGCTACGGCGGATACATGGCCAACTGGGTCCTGGGCCACACCAACCGCTTCAAATGCATCGTCTCGCACGACGGCATGTTCAATGCCGAATCGGCGTTCGGATCAACCGAAGAAGACTGGTTCAATATCTGGGAGTTCAAGGGACATCCGTGGGACTACTACGGCAATACCGGGGTCCCCGCGGACAGGTCCTCGTCCGTGGGGTGGAAGCCGGACGACCAAAATCCATACCGCAAATGGTCGCCGTCGCTTTACGCGAAAAACTTCCACACCCCCACGCTCGTCGTTCACGGCCAGCTTGACTACCGGCTCGATGTAAGCGAAGGCTTTCAGCTTTTCGATACGCTCCAAATGCTCCGCGTGCCAAGCAAGATGCTCTACTTCCCGGATGAAGGCCACTGGGTGCTCAAGCCGCAGAACTCGCAGCTATGGTGGAAGACGGTCAATGACTGGGTCGACGAGTGGACGGGAGGAGCAGCTTCTAGCCACTAGCTTCTAGCTGCTAGCCTGTCTATCGTCATAACAGCGCTGTCATCCTGAGCGAGGTCGCCGAGGCGACCGAGTCGAAGGATCTGCGGTTGCTTTTCGGCAAGCTGCGGATTCACCATACTAAAGTCGTTTCAAAGAGCGGTTTCGTGTTGGGTACGACTTCATTTGTGCCGAAACTTGCTCCCGGAGGGAGCAAAGAGGTTAGCCCAGGGTGGAGTCCGCCACGGCGGACGGAACCCTGGGAGAGCGTCCCGTTTTAATTTTCCAGCCCCGTAGGGGCGACAGAATGTTTTGTATTCCATCTGCTGGTTGACTCTTCGCATCAGCACGAATAACTAATAGCTAATAGCTAAGAGCTTGAAGCAAGGAACTCGAAATTGGTACTTCAACCCAAATCTCGCAAGCCGCGCACCTTCCTTGGTGAGCCCGCGCTCTACAACTACGCCATCAAAGCCCTCGGCCGCCACATGCGCACCGAGACCGAGCTGCGGAGGCTGATGGCCACCCGTGCCGAACCGGGGCCGCACGGCGAAGCGGCGATCCAGACAGTCCTCGCTCGCCTCAAAGACCACGGCTACCTCAACGACGCGTCTTATGCTGAAACCTACGCGCGGCTGCGCCAGGAAAACGAGAAGCTTGGCGCACGACGCGTGCGGCAAGACCTGCAGCAGAAGGGAATTCGTTCCGATCTGATCGCGAAAACCCTTGAAGCGCGCTACGGGACGACCAATGAAGAGGCGCTCGCGCGCCTGCACTTCGTCCGCAAACGAATTGCGAAGCCTACCAACGAAAAAGAAACGGCCCGCGTCATGCGGCGTCTGGTTGCTGCGGGATTCTCGACCGGCGTGATCTACAAGATTCTCCGGCAGTGGAACGTGCCGGACGAGGAGCTGGCCGCGTTGGACAATTTAGCCACAGAAGACCCCGGCGAGGGCTCGCGCGAGGAATGATGTTCATTGAGCTTGGCGTGGTAAGACGGTCGCCGTTACCGGCTTCCGATCGGGTTTCGTGATCGCTTCGCGCACCTTTGCCAGGGGCGCAGTGTCGACGAACGAAATCCCGTGCGGGCCGGACTGAATCCCCAGCTCGTTCCAGAGCTTCGGCAGATCCACCGTCACCGGCTTGCCTTTCCAGTCGTTGTACATCTCGCTCAACACGTGCGTACCTGTTGCCCGGTCGCCGACTGCGAGCGCCTGCGGAAGTGTCCAGTTGTGGTCAATGGTGCCGTCGGCGTCAACGATGGCGCGCAGAGCATCCTGCAGCCCTTTGCGGTTGTGCGTCGCGCGCCGGATCTCCACATCCGCAACCAGGCAGAACATGGCGCCTCCCCAATAGGTGCGCCCCCAGGTGTGCGTGTGATCTACACCTTCGTCGCCCGCTCCCGGCTCGCCCTGGTGCATATCGCGAAACATATCGCCCCAGATTTTCTGAGCCGTGAGTTCTCCGGTCATCACCCGCGCGATGGGCTCGATGTAGGTAGCTAGGCCCTCCTCGATCCAGTGCTGATCGTCGGGCATCGAAGGAAACGCCATGTGCACCAGCTCATGCGTCGTGGTCCAATCGCTGGCCAGGTCCGCCGTGGTCGTGTGTTCGCCGATGCGGATGCGCGTGAAGCCGGGAAACCCGCGCATATCGCCCCAGGTGGTGCCCTGCAGGATGCCGTGTCGGTCGGCGACAGGAATCAGCAGCACGCGCGCCCTCGACACAGGAAATCGGCCGTAGTACGAGGCCACCGCGCTGGCCGCCGCCTCGACGTGGGCGAGGACCGTTGTCTTCGGTAGGTCCAGCGGCCCTTCCGCAAAGTCGACCTGCAGCGTTGCGTCACCTACTTTGATCTCGTCAGTTTCTGTAATCGTGACGTTGTGCCAGTCCTGCCGCTGCCCCTGGGCGAAGGCCGCAGAATAGGCCGACACGAGGGCGGCGCCCGCCCAAAGGCAAAGCAGGAACGACGGAATCAACGCTCGGAGACAACGGGCCATGGTATCCATTTGACGGAAGACGCCTTCCGAGAGACGCACACTGCCGCCACGCTTCTTTTTCGCGCGGTCGGGCCGAAGGCGGCTGCCCCACCGCAGGTGGTTACACTGAAAGAGCCATGCAATTTCGCTCGGGAAATGAGATACGCGAGCTGTTTCTGCGCTTCTTTGAGTCGAAGGGGCACCGCCGTGTGCACTCTTCCTCGCTGGTGCCGGCTAACGATCCCACGCTGCTGTTCACCAACGCGGGGATGAACCAGTTCAAGGACCTGTTTCTGGGCGCCGAGAAGCGCGACTACTCGCGCGCCACCACCTCGCAGAAGTGCGTCCGCGCCGGCGGCAAGCACAACGACCTCGAAAATGTGGGCTTCACGCGGCGCCATCACACGTTCTTTGAGATGCTGGGCAATTTCTCGTTCGGCGACTACTTCAAGCGCGACGCGATTCGCTTTGCATGGGAGCTTGTGACGAGCCCCGAGTGGTTCGGAATCCCCAAAGACCGCCTCTACGTGACCATCTTCGAGGGCACGGCCGACGTTCCACGCGACGACGAGGCTGAGCGCTACTGGCTTGAAGTGGGCGTGCCCAAAGAGCGCATCGGCGAATACGGCGTCAAAGACAACTTCTGGCAAATGGGCGAAACCGGCCCCTGTGGCCCCTGTTCCGAAATCTTTTACGACATGGGCATCGAAGCCGCCGAGACGCCCGGAGTCGATCTGCCCTTTGGACAAGACGAAGCCCGCTATGTCGAAATCTGGAACCTGGTCTTCATGCAATTCGACCGCTCGGCAGTAACGGACGCCAAGGGGAATACGACCTACAGACTCACGCCTCTTCCCAAGCCCTCCATCGACACCGGTATGGGACTGGAGCGCGTCGCGGCCGTTCTGCAAGGCAAGGTCAGCAACTTTGAGACGGATCTCTTTACACCACTTATTGCTCGCGCCGAAGAGCTGACGGGAAAGCAGGTGAGCGACGCGGCTATCGAGAAAGAGACCCGCACTGCAGATGATGACGCGGCCAGCCTCAGGATTATTGCGGATCATGCGCGGGCGGCAACTTTTCTGATCAGCGATGGCGTGCTGCCCTCGAACGAGGGACGCGGGTACGTGCTGCGCAAGATTTTGCGGCGCGCTATCCGGCATGGAAGGCTGCTGGGGCAGGAGAAGCCGTTTCTGTATGAGATGGTCGGCGCCGTGCGCGACCTGATGAAGGAAGCCTATCCGGAACTGGCGGATTCTGCGGAGCGCGTGGCGAAGGTTGTCGAAGCGGAGGAGAAGCAGTTCGACCGCGTGCTGAAGATCGGGCTCTCGCGGTTGAATGACGAGTTGCTAGGGAAGTTTACCGGGGAGAAGGCTTTCCATCTCTACGAGACCTTTGGTCTTCCGCTCGATTTTATGGTGGATGCAGCGCGTGACGCGGGAATTGCCTTTGACCATGAGGGGTTTGAGCGCGCTCGCGCCGAAGAGCAGGCCCGCGCCCGCGCATCATGGAAGGGCGGTAGCCAGAAGTCGGCGAGCCCGGCCTTCCGCGATTTGCCAAAGACGATTTTCGAAGGCTACCGTCAGCTCAACTCGACCAACTGCGAAGTTCTCGCCATCGTCAAAAACGGCCTCGGCGTTCCCGTGGCCGCCGCAGGAGACGAAGTCGAAGTCGTTCTCGACCATACGAGCTTCTATGGCGATTCGGGTGGCCAGGTCGGCGACACTGGCTGGTTCACCTCGACCGACGGCAACTCGAACGTAGCCGAAATCACCGGCTGCGTCCTTCCGGTGCAGGGCGTCCGCGCACACAAGGCTCTTCTCAGGCAGCCGCTTGCTGTGGGCGACCGCGTGAATACCATGGTTAACGGTGTCCGTCGCGACGCCATCCGCCGCAACCACACAGGCACGCACCTTCTGCACGCCGCACTGCGCCAGGTGCTGGGCACGCACGTAAAGCAGGCGGGTTCGGCAGTGCATCCGGACCGTCTCCGCTTCGACTTCTCACACTTCGCGCAGGTGGCCGACGAAGAGTTGCATGAGATCGAAGATATCGTCAATCGCGAGGTGCTCGCCAACGCGAAAGTTGAAACGCTCGAGGACGTGCCCATCGATGTGGCCGTGAATGAGTATCACGCCATGGCGCTATTCGGTGAGAAATACGGCGACAAGGTGCGCGTGGTGAAGCTCTCGGACGGCTTTTCGACCGAGCTCTGCGGCGGCACTCACACCGCTGCCACCGGCGAAATCGGACTGCTCAAGCTCACCAGCGAAGAGTCGGTATCGAGCGGCGTCCGGCGCATCGAGGCCATCAGCGGCATGGGATCGCTGGACACGTTCCGCCGCGACTTTGAGCTGGCGCAGGTGGCCGGGCAATTTGTACCTTCGATGGACAATCTCTCGGAAGGGCTGCGTGCGAAGTTTGCTGCTCAAGAGGATGAGCTGAAGCGGTTGCGGCGCGAGCTTGAAGAGATGCGCATGAAGTCAGCCGCGGGTGGGCTCGACGACGCGGTAGCGGGGGCGGAGGAGGTAAAGGGCGTCAAAGTGCTGACGCACCGGGCCGACTCGCTCGAGCGCGGCCAACTGCGCACGCTGGTTGACAACTTGAAACAGAAGCTGGGCGAGGGTGTCGTGGTGCTGGCTTCGGCGCAGCCTGAGGGCAAGGTTGCGCTCATCGCCGGAGTCACGCCGGGGCTCACGAAGCGAATTCAGGCTGGCAAGCTGGTCGGCGCTGTGGCTAAGCTGGTCGGCGGCTCCGGCGGAGGCAAGCCGGAGATCGCCGAGGCGGGTGGAAAAGACCAGTCACAGATTGACGCGGCGCTCGAGTCCGCGCCGGCTATCGTGCGCGAGCTATTGGGCTAGCCTCGCCGTGAAAGCCGAAGTTATACCCAATGCCGAAAGAGGCGATGGGATAGTAGCGGAACGGGCTCAGGTCGTTCTTCCACTTCGCTACCTGTGCGGTCAGGTTTGACTGGAATGAGGTGGCGATCTGGCTGGAGCCGGTGATGCTCGAGCACTCGGTCTGCGCCTGGTCGAGGCACGCCGAACCGCTGGCTACCACCGTCAGCGTAGGCGCACCAACAAAGGCCGCGCCAATCTCAAACGGGAAGGACCAGTGACCGCCGCGGCGGGAGATCATATTTCCCCAGCCCGTGGTCATGGTGAACGCTTGCTTGCGGGGATTCAGCCCCAGGCTTGCGGATGCGTTCAGGGGGTCCGAGGTTTCCGAATAGTAGGTCATTCCATCAATCGTGATGCTGGTCCCGGCGGCGGCAAGGCCCAATGCCGAAACGCGGTTCTGGTTGTAGAGCAGAGCGCCGGGGCTCAGGCGGAATCCGTGATTGGGAAACGGATAGAAGTCCAGCGAGGCACCGGCAGCCGCGAGATTCACCTTGCCGTTCGCTTTGAAGCCGCTTACCGGCACGTTATTGATGGAGTAGTTGAAAAGGTTGCCGGCGCCGCGCAGGTTCATATAGCGGTTGGCGAGGACTGCGGTCTGAAGATTCACGCCCATCGAAGATACGCCACCACCAAAGGCAAGGCGCGAGAACGGGGCAGGCGAAAGCCGAGCCGCTTTGGCCACGGGCGACACTAAGGTAACTGCGTTGCCGTTGCTGGCCGGCGCGGACGGCGCCGGATTTTCTACGGCAGACATCGTAGTTTGTGCTGGCAGGCTTGCCGTTGCGGCAAATAGAGTAAGTGCAAAGAACAGAGCAGGTTGTCTCACAACGCCTCCATAAGAGTGAACCTTGGGAACCGATTGAAGCAGGAACCCGCATCGAGCTTTCGGGCAGAGTTGCGGCAGTTGTAGAGCCGGTCTAACCTGAAATATCTCAGAATTCTCTTAAGAGTATGGTTACCTTTGTCCGCGGGGCAATACTCCAAAAGAGCTATAAGCATTTATCGATACACCAGCGGCTTTGAATTGGTTTTCCGGTTCGCCTCCTTCTACGAGGAAATCTGCCTGCGGCTTCCGTCAGTGATGCATACAGAAGAGCAGGGTTCTTGGTCGATGTTTCCGGTCCTGAGGATTGAGCGTCGTCAAGCCGCAGACGAGTCGTTCTGATGCCGTAATCTGACCCCATGGTCAAGATGGCAGATGACGCGGCGAGAACTGCGGCCTTGCGCGGACGTCTACTGGAGTGGTATCGAAACAACCGCCGCGAACTGCCATGGCGGGGCAGTGCCGACCCGTATGCAATCTGGGTTTCGGAGATCATGCTGCAGCAGACTCGCGTAGCAGTTGTGGTCGAGCGATACCAGGCGTTTCTTGCGCGCTTTCCCACGCTGGTTTCGCTGGCCCTTGCGCCGGAGCAGGAGGTTCTGGCGCTTTGGAGCGGACTCGGCTATTACCGTCGGGCACGCATGCTACAAAAGGCAGCTCAATTTGTGGCCGAGCACCTGGCAGGCAACCTCCCGACGCAAGCGGAGGAGCTGCGCAGGCTGCCGGGCATCGGTACATACACGGCGGCGGCAGTGGCCAGCATCGCTCATGGCGAGGCCGTTGCGGTTGTTGACGGCAACGTGGAGCGCGTGTTGTGCCGGCTCGCTGGCTGCGAGGCGGGGAGCCGCAAGGGCGGCGGCGCGGAGCTTCGCCGCAAAGTTGAAGATCTCGCCCAGCGGCTTCTGGATCGCGCGCGTCCTGGCGATTTCAATCAGGCAATGATGGATTTGGGGGCGATGGTTTGCACGCCGCGCAATCCGCAGTGCCTGGCATGCCCATTAATGACCGACTGCAAAACGCGCGGCGAACATCGCACCCCACGGCGAGCGCCAATGACAAGCCGTGTCGCCGCATACGCGCTCAGTGTGCGCGCCGGCCAGGAGCAAGGCACGCCCGATGCAAACTCACGCGAAGTTCTCCTAGAGCAGCGACCGGCAAAGGTGACTGTGATGCCGGGAATGTGGGAGCTTCCTTCGCTTCGGAATCAGGATATGCCCGCGAATGAAGTGCGCATGACACTGCGCCACGCTATCATGCAGGTCAATTATTATGTGCGCATTCGTGTGGTGGCTGAAGGCGATGTAAAGGCGACGACAGTAAAAGGGGGCAAGCGGCTCTGGGTTCCTCTGCGCGAGGCCGCAGGCATGGCGCTCACGGGTTTGACACGCAAAGTGCTGGCCCGCGCTCACCTCCTGCGCTTGCCTCCGGTCAACGTGATTGCGCCCGGAGCCGGCAAGGACGCATTCTGAATTGTCAGTCCACGTGAACTTTTGAACGCGCCTCTCTGGGCTCTGAAAAATGTCTCAACGGGCGCCTTACCGTTTCAGGGAGATCTCATGTCTCGCAAGTTTATTCCAGCCGTCATTATTGCGATCTTACTTGCCACAAACTTTTCCGGCACTTCTGCGCAATCGCCCGTGGCCAATCCGGTTCCTGCGATCGCAGGCCTGCCAGAAGCCGCACGCGCGGCAGCCGCGTCGATCGATCCCGAGAAGATTCGAGCCCACGTCCGTTTTCTCTCGCTCGATCTGCTGGAGGGGCGCGGCCCCGGAACACGCGGGGGCGAGTTGGCCGCCGAATACATCGCAACGCAGTTCGCGCTCGCGGGCGTGCAGCCCGCCGGCGATGACGGAACCTACTTCCAGCGAGTGCCGCTTTACGCAGTGCACACGATGGAGGACAAGACTACGATCAGCTTCGAGGCGACGAATGCCAAGGGCGGCGCCGAAACGATCCCGCTGACTTATGGTCGCGAAATTGTATTAAAAGATCAGACCGGCCAGCCCACGGCAGACATCGACGCGCCCATTGTCTTTGTTGGTTACGGCATTGATGCTCCCGAGTACCACTGGAACGACTACGCGGGAGTGGACGTCAAGGGCAAGGTCGTCCTGGTGATTGTTAATGAGCCGCCCTCGGATGATCCAAAGTTCTTCAAGGGCAAAGCTCTCACTTACTACGGACGCTGGACCTACAAGTATGAAGAGGCGGCGCGGCGTGGAGCTGTTGGCGTGCTCATCATCCACCGCACAGATCTTGCCAGTTACGGCTGGGACGTCGTGCGGAATTCGCAGGCAACGGAGAAGAGCTACCTCGAAGGCGACCCGACAGCAACGCTGCGCGCCGCCGCCTGGATCCAGCACGATGTAGCGCAAGAGTTATTCACGGCGGCAGGGTTGGGCGATCTGGACCAGGCGATCAATCGCGCGGGGATTCCCGGAGAGTTCCATGCCGTGGAGTTGCCGGTCCGGTTGCGCGCGCACATCGAAAGCCGCGTGCGTCACTATTTGAGCGCGAACGTTGTCGGCGTCGTGCCGGGAGCCAGCCCCGGTGGCCATGCGGTTATGTATACGGCGCATTACGACCATCTGGGCATCGATCCCAACGCCAAAGGCGACAATATTTACAACGGCGCGGCCGACAACGGCACGGGCTGCGGCATTTTGCTCGAACTTGCGCGCGCTTTTGCGCAGTCAGCAGTGCGGCCGCCACACGCGGTCTACTTTGCTTCTGTCACTGCAGAAGAACAGGGGTTGCTGGGCTCCCAGTATCTGGGGATGCATCCGCCAGTTCCGGCTGGCCAAATCGCACTCGACCTGAATTACGACATGTTGCTCCCCATCGGCATCCCGGTTTCAGTAAACCTGAGTGGAGCCGAGCGCATTGACTTCTGGCCCACGGTCGACACGGTGGCGAAGGCCTTCGATCTTGCTCTCATGCCTGATTCCACTCCCTCTGCCGGCCATTATTACCGCTCCGACCACTTCTCAATGGCCCGAGTCGGGATCCCCGCGTTCTCCATCGACCAGGGAGATCTGTTTGAAGGCCACGACTTGGCATGGGGCCACGACCAACGCGAGGACTATACAGCGCACCACTATCATCAGCCTTCCGACGAATACCACGTCGATTGGGACTTCAGCGGTAATGCCAAGCTGGGACGTTTCGGTTTCGTGCTGGGCTGGCTGGCCAGCGAACAATCAAAGCCAATCGAATGGCTGCCCGGCGACGAGTTTGAAGCCACAAGGAAGGCGAGCCTGGCGCAGCAACCAGTAGCCGGCAGCAGGTAGCCAGTGTTTATTGACCGGCTCTTGCTCAGTAATAGTCGGCGCAGCTCAGGTAATAGCCGCAATGCGTGCAAATCAGCTTGCAGCGATGTCCGGTAAGGCGATGGCCGCAGGTGGGGCAGACCTGCGAATGGTGGTCGACCGGTGTCGTGTCTGCGGGCGTTGCTCCGGGACCGGAGCAGGCCGCACCACTTTGTGAGATTTCCTCCGGTGGATCGGCCGCAAAGTCGGATTTCAGGGCGCGGGGAAGCTCCGGCAGCATGCCCGACAGATTAGCATGGAATTGAGGCGGTCTGCGCTGCAGTTTCTTGAGCAGGCACTCGAAGCATCGGCAATCGAAAGCATCAGCAAGCGAGCGGCGCAACGGATTTTTCCCGAGGCAGCGCGTCGCCAACCCCAGACAATCATTGGATTTCTATCCCCCAAGGAGGAACTATGGCAAGCAAGGCAAGTGCGGTTTGGACAGGTTCGTTGAAGGAAGGCAAAGGCACCATCTCGACGGCGACGGGCGTGCTGAAAAATGCCAATTATTCATTCGCCACCCGGTTTGAAGGCGCCAGCACCGGCACCACACCGGAAGAGATGATTGCAGCGGCGCATGCCAGTTGCTTTTCGATGGCATTGGGCGCGCAGTTGGGCGGCGCGGGCCTGACGCCGAACAAGATTGAGACCGAAGCGGCCGTCACGCTGGCCAAGGTGGGCGACGGTTTTAAGGTGACCCGGATTGCGCTAACCACGACAGCCAGCGTTCCCGGAGCGACCAAGGAGGTTTTCGACAAGGCTGCCGCCGACGCCAAGGCCGGCTGCCCGATCTCGAAGCTCTTTGCGAACAATACGGAGATCACGCTCGACGCCAAGCTGGTGTAAGCGGCGCCTGGAAATCGTCGGATCACGGGTCCCATCTCGCTGCGCCTGCTGGCAGGTTTGCGTGGCGCGATGGGATTTCCATTCCTGTTGCAGGGGCGCCCCTGAATGAAGTTTGCACTTGCATGGGATGGCGTCGTGTGCGAGATGATTCGCACTTGGACCAGATTTCGAAACGACTGGACGCGAGGCGCGGAATGAAGAAATACAAATTCAAGGCGAAGATTCAACAGGCAATCGTAGGCGAGGGCGGTGCCTACATTTTGTTCCCCTATGACGTGGAAGAAGAGTTTGGGACACGAGGCCGCGTGCCGGTGAACGTCACTTTCGATGGCGTTCCATATAAGGGATCGCTGGTGAAGTACGGCCAGCCGCAGCACATGCTTGGGATATTGAAGGCCATCCGCGAGCAGATCGGCAAGGGCTCGGGCGACACGATTGATGTGGTGGTTTGGAGAGATGAGGAAGAGCGGAAGGTCGAGATTCCCGCGGCCTTCAAGAAGCTGCTGAAGAGCGAAGGCCTGCTCGCCGGCTTTGAAAAGCTGAGCTTCACGCACCGCAAGGAATACGTTCGCTGGATCGAGGAAGCCAAGAAAGAAGAGACGCGGCAGAATCGCGTGGCCAAGGCGATTGCCATGCTACGTAAAGGCGTGAAGACGCCGCGATAACGCGCGATCGTTCTGATTGCGGAGCCTGCAGGTGGGGCCGGAGAATTACACGATGCAAGTGACAATTGCGCGCCCCTTACCTGCGGCGTCCGCATAGAAATCACGCAGGCGGCGCAAGGCGTTCATCAGATTCTCGGCGTCGGACTGGCGCCAGCCGGGGTAGATCTCGAGCTTCGACATCGTTGCAGCGTCGAAGCGGCCGCCCACCTCCGCTTCGAGCCCCGGCCGATTCATCTCTGTTGCAATCGCAGTGACTTTTTCTGGAGTAAAGAAACGGGCGGGCCCGTATCCCGAAAAGCCTTCATCATCTTCTCCGATCACGTCGCCACCCAGAACGGCCTGGCTCAACAAGGCGGCGCCCGGCTCGGTCTCGCGACAGAGCAGGTAGTGAATGCCGTGCCATTCCTTGTCGAGTGACAGCTTCTCGCGCGGACCGGAGAGTTTCGTCATGCCGGCGGCGCGGGCGCCGCGTTCCTGCATCAGCTTGAGCAACGCTTCGCCGCCTTGGCCTGAAGCCAGCGCTTCGGTTGACTGCCCCAGGCGTTCCTCAAGTCTCTGCCGGATGCGTGGATCAAGCTGCGAAAGTGTCCGGGCCATCATCTGTGGGCCCATGGCACGGACCCGCGCCTGCATGGTCTCGTTCAGTTGGGTGAAGACCGGGGGAATCATCGGGCTGTCTTGAAAAAGCGCTTCGGCCGCCGACGGATCGGCTTGGATGCGGGCGAGTTCTGCTGCGTCGACCTGCACGAAAACGCCACTCATTGACATGGAACGGCGGCCCTTTCTCTGTGGATTTTCCCTGGTAGACCACCAGTCTATCCGAGACTACTCGATTTGTTGCGAATCACTCCGGACCGAAACAACGCTGCCGTAATTTGACACCGCTTGACGCCTTTGCGAAACTCAAAGATGCTGCCTGCTCAGCGAATCTCGCCTGAGCGTTCTCACGTGCCGAAGTGGCGGAATTGGCAGACGCGCATGGTTCAGGTCCATGTACTCGCAAGGGTGTGGGGGTTCGAGTCCCTTCTTCGGCACCAAAAGTCCCGCGATCTATTGATTTGGGTGGATTTGTAGGAGGTTAACAAGGCTTCCTAACGGTCTTCCTGGCATTTGTCAAAAAGACAGCCTGAGGTTTCTCCAAACCAAGTAACTGATCCACCGAGAAGCAACCTTGGCGAACCGTACAGTCCAACCTTGCAAGTTCAATACCCAGTCGATACCTCGCAGGTGCAACGAGTTTCCTTGTTGTTGAAGGTTTGGCATGCCGTGCAGAGTTCGGCAGTGACTCCTTTGCCTTCCTCCACAGTGAAGATGCGGTCAACGGAGGGCAGCTTGATGCTTTCCCTGGCACCTGAAGGCCAATGAATCTCCGCTGTTCCCGCATCGTTCGACTCTCCCAGACCGAAGTGGACGCGTAGATCGTTCGAGGACAGATAACTCCCTCCACTTAGGACGTCCTCGCGCTGGCGCAGCCCTGCCGCGTTCAGGTAAACAGTCGCTCCCACCGCATCTCGTGGGCTTTTCGGTCCGCCGATGAGCTTCAGTTCTACCCAGTGATGATGATCTGGGTTCACATTGCGAAGCAGCACCGGGATACCATCCATATTGTTGACGATCACGCTGATCTTGCCGTCGTTGAAGATGTCGCCAAAGGCTGCGCCGCGACCCACCATCAGCTTCGCGAGTCCGGTCCCTTCCACCGCCGGAACCAGTTCGAACTTCCCGTTCTTGAGGTTACGATAGAGAAGTGGACGCTGGGCATAGCTTTGCCCCCACTCCGGGTGTTGGTCCACTTGCGGGTAGACGTGGCCATTGATCATCAGCAAATCCTTCCATCCATCGTTGTCGTAGTCGAGGAACCCATCGCCGAAGCCGACAAAGGGAATAGACGACGCGGCGATTCCAGCCTGGTAACTGACGTCCATGAAGGATCCTGTTCCATCGTTCTGGAATAGAACGTCGTAATCGTTGGCAAAGTCCGTATTGGCGATCGAGAGATGGCCGTTGTTTTCGTAATCACCGGCCGCGATTCCCATGTTGGCGATTTCGCGGCCGTCCGCGTTGAGTGCGTAGCCGCTCACATAACTCTGATCCTCGAATGTCCCATCACCTTTGTTGATGTAGAGGTAGTTTGGCGTGGAGTCGTTCGCCACGAGTAGGTCCGGCTTGCCGTCGTTGGTGACGTCGGCAAACAGCGCGCCCAGCCCGTAGTAGCCATGGGGATCGTCCACGCCCAGCTTCTTGCTGACATCGGAAAAAGTTCCGTCGCCGTTGTTGTGAAACAGATGGTCATGCTCGCCTTTCAGCCCGCGCGGACCACACATAACAGGCAAACCGTAATACTGGCAGAGAAGACTATCAGCACGTTTTGCCCCATAAATCGGCGGATTTGCGAGATCAATCTGCGCGTATCCGGCCACGAACAAATCCAGGCGTCCGTCGCCGTCATAGTCGCCGAAGGTCGCGCCCGTCGACCATGTCCCGATGGCCACGCCTGCTTGTTCGGCGACGTCGGTGAAGGATCCGTCATGGTTGTTGCGATAAAGCCGGTTCTTTCCGAAATTGGTGACATACAAGTCGGGCCAGCCATCATTGTCATAATCTCCCACTGCGCATCCGTATCCCCACCGATCGTTGGCTGCGCCTGCCTTTTCCGTTACGTCAGTGAAAGTCCCGTCATGATTGTTGTGAAACAGAGCTGCATGCGGCGAGGTGGCTTTGCCTGCGAGAGCATCGTAGGTTGAGCCGTTGACCAGGTAGATGTCGAGCCAGCCATCATTGTCATAGTCCAGCAGGCATACACCCGGTCCTTTGGCTTCCAGCAGAAGTCGTTTTGCCGGTGTGCCCGCTGTATGACGCCATCGCGTAAGGCCAGCTGCGGCCGCAACATTCTTGAAGATGATCGGACCGGTCTTGACGAACCCCCCAGCGGTGATGGGTCGATGTTGGCTGTCAAAAACAGCTTTGTGCTGACCGCTACTCGCGATGCCGCCTTGCGGCTGTTGCGCGCGGGTTGCGTTAGCGCCAGTGCTCGATTGCGAGTTCGCGTGGCTCATCGCTGCCGGCTCTTGCGCGCATAATCCGCATGCCGCCAACACCAAAAGTGCGAAAAGGAACACAATCACACGGAAGGTCTCCGCAGTTTGCTCCGAAGCACGAATAGCTATACCGACGATGTCACCACTTCTGGCTTTCACCATGCTACTGTTCGTGAAATCTCGGAAAAAGTCTGATCATTCGGCCATTGAAATCGAATATGCCGATTTTGATTTATCCAGGTTCTCGCATCTCAACTTGACGGTGCCTCTGGACCGGGCTATCTCGCCCTCGCACGTTGCGGCGAATCCGCATCGATGAGCCGCCGGATGTGAATCAGGCCGACGGCAAAAAGTCAGGCGGGTGGGACAGCAACTGCCCGACTGATTCTGAGATGATCGTTTGCCCGATAGGCGCTGTGCACACCCGCCACGATGCTGGTCCTGTGTCGTTCTTGTCGCCAGCGCCGGGTTGTTTTTACTCCGGCAACGGGGCCCAGCCGTCGATATGGAAGTGCCCGGTTACGACCGGTGCTCCCGAATCCGGCTGGCCTCCGCCGATCGACATCGTGTAGTCGCCCTCCGCGATCTTCGAATGGCCATCTTCGGTCACCAGGCCGAGATCGCGATTTTTCAACACAAAATGAAGCTTCTGGCTCTGACCCGGATCGAGATGAATCCGCTGGAAGCCTCGGAGTGCGAGATTCGGTGCTCCTTTTACATCCGGGAACTTGAGATAGAGCTCGGCCACTTCATCCCCGGCAACCTTGCCCGTGTTTGTTACCGTTACGTCCGCTTCCACCGGGTCCCCAGCGTTCACAGTTGCCTGCGAAATGCCGAGGTCACTGAAGCTGAACGTCGTGTAACTCAGTCCATAGCCGAATGGATAAAGCGGCTTCCCCTTGAAGTACCGGTACGTCCGCCCTTCCATCGAATAGTTCTCGAAGTTCGGCAACTGGTCGACGCCTGTGTAGAATGTCACCGGCAGCTTGCCACCCGGATCGTTCTTGCCACTCAGCGTGTCGGCGATCGCCGTGCCGCCTTCTTCGCCGGAGTACCACGCTTCAAGAATCGCATTCGAGTGATAGTTGATCCAGTTCACCGCCAGCGCGCTGCCATTCATCAGAACCACGACAAGCGGCTTGTCGGCCGCTGCCACAGCCTCGACAAGATTTTCTTCGGGCTGGGGCAGGTCGATGCTCGTGCGGTCTCCGCCGAGAAATCCCGGCTGACTCACCGGCATCTCTTCGCCTTCAAGTTCGCTGGTGATCCCGACAACAGCGATTACCACATTAGCATCCTTTGTTGAGGCAATGGCCTCTGGCGATGGCGCATCGGTCGCCTTCGCCCAGATAAGCTGCGCCCCCGGCTCGCCGTTTTGATTGCCGTACATGATGCTGAGCTGAGTCTTTTGACCTTTCTCCAGGTGCACGCGGCCCAACCTTGCCTCAACCCCATTGCTCCTGAACATCATCGCGACTTGCTTCTCCTCAACCATGATTCGCGCAAATCCACTGCCGCGGATGCCGAGGAGATAGTCGCCCGTCTCTGGTACCGTGATGAATCCCGTCCAGGTCACAGTAAACGACTTTTTCCCTGCAAGCTCCGATGGCAAGTTGCTGCTGTCGAGGTTGATGTTCGGTTCAACCCGGGTGGCAATCGGCGTTTGAGCGACGCCTGGTCGCGGCCGGAATCCCGAGAACTCGGCGTACTCGGCCTTCAGGCCTGGCTTTCCATCGGAAGTGGTCAGTACGTTGTTCGGAACCGGATCTCCGTCGTTGCGCAGGAACTGAGTTCCCGGAACGAACGTGACCTTCGCATTTGGGAACTCCGCCTTGAGCCCATCCAGCACGGAAACGGTATGTGTTGGCGTACCTGCATAGTTGCCGAGCAGCACCCTTGTCTGGTCGGCCAGCGGGCCTACGACGGCGATCTTCTTGATGCCTGGCTTCAAGGGAAGAATTCCATCGTTCTTCAGTAGGACCAGGGACTCATCGGCGAGCTTGCGTGCCAGAGCGCGATGTTCCTGACTGTCAAGCTCATCCTCGTTGATTTTTGTGTAGGGAACCGTGTCCGGCGGGTCAAACATTCCAAGCTTGATGCGCGCGGTGAAGAGGCGCACGACTGCGGTGTCGACTGCAGTTTCCGGGAGGTAGCCCTCCTGCACAGCGTCAATGAATGGCTTGTAGTCTGAATTGTCTTTCAGGCCGGGGCCGCCGCCGAAACACTCATTGTCCATGCCGCGGATAAGCGAGATAGCAGAGGCCTGAGCCTGCGATACCCGGTATTGGTGGCCAGCAAAGATATCGCGAACCGCATCGCAGTCCGAAACGACGTATCCCTGGAAGCCCCAATTCCCCCGCAGTTGATCCTGTAGCAGGTTTTGATTCGCGCAAGCAGGCTGGCCGTTTATGGCGTTGTAGGCGCACATGACCGACCCTGCGTGGCCTTCGACAACCGCAGCCCGGAACGCCGGCGCATATGTGTCCAGTTCGTCGTGTTTACTTACATCCACGTCGGCGAAGTGACGGGTGGGTTCCGGTCCGCTGTGTACAGCAAAATGCTTGGGCGTGGCAATCGTGAGGTAGTATTTCGGATCATCACCCTGTATTCCGGTCACAAAGGCAACACCCATCCGGGCAGTGAGAAAAGGATCTTCTCCATATGTTTCCTGGCCGCGGCCCCAGCGTGGATCGCGGAAGATGTTGAGGTTTGGAGCCCAGAAATCGAGCCCTCCCATAATGCCGACGTGTCCAGCTTTTACATCCTGCACATGCTTGATACGCCCCTCAATGCCAATATCGTGCGCCATCGTATGAACTTCTGGTACGTCAAACGTCGCCGCGAGGCCGATTGGCTCAGGAAACTCTGTTACGCCGGTATTGATCACTCCGTGAAGCGCTTCGCTCCACCAGTTGTAGGCCGGGACCTTCAGTCGTGGAATGGCGCGGGCATCATTCACCAATTGCGAAGCCTTTTCGTCCAGGGTCATGCGGCTTACCAGGTCCTGGGCCCGCATTTGTGCCGGCAAGTCCGGGTTCAGATACGGCGGGTTCGCCGCATCCTGCGCTAATGCGCACGGCAAACTGGCGCCCAGCAGGACGATGCCCGTCCATGTGGCCACACCCGCGTTCAATCGTTTTACGAGAGATTTCACAATGCTCCTCCAGACGACCCGATTTTCCAACGCTATCAATATTTAAACCAGAACCCCCGGAAGGGCTACTGGCATTTGGACTGGAAACAAAGATTCTTGCTGAAGAACGGTATCACGTGGTTCTGAAAGCGATCTGCGACAGCGCTCGTGTGCGTGCCGTGATAGATTTCAAAGCTGCTCGCAATTCCGTATTCATCGAGAATGTTGTGCAATTTGATCATATCGAAGCGTAAACCATCCTGGTCGCCAACGTCGATCCCTATGGCCTGGTATTCGCGCAAATTGTCGATGTACTGGTCTATGAAGGCCAATGGCGCGTTGGCAGCCCACTCTGCGACGATGTCAGGCTGGACGACACCGTCCTTAAAAGGAAGGTCAAGGTAGAGCGGCGGGTTCTTTGGGTCGGGTGACCATGCCGCGGCCGATGCAAGCATGGCGCGGAGACCGAAGGGAAGCTTTGCCGAATCTTCAGGCGTCTTTACGGATTCGAGAGCCTTTTCAGAATCGATGTTTGCGCCGTTTGGACCGTTGGAGCTCCCAGGCGTCCGGTTCGGGTCGCCAAATTGCCGTGCGGACATACAGCACGGACTCATGATGTAGAGCGCGCCGAACACATCAGGATGCTTCATGCCGATCCGGCTTGCGCCATATCCTCCCATAGAGTGGCCAACCAGGCCGCGACTCAATCTGTTGGGAAGCGTCCGGTAATGAGCGTCAATATAGTCAACCACATCGTGGGAAATGAATCGCTCAAAGTCTCCCGTCGTGACGGAACTCGAATACATCGATCCGTTGTGTACCGTCTTCGAATCGGGAAGCACGACGATCAATTCCCTGGAGCCCTGAGCGAATGCACCCTCTATCGTCTGCGGTACATGAATCTCATGGGTCCATTGCTCCACCCCGATTGAATAACCATGCAGCGCGTACACCACGGGATATCGGCGATGCTTCGCCGTTGCGTAACCGGGCGGCAGGAACACGATCACATCGCGGTCTACAGCGTCACCCTCCAGATTGCCTTCCAGCGATTTGCCATGAATCTTGATGTGCTCCACGGTGACAGACTTTGCTCCAGGAACCACCGTAGGCACCTCGGTCTGAACCTGCGCCATGCTCGGCCTGACATTGGCGAGCGCCAGCAGAGCCAGAATCGGAAGCGTGCAAAGAAATCTCAGTCGCATCATGATTGTCCCCGTCGTTTCTTCGTAATCGTCTCGTACCGGCGGCAAGTTGGGTTGGACACAGATAGTCACTGCGCTCACTGCGCAACCTGAAACCGGTAGATATTCACGCTGATGGGCGCGACCGGGATCGGTCCCGAAGCGTTGCTGACCGGAATCTCCTTGATCTCGACCTGAGCCGGCTGGCCAACGCGGTCCATTGCGTCCAGGCTGCTTCCGCTCAACTGCCAGAGCGTCGACGGTCCCGCGATCTGCACACCGGCCACGTTCATGTCGAACTTCTGCTCCGAATCCGTCGCATTCACGACGGCCACATCCAGGTACTTGTGGTCCGGCGTGAGCGCTGCAAACACATCAAGAGGATAAGTCGGGCTGCCGGAGCTGACCTTTGGCTCATCTCCGTATTTTGAGCTGTCGATTGGCGGTTGCGGCGAGTTGCCGGCAACTGCTACCGGGATCGTCCCCGGGAAACGCTCTCCGTACATCTCGTAGACCAGTCCGACGGCATTGATGACTGAGCTGGTTGGCATGATGTCGAGCGATGACGTGCCCATGGTGTGCGCCCCCATCGTGATGAAATCGGAATGCCGCATCATCTCATCGAGCAGCATCCCGTACGCCAGTGCAGATTTCAGATTCGGGCCGCCTCTGCCACCTCCACCTGGACCGCCATAAGCGTACTCATCGATCGACATGAAGATCTTATGCGGGATCATCTCCGGGAAACGCTGCTGGTATCCCTCCCACTCTTCGGCGTGACGCAGAACCACATCGCCTGCGTAACGCGCATATTCGAGCGTGGTCGGTTCGTAAGTGTCGTACGCGCCGGTTGCCGGAGCATCGGGCGCCAGCGCCTTCGCCTTCTCGAGGTTGAAGTGCCGGCCCGGTCCCTCGTACCAGTGCTGCGCTATGCCAGAGAAGGTTCCCCAGCTGTTTTTGAGGAGGCCGCCGGTCCAGTCGTCATCCGATCCATACATTGGTCCCAGGTTGTCGACGTATTTCGCGCGGTCCTCGCCTTTCAGCCAGGATGGTTCCATCATCTTTGCCGAACCAATAAGCATGATCGATGGGTCCACGTTCCGCATCGCCGCAGCAAAGTCATTGTTCTTGATAACGTAGTACTTCAAATCGGTGTAGCCAATCTGAAAGGTGCCCCAGGGCTCGTTGCCGATGTTCCAGTACTTGATGTGGTAGGGTTCCGGATGGCCATTCTCCGCGCGTTTTGCGCCCCAATAGGAGCTTGCCGGGCCGTTCAGGTACTCGACCTCTTCAGCTGCCGAGTTCGCATCACCGAGTCCGGCGTTTACGGTGACATACGGATCGACATCGATCAATTTGCAGAAGGTCATGAACTCGTCCATGCCCACGTCGTTCACCTGCATCGCATTCCATGCGTGATCAAACATAGGCGGCCGCTTGTCGATATCGCCGATGGCTTGGTGCCAATCCCAGTTAGACAGGAAGTTGCCGCCGGGTAGCCGCCACATGCCCGAGTGAAGCTTTTTCAACAGCGCAATCGTGTCGGGCCGGAATCCGTCGATGTTGTCTGCCGGCATCAGCGACGCCGTACCGATATGGAAATTTCCATTGCCTGTCCCGGCAATTTCGAAAGCGCCGGCATTGGTATCGGCGCCTGAAGTGAAGCTAAGCGGAAACTTCTTGTACTCGCCCGTGATCTCACCGATCGTGACCGTCTGCCGGTCGTTCGCGCCATCGCCCCAGATCAGCGAAACCTTCACCCTGGTGCCGGGTGTGCCGCATAGATAAATGCGGCCCGTATACTTCTTTCCGTTGACCAGGGCAACGCCCGGCTGACTGATGCCGTGCGGCGTCGATGAGTCGAGCGCGATACGCGGGCTCTGGTCGCCGACGAACGGATGGTCTTTGTCCATCGTGACGACGTCGTCAGGGCCGACCGGACGCCACTTGCGCAGCGGCATTCCCCGCCCTCCGCCGCCACCCGGCCGCGCCGGAGCCTCTTCCACCTGCGAATTGATGGGGAAGTAAAACTTTCGGTCATCGAGCATCTCCGACCAAAGACTTCGATAAATCAGCGGTCCAATGTGCTCGATGAAGCTGCCGAATACGTACTTCGAGATCGGTGGCGCTATCTGATTAGTGTCAATGGTTACTTTCAGTTGGTCCGGCACTTTTGGCTCAGCCTGCTGTGCTGCGGCTGCGGCGATAAACCCTGTCGACAATATCGCTGCAACGAATACTGCAACTCGAATCTTCATTGACCCCTCCTGTATTTATGCAGCTCTTTGTCATTGGATCCCCGGTCATGGAAGTGTCGCCGGGATTAAAGAGCCGCAGCTTGGCCGCAAATTGTCACTGCGCAATTTGAGCTATTGGGAACTGATAAATGTTCACGCTGATCGGCGCCACCGTGATCGTCCCGGGGACGCCGCCAATAGGAATCTTCTTCACCTCAACCTGTGGCATCTGGCCGACGTGATTGACGGCGCCAACGCTACTCCCTGTCAGTTGCCACAATGTCGATGGTCCGGCCAATTGCGCGCCCGTGACGCCCAGATCAGATTTCTGTTCTGACTCCGTCGCATTCACTATAGAGATGATCAGGTACCTGTGATCTGCGCTCAGCGCTGCCACCATGTCCAGCGGATAGGTTGGACTACCGGAGGGGGTCTGTGGCTGATCGGGGCTGCCAGCAGGATACTTCGGTGCTGGTTGCGGAGAATTCCCTGAGAGAGCGACCGGAATAGCACCAATAAAGTGATCGCCGTACATCTTGTACAGGAGGCCCAGCGCGTTCATGGTCGATGCGGTGCGGTTAAAGTCGATTAAGGAGACGCCGGTGGTTTGAGCTGCCATCGTCAGGAAATCAGTGTATCGGAGCATCTCGTTGAGGATCATTCCGTAGGAAAGCGCCTGCTTGAGAGTCATACCTCCAAACGGGCCTCCACTGCCTGGCGTGAAGTTGAAGTAGGCGTATTCGTCAATGGACAGGGGAATCTTCTTCTCGACCATCTCTGGGAACCGCTTCTGGTACCCCATCCACTCTTCGGCCTTCAGGCGCACCGTGTCGGCAGGGTATCGCGCCGCCTCGAGCAGAGTCTGGTTTACCTTCACATACGCATCATCTGACGGCGCATCCGGCCCCAGGCTCTTGCCTTTCTCAATGTCCCAGTGGTGGCCGCCCTGCGCATACCAGTGCTCGGAGATGATATCGAAATTGCCCCAGCAGCTCTTCAGGAACCCGCCCGTCCAGTCGTAATCCGATCCATCGAGGCCATCGAGACTCCCAACATACTTGGCGCGCAAGTTGGCCGGTACATTGTCATTCTGCAGCATCATCCCCGACGCAACCAGGACAATCGACGGATCTACCGCGCGCATGGCTTTCGCAAACTCATTGTGCTTGAGAACGTAATACTTCAGATCAGTATGGCCGAGCTGCCACGAACCCCACGGCTCGTTACCGATATTCCAGAATTTCACGTGGTATGGTTCCGGGTGGCCGTTCTTCGCACGCTGTGCACCCAAAGGCGTGTTCACCGACCCGTTCATATACTCGACCTCTTCGGCCGCCGAGTGCGAGTCGCCAAAGCCTGCGTTGACACTGATATATGGCTCTACGTTGATCAACTTGCACAGTGTCATGAATTCGTCCAGGCCCAGATCGTTCGTCTGCATGGCGTTCCACGCGTAATCCCAGTCCGGCGGACGCCTGTCGATGTCGCCCACGATGTGGTACCAGACCAAGCCGGATGTGTAGTTGCCGCCATATCGCCAGAAACCCATCTTGATCTGGCGCAGAAGCGCTGTTGTGTCGGGTCGGAATCCATCAATGTTGTCTGCAGTCATCAGGGAAAGAGTGCCAATGTGGAAATCTCCCGAGCCCGTACCGGTGATCTCGAGGGTGGCATCACTGGCAACAGTCTTCGCCGTGAACGCGAGAGGGAATTTTTTGTATTGATTGGTGAGCGCGGGAATCGAAATCGTCTGCCGGTCGCCCTCACCCCTACCCCATATCAGCGAAACCTGTACTTTGCTGCCGGGAGTACCGCGGAGATAGATCCGGCCGGTGTACTTCTTGCCATCTACCAGTGCAAGGCCCGATTGCCGGATCCCGTGTGGAGTGGCGGCGTCAAGTTCGATGCGAGGACTCTGCTCGCCGACAAACGGCTTTTCTTTATCCATCACCACAACTTCGTCCGGACCAACGGGATACCACTTGCGAATCCGCATCCCGAATGGACCGGCCTGCTGTCGACTTTCGGATGCGGGCTCCTTGGATGTAATCGGGAAATAGAATTTCCGGTCATCGAGCATCTCCGCCCAGAGACTGCTGTACATCGTGCTGCCAATGTGCTCGATGAACTGGCCGTACTCGTACTTCGAAACCGGCGCGGCGGACTGTCTCGTATCGATGGTTACCATAAGCCTGTCCGGAACGCCCGATCGCGCCTGTTGAGCCGTAGCAGCGATGGTAATTCCGATGCAAAACGCCACGGCGGCGAACATTAGAATTCGTACTTTCATTCCGTCCTCTTTCATTCTCCTTCGACTCAATTCCTATACCTCGGAATCACTCCTGGCGCAGACGTTCGATGAGCACTAGAAGTGAAAGCGTGAACGACCAAGTTCGCGCAAAAACGATCGCCGACCAATCAATTGCCCGCCCTCCGAAAAAGTCTGGGAGCAAAATCGTTCAAGTCTCTACGCCACGTAAGCCACTCGTGAGCCGTACCCTGCGATTCAAAGTACGTATTCATGACGCCAGCCTTGTTGAGCGCCTCGTGAAGGTCAAAGATATTCGGGTTGTGCGCCTTCTCCACGGTTCCTGTGCCGAGCCAAAGCAGCTTTACTTGGCTGTTGAATGCAGCGGGATCCTTGTACGCCGATTCAAATGTATTCTGCGGGACCCCGGGACTGAATCCACCGACGTAGGCGAATTGGTCCAGGTGCGGAAGGGTGGTCAAGAATGTCTGCATGCCACCCATCGAGAGTCCGGCCATGGCACGGTTTTCGCGGCCTGTGAGGGCGCGGAAGCTTGACTCGATGAACGGAATGAGATCACTGAAAATCACTTCAGTGAATGTCTGCCCGTAAGTTCCAAAGTTGGGACGCTGTCCCGGCCCTGGCCTCCGCTCTCCAAAGACAAGCGGAGCCTCACCAGGCTTGAGCGCAGTGAACTGATCATCGGCGACAACCAGCATCGGCGCGGCGTTCTTTTGAGCAATCAAGTTATCCAGGATCACATTCGCGCGCCCCTGGTTGAACCAGCCCAGCTCATCCTCACCATAGCCGGGCAGCAAATACAGCACCGGATACCGCGCATGCGGCTGGTGATCGTAATCAGGAGGTGTGTAGACGAGGCAGCGCCGCCAATTGCCGACCACCTTCGAGAAATAAAGAACCGATCGAACCTCTCCATGCGGCACATCCTGGACCTGGTAAAAAGAGTCACTCGGCACAGGGGAGGGAATTTCGATGCCGCTGATTTCCCTCATCTCTCCAAAGAAGGTTCTGCTGCCTGGATCGCCCATCTCGACGCCATCAACGTAGAACTGGTAGTAGTGAAACCCTTCGACGATGGGAGGTGTGGTCAGCGTCCAGTACCCGTCGGGCTGTTTCATCATGTCCATTGTGGGCGTCTGACCCCCTCCGCCGCCGATCAGTGCTTGCACATGTTGTGCGTCGGGCGCCTTGATCCGCAACATCACCCGGCGATCCGGATAAATGCACGGGTACTGTGCGGCGAGCACGTCGGTGGAGGCAGGAATGCAATCACTCGGGGGAGCTGCCTCACCCCCACTGGGCTGTGAGGCGCTTGGAGCCTGTGCCCAAAGTACACTCGCCCCAAGCGCTGAGATCGCAACAAGATTGGCCAGGCTTTTCGTCAGAACACTCGCTTCCTTGCTCGAGCGGTTGAGGAACATCTTGCACAGGCAGAACCAGCCGAAACATTGGTCGAAAGACAAAGTCGATCTTCTTGCGATGAGCCCCGAAGAGCCTGGGACCAAAATTGTTAGGATCTCTGCGTCAGGTGAGACATTAAGAACAATCGAGGTGCGCAATCTGCAAGAACTGCGATTGACGCGAAGCGAAACAACGAAGAATAGCGGGGTCTAGGCAACACTGCGTCAGGTATTCGGCACCTCCTCAGTAAGCGTTTACCACACGCTCCCAACCGCCCCTTAATGAACAGCCGAATAGTATCCAGAAGCGCCATTGCAAAAAAGCGGCATTTTTCGAACAGTTCCATCGACAAATTCGATGTTTGATTGGTAGCAGAGGCTCTCAGACCGAAAAGAGGTGTCAGTCACGGCAAGAAGTGTCGCGGAAAAGCGGCTGCCATTTCCCTTCAGCTCGTCCTCTGCTACTTGCCGGAGGGTGCTTCGAGGTCTTTGAGCTTACGCATTCCTTGTTCCTCATCAATCTCGTAGATGGCGTCGGAGGGAACATTCTGGAATTCTTGATGCAGCCCACTCGGCCAATGCACTTCGATCTTGGACATGATTGCTTCTCCCCCTAGACCAAAGTGCAGACGCGTGTCGCTGCTTGAGTTATAGCTGCCTCCCCCACGGACCTCGTCAATTTGTGTCATGCCACCTGCAGAAACAGCCACGCGCGCTCCGATCGCCATGCGATTGCTCTTGCTTCCCACGAGTCGAAAAAGTACGCGATGGTTTGCATTCCGGGTCTCATTGATGAAAAGAGATGGTGGCCCGCCCGCATTGAAGACGACGAAATCGAGATTTCCGTCATTGTTGATGTCTCCGAATGCAGTACCTCGGCGCGATTGTAATGGGCCCGCGTTCAAACCGGCCTGATTGGCGACGTCTTCGAATAAGCGCCCCTCGATATTTCTAAACAGTTGAATGGGCTCGCGAAACTTCGGCTCGGTTGCCAACGCATCCACCAACGACGAGAAATTGCCGTTTGCGATCAGGATGTCCGGCCATCCATCGTTATCGAAATCGCCGAAGCCGACTCCCCATTTCACGGTCGCCTGCGTGTCTCGTGCAAGACCTTTTTGAGTAGCGATATCAGTAAAAGCAATCTGGTCATTTCGATACAGGCTTACCGGCTGCCTGCGGTAGCGGGTCGCAATCAAATCGAGGCGGCCATCGCGGTCGAAATCCCCAAAATCTCCCGCCATGTTGCCAAAAACCTCACCATTTGGCCCATAAGCCACTCCCGTGGTTGTACCTTCGTCTTCGAAACTGCCATTTCCGAGATTGTGATACAGATAGTTCGCGCCGTCATCGTTGGCGACAAGCAGATCAGGCCAGCCGTCGTTGTCGTAATCACCCCAGACCACCCCCATACCATGAAGCTTCGCCTGATTATCCACCGCCGCTTTCACCGAAACATCTTCAAAGGTGCCATCCCCGCGATTCCGCAACAAAAAGTCGATTTCGCCCTCCATCTTGTCTGGCACTTCAAGCATGTCAGTCGCATCAGCTTCGGCCTTGGGGGTGAGGGTAGGGAGATGACGCAGGTCAACATGTACGTATCGCGCTACGAACAGATCGATGTGGCCGTCGCGATCGTAATCGGCCCATGCTGCGCCTGTGCTAAAGCCGCCCAGCTTCACGCCGGCGCGGTCAGTCACATTTTCAAATCGGCAACCACCCAGGTTGTGATACAGAACGTTGTGTCCGTATCCAGTCACATACAAATCGGGCAGACCGTCATTATCGTAATCACCAACGGCAATGGCCATTCCCCAGCCACGCGTCGTGAGCCCAGCCGCCTTCGTGATGTCAGTGAAGTGAATGTGTTCTCCGCTCCCGTCCTGATGATAGAGAGTCACCATCGGGTCTCCACTCGCCAGGTAGCGATCGATTGTGGTGTCGTTCACCACTGCGATGTCGAGCCTACCGTCGTTGTCGCAGTCAAACAGCGCGATGCCGCCGCCGCCCATTGTCTCGACGATGTAACGCCTGTCTGTCGATGAATGTGGAACCGTCGTCAATCCCGCCTCGCGACTGATGTCACGAAACGAAATTGTAGAAACGGCTTTGGACTCAGTTCGGCCGGTCTTTGAACCACCGCGAGCGGAAGGCTGGGTTGCTCCGGATGCCGCTTGGCCAAAGCCCGATGGAACGACAATACAACCGGAAACAAGTAAGGTGATGCAACCGCAAAGTGTGATAAACGTGCCTATGGCAACCTTCATCTTTGGCTGCGCCTCACTTTTGATCCCGCTGCACCCTGAATTGCTTAAATACCTGCGACATCTTGTCTTTTAACTCTTTGTAGTGGGCGTATTCGCTCATCTCGTGTTGAGCATCGGCGATCCGGCCGGCTCGTCGATACAGCACACTCAAACGATAATGCGCCACGATGTTGGTCGGGTCGTTCTTTACGGCGCTCTCCAAAAGCGGAACGGCTTCGCTCATTTGATTCATGGTAGTAAGAGCGATTGCCAATCCGGTCTGCGCATCTGCGTCCCTCGGTTGCAGGGCCAAAGCCTTTTGGTAATCTTCCTCTGCTGCTTTAAAGTCACCCGCCTCCGCCACGGAATCACCCAGTCCGCACCAGGCCTTCTCATCGTACTGATTCACCTTCACAGCGGCGTTATATTCACTTTCAGCCTGCGCGTTCATCGCCGGATCCGGCGAGGCTCTTAGCTGTTCTGCCAGCTCAAAATGGACTCCGGGCAACATCGGATTTAACTTGATCGCTTCCCGGTATTGTGCAATCGCGTTGGCGTGATCCCCTTGGCGGCCCAGCTCGCCGCCCATGATCATATGCATTTCCGCAGAATCCGGCGCCACCAGCAACATGTTCAGCCGGCTCTGGTCCATCATCTGCACTGAGATCTCATAGGCCACAAAAAGAATCTGCGGATCCTCCGGCAGCAGTTCCTCCAGCTTTTCTGTTACTGACGAAGCTTTTGCAAATTGTCCAAAGGATGAATCCAGCTCGACCAGCTCCAGTCCCGCCTCCTTCGCAATGTTCTTGTCTTCGAGCTTGGCGAATGCACGCTCCAAATCGTCCTGGGCCGCACTTGGATCTCCAGTGCGCTTCTCCGCAATTCCCAAAAGCGCCTCGATCCTCCAGAGATCTGGCTTCGCTCGTACCGCACTGCGCATTTGTGGAATCGCTTCGCTGTAATTGCCCTGAAAGAAAAGCAGTACGCCAAGGTTGCCATGGGCATTCAAGTTATCTGGATCGATTGAGACGATCTCCCGCAGCAGGGGAATCGCGAGCTCAGGTTTCCGCTCCTGAAGATTCTTTTGTACTTGCTGTTCGAGCGCTTCGACCCTCTGTTTCGGATCTTGCCTGTTCTGCGCTATTGCAGTCAACGCAAACGCTAGGAAGGCAAGCGCACATAGAATTCGTGAGAGAGGCTTTCTCATGTGCATTACCTATATCACACCCACAATTCAGCTCCGAGCGCTTTCCAATGCATATAGAGTCCGATACAGTAATACTGCTACCGGGGGCGAAGCCAAATCGTTCGACGAAGCACCATTCGAATCACATCATTGAAATTCTTCGCTTGACAGGGAGAATCCGCCTATTTTAACGTGCTGCACCGGATTACCTTTTCTTGTCCGGTGACTTCTGGATCCTCCTACCGGGAAACTGCGAGATCTAATCTACCGACGCGTAATCTGCGCCCACGAGAGGGTTAAACAACAGACGAGGGGAGATGCAATGAAGAAATCAAACGCGGAAAACAGCGTCCACTTGAACCGTCGCGAGGTGCTGCTACTTTCGGCGACAGCAGGCATGGGTATCGCCTTAGCGAAACCCGCGCGCGGAATGGATAGCACTAACACATCAGCACATCAGGAACCGGGAAACTGCTCAACCCCCCGCTCCGCTGTTGCGAACACTCAGTATGGCAAGGTACGCGGTTTTCTCGATGGAGGCGTCTTCACCTTCAAAGGCGTCCCATACGGACAGAACACGGGTGGTGAAAACCGCTGGCTGCCGGCAAAACCTCCGGTGCCGTGGAAGGATGAATATCCGGCACTCATCTATGGGGCAAACTGCCCTCAGAATCTTCATAACTTCACGGCGATCGAGCAGTCGTTTCTGCAGGACTGGGATGACGGCTACATGAGCGAGGACATGCTCAAGCTCAACATCTGGACTCCCAGTCTGACTGGCAGGCGCGCCGTCATGGTGTATTTCCATGGCGGAGGATTCAGCTTCGGTTCATCTTACGAGCTTCCCTCGCAGGAAGGCGCCCAAATGGCGCGCCATCACGACATCGTATCGGTCACAGTTAACCACCGCCTCAACGTTCTCGGCTTCTTCGATGTTTCCGAGATCGGCGGTTCTCCCTACGAGAATTCCGTTAACGTCGGGATGACTGACCTTGTTGCCTCACTTCAGTGGGTTCGTGACAACATCTCCAACTTTGGCGGAGACCCCGACAGAATCATGATTTATGGCCAGTCGGGCGGCGGATCCAAAGTAACTTGCTTGATGGGTATGCCGTCCGCGGCGGGACTCTTCCATCGCGCTTCGGTCCAATCAGGCGGGGGAGGCAATATCCCGACAGGTGAACAGCAGAAGGAATTCTCGCGCCAGGTGATCAAGGAACTAGGAATTGCTCCCAATGACATTGCCGCCTTGCAGAAGATGGAATGGTCCAAGTTATTTGAGACCGGAAACGCCGTCGCAGCGAAAATGAACCCCCAGATGGGAGGAATCTTCTTTGGGCCGCCGTCTGGTCCTGGCGTTCCTGCGCGCGTTGGCTGGTCGCCGACTCTTGACGGCAAGATCATTGCTGTTCGATCTTTCCAGGACACCGCTCCTGAAGTGTCGAAGAATATTCCGATGTTGATCGGCTCAGTCAGCGAAGAAGGCAACAGGATGGCTTCCAATCCCACCGAGCAAGAATGGCATGAGACCCTGGCAAAGACATTCGGAGACGAAAAGGCGACCGCGCTGACTGCGGCAATGAAGAAGGCGCATCCTGAAAAGGCCATCCGGACTTTGTCCTACGGTGTTGCCGGGCTCGGTGGCCGCAACCATGTGGTAAGCATGGCGAAGTTGAAATCCGAACAGGGCGGAGCGCCCGCCTATCAGTACTTCTTCACCTGGCAGTCGCCGATGCTCGACGGAGTGGCCGGCGCGTGGCATACCTCCGAGCTCGCATTCTGCTTCGATAACACCAAGCGCTGCGAACAGGGCACGGGAAACACGCCCGAGGCGCAGGTGCTAGCTAAGAAGATGGCCACAGCATGGGCAAACTTTGCTGCAACTGGAAATCCCAGCCAGCCCGGGTTGACCTGGACGGCGGCCGATCCAACTCGCAACCAAACCATGATCTGGGACAACGAATGCCGCATGGTCGACGATCCTGAGGGCGAACTGCGGAAGATCCTGTTGAGTTGATCCAACGCCTGACTGTCCGCACAACCTCAACAGGCGAACAAAAGCTGCTTGCACCCGGTGCAAGCAGCTTTTGCCAAAGGCCTATTCTCAGACCTCCGCGAAAGACGAGGTGGCACGATGTTGAAGGTTCTTGGTCTGATTGCGCTGGTGTTGGTGACGATAGGTTTGACGGGGGCCCAGTCCGGCGTCGTCTACAACACTGGGATCGCGGTCAAGAAGCCCGTCTTTGGCGGCGCATGCAAGCTCTGCCCCTGGGGCGCGATGGCGCAAGTCGTCCAAAACGCAATGAAGTTCTACGGCTACGACGTGAAAATCTGTCAAAACTGCAACGCGGCCGCCGCACCGCGCATCGTCTCTGGAGCCAAGCTTCCGCCTCCGTATCAGAAAGACCCCGCCGTTTCAGTAGCCATGGCCCCGCCCAATGAGCCAGGGCTCGGTCCCGTGGACTTCGGCGCCACTGCGGAATCGTTTCTGTGTCAGGCATTTGACGGCACCGGATCTTACGCGCACGACAAGTCGATGAAGAACCTTCGTCTGATTGCGAACATCCAGTCGCCATGGTTTTTGATCGTGGCGGCTAGGGCTGAAACGGGGATCACGGATTTATCGCAAATAAAGGAAAAACGCTGGCCCGTCAGAATCTATGCGTCGCGCAACGACCGCATGGTAACGGAAATTCTTGGCTACTACGGACTTTCAGTGGACTCGATCACAAGTGCGGGAGGCTACGTTGGCAATACTTTTGCCGATCGCAATAACTTTGACGTCATCGTTCAGGGTGGCGCTCTCTCCTCGGCGCCCGAGTGGAACGTCTTGTACCAGGTGAGCCAGCATTTCGATCTCAACTACCTCGATATTCCGGAACCGGTGCTGTCAAAGCTGGCGCAGGATCCGCTCGCCTACCGCGGTTACATCCCAGTTGGCCTTTTGCGCGGTGTCGAACGGACCATTCCGACCATCGTGCGCAACGGAACGGTGATCTATACTCGGGCCGATGTGCCCGACAGTTTTGCGTACGATGTTGCACGGGCAATGGACGAGCACCAGGACGAGTTGCAGTGGACCAACCAGAACTTCTCCTACAACATCCACAACGTCTGGAAGGCTCCCTGCGACGTCCCACTTCATCCTGGTGCAGCAAGGTACTACAAGGAAATGGGCTACATGAAATAGAGAGGGCAAACTCGACATGCCGATCCGACTCGCAACCAAACCATGGTCTGGGACAACGAATGCCGCATGGTCGACGACCCTGAAGGGGAACTGATCAAGATCCTCATGAGCTGATTCATCGGCTACGCATGACTGTAATCACAAAAGGCAAACAAAAGAGGAAGGGAGATGCAATGGCGAAATCAGATTCTGAAGACCGCGTCCTTCTCACCCGTCGTGAGGCACTGCTGCTCTCGGCGACGGCGGGCATGGGAATTGCCGTAAGCAAGCCGGCCCGCGCGATGGACAGTACCAAAACCGCTGTTCACCAGGAACCCGGAAACTGCAGCACGCCGCGCACTGCAGTCGCAAGCACGCAATACGGCAAGGTGCGCGGCTTTCTTGATGGAGGAGTTTTCACGTTCAAGGGCGTTCCCTACGGCCAGAACACGGCCGGTGAGAACCGCTGGCTGGCAACGAAGCCTCCTGCGCCATGGAACGACGAGTATCCGGCTCTGATCTACGGAGGAAACTGTCCTCAAAGACTCCACGACTGGGCAATCGAGCAATCATTCATTCAGGACTGGGATGACGGCTACCAGAGCGAGGACATGCTCAAGCTCAACATCTGGACACCCAGCCTGTCTGGTAGCCGCCCCGTGATGTTCTACATCCACGGGGGAGGATACACCTTCGGGTCGTCTTACGAACTGCCTTCGCACGAAGGTGCGCAGATGGCACGCTATCACGACATCGTGCAGGTATCAGTCAACCACCGCCTTAACATCCTTGGATTCTTCGACGTCTCCGAGATCGGCGGTTCCGCCTACGAAGATTCTGTCAACGTCGGCATGACCGATCTCGTTGCCGCACTGCGCTGGGTTCATGAGAACATCGCCAATTTCGGCGGCGACCCGGACAGGGTGATGATTTATGGCCAGTCGGGCGGCGGATCCAAGGTGACAACCTTGATGGGCATGCCGTCAGCAGTTGGGCTGTTCCATCGCGCTGCAGCGCAATCCGGTGGCGGTGGCAACATCCCCACCAAGGAGCAACAGAAGGAAGTAGCACGCCAGGTCATGAAGGACCTTGGGCTGCAGCCGAATGACATTGCCTCTTTGCAGAAGATGGAGTGGTCGCAGCTGATGGCCGCTGGAAACGCAGCGCTCGAAAAGATCAATCCGCCGATGCGGGGCATGGTGGGACCGTTTGCTCCCGGACCGCCGCGCGCAGGCTGGTCGCCGTGCGTTGACGACAAGAACATCAACGTTCGATCGTTTTTCGATGTTGCGCCGGACGTATCCAAAAACGTGCCCATGCTGATCGGTTCGGTCAGCGAAGAAGGCAACCACATGCTCTCCCGCCCCACTGAGGAAGAGTGGCATGCCAACCTCGCCAAAATATATGGCGATGACAAGGCAACGGCCGTCGTCTCGACGCTGAAGAAGGCGTATCCACAGAAGAAGATCCAGACGCTGTCGTATATGTGCAGTGGCACCTTCGGATTAAATGCCCTCTCTATGCGCAACAACGTCGTGAAAATGGCCAGATTGAAGTATGAACTGAAGGCGGCGCCTGCCTACACCTATTACTTCACCTGGCAAACGCCGATTCTCGACGGCATTCCCGGCGCATGGCACACTGCCGATCTTCAGTTCTGCTTCGACAACACCAAGCGCTGCGAACAAGGAACAGGCAACACACCTGAAGCGCAGTTGCTGGCGAAAAAGATGGCGACCGCGTGGGCGAGCTTCGCTAGGACAGGGAACCCCGGCCAGCCGGGTTTGACCTGGACACCGTCTGACCCGGAGACCAACAAGACCATGGTGTGGGACAACGAATGCCGAATGGTCAACGATCCGGAAGGTGAAGCGCGCAAGATCATCCTCAGTTGATCCGCCGACGGTATCGACATCATTGCAGCAGGCTGCTTGTACTCCGGTGCAAGCAGCCTTTTTTTCGCATGCTCAAACAGAGGAATTGGCCGCACCTTGTCGTGCGCCGGATGTGTTCCAGGAGAAGTCGAACATTGAATTTGAATTCGCCGGGCGAGACTTACCCAGTCACGCCAAGTGTTCCAGAATTTGCCAGAAACACAGGTCGACACAGCTTGGCAACTCGGTGGACCCGTTTCTTCCGTCAAAGCATTTCCAAATCGCGGTTTGCACCCAGGAGATCAGCGATGTAATTCTTTTCGCGACTCGTCGAATCAATGTCTTTGGCCACCAGGAACAATCGCACCAACCGTTCACCTCCGATCGGCATCCGCAGTCGCACCAATTCTCCCGAGCTGAGATATGGCTCAATTCGGTACACCGGAAGCCAGCCAAAACACATGCCGCTACGCACAGCTTCAATCGCTGCCTCAATTGTGTTCACGGCTACATATTTCTGCGACGGGGTATGCGGTTGTCGTTTTGGTTCCGGGCCGGTTGCGCCTTCAATGATTGTGGCCACACGCTGAATCAGATCCAGACGTGTTAGTTGACGCTTAACGGCGTGCAGTGGATGATCCGCTCTGGCAACGGCAAGCATTCTTATTTCGAGTATGGGCTTGATGAAGTGTTCGCGCGCGGGCAGGCCGGTGATACACAAATCGGCGCCGAAGGTTTGAAACTCTTGTACCGACGAAAGAAAAGCGCTCTTATGGAGTTGCGGAAGAATATAGGGATACAAGCGAGTCAATTCCGCGAGAGCCGCGAACAACCGTTCATTCGGGAAGATACTATCAATCGAGAGGCGAAGCTCGGATTCACCTCCAGCGGCTAGAGACGCAGCTTTTTTCTCAAGGGCTCTAAATCCACTGAGGAGCGGTTCTACATCCGCCAGCAACGCCTTGCCCGCTTCAGTCAGTTGCGCCTTGCGCCCTTTCATTTCAAGTAGGGGAACTTTGAATTGCTCCTGCAAGCATGAAATCGCGTAACTGATCGTCGACTGTGAGCGGTTCATCGTCTGTGCGGCAGCAGCAAAACTGCCTAACTGGACAACAGCTTCCAAAACTTCCCATTGATCGAGTGTTGAATTCATGACCTCACCATTCACAACCACGCAGTTTGGTCGCTTAAATCGATTCGAAGAAACAAATATATCGAATTTCCCGATACGAATATTCGAAAAATACCACTTGCCAGTCAGATTTTCTTTAGGCTAGCATGCCCTTGTTTTTGGTAAGGCGACAATTAGCTGGTTAGAGTAAGCGTTTTCCTCGCACATTCGGGCCTGATCGAAGTTATTGGGCAGAGGCGATTTTGGCCTCGCTTGAGAAGCAAAAATCCCCTTGGAGGCAAATATGAAAGTGTGGACGCGAGCTCTTGTGGCTCTTCTTGCATTTTGTGGTGGCATAGCCTGGGGTCAGGCCACCAACTCTGCAGACGTGACAGGTTCGGTGACCGACCCTTCCGGGGCGGTCGTCCCCGGTGTGACGATTGTCATCAAGGACATCGACAAAGGCACGGTGCGCACCCTCACCTCGAATGGGGCTGGACTTTACGATAGCGGCCCCATCGTCGCTAACGATCAATACACCATCACATTCAGCAGAGAAGGATTCCAGAGCTTGCAGCGCGGCCCGATGGTTCTGCAAGTC
>OKRB01000124.1 GCA_900290245.1 Candidatus Sulfuritelmatomonas gaucii | reverse complement strand
GTGGGAGCCGTGGCTCCCTCGGCAGGCGGATTGCCCATTGAGATGCACTTGGTGAGCACGCAACTCGTAGTGGGGAAGGACGAGCAGATCAAGTAGAGGCTGCGAACCGCTGGACGTTGTTCGGTTCGAATGTACCGCATTCCCAGGTCTGAGATTCCAGACCTGGGCACCCATCGGTACACAACTAGGACTGGGATGCGGGCGTACTCCGGTGGTTGCGGTGCTCGCGGCGCTGGGCGAGCATCTGCTCGTACTGCTGCTTCTGCGTGTCGTTCAGCACGGCTTCGATCTTGCTGTTCGAGTCCTGCATAATGGCCCTTACTTTCGCGTGGCGATCCTGCTGGGTGAGCGAGGCGTCGGCGCGAAGGGTCTGCATCTGCTGCCGGCGATTCGCGAGGATAGGCGTAATCTGCGCCACCTGGTCGCTCGTCAAGCCCAGCCGCTTGCCGAGATGCGCGGCCATCTGGTTGGGGTCAAAGTTGCGGTGTTGGTTGCCTGGCTGCGTTTGCGCTGCTTGCGGCGCGCTGGCATCGGGGGCCTGGTTCGCCTCGGGCGCTTGTGCAAGCAGGATGCCTGCGGAGAGCATCGCGCCCAAAACAATGGTTGCCTTCGTTGCGTTTCTTGTTGCGTTCATACCTTCCATTCTCCCTTTCGGCCTTGATCGATCTTGCCGGCCATTGGGTGAGTAGACACGGGTGCGACGCAGGAGTTGCGCGAGAAAAGCACCTGATGTGCGCGCGAAAATAATGCGGGAAAACATTGATGTTGAATGCATTCAATTCATGAAACTAACTTCGGCAGGGGCTCGTCTAAAGTGCGCGCAGCGCAGGTGGAGGGCGTGTTTTCTGTCCACTGGATTTTTAGTTGACCGCGACGGTTCTTTCGCGTTTTGGGGCGATGTGAACTTTGCTGCATTTTCTCAAGAATCACAAACCTTGCGAAGCGGACTGTGTTCCCTGATTTCATGCCGCGCGCCTGGGGTGGCGCTTGCGAATGAACGCATGAAACGGGAATTCCAGCCAGTTACAAAGCAATTACAAGTCTACGGAAACTATTATTCGCCGGGCTGCATCAGCCTGGGGAGAGTGGAGATCTTTCCCATCATTTCCGGTGGCGTGATGTATAGCTTCAGCACACCGTGGCAGGGAACGCCGAAGGCGCGATTCTGAAGATTGGGCGGGGCGCTCGGGATTTTGCGGCGACTTCAGCTTTTCCTCCCCACCCAAAGCGGAGCTTGGATGGGGCACCACAGATTTTGTGCAGAAGCGCGAAGGCCGTTCGCTTGCGCGGACGGCCTTCGACTGTGAGAGAACCAAGGTGCCAGTAAGCTGATTAGTCGCCGGCGACCAGTTCGCTGTCCTGATGCCGGTTGATGGGCGAGGCGGCGTTGTTCGACGCGGGCTTGATGGAGTCGAGCGAGACCAGCCCCCCTTCAGGCTGTTTGATGCCGAGAACGTGCTCTTTGTAAAGCTGAGCCATGCGGGCGTTCTCGGCGTCCTGCTTGAGCTTTCCATCGCGTGCGCGAATCTTTTCTTCGCGTGCGTTCTTGGCGATGCCGAGATTGTCGAGCGTGTGGTTGGCCTCGGCGTTGACGTGCTCCATGTTGAGGATCAGCTCGTGGCCCACTTGGTTCATGGCCACCTTCTTGCCACCGGCGAAGATCTCGTGGCGGCCGTGCTCGTCATACCACTTCGTAAGGGTGGCCGTCATGTGCATCTTCTCGATAATGTTGCGCCAGCCGATGCCGGTGTTGTAGGCGCAGAAGCTGATCTCGCCTTCCTGCGTGGCGTAGGGAATGATGCACTGCTCGGTGCGGCGGAAGTCGTAGTTGAACAGATCCTGGAACCACATGCCGGCGATGAACAGGAAGTTCCAACGGTCCTGGCGGCGCTTCTGGATGTCGTCCATGGTGCGGTCGCCCTTCACGCTGCCGTAGTTCTTGCCGGTGGCGTTGAAGGTCTTGTCCATCTTCTTCATCATGTCGGTGATTTTGAAGTGGGTAGGCGCCATGAACGGATCGTAGTTGCGCAGCAGCGAAAGGCCGAGGCCGATCACAGAAAGCCACCTGCCGCGTGCGGCGTCGTTGACCTTGGCCAGGTCCTTGGCCACCTGGTCCATGTGCAGGAACGCGGTAACGGGAACGGCTTCCTTGGTTTCCTTATCGATCATCACCGCCATGCCTATGCCGCAGTTCGGGTGGCACCCGCAGGAGAGCTGGCCCCACTCGGCGCTCGGTCCGTGAACCAGGTCGGCCCAGTCAGAGAAGGTGCTCATGAAGCTAATGGGGAACCAGTCGCGCGCCGGCTCGCCCATGCCTACCTGCGATTTGACGTCGTGCGCCATATGCGACAGGGTGTAGCGCTGGGCAACGCGGCGCTCGTCGGTGATCTCCTCGTCGCGGCCGGTGAAGCTTACGGGCTGGAACGAGAGGAAGCTGATCTTCCTGGGATTGTCGAGTGCGAACTCGATGATTCGGCCCACCTGCTCGTTGTTGATGCCGTTCACGATGGTGGTGACGGGCACGATCTCGACGCCGGCTTCGTGAAGATTGTTAATGGCCTGCAGTTTGACGTCGAAGAGGTTGCCGACTTTACGGTGCGAGTTGGCGGCGTTGCCGATGCCGTCAAACTGGAGGTATACGTAGCGGAGGCCGGCTTCGGCGGCGGCGCGGCAAAGCTCCTTGCTCTTGGCGAATTCAATTCCGTTCGACGCGGCCTGCACCGAGTTGTAGCCAACCTTGCGCGAATAGGCGACGGCGTCGAGGAAGTAAGGCGAAAGCGTTGGCTCGCCGCCCGAGAATTGCACGCTCATTTGCCGCCTGGGCTTGATGGTGATGGCGTTGTCGAGCATCGTCTTGATTTCTTCCCACGTGAGCTCGTGGACAAAGCCAACCTGGTTGGCGTCCATGAAGCAGGGGTCGCACATCATGTTGCAGCGGTTGGTGAGGTCGATGGTGAGCACCGAGCCGCGGCCGTGGGTGACGGTTGATGTGCCGTGGTGATGCAGATTCTCGTCGCCCTTGCCGTGGGCGCGCATGTCGCGGCCCGGGAAGCTCTCTTCAAGGTGCTTGAAGAAGGCTGGATCGATGGACATCACGTCTTCAAAGTGGCCGTGCTTGGGGCAGTCCTTCACCATCAGGATCTTGCCGTCGCGCTCGATGATCTGCGCCTTGATCTCGCCGACTTTCTCGTTGAGCAGGATCTCGTGAGGCAGCTTACCGTCGAGGATCTGCTTGCGAATTTCGGGGACGCACTTGGGGCAGAGCGAGTCGGTGGTGCGGGGCCAGCCTAGAGGAGGCTTTTCTTTCTGCCAACTCTTTTGCAGCGGCTTCTCGCTCCACTTAGGCGTAAACGAGGGGTTGGGGCTGATGCGGTTCAGGCGCTCAAAGACCGCCCACGCTCCCTGGGCCGCGTAAACGGCGGCTTTCTCGACATACTTTACGGCTTTTGACATGAATGCAAGCTCCTTTAACTGAAAGAACCACCGGAATTCAAGGTTCGATCCCGGCTTGAGCCTCGCGGCAGCGACACAGTACCCGCGGGCTGAAAAGTCATTACAAGGGTAATGGTGCAGACTCGGCGACCCAAGCCGAGTGCAGCGAATGGCGGAAATGAAGGTTGGATGGGGATTTGATGGGCTCGAACGGGAGGCGGAAGCGCCAATGATTTGAACGTGTAAGTGACGGAAATAAATAAAGTTGTGATTGACGGCCACCGATTCCCGGACTCGGGGATCTTCGACCCCAAACCTTCCGTCTTTTGACCCGCTACCGGAGTATGCAGTCTTCAAATGCCCAGGGAACGCGCCACTTCAAGTAAATCGCTGACCCGCATTTCCTCGCCTTCTGCTATCACTGGCTCCCATACCTGGGCACAACAGGATCGTGCGATCTCATTGAATCCGCCCTCGACACTCTGAAACCCGCGCCGGGGCTGGCGAAATCTCTGGTAGCATTAGGACCGCCGCTTTGGAATGGGTGGGCTTTGAGGAGGAAGAATGATAAATCACTCGCAACCGCTCCCACGGGCTGCGTCTATTTCGTTCCTGATGCTCACGTTTTTTTGGGGCATCGCCTGCCTCGCACCGCACAGCAACCAGTTTGCTGCCGCGGCCCAAAGTGCTAACGCCGGATCGTGCGCGACCGTGCCAGACGGCAACCTATCACAGGCCCAGGTTGCCCAGTTCGAAAATGTGGAAGCCGGCCTCAAGGATCGGGAAGCGCAGGCCAACCACGATTACGCGAACGGCAAACTGCGCTGCAAAGCCGATCCCGTGCCGAGCGCCTGCATCATGACGGTGCAAAAGAAATTTCAAAACACTGAGACAAGCATCCAGGAAAGCCGTGACACGAATGACGCCAATCGCCAGAAGGCCGAGATCGACGCAGGGGCCGCCAGGGACCAATGCAATGTGACGGGTCAGACGCCAGCGGAAAAACAAGAGAACCTGCGCCACTTCCAGGCGCTCATCGATCTCAAGAAGAAAAACGTCGATGTGCAACTCAAGTACAACATCGCCAAACTCGCGTGTCAGATTTACTCAGTGGCGCCGCCTCCCGACAATGGAGGCGCGCCATCCTCTGACAAGCCTCCCCTGAACGATTACGACCACTCCAGTAAGCCGGCGGGTTGTGTCAGCGAGGCCGAGAAGGAGTACAAGGCCGACCAGATCAACCTGGAGGCCGATACCAACGACGAAAACTTCCTTCATACAAAGAACTTGAACGCAATCCAGAAGTAACAGGGTACGGACAGCAACCGGGATGAGCGGTAGCTGCTGCCGTCGCCGGTGAGCAGCGCCCATCATTGCGCGCTGTTGTCCGTCAGCGCCACCTGATCAATGATGCGCTGGATGATGACAATCTGCACGCGGATGTGGCGTGCGACGACGGGCAGGAACTCGATGACGAAGTTATCGATGGGCACAGTGGCGATGCCGATGCCATGAGACAAGGAGCCTTGCGACTTCGCAGCGCCTACTGGCGCATGATATAGCCCAGCAGCACGGATTGCCCGTCGCAGTTCTCGGCTGTGCTTACAAAGTGGTCGTGGCCGCTGGAATACCGATAAAGCGGCTGGAGCGAAAGGCCTGGTTTTGACTGCGCGTAGCCATATCCCTGCACGCCGAGCGTGCGCTGTCCTTCGCAGGCGCTGTCGGTGGAGATGAAGTAATCCTGCGAACCACTCTTGCAGCCGTAGAAAGCAAGAGCGGCTCCGTTTTGCGGAGCCTCGAAGAGGGCGCCTACCGTGGAGTCAAGGGCAAACCTGCCCTTCGGATCGATCCAGCCGGTGGTGGCTTCGTGCACTTTGTTGTTGTAGTACTGCATGAGCGGAAGCAGCGGTTGGCTCGGGGTCCACGAAGCTTCGCCAATATCCCAATCGTCCGGAGTCGCGTCGCCACCGGCATTGCGTGGCGAGGCGTCCCAGCCGGGCTGCGGGTTTGAGAATGAAGTGAATACTTCGATTGTTGGGTACGAGCCAGTGTTGAGGTTGCCGTACGGATCGCGGAGGAAGCTGGCGATAAAGTTTGACTCGTAGCCCGTGGAGTTGGTATCGAACACGATGGTTGCGTAAAGTATCGCGTCGGACTGCTGCGAAGCGTTGTTGGGATTCGAGGCCTCGCCGCACCACCAGAACTGGCGCAGGTTGCCATTTTGAATCACGGTTGGGGAGTAGTCGTAGACCAAAGGGCGGCCGACGACGGCACCGGTGGGGATACCGACGAGATTTGCCGTGCAACCAGCGGCGAGAAAGAGTACGAGGAGCAGCGGCGATGCGGCCCATGCAAGCCCAGGCACCTTGCGGTGCGCACGCTGGAATTCAAATTGATTTCCCCGGCCGAGCTCGAGCATGGACAATCTTCCTGGTCCCGTGAGTTCCAGGAGCGATAGAAGAACCGGACAGAAGAATGTGGCCGGGGAAGCCAGTCTCATGAACCGGGAAGCGCGTACGTCAGCAAGCAGCTGCGGTCTTCTCTACATTCCTGTTTGGAACCCGAGTTTTGACACGTTTCTCCCGTCGGCGAGTGCGTCGGAATGCACGCCTGCCTTCCACTGCTACGTAATTAACGGGGAATAACTGGTAGGAGTTTACCAAAAAAGCGCGTCGCAAGTCCTGGGTTCCTAAATAACCGATCTCCGGCACGTTCGAGTGCACTCAGGGCGTGTCGCCGGTGCGGGCCACCCGGTTGATGATGCGCTGGAGGATGACGACCTGGACGCGGATGTGGCGGGCGACGTCGGGCAGGAACTCGATGATGAAGTTGTCGACGGGAGCGGTGGCCAATCCGACGGCATAGCGCGTGACCGTACCCGAAGCGCGTGTGGCCTGGCCGGGGACGTAGAGATTTGAAATTTCGTTGTCGATAGCAAAGCCGGCCAAGTCGCCATAGTTCAGCATGCCTTTGCCGTTGTCGCCCTGCGTCCAGAAGACCTGGGCAGCGGCATGCAGGGCGCGCCGCTGGATGCTGGCATGAGGCATGCGATGGTAGTGCGGATCCTGGCGAGCGAGCGTGGGGATAAGAAATGTGTCGAAGAATTCGCCGGTCATGTCCTGCGTGAAGCTGACGCCGACGTAGCGTCCATAGCCGCGCATGCCCGGGCCGTATCCCGAGTGGGAATTGGCGCCGACGGAGATGCCGGCTTCGCCCGCGATGGTGATCAGGTTGAAGGGGTCGAGCAGATTGTGAACCGCCAGCCGGGCTTTGTCCCTGGGGGTAAAAGGGTTGACCTGGGGCCCGGTGAGGAAGCGGGCATACCAGTTGACCATAGGCAAATGGGGCATACAGACCATCGTCTCTACAATCGTCGTGCCCGCGCTGGGCGAAACCCCGCCAAGGCCGGAGACAGCAAGCGCGCGCATGGCACCCGTGGCAGCGATGGTTGCGCCGGTATTCTTCACCTGGCAGGATTGCGCGGGTCGTGGTGAAACGCTTGTCGCCCGGTGCGGTGAGGGAGCGTCAGGAAGGCTCGATGGAACACCGGGCTGCGTTGCGGTATGAAGAGCCTGGGCAGTCGCCGGCAGAACAGGGCGCAACAGCAGTACAAACGCGACCTGGAGGAGAAAGGCGATCGGAACGCGGTGCGGGCGTGAAAAACGGCGGGGGCACCTGCCTGGTTCCTTGCGCAATGAATGGTTCGCCAAAAGCCGGTCTCGGTTCACAGGAGCTTTATTTTTTCGCATCGTCAGGGCAGAAACCGGTGACGTGCCGGAGGCCGATTCACGTTCAGAATGTAACCGAAGGACCAGCCGCCGCCATTGAGCTAGGACGCGAATTTCGAGCGAAAGGTCTCCTGATCTCGTGCGCAAATCAGGACAGTCGGGACGAAACACAAAAGGCTCGGCAACTGCACGATAAGGGCATGAATGCGCATCTAAAGGATGCGTAGCTGCAAGATGGTTGATCACCGTCTATTGTTTGGCTAGCGCGTGAGCGGCCCGGCTGAGCAAGATGTCGAGGAAATCCAACGGTTCGCCGCGATAGTTATCTTCGCGGTTCCGCAGGTTCCTGCGGGCATTGACGCTTCGACTTGTATCCCGCAGACTTTGGACAGGTTCCGTGCCGTTGATTGCTGACGACAGGTGCTTATGATGATGAGCCAAAACAACCCTCCCGGATGGGGTGCGCCCGGCGTCGGCCAGCGCATCGAAGAAGCAATCGAACTGATTGAGATGGAGTTGCGACACGCGATCGCATATATGAACGACGCGGTGATCCCGCAGGTGCGCAAAGAGTCGATCTCAGCGATGCGTGTGGCTGCAGACACCCTGCGCAGTCTTGCCGACCGTTTTGAGCAGCAGGGCAGCCGTGCGGCCAGCCAGCCGCCAAATCCTCCAAAGGGCCCCCAACCTTGAACATCGGAAGCTTTCAAGCGCGGTCGATCGGCCGCGGTGCGGCGAGCGCCGCGATGGTGGCAATTGTGCTGGTGGGCGCAAGCGGTTGCCGGCACAAGGTAAGCGTGGTACACCCTCCGCCGCAGGGTTTGCCGCCGGCGCCTGCCCCGGGGCCATCGGCAACGGTCGAGGCGGTGAGCCCGGCGGACCTGCAATATGTGGCAACTCACCAGCCGATTCTGAGCGAAACAGGCTACGCCACCTGGTACACGGCTCCGTATAAGGGGAGGCGCGCGGCGAACGGACAGGTCTTTGACGACCTGGCGATGACGGCCGCGAATCGGACGTTGCCCATGGGTTCGCTGGTGGAAGTGACCAACCTGAAGACCGGGCAATCGGGAGTCATGCGCATCACCGACCGTGGACCCTTTGTGGAAGGCAGGATGCTGGACCTAACCATCGCATCGGCGAAGGCCACAGGTGTTTATCGCGAGGGCCTGGCCCGCGTGCGCATGGATGTATATGAGACGCCCGAGCCCGTCGATCAAGGCGGGCGCTGGTGCGTGCAGATAGGCGCATTCCACGACGAACGCGCGGCTATCAAGCTGAAGACGAAGCTGCTCGAAATTTATCCCGGCGCGAAAGTCATCGAGTTCCCCGGCGAAAAGAGCTACTGGGTGCGGATCCGGCCGCAGGGCGACGATCGCGCGACAGCGGAGTACATTGCGGACCACGTACAGCCGGTGGAGGGCAATGCGTACCTGACGCGATTGGATTAGCCGCTAATTCTCCGTGGGGCGCTCGATGTGCACGACGACAAAGGTATCGACCGGCTCTTTTGCGGGTACCAGCTTAAGGCCGAGCTGCTCTTCCACCGCCGTGAATATCGACGGGCCCGTGCCACCTGAATCTGCCGGTGCTTCCTGACTCGACGACCACTTCAACTCAAAATCAAATTGTTTCTCGCCCAGGTTCGTCTTGTCGACGACGATGCGCCCCGCCTCGTGAGGCAGATTCTGCGCCAGGCCTTGAGCGGTGACGGCATGCGCGGTCATTGTTTTCTTGTATTCGAGGCCTGATCCGGTCGCGCCATACGAAGAGGTCGTGTCCAACTCAACGAAGCTCTTTTCATCGGATGCGGATTCCTTCATCTTCAATCCGCCCTTGGCAATTACCAGGTCGTACACGGGCAGTTCCTTGACTTCGCGCCGCACCTTAAGCTGACAGCGGTCGGCAAAGAGGGCCTGCAACATGAGCTGTTGCTGCTTCGATAAATCCTGTTTCGAAAGCTTTTTCCAGGCTGCGACGGTGTCGTCGCCTGCCCGCGACGAAACATTGTAGCGGTCGGCCTTCGTCCACTCAGGCAGACCTGCAATCTGGCTTTCCAACGTGATCTCGTATGCCTGGTAAATCAGCGGGGCTAGCGGCATGTTCTTGAAGTCGAAGCCGTTGGGCAAATCCTTCCACCCAATGTCACGGTCACCAGGGTTTGCGGGTTTGATAGACACCACCTCGTAGGCCGGGACTTTCGGGTTCGCATCCTGCGGGGCCGCGCCACCGGCTTGTGCCCAAAGGTGCATGGTTGCGCTGCTGGAATACAGCGCGACGAGCAGCACCGCCGGCAAATGCCTGCCGCAGTGAGCCTGCATCAACATACGTTGATCTCTGCCGGGAATTATAGGTCTTTGGGGGCGTCGACGACGGCCTAATTCGTGAGCGAGTCAGCTGGTTAGCAAGTCAGCGCAGCGAGCTTGTAACTGCACGAATTCGGATTGGGGTACTTCGATCTCCCGAGTCCCAGAATCGGGACCCGAGGCACACGCGACAAGGGCGGAGCAAAGTTTGTTTACCGCAGCAGCGCTGAGGCAGCCCAGAGCACTGGCTCCTGGCCGTGGAAGTCGCCGGTGCGGCGCTTGCGCTCGAGGTAATACTCCAGATCGTTCTTCTTGTTTGTGCCCTCGCAGATGCTGGTCATGTCGTTGTTCTGATCGACGAAGCCAGTGAGGGCGATCCACGCCTTGCGCGCGGCGGGACCGTAGGTTGGGGCATCGAGCCAGCCGTTCTTGACGCCGGTAATCAGCGCGAAGGTGAACATCCCCGAGCTTGAGGTTTCTTCCCACGCCTCAGGGTGATCGATGAGCTGCCGCCACACGCCGTCGGAATCCTGATATTTGAGCAGAGCAGACATCATGAGCTTGTAGCCTTGCATGATGCGCGCGCGCTGGGGATGGTCGGCGGGCAGGCTCATCAGCATCTCCGCCATTCCGGCGGCCACCCAGCCATCGCCGCGGCCCCAGAAGAAAGGCACGTCGGACGCGTGATAGAAGAGGCCGTTGGGTTGCTGCAACTTGTCGAGATAGGCCACCATCTCGTTGGCGTCGCGGTCGAGATACTTCTTGTCGCCGGTGGCGCGATAGGCCTGCAACTGCAAGATGGTCAGCATGTACATGTCGTCGATCCAGAAGCGCGTCTCGTGCGAGAGGCCGTCGGGCTGGGGGTCCTCCCATTGGCGGTCGGCATACCCAAGGCCGTAGTCGAGATACTTCTTGTCCTTGGTCTCCATGTAGATTTGCAGGGGAACGCTGCCGAAGATGGAGTCGTCAACGTGATCGCGCTTGGGAACGAGGTTGGCCTCGGAACCGCCGGGCATGAGCGGGTCAAATTTCTTGATGAGCTCGTCACGCAGGCCCGTGTCGTGGGTCAGATCCGCCAAGGTGAGCGCACCGTACCATGTTCCGACCTCGCCGTAGAAGATGGTGCCTGGGCTGTGCTGGTGCGGGCTGGTGACGAAGTGCTCGGCGAGTGCCTTGCCCACTTCCTGCGGCGAACGGCCCTGCGGCCAGTTGCTGAAGTAGTCCTGTTGCGAAGATTGCGCGGCGACGGTGATGGCTGCGGCGGGCAAAAGCAATGCAAAAGCGGCAAGTTTGAAAACGGATTTCATCTGTATCCCTCGTGTAGCGGTGATTGACGGACCTCAATTCTGTTGCACGACGATGATAGCGCGTGACACGGGGCAGGCAAGCTTACGGCTGCGGGCTGACGTCGGCCGGATCGATGGTCTGGCGCACAGCGGCGGAAAAACCATCCCAAGCGCAGGAAAGATCCTGGCGGCTGCAGGCAGGGACGAAGACAGGCGCATCCGCAGGCGGGTCCGCGAGTGTGAGCGCAGTCGCATTGCGCATCTGCTCGAGCGTTTGCGCCATATACTCAACGCGCACGAACGGTTTTCCATCTGCGCGCGAGCGCCAGACCTCGAAGACCAGCGCGCCGCCGGGAGGTGTGTCATCTTCGCGGCCGTCGAAGACCCAGTTAATACCGAGAGCGCCGGCGACGGCAACGATATTGGTATCGTGACCGACAAGAAGGACGAGGCGATCGCCGGGATTGCCGATTGCGCCCGGAACGGAATTGCCGGTCACGCTCTGTTCCATCGTCCTGAGAATGTGATCGAGGAGGTTGGAGGCATAGGTGCGGGCGATCACAGGCGTCCGGAACCCGTAATCCCAGCGCGCGGTGTCGAGTTGCATGAGATCGCGTAATGTCGCGCCATCGACGCATCCCCAGCCCACGTCAGCATCGTGCATACCCTGCGTGTATTCCAGAAGCAGGTTCTCAGCCATTGTGGAAGCGGTGACCAGCGGTCCGCCGGCGGCGACGGGAGGGTCGCCCGATCCCGGTTTGAGGCTGGACGGAATGTCGAAGATCGAAACACGCTTCGCGTTCACGGGCTCATGACCGCAGCCGGCAAGCACATGATCGAGCGCGGCCAGCTGCGGATGCAGCGCCTCGGTGAGGTGGTTGGGTTCGCCGCCAATACGGCCATCGATGGCAGCAATTGCAAGCGCGGGATCGACATGAGCGACACCCGCGACTAGCGGCCGGAAGAGCGGGTCGGGTCGGCTGCCGGGCGTCGACCCCATCGAAGAAGATGCGTCGCTGGAGGCCCCGGGCATCGACCCTGACGACGCAGACCCATCGCTGGGGGCTGCGGCCTGCGAATGTACCGGCAGGCTGCAGCCGGGAAACATTCCCTCTGCGAGGGCCTTGGCGCTTTCCAGGGTGCGCTGATCAATGTCGGCACGGATGGTGACGCGGCCGCTATCGGCGCAGCCTGCCGGGCTGAAAAGACCTTCGCCGGAGAACTTCGTGCGATCCCAGGCGCCGAAGATCTTCATGAGTTGGTAGCCACGCGCGGTGAGAAAGCCCGGGGGCACATCCCAGGCAGGCCAGGGTACTGCGGAGTATTTGTTGTACTGGTCTGGCGAGCCGATGGGGGAGCGGACTCCGTGGCGGCTGAGCATCACGACCATTTGCAGGTCCGCACCTGGATTGGCGTTCGCGGCATTTGTGGACTGTGCAGCGGACTTTGCCGGCGAGATGCCGGCAATGGCGACTAGGCTGAGAAGGAAAAGCCGCGAGGCGGCGCGAAGGGTCATCATTCAGCTCCATAGAAGAGTGTAACGGGAGGTCGCGAGGGGCTGGTTATGGCAGGAAGAAAACGAGGTTGCGCCGCAACATGGAATGCGAAAGCATTTTCAGGTGGTGTCGTCGCTCATTTATAGTGTTGGCGGGATCCATCGCCAAAGAAATGCGGAGATGACGCGGTCATCGCTCGGCGAAGCCGATGGCGAAGGTTGTGAGAAATGCACGAAACCGACCAATCCACGCATCCGCGGCAGGCGGTTGCCTCAAGCGAAACGGCCAGAGAAATCAACCGCGAGATTCTGCTTCACGCCATTCACCTGCATCAGCCGGTGAGCCGCGCAGACCTTGCGCGGTTGAGCGGCCTGCAGCCCAGCACGGTATCGGTCATCATTGGGCAATTGATCGATGAAGGCTGGGTGTTGCCGGGCACCCTGGGGCACCTGCCGCGCGGCCGCCGGCCGACGTTCGTTACGCTGAACGATCAGCACGTCACGCTCGCCATCGATTTGCGTCCGGGAAAAGCAAACCTTGCGGTCGTCGACATCAATGGCAAAATTCTGGGCCGGGAGACGATCGCGCACGAGATTCAAACTGGCTCAAAAGAGGAGGCCAGCGCAGCGATTGCGCGCATTGCCCAGGCGGCGCGCTCGCTGATGGGAGCTTACGGCGACCGCGTGTTCCAGGGATTGGGTGCAAGCGTTTCAGGCCGTGTCGACCAGAAGACGCACCGTCTGCTTTTTTCACCGAACGCGCCCTGGAACCAGATCGATCTCTACGCTGAGCTGCAGAAGGGCCTGGACCTTCCCATTCAAATGGAGAATGCGGCCAACGCGTGCCTGTTCTCGGAACGTTGGTTCGGAAACTTCAGCGACGCCTCAAACATGATCGCGATCTCGGTTTCAGAAGGCATTGGCGCCGGCCTGCTGGTGGATGGGCGTGTGGTGCGGGGACGAAATGACATGGCGGGCGAGTTTGGGCATATGCCGGTAGAAGAGTCGGGACCGGTGTGCGGCTGCGGAAACGTGGGGTGCTGGGAGACGTTTGCCTCAAACCGCGCCGGAATTCGCTATTACCGGGAGCTCGTGCCGGAAAGCACGCTGACCTCGTTTCAGGAACTGCTCGACCTGGCGCTCGCCGGCGACATCCACGCGCTGCGCTCAATCGACAGGATGATGACCTGGCTCGCGCGCGGGTTGACGATGCTTACAGCGGGCTTGGCTCCGGAAGTAATCATTATCGTCGGCGAGTGCACGGCACTGTGGCCGCGTATCTGCCCGCTGCTCGAGAGCCAGTTGATCGCCAAATCGTTCACGCCGCAAACGCCGCGAGTGGTAGCGGCCATGGACGGGGACGTCGCGCGCCTGCGCGGTGCAGCAGCGCTGGTGTTCTACAAGGTTCTATTCCAGCAAGCGGACTTCGCACCACGCCATGTGCGCGGAGGCGAGCGAACGAGCCCCAAAGACGCTGCCGTGGCCGGATAACCGATCTCCGTAATTGCATGAGAATCGTCTGCATGAGAACTTTGCTGCGGACCGTAAGATTGTCAACGAGCAACCTGCGGAAGCGGAGCCATTTATGAGAGTCGGAGTGATTGGGACGGGCGCAATCGCGTGGAAGCACGCGCAGGCCTACAAGAATATTGGCTACGCGGTTACTGCGGCGACCGATCGAACGGAAGAGAAGGGGCGCAAGTTTGCCGCGGCTTGGGGCGCGGAGTTTGTGGCCACTCCTGAGGAGTTGAGCCGGCGCGCCGATGTGGACTTTCTGGACGTGTGCACCTTTCCCGGTTACCGGCTGGCCGCACTGGAGCTGGGCGCGAGATACGGCAAGCACGTACTGGTGCAAAAGCCGATGGCCGTGGACCTGGAGACAGCGGGGCCGATGATTCAGGTAGCGCGCGAAGCGGGAATTCAGTTGGGAGTCGTCAGCCAGCACCGCTTCGACGACTCGACGCTGTTTCTGAAGAGGGCGATCTCAGAGGGAAGGTTGGGAAAGATCCTGCAAGCGGACGCATACGTGAAGTGGTATCGCACGGATGAGTACTACGCGCGGCCAGTGAAAGGAAGCTGGGCCGGAGAAGGCGGCGGCGCGTTGATCAGCCAGGCCATCCACCAGGTGGATGTGCTGTTGCACTTGATCGGCGCGGTCGATGAAGTGTTCGGCTATTGGCATCTGGGCGCCGCCCACAAGATCGAATCCGAGGACCTGGTGTGCGCGGTGATGCGTTACGCTTCGGGCGCGACGGGCGTAATTGAAGCGGCAACCGCACTGTGGCCGGGATATCCGGAGCGAATCGAGATCCATGGAACCATGGGAAGCGCCATCGTAACCGGCGACCAGCTGACCACCTGGGACGTGCGGGACGATGAGGGCGAACCGGCGCCGATTTCGCAGCAGGCGAAGTCGGGAGCTTCGGATCCGATGGCCATCTCGCTTACGCCTTTTGAGCGGCAGCTGGCCGACTTCGGCGAAGCATGCAAGAACGGGCGGAAACCGGCATCTTCCGGTATCGACGGTTATCGCGCACTGCAACTGGTGCGGAGTATTTATACATCGTGTGCCGAAGGGCGGAAGGTGGAGATTCCAGCGGTTGTGTTGTAGTTGGATGCGGTAATACTGAGCGCGGAAAAGGGATGCGGTCCTGGAAGTCCGCGCGACCGCCGGTCAGGAAACCGGCGCTACATTACTGATTCACGGCGCTGGCGAGAAATCCGCCGTCGACGACGATGACTTCGCCGGTGACGAACGACGCGGCTTCAGAAGCAAGGAAGATAGCGGTGCCGGCCAGTTCATCGGCGTCGCCGAATCGATGCATCGGCGTGCGTACTAGTAGCTCCTTGCCGCGCGCCGTGCCTTGCACGAGCGACCGATTCAGGGGAGTGGGGAAGATGCCTGGCGCGATGGCATTCACGTTGACGCCTTTCTCCGCCAGCTCAATTGCCAGGACCCGGGTCAAAGCAGCCACGCCGGCTTTGCTCGCCGAATAGGCCGCTACGCCGTGAAATCCCACAAATGAGCTGAGCGAGGCGAGGTTGATAATGCGCCCGGAGCCAGCGCGAACCATGGATTCGCCGAAGATCTGGCAGGCGCGAAATGTGCCGGTGAGGTTGGTTTCGAGAACGCGCGACCAGTCGGCTTCATCGGCTTTCAATGTGAGCGAGTTCTTGGTGGTGCCAGCAGCGTTGACCAGAATATCGACTTTTCCGAATGCGGCAATGACGGCGTCGTGGAGCGCCTGAATGGAGGCGCGGTCAAGGACGTTGCTGACGACGCGCAGCGAGCGGCGGCCCTGTGCCTCGATCTCCGCGGCAGCTTTCTCCACTTCACCTGGTCGGCGCGAGCTGGGGACCACGTCGGCTCCGGCGCCGGCGAGGCCCAGCGCGATGGCGCGTCCGAGGCCGGTGGTCCCACCGGTAACCACGGCCACTCGACCGGTCAAATCGAACAGATTGGCTTGCATAGAAGAGCGTGACTCCAGGAAGATCCGGTCCCGAACAAATGGTATTCCATCGGGAGACGTGATGCGTCTGTGCGGAGGCGATCGGCGGCAATATAATCGAACGGCGCAAACACAATGCAGCGAATGAACTCGATGGCTGCGAGAAAGGGCGGCGGACCGATGAGCATAGACAAGCCGACGCGGCGGGATGTGCTGTTGGCAGCAGGAGCGTGGAGCTTGATGCAAACGGCCTTGGCAAGAGGGCTCGCAAGACAACCTGAGCCTTGGGCCACCGGCTCACTGGTCGATCCGGATGCGGAAACGGCTGGCGGCCCGCAATTGCCCCATGCGCGACCCGCTCCGGGCGACCGGCGGTTTACTTCTCAAGCGATTGAAGAATCCATTGCCTCGGTGAAGCGGCAGATTGCCGACCCTGCGTTGCAGGTGCTGTTCGAGAACTGCTTCCCGAACACGCTCGACACAACGGTGCATTCCGGCGTCTTCGAAGGCGAGCCGGACACATTTATTGTGACCGGAGACATCGACGCCATGTGGCTACGTGACTCATCGGCGCAGGTGTGGCCCTATCTGCGATTCGCGCGCAAGGACGAGCGTTTGCGCGCGCTGCTCGAAGGAATTGTTCGCAGGCAGGTGCGCATGATTCTCATCGATCCTTACGCCAATGCGTTCACGCGGCAAACGAGCGATCCGCCGCTTTCGTGGGCGGTGCACGATCGCACCAAGCTCTATCCGGGAGTGGCCGAGCGCAAGTGGGAGATCGATTCGCTGTGCTACACCATTCGGCTTGCGCATGGCCACTGGCAGGCGACGGGAGATACCAGGCCCTTTGATGCGCAGTGGAAAGCGGCAGCAGCGGCGATTTTGCGGACATTTACCGAACAGCAGCGCAAGCAGTCGCCCGGCCCTTACAGCTTTCAGCGGCAGGCGGCGTCGCCGTACGATACGTTGGCGCTTTCAGGATTCGGCAACCCAGCGCGGCCCAATGGAATGATCTTCAGCATGTTCCGGCCGTCAGATGACGCGTGCATTTATCCGCTGTTTGTACCGGCGAATTTGTTCGCGGTGCAGGCGCTGGGCTGGTTGGCAGAATTGGCTGCGCATGCGGCGCAGGACACCGAACTCGCGGCGCGGGCTGCGGCGCTGGCCAATGAAGTGGCGCAGGCGACGTTGCAACACGCGCGCGTGAACCATCCGCAGTTTGGAGAGATGTGGGCTTATGAAGTGGACGGCTACGGCAACAGCCTGCTGATGGACGATGCCAACGCGCCGGGTCTGGTTTCGATGGCTTATCTGAATGAAAACACGATAAGCGATCCGGTGTACCAGCGTTCGCGCGCATTCGCGCTCAGCGACGCGAATCCGTATTTTTTCCGCGGAACGGCGGCGGAGGGGATAGGCGGGCCACATATTGGGCTCAACGCGATCTGGCCTATGTCGATCATGTACCGCGCGTTCACATCTACAAGCGATGCCGAGATTCGCCAGTGCCTGCGATGGCTGCGCGACACCACGGCCGGCACGGGATTCATGCATGAGTCGTTTCACAAGGACAATCCCGCAAAGTTCACGCGGTCGTGGTTTGCGTGGGCCAACACGCTCTTTGGCGAACTGATTTTGAAGCTTGCTGCGGAACGACCCGCGGTGCTGACCGAGCCGCTGGGTTGAGACACGGTTCTACGGCGTCGCGTGAGTGAGCGAAGAAAGCGGAGTGGATTCCTGGCTCAAGTCATCGGTACCTTTCAGCGGATCGCTGATTGTGACGCGCGTGCCCAGGGCTCGCACCAGGTCGGGGATGTCGTAGTGGAGCAGGACGCCGGGGATGACATCCTCTGGTGCGCCGATGGGCACGGGTGCATCAAGCAGGCTGCGATAGCTGGTGAGCACATGATCCACTGCAACGTGTTGAATGCGACGGTCGAGAACGCCGGCGTGAAGCAGCACCAAGCCCATGTGGCCGCTGGCATCGGCGGAGATGCGAGCCGGATCGACGTCGGCGCGATCGGCGAGGAAGTCGACGGCGCGGATCGCATCATCCGCGCGCAGGCCCACGAGCGTGCGGCCTGCAAGGTAGGCACGGAGGCTGAGCAGGTAAAACGGCCCGAGAAGCGGCGCTTTCATATCGTCTGTGCCGCAAGGCGAAGGCCGCGGGGTGACGGCAAGCACCGCGTTGCCCTGGGCCGCGAGTGCGTCGAACTTCGCGCGGCTGGCTTGCGCGGTCGGGCTGGTTCCGTGAATCGAGTCAGGAACCAGCAGCAGAACCGCAGGATGGCGGCCTGGTGTTGGGGGAACGGCAAGATCGCCTTCAAGACCCAAACCACCGGCGGTGGGCAGAGCAATGGGGCCGGAGTTTTCCGCCAGCAGATCGGTGTCGAATTTTGACGCACCCGGCGCGGAGTCGGCGCCGGTTTCGTCGCGAATGAGAGAACGGAGCCGGTCGAGTGCAATTGGGGGCCGGTGCGCGGGCACAATCCGCGCCGCATGTTTTTCGTTCAGCGTGAAGACTGTGGCGCAGCCAGGAAAGCTGGTAGCAACCTGGCCCGATGAAGTCACCTGGAAGGCATCCTTTGGAATGCCCGCGAGCAAGGCCATCGCATCTCTCGGGCTGTTGCCGGGGGGAACATTTGGGTGGTCGGCGTCTTCGCCGGGTTCAAGGTTGCGCATGAAGAAGCTGACGATGTTGCTCATGATGGGCATGAGCGCGCCATGGTGGCCGGGTCCGGTGATCCACTGGAAGCGAGCTTGCGGAGACACGCGGTTTGTGGTGTCGGTGTTGAGTGCAGGCTCGGTGGGCGTGGGCGGAGCGGAGGGTGGATTGTTGTCCACTGGCGTTCCTGTGCTCGCCGGATCGAAGAGCGAATAGAAGCGGCGAGCCTCGATCACGGTGCTGTGCGCACCGGCGATGGGAAACATGTCAGAGTACGTCGAGATGACGGCATATGGGCGCGGCGCGGCGAGCTCGATCCAGTCGGGAAAGCCGAGCTCCGAGGAGATGAAGCGCGGCGTGGACTGCTCGGCATCCTGCGGGCCGAGAGCGGGAAGCAGGGCGTCGAACGAGGTGATGTAGCACGCCGTGCCGATGGCTGCGATGCGCGTGTCGAGCGCGCCGGTGAGCGCAGTGACCGTGCCTCCCCCGGAGCAGCCAAATGCGCCGATACGGTGCGGATCGACGTCGGGAAGAGACGCGAGGTAATCCACACCGCGCATCGCGTCCCAGATCTCGTACTTGGCAAATGTCTCGCCAATCAGCATGGGTTGCAGGCTCGCCTCGCCGTGCTCGCCGGTGGGCCGCATGGCTAATGACTCGCCGGGTTTGGCCGGATCGGGATACTGCAATCGCTCGCCCTACCCGATGGGATCGTAGGAGAGCACGATGAATCCATTGCGAGCGAAGATCGCAGCCATGGGCGCATCGCCTGCTTCACCGCTTGCCGCGTGGCCGGGCGTCATGAGAATCGCGGCACGCTTGCCAGTGGCTGGCTGGCCGTCAGGAACGTAGAGCAATGCGGTGACGTAGAACTTCGGCTGGCTCTCAAAGAGCACCTTGCGAATGCGAAAGCCGTCGGCCGGCGTTTCGCCAATAACTTTTGCATCGAGCGGAGTGCGCGCTGGCAGAGCGCCAATCAGCGAGAGAATCTGCGCGTGCACTTTCGCTTGGCGCGCTTCAGCCTGGGCGCGTGTGTGAACCGCGGCGACTGCGGCAGAGCGATTCGCTTCAAATTGCGCCGCGATGCCGTCGAGGTATTGATCGAGCGCGAGGCGCCCCTGATTGGCCGGATTTGCGGCTCGGCCTTCTGGGGCGGTAGCCACGGTTTGCGGCGAGGAGGAAGGCTGAGCAGCGAGCCGCACGGCAGCAAGGCACGTGCAAAGAGTCGATCCCAAGGCGATTACAGAGGCAAAATGAGGTCGGATCATCACCAAGCCTTGATACTCCATTGGCGCGGAGGGGTCAACCACCCTGGATTTTGAACGGGCGAGGCCGCAGCGAATTCATTTATGACAGGCGGTTGGCGAGCGGGTATCCTGTTCGAGACGTGAACCGTCTGAATCCCGTCAACGTTGTAAGGTGGCTGTTCGATTCGCGCCGTGGACCGCGCGGGCGGCTCATTCCGCGCTGGATTTTTTTGCGCGCGCTGGCGATCATCTATTTCTCCGCGTTTTATTCACTCCTCTTCCAGATCAAAGGACTGATCGGCCCAGAAGGGATCCAGCCCGCGCAGCAATACCTGGCGGCCATCGCGGAGCAATTAGGTGCTCCGCGTTACTGGTACGCGCCGACGCTTTACTGGATTTCGTCCAGCTCGACGATGCTGATGGCGATCACGTGGATCGGGCTGATCGCATCGGTGGTTGCGTTCCTGAACCTGTGGCCGAGGTTGAGCTTCTTCATCTGCTTTCTGTGTTTTCTTTCCTTCGTTGGCGCGACGCAGGTATTTTCGAGCTACCAGTCTGACGGCATGCTGCTCGAAGCCGGATTCCTGGCGCTGTTTTTTGCCCCGCCGGGCCTGCTGCCTGGATGGGGCGCAGATCATCCGCCCGTGCGCGCAAGCTGGTTTCTTCTGCAGTGGGAGTGGTTCCGCATCTACTTCGAATCGGGCATGGTGAAGCTGGCGAGCGGAGATCCGGAATGGCGCCACCTTACAGCCATGGACGAGTACTACCAGAACGGACCGTTGCCTACGTGGGCTGGCTGGTATGTGCAGCATCTTCCGCATTGGTTCCAGGTGGCCACGGCGGCCGGAACGCTGGGGATGGAACTCGGCCTGGTGCTCATGATGTTTTTTCCGCGGCGAGTGCGCCTGGTCTGCTTCTTTATCGTCACGCCGTGGGAGATTGGCGTGATTCTCACCGCAAATTACGCGTTTCTCAATTACCTGGTGCTTGCGCTGGGCATTCTGCTGCTCGATGACAAGTTCTTGCTGCGATTTGTTCCTGCGCGTTTTCGCCCACACGAGCCGGAGCTGGCGGTGCAACCCGAGCCCGAAGAAGAGCGTCCGTTGTCAATCGTGGCAGCGAGCGAAAGCGACGAAACGAAAATGGAGGGGGAGCCGGAGGAAAGCCACTCTGCACGGCCAACCTGGCGCCGGCGGCTTGGCTTTCACTGGCGGGCCTTGCGGCTGGCCCTGACCGCGGTGCTGCTGACATGGATTGCCTACGACACAGCCGCAGAAATGATGGGCATCCCACTGCACGAGGTTCCGCTACCTGTGAAGCCCATCATTGCGCTCGAGCCGTTCCGCATTGCAAACCAATACGGCCTGTTTGCCGTGATGACGCGTGGCCGCTACGAGATCGAGTTCCAGGGATCGAACGACGGCACCAACTGGACCGCATATCCCTTCCGCAACAAGCCGCAGGCGCTGAACGAGGCGCCGGGCATCTATGCGCCCTATCAGCCACGTTTCGATTGGAACCTGTGGTTCGCTTCGCTCGGCGGCTGGCGCGAGAATGATATTGTGCCGATCACAGAAGAGCGATTGCTGGTGGGCGACGCCGATGTACTTTCGCTGTTCCGCGGCGATCCGTTTCCGCAGGTTCCTCCGCGGTATGTTCGTGCAGTATTGTGGCAGTATTGGTTCACCTCAATGGAAGAGAAGCGGAGCACGGGTAACTGGTGGCGCCGCGAAGATCTGGGGCTCTACGCGCCGGAGCTGACGATGACCGCAGACGGCCATTTTGCCGTGGTGGAGTGGCCGCAGGAGCTTGCGCCGCACGAGTAGGCAGAGAAAAGAGAGCAGAGAGAAGAGAACAGGGAAGGATCCTCGGATGAAACGCGCCAGTGTGATCGGATCGGGGCCTAACGGATTGGCGGCAGCGATCGTGCTGGCGCAAGCGGGGCTGCAAGTTGAGGTCTTCGAAGCAGAGGCCGAGCCAGGCGGCGCAGCGCGAACGCTGCCGTTGACGCTCCCTGGGTATCTGCACGATTTTGGATCGGCGGTGCACCCGTTTGCGGCGGGATCTCCGTTCTTCAGTGCGCTTCCGCTTGCGGACTTCGGATTGGAATGGATCCATGGCGAAGCACCGCTGGCTCACCCGCTCGACGATGGCAGTGCCGTAGTTTTGGACCACGATTTGGCCAAGGCCGAGCGATTGCTGGGCCTTGACGGCCGCGAGTGGAGGCGGCTGGTCGAGCCGGCGGTGGTTCACTGGAGCGATTTTGCAGAAGATGTTTTAGCGCCCGCGCTGCGCATTCCGAATTATCCATTTCGTATGGCTTCTTTCGGAATGACCGCATTTCAATCTGCGAATTCGTTCGCGCGGAGCCACTTCACCAAGCCGCGCACGCGAGCCATCTTTGCGGGATTGGCGGGTCATTCTTTTCTCAGCTTCGACCGGCCGTTGAGCGCGACCATCGGGCTGCTGTTCGGCATTACGGTTCACGCAGTGGGCTGGCCCATCCCGCGCGGCGGGGCCAGCGCTCTTTCGCTGGCGCTCGTACGCTACCTGGAGTCGCTTGGCGGCACAGTACACACCTCGCGGCGGATTGATGCGGCTGCCTTTCGCGAGCTGGAAGCCGACAGCGCCGTTGTGCTCTTCGACACTGCGACGCGGCAACTGCTCGCGATTGCCGGCGAGCGGCTGAAGCCGGACTATCGTAAGTCGCTCGAACAGTTCCAGCGCGGCCCCGGTGTCTTCAAGGTCGACTACGCTCTTTCGCAGCCCGTTCCATGGCGATCGGCCGACTGCTATCGCGCGATCACGGTCCACCTCGGAGGCACGATTGAGGAGATCGCCGAGGCAGAGGATGCGGTGGCGCGCGGCAACTGCGCTGAGAAGCCGTTCGTGCTTGCAGCGCAGCCCACGCTGGTCGACCCCACGCGCGCGCCTGAGCGCAAGCACGTGCTGTGGGCGTATTGTCACGTGCCCAACGGATCGACGTTCGACATGTCGGAGCGAATCGAAGCGCAGATCGAGCGGTTCGCGCCGGGATTCCGCGACTGCATCCTGGCGCGGCACGTTTCCACGCCGGCCGATCTTGAGGCGGCAGATGCGAATCTTTTGGGCGGCGACATCAGCGGGGGCGCCATGACGATGCGGCAGATGCTTTTCCGGCCCACGTCAAGCGGTTATGCCACGAGCACGCCGAATCTGTTTCTGTGTTCGTCGTCAACTCCGCCAGGAGGCGGCGTGCACGGAATGTGCGGCTACCACGCGGCGCGGCTGGCACTGAAAAAGGCAGCTTCCAACTCCTAGCTTCTAGCCGCGAGCTGGTTGTGTGTTTATGTTGCCTGAGGGCGGGAATTGCGGCTATGCAAGATTGTGCGGGCCGGGAGGTCCGGACGACAGCCGGTCAGGAGACCGGCGCTACAAACAATTCGGCCGTTCGGCTGGGCTGCGTGATGCCTTCCACACCACGCGGCCCAGGCGAACAGCCATTGGAACCACTTTCCGTGTTTCGGGACGTGCGGCAATGTCCCCAGTCGTGCCTTTCCCCCTTGGAAATCCCGTGAAGATCGGTCTGATCTACCCGCGCGCGTAGCTCTCTAGGGCGACGCGGTTGGGGATGGTGAGCGTGCAGCCGTGCTGTGCAACGAGGTGACGATTCTTGAAGATGCTCAGCGTACGCGTGACGGTTTCACGCGAAGCGCCGATGAATTCACCGATCTCTTCGTGGGTCATCGACAGGCGGCAACGTGTGGGCCGCTCGGATTTCGGGCCTGCCTCGTCGCTCCACACCAACAGAAGGCGCGCCAGCCGCTCGGGCACCGAGGTTGAGAGGCCCACCATGCGAAGCTGCTCGCATGCCAGGTTGAAGCTGTGGCTCACTTCGCGAATCACGATGGGGTAGACCTCGGCGTGACGCGAAAGGAACTGCATGAAAACCTGGCGCGAGATGTGCGCGATTTTTGCCGGGTAAAGCGTATCGGCGGTCATTTCGTAAGAGCCGCCTGAAAGCGTGGAGGAAAGGCCAAGTACTTCGCCGGCTTTGGCGATGTGGAATGCTAGGCGGCGGCCTTCAGCAGAGTTAATGGAGAGCTTGACCTCGCCTTCGAGCACAACATAGATGCCCGAGGTGGGCTGCGTTTCACTGAAGAGAACCATGCCGGGGGAATAGCTGGACCCCGCAAGCAGCGGTTCAAGATCAGCCAGCGCCGCGGGCGACAAAGCCTTGAAGAATTCGCTCTTCCGGTAAGAAGAAAGATTCGCCTGGTTCGTTGTTTCGTGTCCGTTGTACATTTCAGCCCTCCAACTCCGTTTGTTGTTCGTTCTTGCGCGCTACTTCTTCGGCAAGGTATTCGGTCCAGGGTGTGCCGGTCAGGAGTGCGGCTCCCGTTTGAGAGTAGATGGTTTTCAATACCCGCATTCCGCCGGCGTCGGCGAAAGTGGTTTCCCGCAAATCGATGGCCAGCTTTTTCTTCGCAACCACCGGAGCTTTCTCTTCCCACAGGCGGCCAAGTTCGACCGCCCAGGGTCCGGCAACGCGCCCTTCCAGCTTGATCACGACTGTTTCCGGATTTTCATCTACTGTGATTCGAAGCATTTGCTGGCCCGTCCTGCGCCACGCAAGTGATAAGGCACGACGCGTGCCAAACTTCAACCGAGGCGCGGCAATCCGTGAGCTGCGTTGAAAGCAAAGCGGTTATTTTTTTGTAGAGCGTCGCTCAGTGCTTGACGACGCTTGCGCCGTGACGAGGTGACGACGACGATATTTCGTCACTGCGACGATGGGCAGTCGCGGCGAAGAATTTTCAGACTGTTTTAGTGAGGCAGTTAAATGAATTGTGCAGCGGCTTTCTCAAGCAGAGATGGCAAGTTTGCGTGTGCTCCGCACACGTTGGCGGGTTGGGAAGTTGGCGGGCCGGGTGCCTACACCACCGGAGCCACGACGAAAGCTTACATATAGTCGCCGCGCTCGATGCCGAGCTTCTTCATTTTGGAGTTGAGCGTGGTGCGTTTCAGGCCGAGGCGGTCGGCTGCGCCGCCGGGTCCGCCGATGATCCCTTTGGCCTCGCGAAGGGCGCGCAGGATATGTTCGCGTTCGGCGGCGTGGAGTGTGGGATTGGCGATTGCTGCTTCTTCCTCTTCCTCTTCTTCCATGGCTTCGAGCTCGGCCAGCGGCACGTGGAGAACCGGTCCGCGGGTAAGGATGACGGAGCGCTCCAGGAAGTTCTCGAGCTCGCGAATGTTGCCCGGCCACTTCCATGCCAATAGCGCCTCCATCGCCTCATCGGGAATGGTCTCGATGGTTTTGCCCATGCGGCGGGCGTGGCGCGAGACAAAGTGGCGCACGAGGACGGGAATATCGGCGGCGCGGTCGCGCAACGGCGGCGCAAAGACCGGGAAGACTTTGAGGCGGTAAAAGAGGTCGCTGCGAAACTCCTTTTCGGCGACCATTTTGGCCAGGTCGCGATTGGTGGCGGCAATGAGGCGCACGTTGACGGGAATCGGCCGCGTTCCGCCCAGCCGTTCGATTTCCCGCTCCTGCAGGGCGCGCAACAACTTCGGTTGCAGGTCGAGCGGCATCTCGCCCACCTCGTCGAGAAACAGCGTGCCGTCGTGCGCCAGCTCGAGGCGGCCGATTTTGCGCGCGATGGCGCCGGTGAACGCGCCCTTCTCGTGGCCGAAGAGTTCGCTTTCCAGCAATCCAGCAGGAATGGCTGCGCAGTTGAGCTTGATAAAAGTACGCTCGCTGCGGGGGCTCAGGCGATGAAGGGCTCGCGCCAGCAGCTCTTTGCCGGTTCCTGTTTCGCCCTGGATGAGGACGGTGGCGTCGGTGGGCGCCACGGTTTCAATCTCGCGCAGCACGTTGCGCAGGCCAGTGCTTTCGCCCACGATGTCCTCAAAGCGGTGCTCGAGATTGATTTCATCCTGGAGATACTGCTTCTCCTGGGTCAGGCGGTCGCGTAGCTCGGCAATCTGCTTAAACGCCAGGGCGTTGTTCACGGCCATGGCCACCTGGCCTGCCACCTGGGTGAGCATCTCGGCATCGTGCTGCGAGAATGCGTTCTCATTGCGACTGGCCACCGTAATCGTGCCCAGCGTGCGCTCACGATGAATGAGCGGAACCCACAGACCGGACCGCATGCCCAAGCTGGTGAGATGCTTGATCGATTCGGGAGCAAAGGGCCACCGGTCAATTTTGTTCAGGATCACGGGACGGCGAGTGCGGAAGGCCTGCCCGGCGGGCGACGCATCCGCGTCGAGCAGCACTTCGCCCTGGCTGGTGCCGGAGTCGACTGCGGAAGCGAGAAACTGGATGCGCAGCTTGTTCGTAGCCTCGTCATACAAGCCCAGGGTGGCAGCATCATGGGGAACGGCATGATTGATGCTGGCAGAAAAAGCGCCCAGGAGCTTGCGAATGTCGACGTTCGCGAGCAGCAGCCCGCTGAGCTCGGCGATTACCGACTCCTGCGCCTGCTTCTGCCCGGTAACGTCGCGGGTCACTTTTGCGAACCCGGTCACCGCTCCGGTGCTGTCATGGATCGCGGTAATGACCACATTCGCCCAGAAGCGGGAGCCATCCTTGCGCACGCGCCAGCCCTCTTCTTCCACGCGCCCTTTGGCCGTCGCCTGGCGCAATAATTCGCCGGGCTGGCCGCGATCGGAATCCTCTTGCGTAAAGAAACGGGAAAAGTGCAGGCCCAGCACTTCATCGGCCGTATAACCCTTGATGTGTTCCGCACCGGGGTTCCAAGTGAGGACGTGGCCATCGCGATCGAGCATATAGATGGCGTACTCGCCGACGCTGTCCAAGATCGATCTCAGGCGCAGGTCGTTCAGCCGCACCTCCTCCTGAGCGGCGCGCTGCTCTGTCACATCGCGAATGAAGCTCACCACCGCCGAGCCGGATTCGGCCTGCATCGGCTTGAGCATGATGTCGACTGGGAATTCCGAGCCGTCTTTGCGGAGGCCAAAGAGATTCATTGCCGCGCCCATTTGCCTGGTACGGGGATGGGCGCTGTAGTTTTCGCGATGGCGCGGATGCCCGCCGCGGAAACGCGCGGGCAAAAGCATCTCGACGTGCTTGCCGTAGAGCTCCTGGCTGCTATAGCCGAACAACTCTTCGGCGCGCGGATTCGCCGCGCGCATCACGCCGTCGGCATCGGTAACAAGAATCGCGTCCGGCGAGAAATCGAAGAGCCGGTCAATGATATTTTGGGCAAAACTCCGCGACGAGCGCTCTTCTGCAGCGTCATTCTGCCCTGGGCAATCCAAGGGACACATCTTGTGCTACCGACCTTAGCTGAAAGGTAACCCCCGGGGCCCTGTTTGTGCAACGTCCAAATCTGCGGCGGGTTCCAGCGCCGGCGTTGAAACCGGAAAGGCCGCGTTAGTGTTGGCGCGGCCATCTGGTTTTGGCGGCGAGCCGGGTTATTTTGAAGGTTCGATTGAGGCAACGACTTTCAAGAGGGTGGTGTGTTCGATGGTGTCGAATTTCTGCTCTTCCGTCATGCTTTCTCCGATGGGGACATCGGGATGAATCTTCTTCCAGCGATCGTCGAAACCCGGGCCGAAGAATTTATAGACCGCCTGCCAATTGGGGTAGATGTCGACTGTGTACGTGATGTGCTTATCTTTGGTTCCGCGGGGCATGAACTGCACAATCACGGCCCATCCGTCTACTGAGCCATCCTTGAGGCCGTCTTCGAAGATGGGCTGCCAAAGCTTCTTTTGGTGGTCGATCCAATCGTTCTCGTTGGTGACCTTCATGTCGTTGACGACAATGTAGTCGCCCTCTTTGGCTCTGCCGACCTGCAAGGCGACCTGGTCGATGGTGTTATAGACCAGATCGCCCACGGCCTGGTGCTCCTGCCGCCACTCCTCGAGCGAGGAACTGATGCCGGCTTTTTTGAGAGCAGCGACTAATTCATCGTCGCTCATGGGGGCGTTGGGCAGACCGGAATAAAACGTAACGAACGTGTAGTCGCATTCTGCGTCCGAGCCGCCAGGACTAATGGTGCGTAACACAAGCGCGCCGGAAATGGCGCCCGAGTCCACGCGCGATTGCTCGTATTTGCGAATGTCGCCGTTGACGAAGGCGTTGAAGTCCGCAGTTTTGCCGGGCTTCACCTTGACGCAGGTAACGCTGTGAAAGCCAGTCGGCGCCTGTTGAGCAACAAGCGTCACAGGGAGCGCCGCCGCGAGAGCGGCACCCCAAAGCAGATGACGAATAGCCATCGTGTGATCCCTCCTATGGTTTGCTTTCAATGAATTGCGAGGGGGAATGAATTCGTGGCGCCGGTGTATGCCGCGCGGGAACGACTGCGGAGCGGGGGAAGACCGATCCATCCCTGCTTGCGGCAACACAACCGCGTTGCTGCATCAGGAGCGCAGGGGCAGGGAGTCCGTGAAGGTTTTAGACCGGGGATTCTCTTCGGATGCGGTCTGGTGGGATAGCTGATTCGCGCGCGGGTTAAACGATTTCGTCCAGCCTGCGCACGGCTCCATCATCAACCTCGCGCCTGCGGACGTCAAGACGAATCTTTCATCCTGCCCGGACGCGCGGTCAGCGAGCATAGCGCGGAAACTGGCTCAGCGGGTTCGCTGCTCTGCGAGATACGTGAGCCACTCGTCCATTCCGGCGCCGGTTTTGGCCGAGGTTTCAAAGACGCGGATGCCAGGGCGGACTTCGTTGATATTGCGGAGGGCAACCTCGCGGTCAAATCCGCATGGGCCGGCGAGATCGATCTTGGTGATCACCGCGGCATCGGCGGAGTTGAACAGTCCCGGATACTTGAGCGGCTTGTCTTCGCCTTCCGTCACGCTCAACAGCACAACCCGAATGCGCTCGCCCAGGTCGTAGCTCGACGGGCAAACCAGGTTTCCGACGTTTTCAATGAAGAGATAGTCGAGCCCGGCAAGCGCAACACCCTCCCAACCTTCGAGATGCTTGCCGACCATTTCGGCGTCGAGGTGGCAGATGCCGTGCGTGTTGATCTGGCGCACAGGTGCGCCGCTCGCGGCTAGACGCCGCGCGTCGTTATCGGTCTCGAGGTCGCCCACCAGCGCCGCCGCATGCTTTCCACGGCCGCGCAGTTCGCACAGCGTGCGTTCCAGAAACGCGGTCTTGCCTGTTCCGGGGCTGGAAACGAGGTTCAGCACCAGCACTCCAGCCGACGTGAAGCGATCGCGCAGTCCCGCTGCCAGTTCGTCGTTCTTCTTCAGGATTCCCCGCCGCAGCTCTACGATCCGGGTCGTCATATTCGCTCCTCAGCCTGTTCCCGCGCGCCGGCTCCGGGTTGTGCGGGCTCAGGATCTTCCAGTTCAATCGACTCGATCTCCAGCTCGCGCCCCTGGCGGAGATCGGCAGCCAGTTCACCGCAGCGAGGACAGCGAAAACTCTGCACGCCGTCAATCTCGGCATCCACACCGCAGGCCTCGCAATGCACAATCACCGGCAGCTTGTTGATCACCAGCACAGATCCCGTCAGCGGCGTGTCTTCGGTGGCCAGTTGCCAGCAGAATTGAAGCGAATCCTCGATGACCGATGCCAGCGCGCCCACCCGCAGGCGCACTTCTTTCACACGCGCGCCGGGATAGGGGGCTGCCGACTCGGTCACCGCCTCCACAATGCTCGCCGCGATGGAAAGCTCATGCATCGATTCTTCCTGCAAGATACTACGGCAGCGCCATCCCTGGCTGCGACCGCAGTCACTCAAGTTTTAGGCTCCGTAATATGATGGAGATGAAGGATCTTCCCCGTGCCCGTCCCATTGGCGACCGCAACCATACCCAGCTCGCGCCTGGCCCTGAGCTCGCTGGCGCCTGAGACGTTTCAATCCGAGATCCGCGCCATGACGACGGAATGCGATCGCATGGGCGGCATCAACCTTGCACAGGGTGTATGCGATACGCCGGTGCCCGAGGTCGTTGAAGCTGCGGCCGTGCAAGCCATCCGCGAGGGACAGAACATCTATACGCGGTGCGACGGCATTGCGCGGCTGCGCGAAGCGGTCGCGGCCAAACAGATGCGCGACTACGGCCTGCGCTACGAAGCTGAAAATGAAGTGATGGTAGCCTCAGGCGCGACCGCCGGATTGCACGCGGCGGCCATGGCACTGCTGAATCCCGGCGATGAGGTGGTGCTATTCGAGCCGTTCTACGGCTACCACGTGAACACGCTCAAATCGCTGCGCGTGAACCCGGTCCTGGTGGCGCTCGCTGAACCCGACTGGCAGCTCGATGTGGATGCCATGCGCGCCGCCGTCACATCACGCACGCGCGCCATTCTGCTGAATTCGCCGGCGAATCCGAGCGGTAAGATCTTCACCTTACCCGAGCTCGAAGCGGTGGCCCAGCTCGCCGTCGAACGCGACCTGTTTCTGATTACCGATGAGATTTACGAGTACTTCGTTTACGATGGCGCGCGGCACATCTGCCCGGCCACGCTGCCGGGCATGCGCGAGCGCACGATCGTGGTCTCCGGCTATAGCAAGACGTTTTCGATTACGGGGTGGCGCGTTGGCTATGCGACCGCCGATGTGCGCTGGATGCCGGCGATGGCGCATTTTCACGACCTGACCTATGTGTGCGCGCCCGCGCCCTTCCAGATCGCCACGGCGGTGGGCATTGAGCAGTTGCCGAAGGCCTTCTACAAGCAGATCGCCGCCGATCACGAGTCGAAGCGCGGCCGCCTGCTGAGCGCGCTGGAAGACGCGGGAATGGATCCGTCCGTACCTTCGGGCGCGTATTACATCATGGCCAGCGCCGAGCGTTTGCCCGGCAAAACTGCGGCTGAAAAGGCGCGGTCCCTGCTGCGGACGACCGGAATTGCTGCGGTCGCGGGATCGGCGTTCTTCCGCCCGGGACGCGGCGAAAATCTGCTTCGCTTCTGCTTCGCCAAGCGGGATGTGGAGCTGGACGCGGCCTGCGAGCGGCTGCGGTGGCTGTAGCTAATCCCGATTTACAAGTCAGGCTGCGAGGGGATCCAAGTCTTCAGGTTCGGCTCCTGCAACTTCCGGAACTCGGCGCATTCGTCGATATGCTCAAGCGCGTGTTTCAGGGCGACGTTGGCGTCTGGGGCCGGATGGGAATCGAAAAAGCTTTTCACGTCGTCGTGAGCCTCAGGGCTGCAGAAGCTGCCGGCCCCAGACACGACGTATGTGCCGGAATCCGTGGTCAGCTGCGCCTTCACCTGGTTCCAGTGCGTCTTGATGAATTGCCACGTCTGTTCGCGGTTCTCTGGAATCTGGAGGCCGTAGTCGAAGAGAATGGCCGTATCCTGGTTGCGCACTTTGCTCGAAATCGCATAGTTAAGAGCGCGGTTCAGGAGCGTGGGATTCGTGAATTGCACGAGCAGGTAGAGCGCCGCCTCTTGAAAGATGGGATCGGTGGAAGTTTCGTATACGCCCTGCAACTTGTCAAAGAGTGCAGCGTCGCCATTTTCTGCGGCAACGGCAAGCGCGGCGCGGCCTAGGTTCGGGTCAACCGATGTGGGATTGGCGATATAGCGGCTGGCAATCTCATTTGCCTGCGCAACGATGCCGGAATCATCTCCGTGATAGCCGAGCATCGCGAAGAGTTGAGCGCGCAACTGTCGCGTGTTGGGTGAGTCGTCAGGAGAAGGAGAACCGAGCCGGGCATACTCCGGCGCAAAGTTGTTTCGAATCCAGTGAGCGAGCGCGTCGCGCTGTTCCTTGGTTGACGCCACTTGGTCGGCAATGTCGTCCAGACTGTCAAAGGCGGTGGAAAGCACGTCGGCATTGGGATCGGACTTGAGTGCGGCTACGAGGTTCAGATAGTCGCCAACGGTGGCTTTGTTAGCGCGCACCTGCGCCCATTCGTCGCCGATGAGGCTGATGCGTTCTGCGGGAGTGAGACCGGATTCGACATGTTCCACGAGCGCTTGATATTGCGCGGGCGCGTAGGCGCTGCGGTAATAGCCCTTGCCGCCGGCATTGGCGAAGATTACGCCACCAGCGGGAGCCTGGAGGCTCGCGGTCGCAGGAGTCAGCAATTCGCAGTCTCTCGCATCCTGAACGGCCTTGAAGCAAACTGGTAACGTCCATTTCTGTTCAGGGTTCGGCGTGACGCTCGGGCTCAGGAAGAAGCGCGACTGCGCGACCGGAACCTTGCCCGCCGCCGGAGGTCCGAAGGTGATGACGGGCACGCCCGGCTGCTCCACCAGCGATTCCATGATCTTATCGACTGGTTTGTGGCTCACGGCCGTCTGCGTGTTCCAGAAGTCCTCCGCCGTCGCATTGCCGTATTCGTGCGCGGCCAGGTAGGCATGAACACCCTTGCGGAAAGTTTCTTCGCCCAGATAGTTCTCGACCGTCAAGAGCACGTTACTGGCTTTGCCGTAGGCGATCGAATCGAACATCTGGTTGATCTCGGCCGGCGTATCGGCCTCGGCGCGGATGGGGCGGGTCGTGGGCTGGGCATCCACGTCGAGAGTGTTTTGTTCGTTTCCGGCGACGAGTTGCGGAATGTTCCATTCGGGATGCATTGCGGCCACGGGCTTGTTTTCCATCCACGTGGCGAAGCCTTCGTTGAGCCAGATGTTGTTCCACCACTGCATGGTCACGAGGTCGCCGAACCACTGGTGGGCCATCTCATGCGTGATCGCGAGAGCAGCGTTGGTTTGGGTATGCAGCGACGCGGTCCTGGGGTCGACCAGCAGATCGGTTTCCCGAAACGTAATCGCGCCGAAGTTTTCCATGGCGCCCGCCTCGAAGTCGGGAATGCCGATCAGGTCGAGCTTCTTGAGGGGAAAGTGAATGCCGAAGTAATCGTCGTAGTAATGTAGCGCATACTTGGCTATGCCGAGGGCAAACGATGTGTACGCAACCTTGTCGGGTGTGGCGCATACGCGCAGATCGACGCCGTCAGATTGATCGCTCACGCATTGAAAGTCGCCGACCAAGAAGGCGACGAGGTAGCTGGACATTTTGGGCGTGGTAGCGAATGCGAGCGTGTGCTTGCCTTCGCCGGGGCCCGGCGTGTCAGAGACGATGGAGGTGTTGGAGATGGCCGTATCGCTGGCGTCGATGCTCAGAGTGATGTCGAATCGGGCCTTGAATGCAGGCTCGTCGAAGCAGGGAAAAGCGCGGCGGGCGTCGGTGGCTTCAAACTGCGTGACGGCATAGTTGCGGCGCGCGGTTTTTGAGAGATAAAAGCCGCGGAGCTCATTGTTGAGAATTCCGGTGTAGCGAATCTCGATGGTTGCATTGCCGGCAGGGATGACAGACGGGAAGGTAAACGTCGCCTGCTGCCTTTCCTCGTCGAGGCTCACCGTGCCCGTTTGTTGCGGGCCGTTGGGGTAGATGGTGACAGATTGGAAGGCGAGCTCAATGGCATTGAGAGTGATCGTCTTGGTGGCCTGGGCGATATTCACGTCGATGGATTCAACGCCGGTAAACGTGGCGTTCTTGAGGTCGGGGGTGAGCGCAAGGGTGTAGTGCGTTGGCACAACCGTGGTGGGCAACCGTTGAGCGTTTGCCTTGCCGGCAACGCCGAAGAGAACGCAGACAAAAATGCCAGCGGCGCACGTACACGCGCGGAAAAATGGGACGAATCTCGGGAGATGCATCAGGTTCCTCGGGGCAATAAACCGCATCGGCAGGGAACGGATCATAAGCGCCGTTTTTCGGGCTTCGGAGATTGGCCGCCGCGTAGAACAGCTTCAGCGGCCCATTTCCTGATTCTTACACAGCAGGCGAATCGAGCCGCGCCGGCGCCAGCTTGGGCGCGATGGCATGGATGATGAGCAGCGCCACCGGGTAGGCGAGGCAGGCGATGATGAACAGCGTTACATAGCTATGCGTTTTTTGAACGATGGCACCCGCGCTAAACAAGAGCAGCACTCCACCGATCGCTCCCGCCATGCCTCCGATCCCGGTAACGCTAGCCACCGCAGCCTTGGGAAACATGTCGGAGGGCAGCGTGAAGAGCGTAGCCGACCATCCCTGGTGCCCGGCGGTGGCCAGCCCCAGCAACGCCACGACCACCCAAAGGTGATGGATAAACGGCGCTGCAAAAATGGGTGCGATGCACAATACACAAAGCAGCATCGTGCCTTTGCGGGCCAGATTCGGCGCGACTCCACGATTAATCAGGGCTCCCGAGATCCAGCCGCCGCCCACGCTGCCGATGATCGAAATGGCGTAGGCTAGGACGACCGGAATTCGGATCTGCGCGAGAGTCAAATGAAAGGCGGTCTGCAAGTAGCCAGGAATCCAGAAAAGGTAGAACCACCAGATGGGGTCGGTGAGGAACTTGGCCACGGCAAATGCCCAGGCTTCTTTGCAGGGCACCACGTGGCTCCACGGCACGCTCTGGATCTTCTCGCCGGGATCACTGAGGATGAGCGCGAGTTCGGACTTGGAGACGCGGCGATCTTCCTCGGGCCGGTGATAAACGGTCAGCCAGAATGCAAGCCACACAAAGCCCATGGCGCCAGCGACGACGAAAGTGCCACGCCAGGCTTTTGCCGGCCCCAAAATGCTCCACTGGCTGAACATGGCCACAAATGCCGTCACCACCACCGGCGCTACCATGTTGCCCACGTTGGCGCCGGAGTTGAAGAGTCCGGTGGCGTAGGCGCGTTCGCGCTTGGGGAACCACTCGGCGACTGTCTTGATGCAGGCGGGGAAGTTGGCGGCCTCTCCCAGGCCGAGCAGGAACATGGCCGCGGCGAAGCTGGCCACCGAAAACGCAGCGCCCGGCAGCATGGCAGCCACACTCCACAGGCATATGGCGATTGCGAAAGCCTTGCGTGTGCCCAGCTTGTCAGTCAATCCGCCTGCAACCACCATGGCAATTCCATAGGCCAGCTGAAATGCGACGGTGATGATGCCGTACTTGAAGTCGTTCAGTCCCGGAATGACGCCTTCAAGAGTGTTCTTCAGGTTGGCGATCACGGCTCGGTCGACATACGCGATCACCGTAGCGAAAAATAGCAGAGCGCAAATCACCCATCGCTGGTGTGACATGCGTTCTGCCGGCGCCGCGCCGGCAACTGAAACCTGGGAGCCGCCGCTTTCGGAAGGCATTTCGTCAGACTCCGGTGAAGGGCTTCGTGGTCCGACCAATTATACCGGCCGGTTGCGGTTATATACCGCCGTCCTCCCCGCAAAGACGACTAGGAGCCGGACTTCTTTCGCGGCAGCAACGACTCAAGAAACAGCAGGCAGGCGCCAGTAAC
>OKRB01000067.1 GCA_900290245.1 Candidatus Sulfuritelmatomonas gaucii | reverse complement strand
TCACGACCAGAAGACCATTTACGGATCCTGGGTTACATCCACCTGGCTCATGGAGGAATTGGTGGAGCGGCTCGTCCGCTGGAACCTGCACCCAGAAGACATCGTCACCCACCGCTTCTCTCTCAATCAAGCAAGCGAAGCCTACCACTTGATGGCTTCGGGACGCTGCGGTAAGGTTGCGGTTTGCCCGGGCGCGGAATAGCGAATACACATGACCCCGGTCCAACCCAGCACGGCAGAGCCCTCATCAGCGCCCCTGCTCCCCCGCCACGGCAAGGTCGCGTTCTTCCTGGTCACAGGGTTGTTTTTTCTGTGGGCCATACCCAACAACCTGAATGACGTGCTCATCCGCCAATTCATGAAGTCGTTCGAGATCAACCGCCTCGAAGCCGGTCTGGTGCAATCGGCATTCTACTTCGGCTACTTTCTGCTCGCCATCCCTGCGGCTCTCGTCATGCGGCGCTTCGGATACAAGACTGGCCTTCTAATCGGCCTTCTGCTTTTCGCAAGCGGAACCTTCGTCTTCTATCCCGCCGCGGTGTCGAGGAGCTACCCGCTCTTTCTCTTCGCCCTGTTCATTATCGCCAGCGGCCTTGGATTTCTTGAGACCGGCTCCAACCCCCTCGTCGCTCAGCTTGGCAATCCCGCAACCGCGGTACGCAGGCTCAACTTCTCACAGGCCTTCAATCCGCTCGGTTCCATCACCGGCGCATGGATTGGAACCAAGTTCATCTTTTCTGGCGTGGAACCCAGCGTGAGCGACATTGCGCGCATGAAGGCCCAAGGCACCTTCGACGCGTTTCTTTCGCACGAAACTCTGCGGGTGATTGCGCCGTACATGGTGCTGGGGGTTGTGGTTCTGTCATGGGCCGTGCTCATCTCCCGAACTAAGTTCCCGGCCATAGAAGGAGATTCCTCGACAGCCAACAGGCAAAGGACCGGCGGGTATCTTACCCTCTTTCGCTATCCCCACTTTCTTTCGGCCGTTTTCGCGCAGTTCTGCTATGTGGGCGCGCAGGTCGGTACCTGGAGCTACTTTATCCAGTACACGCAGGACTACGCGCACGCGCCGGAAAAGTTGGCCGGTTATCTGCTCGTCGGTACGCTGGCGGCATTCGCTGTAGGCCGATTCGCCTCAAGCTATGTGATGAAGCGCTTCCATCCCGACAAGATGCTGGGTGTCTTCGCGCTGACCAATATCCTGCTGGTCCTGATCGGAGTTCTCCGGCCTGGATGGGCAGGCTTGGTTGCCGTGCTGCTCACCAGCTTCTTCATGTCACTCATGTTCCCGACGATCTTCGCCTTAGGCATCCGGGATTTGGGCGAGCATACCAAGGAGGGCGCCTCGCTGCTCGTGATGGCCATTATTGGCGGAGCGGTCTTCACGCCGCTGATGGGACTTGCCTATCAGGCTACAAAGAGCATGGCGGTCAGCATGATTGTGCCGCTGTTCTGCTATGTCGTAGTCGGCTTTTTTGCCTTCGTGGGTGCGCACGCCGCTCCTTTTCGAAAACCCTGGGAACGACGTATCGAACATCTCGTTCCGGTCTTTGGCCATCGCAATTGGGTTGTCGTCGCCGATTCAGCGTATCCTGCTCAATCCAAACC
>OKRB01000162.1 GCA_900290245.1 Candidatus Sulfuritelmatomonas gaucii | reverse complement strand
CTGAAGCCTCTTCACCAAATGTGACGAAGAACCTGAAAATGTCCGCTTTTCGTAGCAAATGAAATGTCCGGTTTCATAAGTTAGTAGCCGTAGAGGCGGTGGGAAAGTGCGAATCCCGCGCAGTTTGCGGGATTTGCAAGTTGAGAGGGAAAGTCTGTTTTGGGACTTTTCCTCTCAACGTCTTTTCCACCGCCTTGATCTGTTTTTTGGTCAGCGGCGTCAAGAGTTTTCCTTCCGCGCTGTAGTGTCCGACGCGATGTCCTGCGATCATGAGGGTAAGGGTAGCGTCCAGATGCTGATGGATGATCACTTTGCATCCAGCCAGGGTGGGGCGCCATTCGGCACGCTCCAGCTGCACGACCAGGTGGTTAAAGCTCACGGTGTTATCCCGATCAACGGTGCGCTCGTACCGCTGCGTGAAGATCAGTTCCAGGTTCCTGTGCCGGCAGGATAGAAACGCCGTACCCCGCTGCGCTGCCGGAACGGTGAAGCGGCGGTTGAACGCGGCGATATAGTGCTCGTTGAGAAACTGGTTGGCCCCGTCCAGTGTTCGGATCCCGCGTAAGCGCAGTTCCTGAGGTAGTCGTCCCTGCCAGGTGGAGAAGTTCCGTTCCGAGCGTCCTCGCGCCTGCGGCGAGTAGGACGGAATCATCTGCACTCCCAGCTCCTTCATGGCCCGGCCCACCTGCGTGGGACGCTCATAGTCGACCTTGCCCCCGCTCTTCGGCGTCAGCCAGAAATGGGCCCCGCGATCGGAATACAACGCGCAGAACAGTCCCTTTTGTTCGATCACCACCCGCAGCCCGGCCATGACCGTGAAGGTCGTTTCCTCCAGCGCCAGCTGCGCATAGTAGATCTCGCTGGTGGCATCGTCCAGGATCACGATCAGGTCGTGCCAGCGCTCATCCTGAAACCACTGATGATGGCTGCCGTCGATGTGCAGCAGCATGCCGGGCAGAGGACGCCGCTCACGCCGCTTGCGGTGCACGCCGCGCTTGGCCTTGCGCTTCACCAGACCGGCACTCTGCAACGCCTGCTTCACCCACGTGTAGCTCAACCCGATCTGATGCTCCTCGCCCAGCTTCTCGTGAAAGTGCCGCACGTTCAGATCAAAGTACCTGTCCCGGTACAGGCTCAGAACCGCTTCCGCCTGCTCCTGCGGCACGCGCCGGCTACTTGGCATCCGCCGTCGGCTGTCCAGTAATCCCTCGTAGCCTTGCTCCTCATAGCGCTTCCGCCGACGTCGCATCTGCCGCTCGCTGATGCCCATCAACTCCGCCGCCTGCCACCACTTGATCTTCCCCGCTGTGGCTCGTAAAAGCACTTCCTGTAACTTCATCGCCCGCTCCGCCGCGGTCCTCGGATAGATCTCCATGCTCTCGCGCATGGCTCCATCCTCGCCGCCTGCTATGCGGACATTTCATTTGCTAAAAATACCGGACATATTATTAGCTAACGACAGTCGCCTATTCGTCAATTACCTTGTAGTCAATGCCTCCCGTCAATCAACCACAGGGCAGAGATTGACCCCAGGTTCCCTCAGGCACCCTGTCTGAAGAATCCGCGGTGCGGCTACGTCAGCAGGCAAAACAGAGGCAGGCTTGTTTGATCGGATCGTGAAGGCTCTCAAGACCGAGAACTGGCTGCTCGATGATTGAACGGCGGGTGCCCCAGGTCCCGCTTTTGGGACCTGGGATTCCACCAATCGACCGGGTGCGGTTCTGATTGGCAGCCACTTCGCCGCACCGCCAGTGAATTCGTTGTGTCCACAGTCATTCCCACCTCGCCGGTTGCAGTGAACGGCGCATGGCTCACGAACCAGAGCCGCGTCGTCTGTGCGCAAAGCAATCCAGCAGCAGGAGCCCTGCCAGAAACGGGACCAGCCAGATCACGCGGCACTGAAAACGAGGGTCCGGTTTGGAGATAACGCCGGTAATGCATGCGTTGCCGAAGATCGTGGCAGCAATCAGAAGGCAGAGACCGGCGAGGCGGCGGGAAGGCTGGCGCACGAAGAACGGAGCAGGTCGAGCAATGATTGCCAGGGATGCAATCACGACCCACCACTCGACCTGCGAGAGCGAACGGAGAGGCAGAGCGTCGCGAGCCTGCCTGCTTCCGAGATAACCCGACACCAGTTGCGGCGATAAATTTTTGGCCAGCTCAGTCAACGTCTCGTCCACAGAGAATCCATACAAATCAAACAATCCGAGCTGGTGTCTGAAGTTGGCGGCCGCGCGCAGGAACTCCTGCCGGGGATAGGTGCGCAGAATGGCGAGCACCAGGGGCACCTCTTCGGCCTCCATGCGCAACTGCACACTTTCCGTGCTTGACGACCAGGAATCAGTGGGGTCAAAAAGCAAAGTGGCGGAATCCGTAGAAATGCTCGACATGTCATCGCAAATGACCCAATGCTCCTGCGGACAATGCTGCTTCAGATACCAGCGTCCGGGACCGTCGGTGATCACACGGGCCATAAGAAAAGGCGGGTGCGGGCCGGTGAGCGAAGGCTTGCCACAAAGAAAGCCATAAAACGCCAACTGCGACACTACTGCCGCAATGACAATCAACGCGAACTGGCCCACTGCCCTGAAGTCTTCTGCCCTGCATTTTCGTCTATCAAGCATCTGCTCGAGGAAGGTCGCAGCGGCAAGCAGTAAACACAAGCTGGCGGCTAGCAGCAGATGCGAGCCATGCGCGGTGATGCACCACCAGGCAATAAGGCTCAGCGCAATCCGCTCCACGCGGGAGAGCGAATCACCGGCATAGACAAGAAGGTAGATCGCAAGGCACAGTACCGGCGCCAGAATGTCTGGCATGACGAATGAGGTATACCATCCCACGCTGGTCAGCAGGGTCAGAAGGAGCATGAGACAGATGTATCCCGTTTCCGCGTACGATGCAGCAATGGAACGCACCACAAGCCACAATACCCAGGCAACCAACAGGCATTGCATGGCCACCACCAGCCAGGGCGCTGCGCCCCAATGAAACGGGTAGATTGCCAGGCTGTAAAAAACAGAGCGCGCGCCGTAAGTCGGCGAAAGACGATGCAAAAACAAGGCCCCCGCAATCTTATGGCCCACGGCGAGATATTCGACACCGTCCCAATACATCAGAGGATAGCCGTTATAAATTGCCGGCCACGAGAGAAAGACCGCCCCCAGCACCACCAGGAGCGCGTGGATGGCGGAAGACACGTTGTTCCGCTTCGGAGCGATGCTCTGCGATTCTTGCACGGCGACCTTGATCGGTTGTAACAAATTCGCAATGGCTGAGTCCATCTCCTCCATGCCCTCATCCTCTTCGCACCCTTTGCGAAAAGGATGGGAAAGCAAAACACTCCGTGCGGCGAGCCAGGAGCACGTGCTTTGAACAGGCTTACGAGTCGGCCGCCAGCAGCGCCTCGGCCCGATGCAGAGCGTCGCGGCGCTTCTGCTTCTCGCTCTCGACATCGGCCGGGGCCAGTGCCGATCCGCCGATGCGTCGCGATGTGTCGCTCAGCCGCTTCTCGAAATCCTTTTCCAGCGCGGCCATGTCCGTCTGCGCCTGTTTTAGCGCCTCGTTGAAATGCGCGAGTTCGTCCCCGAACTTCTCGGGGTAATAGCTGAGCCGGTCGCGACGTAAAAACTGTTCAAACCATTTTGCGTCACGCCAACCCACTGACCACGCTTCAGCTTTACGCTCACGCGCGGAGCCAGGACCGCTTAGATGCCCAAGGTGAAATGCTCACGGCGTTTTTCAAGCCGCCGACGAAGCCATCTACGGATATGGTGCAGTAGCAATCACGGGTGAATTGCGGGTGAGCGTATCTCTCTAATTTACCGCTAACTACATTAGAATGTGGTGGCCAGGGACGGGATTGTTCCCTTCGATGGTGTTGATTCTAAATAAGTTATTGATTTTTCACGGCGCTCAAAACGCACGAAACGGTGGAAACGCGGTTTCTGAGTACGTATTAGGTACAGCGGTTTTAGCCATACTCCCGCTGCTCGTAGTAGGTCAACACGAGGCGGCTTAAGAGCCAGTGGTCCTTCCGGCTCGTGCCGGAGTTCGGTTGTAATCAGGCTTCGTGCATCAACCCAATCCTCGGCCTGCACGGCTTTTTCAATAAGTTTGCCAGCACGAGTGCTCATCGGCCACCAGTCTAGCGCGAACTACGCTCAAGACGGCACGACGACGCGGAGAGAACAGTTCCGGGCGGATGGTCGCCTATTCGGAAGTTGATATGGTGTGACCCTGTCAACATCTTCGAATCGCTGGGGTGGTTTTTGTATTTG
>OKRB01000066.1 GCA_900290245.1 Candidatus Sulfuritelmatomonas gaucii | reverse complement strand
TTCCTTGCTGGCTTGGAACCGCTGTTGCTTTCTTCGACTCATCGAACGTCATCCGCCGGCTGCGCGTCTAATCTTCGGATCCTTCACTTTTGAACCATCAAGGGCACAAAAACGCCACAAGAAATCGGCTGCCCCGGACCGTTCACGTGAGCACCGCAACAACCAGGCAAGCCCACCTCGCTCCGGTCCGTTCTTTATGAACCTCAACGACGGCCTTGACCTCTCGTGCGTGCCTGGAAACGCCTTGCCCGGGACTCCCGCTGCTGAGATAGAAGTAAGCCTCTGTCCTCGCAAGCTGATGAGCCTTGTTCGCCCATTGTAGCATGCTCCCGCGTCGCCGTTCAGTTGCGTTCTGTGCCGCCATCCGCGTTTCCAGCTCAGGGGCCACCTTGTACTCCGAACGTTCGTGCGGAAACGCGGCCGGGGCATAGGGTTGCAGCTCGTTAGAATCTTCTGCTGAACTCATCCAAACCGCAGCCCTCTTGTTTTCCACTCGCAACATCATCATGAGCGCGAAGACGGCGGCTGTCTGCCCGATTGTGACCACGTGGTAGAGCACTTGTGCACGCCCCGGATTGGCTGAGGGCACGAGAGCCTCGTTGCGGTCACGGTGACTCATTTTGACCAATGCAATGAGCAAGACATTACAGACAGTGGGAAGAAAGACGGACAGAATCTAAGTGCATAACGTTCTCACGGCAGAGGGAATTTCGTGAACAAAGTTGGTTTTCTGGACATTCTTGATGCAGGGAGGTTTCAATGAATCTAAGTCTGGCGGATCCGAAGCTGATTGTCATCGCCGTCGCGGTGATTCTGATCATCGCAGTGCTTGCTTGGCTGTACGTGCGAAAACGCAGGGGTACGACTGCAGGCCTGCGGCAAAGATTTGGGCCCGAGTACGAGCGGGCGGTGCGGGAGCATGGATCAGAACGAAAAGCAGAAGCGAAATTAACGGATCGCGAGAAGCGGGTTGAGAAGCTCAACATCCGCGATCTTGATCCGATGGAACGCGAACGTTTTTCGGAACGGTGGAAGTCCGTACAGTCTCGTTTTGTCGATTCCCCAAAGGGGGCAGTCACAGAAGCCGATGACCTGGTGTCCTCTTTAATGAAAACTCGTGGCTATCCCGTATCCGATTTCGAACAACGTGCGGCCGACATTTCTGTCGACCATCCCCGAGTGGTGGAGAACTACCGGTCTGCGCATGAGATTGC
>OKRB01000064.1 GCA_900290245.1 Candidatus Sulfuritelmatomonas gaucii | reverse complement strand
AATCTATGTCGACGCCGGGCAACCTGCGACCCTAAACGACGGTGCGGGCGTTTTGACTGATTGGCCCACATTGCAAGAGGCCGTGTTGGCGTGGCAGCGGCTGGCGCCTGAACACAAGATACGAGCGACCGTTAAGGTGATCGGCGGTCCGGTCTATAGGGCGCACCAGATTGAACGGCTCCACTACGGACCGAAGCCCGCGTGACGCCTCGACGCTTCCCGTCGCCCTGGACGTACGTGCGGTGGCGATGCTGAATCGTACAGCGGAGTGCCATCTTGGATTCGATGTGGCGCACCGGTATTATTGAAATTCCAATAGGAGAACGCGCGCAATGGCAAGTGGTACTGTGAAGTGGTTCAATCCGACCAAGGGTTATGGATTCATCCAACCGACAGGCGGCGGCAAGGACGTTTTCGTCCATATCTCGGCGGTCGAGAAGGCCGGTCTGTCCACTCTCAACGAGGGTCAGCAGATTCAATACGAAGAAGTAGCAAACAAGGGGAAGACGTCAGCCGAGAACCTCAAGGTGAAGTGAAGACCGCAGGCACTCCGGCGCGCCTCGGGGGATTGGATCATCAGCAGTCCCGATGCTCGATTATCGATACGTTAGCCGATAATAGCCGTCATCAAAGCGTCCGATGTCATGATCGCTGTCGAATAAGGCATTGTCGTGAGACCCGCGATCATCGTCCTCGTCGCCTGCGTGATTGCCCGACCCGGCTTTGCACAGGAACCCGTCGGCTGCGACAAATTCAAATGGCCACTCGATAAAGAACGTGCGACGCTCAATGGCACGGACTTACCAAAGGTCATATCGGGCGATCGCGTAGCGTGGCCAATTCCTTGGGCCACGACCGTTGCTCTCGTTCCGTTCGCTGACGCCAAGCTGCCGGTAGCTCCGGAACGCATGCCGAAGTCGCCCGAAACATTTGCCGGCTTCATCCAGGTCATCGCGCCGGCGCGACGCGGCACGTACAAGATAACTTTATCGTCAGAGGCCTGGATTGACGTGGTGCAGGATGGTCAGGCGGTGAAATCCGGGGCGTTCAGTGGCGCGACGGGTTGCGAGGGCATCCGCAAGAGC
>OKRB01000061.1:251-1390 GCA_900290245.1 Candidatus Sulfuritelmatomonas gaucii | reverse complement strand
CAAGGTGCTGGAACTAGATCCGAATTACTCAGGCGCACACAGCATGCTGGGATTGGCGCTACTTGAGAAGCGAGAGTACGAGCAGGCAGTTGCCGAATTGCAGAAAGGCGTGGCCCTCATACCCGGCAACAAGGAGGGCTACAGCATCTGGCTCGGTTACGCATATGCTGTCGCCGGCAAGAGAAACGAAGCGCAGAGTATGCTGACAACCCAAGTCGCGCACCACGCTCGGACGCAGGCCGGCGCGCAAGGGATAGCACTGACGTATGTCGGACTTGGAGATAAGGATCAAGCGTTCAACTGGCTTGCGACCGCCTACCGCGAGCGCGACGCTATGGCCATGCTCAAGGCATATCCCTTCTGGGATTCCATTCGCTCCGATCCTCGCTTTCAGGATTTGCTCCGTCGCGTCGGACTTCCAACAGATGCGCCTCGCTGATGTCCTCCAAGCCCGCGCCAGCCGAACAGACCCAAGTCAGAGAAGTCAACGTCTAGCTCACCTTCCATGAAAAGCACGCCAAGAAGATCGATGGCGTGCTGTGCATCAAGGTGGAACCAAACATCGGAGCGAAATCGCGCTTCTCGGAGTGCAGGCCCCCGTGTGCTCGAAAACACCTGTTGAACCACATTAAAAGTGTCTCCATGAGACCACAATAGAAGTGTCCCCTTTTAGAGTTCCTTCGTTGAGGAGGAACCGAGATTGGGGAGAACGGGATTGAGCAGGAGAGAGTTGAGTCGGGTCGAGGTGATGAGCCGGGTGAAGGCGCGGAGTTTGCGCTTGCGCGAAGCGGCGGAGTTGCTGGAGTTGAGTTATCGGCAGAGCAAGCGGATCTGGGCGCGGTATCGGGCGGGAGGAGCGAAAGCGCTGCAGCATGGAAACTGCGGGCGAGTTTCGAACCGAGCCTACACGGCGAAGTTCCGAGCGGCGGTGCTGCAACAGGTGAAGGCGCGCTATGAGGATTTCGGGCCGACGCTGGCGGCCGAGCACCTGGCGAGCGATGACGGACTGCAGGTGCAGGCCGAGACGCTGCGGCGGTGGATGAAAGAGGCCGGGCTGTGGCAGAGGCAACGGCGGCGGAAACCGTATCGGCAGCGGCGAGAAGCGAAGACGCACTTTGGCGAGTTAGTGCAGTTGGACG
>OKRB01000061.1:0-241 GCA_900290245.1 Candidatus Sulfuritelmatomonas gaucii | reverse complement strand
GATCGAGCGCTACGGAGTGCCGCAGGCGTTGTACACGGACTGGAAGAACGTGTACGTCCGGCCGCCGAATGCCGAAGAGCGGATGCGCGGAGAATCGGCGGTGACGCAGTTTGGACGCATGTGCGCGAAGCTGGGCATCGGCATCATCGCGGCCAGTTCGCCGCAAGCGAAGGGGCGCGTGGAGCGGGCGCACGGCACGCACCAGGATCGACTGGTGAAGAAACTGCGCTTGGCCGGGATC
>OKRB01000096.1 GCA_900290245.1 Candidatus Sulfuritelmatomonas gaucii | reverse complement strand
GAATATCAGCTTGATCAATCGTCGCCATTACCTGCCACGGCTGCTGCTGATCCTGTCCTCGAAAAGACAAGTACAAAACCACCCCAACCATTCGAAGATGTTGACAGGGTCACACCATATCAATTTCCGATTGGGCGGTTACCCGCCCGGAGCTGGGCACGCTGGCAAGCCCAGCCGATCGATACAGATCGCGTGGCGGCAGATCGTTTATCGACTGATCTATATCGCGCCGCAACCCGCACGGGGCAGTGCTTGGTACCTTTGGGCCGGCTTAACGGCCCCCGGCAACTGGGGGCTTGCTCACATCGGCCTGAGTGCCACGCGCCATGACGATGCGCCCTCCGCAACCCAATCGTTCGAAATCGAACGGACCGAGAAGCAAACGGTCACTGCATCGCGATTGTTCAATCATCCCCTCAAAGTAAGTCTTTTATTTTCAATATACTGAGCAAATAGCTATTTGGCACTGCAATTGCTTATTCCTTGATCGATGGATTTCGCACGCCCATCTGCATGGTCACCACCGGTCCCCGCTTCGCCCGCCACGCTAAATGCGAAGTTCATCTCTTCGAAAGCAAAGTCGTATCCGAGTTTGAGTTGGAGAACTTCGAAGAAGAAGTGGAGACTCAACCATGCTCCTTCACGACATTCGCTACGCGCTGCGCCAGTTGCGTAAGTCGCCGGGATTTACGCTGACCGCAGTCATCACGCTGGCGCTAGGGCTCACCGTCAACGCCACCATTTTCTTTTTCATCAACGATCTGTTTTTGCGGCCTCTTCCGGCAGCGGATCCTGCACGGCTGGTCATGATCGTCCAGAAGGTTCCTCAGTCCCAGATGATGTTTCCGTTTTCGTATCAGGATTTCCTGGACTTCCGGCGCTATGCCGAAGGAGATGTTCGCGAGGTTCCGGATATGGCGAAGGCATTCTCGGGCGTGATGGCCTTTATGGAAATGCCGGTCCACTTGAGCCGGTCTGGCGAGGCTACCGAGCGCACGTTTGTACACATGGCCAGCGGCAATTACTTTACGGTCCTTGGCGCGCAGCCCATGATGGGGCGGCTCTTTCTGCCCAACGAGGGCCGAACGGTTGGCGCGGATGCGATCATCGTTCTGACCTACGAAACCTGGCGAAGTCGGTTTGCTTCCGACCCGCACATTGTCGGTCAGATGGTCAAGCTCAACGGTCTGCCATTTACGGTGGTGGGCGTCACTCCGCGCGGCTTCGTGGGAGCAGAGTGGGGCACGGCTTTGAGCGGATTCGTGCCAGCTACGATGTTGCCACAGATGACCCCGGATCGCGGCCAATTGATCTCTGATCGCGGTGATACCGCGTTCTTCATCATGGGCCGGTTGCAGCCCAGCGTGAGCCTGACGCAAGCCCGTGCCGCCGCTGCTCTTGTAACGGCACGCCTGCTCAAGGACTATGCCGGCATGCATCCGCTGGGAGCAGAGGCCGTGGTCCTGCGCGAATCCATGAGCCGCCCGTCGCCCTTCATAGCTAACTTCACTCCTTTGGTTCTCTCGGCACTGACGTTCATGGCGCTGCTGGTGCTGGGCATTACGGTCGCAAATGTGGCTAATCTGCTCTATTCGCGTGCGGCCGATCGCGAGCGGGAGGTGGCGATTCGCGGCGCTCTGGGCGCGACACGCTGGCGTCTGCTGCGTCAATTGCTGGCCGAAAGCACACTCGTCGCCCTGACCGCAGGAGCCATCGGTGCGATAGCTGCAATTTCCTTAAGCCCCATCCTCTACAAGCTGATCACGCCGGGCGACATGGCGCCCCCGTCCGAGACCGGTACCGACTGGCGACTGTTTGTCTTCACCTTCCTTGCGTCGCTGATCACCGGCATACTCGCCGGACTGCTGCCGGCCTTGAAGGCAACCCGGCGCGACGTGCTGCCACTGCTGAAGAATGCGCCCACCATAGCCGGGACCCGCAATCGGTTGCGGACCTTGCTGGTGATTGGCCAGGTTGCCTTCTCCTGTGTCGTTTTAATCTGCGCGGGACTTGCCCTGCGCAGCGTACAAAAACTGTCGCAGGTGAATCTCGGCTTTCGAACCGATCACCTCTTTCTAGCCTCGGTCGATCTCCGGCTGCAACGCTACAGCTACGACCAGGGCTGGCGCTTTCAAGAGCAATTGCTGGACAAGGTTCGCGCCTTGCCCGGTGTGCGCGATGCCAGCCTTGCGGATCAACTGCCGTTCGATACGGGTGGAGGCATGCGCGCCGGTATTTGGCCGGAGGGGCAAACCCCGACAGAGAGACAGAAATACCTGACCATCGTTTGCCTTTCCGTCGATCACGCTTTCCTACAGACCATGGGGACACGCATTGTGCAGGGTCGCGATTTTACCAACCACGACGATGCTTCCGCGCCCCGCGTGGTCATCATCAACCGAGTTCTGGCCCAGCAGCTTTGGCCGAATGACGATCCGGTCGGGAAGCACCTGGTGCTTCAGCGTGACCACATGATGGTCGTGGGTGTGGTCGGCGACATGCGCGTTTGGACCATCAGTGACGCAAATCGTCCCCTGGTCTTTTATCCGCTGGCGCAGCATTACCAGGGCAACTTCACCCTGGTGGCGCGGACCGGAATGGATCCGATGCAACTCACGTCGCCGGTGACGCAGATCGTCGCGCAGTTGGATGCAGATCTGCCGGTCTACAACGTTCGCACCATGGATCAGCAGATCTCCGGCAGTCCGTTGGCCATGGCGCCAATGCGTTTCGGCTTTGTGATCGCGGGCGCACAAGGCATCGTCGCTCTCTTTCTCGCCACCCTGGGCCTCTACGGATTGATCGAGTACTCGGTGAAGCGGCGCATCCATGAGATCGGCATTCGCATGGCGCTTGGCGCCAATTCCGGCAACGTGTTGCGTATCGTCATTGTGCAGGGTTTGCGGCTGGTTCTCATTGGTCTTGGTCTGGGATTGGCTGCTGCTTTCGCGGTAACGCGCGCGTTGTCCAGTGTGCTTTACGGTGTCCAGCCTACCGATCTGCTCACCTTTACCGGCGTTTCGCTGCTATTGGGCGGCGTAGCCGTCTTGGCAAGCTACATCCCCGCCCGCCGCGCCGCTTCCATTGATCCCATGCAGGCCCTGCGCGCCGAATAACGCTGCAGGGACCTCGAATCAAGGAGTCCCCGTCTGCAATGAGTGGGCTTGTCGTGAATTGGGTCTGCCAAGAGATTCTTGGCGTCGTTGCAGTCCCTTGTTCGAAATCCTCGTTCCGCCTGGATGGTCGCCTATTCGGGAATTACCCAGTAGTACACACCTTGATGGAATGATCTTGGCTTCGACCGGCCAGCCCGTGATCGTCTTGCAACGGACTCCCTCGCCCCAACGCCAAAGACACAAAAGGCCCGCCCCGTCGGGCGAGCCTTTTGTCTTGTTCCTTCGGTCCCTTGTTCCCTCGGTCTCTGTCTTTACACGTTGAACGACGATCCGCAGCCGCAGGTCGACTTCACCTGGGGGTTCTCGAACTTGAAGCCTGCAGCCTCAAGCGTCTCAACGTAATCGACCGTGCAGCCGTTCAGGTACATCAGCGAGGTGGCGTCGACGAACACCTTTAAGTCGTCGAAATTGAATACCTTATCCATCATGCCGGCCTGGTTTTCGAAGGCCATCGAGTATTGAAAGCCGGAACAGCCTCCGCCGACCACGCCTATGCGCAACCCGGCGGGCAGCGGATCCTGGGTGGCCATAATCTCACGCACCTTGGCAATCGCCGCGGGGGACAGCACAAGAGGCGGCTTCTTTACGGTTTCCTGGGTCGGTGCAGCGGTGGTTGTCGTGGCCATATTGTCTCCCTTAAGCGTGGACTGCTTTCCTTTAAATGTACCGTTTGAAGGGGGTAGACACAAGCCCCCTACCCGGTACATTCCTTAGATGCGCCGGGAAATGGAAAGTCGCTAAGTTGTGATTCCCTCAGGGGCTGAGGCCCACATTCATTCTGGGCACTTTGTTGCGGCCGGAATGAAGCAATCGCATCCGGTCCGGACTGCCAGGGCCTCGGCAAGTGGCCCCCTTTCAAAAACGGGCCCAAAACAGCCAAAACCGGTTATTCCGAGGCACCCATTCCCAATCCTGTCATTTCGGGGCTATCATATGGAGCAAAAGGGCCCCTCTGGCCGCGAGACCGCATTTCCCTACGACCCCGCTGGTTCCTGGGACCGGAAATCGTTCGGAGGTGGATCATGTCATTTGTCCCGGTCATGTGGATCATCTGGTCCGCATTTGTGATTTTCATGGCTGCCATGTATCTCTACCGGTCCAGCATCACCAAAAACGAAGAGGACCAGATCTTTCTCGACGACTCATTCGCGCACGAAAAAGCAGAGCAGGCTGTCATCGCAGCAAGGGCGTCAAGGGTCGAGCCGGTGGTACGCATCGCCCGGTGGCTGGTAGTAGCCATGACGGTCTTTGTCATCGCGTATTACATTCGGGACATCCTGGTCCAGCTCCGCGTTCTTCAGTAGAACGAATGATTGCTCTTGCGGGTCTCTGGTGACTCGCAGAGTCGAATTGTGTGCCGTCCCGCTGGCGTGAAGGAGCAGGGCGGGATGCAGAATGACTGTCGGCTGAAGTCGGGTTCGGGAAAAAGACGATTTTCGCGGTCAGGATCAGGGACAGCGCGGCTACCGTGGCCAAGAGCCCGCGTTGATTTTGTGGCGATTTCGATGCAAGCGAAGTCATGCCCTGTTACAAAGCACGGCGCGGCATAATTTTGCTGCAAGCAAACTCGTGCCTTGTTACAAAGCACCTTGTTGCGCGAGGTCTTCTGCAAGCTGTGAAGTGCCGTCTAGCGCAGCTGGCGGACCATGTCGAGGACGTAATATCCCAGGACAACGATCGTCATGGCTCCCGCAACCGCGAAAGCTGTCCGCCGCAGGGGCTGGATCTTTCCTATCCTTGCGGCGATCGCGTTCTGCTCTTATTTCGCCTGGCTTGACGAGTCGGAAAGGAAGATCTGATCTTCTTCGTTTCTGGCTAAACGTGATGAATAAAGACTGACGGCGGTCATGAAGAAAAATGCCGCGCCCCACAATGCCCACATCAAAGGAACAAATCCCATTCGCTTCTCCACGTGTGAAAGGTTCGCACGGCCTGAATCCTCATTCCCGCAGAAGCTTCGCGGCTCGAGAGGATCAGAGCCTTATCGTTAACGATCATAGCTGCCAATCGAATGGCGAGAGGGTGACAGCAGTCACACGGGGATGCGCCGGAATCCAGAATTGCACCACATTACGAAACAGAAGCCGATCGCCTACTCCACTTCCTGCCGCGCGCGGTAGCCGTCTCGCGCAACAATCTGGTATTTAAGCGGCTTCTTTTTCTCATCCTGCATGCGCAGCGGGTTGCCTTCGGCATCCACCAGCTCCACGCGAATCTTTCGCCAGGTTCCATCCTGCTTGGAGTTGGTGGGGTGATAGACAAGCTCGTATTTTGCGCGAATGTTTTCGTTGATCGCCTTCATGTCGTCGGGCATTTCTCCCACGAACCGCGGCGCAAAGTGCATGCCGCCGGTGAGGTCAGAGAAGGTCTTCATCTGGTTGTCGGCCTGCAGGAAGGTCATGTCGCGCATGCCCCCCATCATGCCTCCCGAGCCCTCGGTCATCGCCTCAAAGAATCCGTCGGTGGAGACGGTAAAGATGCTGGTATCGCGCGATTCCTTCACCCGCTTGAGGATCTGATCGAGCGTGAGCTTCGACATGGAATCGATGCCGGTGGCGATCAGAACAATATACTTCTGCCCCTGAATGCGCGAGAGGCGATCGAGGGACTCGTTCAGCGCATCGAAGACGTCGGTCTCCTGAAACGCCGCGGGCATCCACACTTCGTTGCCCAGCTCGTTGATGCCTCCGATGATCTGCTGCTTGTCCTGCGTGAAGTCGCTCACGATGTGCGTATTCAGGTCGAACGTCATCATGGCCACGTAGTCCTGCGGACGCAACTGCTGTGTAAACGCCCACGCCGCATTCAGCATCTGCACCCTGAACCAGAATCCGCGCGAAGCGTATTCGCAAAGCAGCAGGACCGTGATCGGCGCCTCAGTCCTCCGGAATCCCTCAACGTGCTGCAGCACCCCGTCTTCGTAGACGCGGAAGTTGTCGGGCCTAAGGCCGGGCACAAACTGGTGGGTCTTTTCCAGAAGCACGCCCACGTCGACTGTCACTTCGGGAACCTCGACGCGCAGCGAAGTGGTCGGAAAATTATCAGGATTCTTGAACTTGGGCTCCGGCGGGGCCGCGGGCGCAGGCGGCTCTTCGGTGCTTTCTTTCTTCTTGGGCAGCGCAATCACGCCGTTATCGCCGCTGGGTCCCCCGGCCTCGGGCGTCGATTGCTCCGGCTGCTGAGGCTGCGCGGCAGGCTGTTGACTTTGCTGATTCTGCTGGTTCGTGGGTTGCGACTGGCCTCGGGCGCGGCCAAGCGGCACCGAAGCCAGCACCAATCCAGCCAGAAACAGCACGCCGGGCAAGAAACGGCGGGGGAATTTCGCGCTCAAATGAGGCTTTGACATGACATCCTCTCGTGCTCACAAGCATACGCGATTCGCGTCATAAACTGGCGGGTGCATTCGGCTTCTCCGCCGGGGTTCAGGGCTCAAATCGTCTGGCATTATGCAACGGCCAGAAGGCTCGCTGTACAGTAGTAATAGACGTGGAAACTTACCGGAAGGGAACCAATCGCGCACGGAAGCCTGCCGCTTGGCTTGTCGCAGCGGCGCTTGCGTCGTCGTGTTCCTCTTTGTTGGCCGCTCAATCCGCAGAGGTTGCAGCCAACCCGCCAGCGGCCGCGCCGGAGCCGGTGCGCGCTGGCTCAGTTCCGCCGCCAAACTCCGGCTTTTTCCCGCTCAGCCAGGTGCGCCGCGGCTTGATGGCCACGGCCTGGACCGTATTCGAAGGCACCACGCCGGAGCCGATGCAGGTGCAGATCCTCGGCATATTGCGCGGCGCGCGCGGGCCCGGCCAGGACCTGATCCTAGCGCAACTGAAAGGCGCAAAGGCCGAATATACGGGCGTAGTCGACGGCATGAGCGGCAGCCCCGTTTACATCGGCAACAAGCTGATCGGATCCATCAGCTACCGCATCGGTGTTTTTACCAAGGACCCCATCGCCGGGATCACACCCATCGAGCAGATGCTCGAAGTGCAAAAAATGCCAATCTCCGATCTGACTCCGGTAGACGCCGAAACCGCGCTGCTGGAAAAGTACCCCTTGTCCGGATCGGACGATTCCGCATCGGGCTCTTCGGCATCGGCCTCTTCCAGCGCTGCGGTGAATTTGCTTTCCGCCGGGAATATGACCTTTCAGCCGCTTGAGACTCCACTGATCATGAGTGGATTTGCGCCTGCGGCAATCCGCTTCTGGCAGCAGCAGACCGCGGGCACCGCGCTGCAACCGGTGGCCGCTGGAGGAGCGCTTGGTGGCGCGGCGGCATTCGGGTCCGGTTCGTCAGCGCCCGACAGCACTGATGCCGCGGCTTCACTTTCACCCGCCGCGGCGCGCGCTTCGCTTGAGCCGGGATCGGCCGTGAGCATGCAACTTGTTCGCGGCGACCTGGAGATTGCCGCCACCTGCACCGTCACCTACATTGACCCGAAGCAGCTGCTCGCCTGCGGTCATCCCGTGCTTGGCGCGGGCCCCGTTTCTCTGCCCATGACCACCGCCGAGGTGGTTACAACGCTGGCCTCGCCCCTCGATGCGTTCAAGATCATCAATACCGGCGCCACCGTCGGCGCCTTTACCCAGGACCGCGAGTCCGCCATTCGCGGCGTTCTGGGAGCGCAGGCGCACATGATTCCCATGCACGTTGCGCTGGATGCGCCAGGCGGCCCTCATAAAGTCAACGTCGAGATTCTCGACCTGCCCTCCCTTACGCCGCTTGCCATGCAGGTCGTGCTCCTCGATTCGCTGCTGCAAAGCAATGAGAGCAGCGAATCGCTGAGCTACCACATCACAGGGAACGTTGACCTGGCGGGTTTCCCTCCTGTCCCGCTTGACGTGTGGGCATCGGCCGGCGAACCTGCGCCCGCGTCGATGCAGGCTGCGCTGCTGGCCGGCGACCGATTCACACGAGTGTATTCAAACAGCGCTCGCCAGGGCGTGGTCCGCGAGATCAACCTGCATGTGCAGGCGGTTCCGCGCAGCGTTCAGGTTACGCTGGAACAGGCCCGCTTGATTTCGACCGATATCGTTCACGCGGGCGACACCATCGAAGTGGAGGCGACGTTGCGCCCGTGGCAGCAGCCTGCGCGCAACGTGCGCATCGCGGTCAAGCTGCCGGTCCGGTTGCCTGCAGGCAACGTCCGGATTCTCGTCTCCGATGGCGCCACGCTCGACCGCACGTTGAACCAACCGCGCCTTCCCGCGCAGCCACCCGACCTGGCGATGGTTCTCACCGAAGCGCGCGAGCAGCATCCCGCCGATCGCATTTATGTCAGCCTGCTCGCTCCTGAAGCACAGGGAGAACTCCATGGCGAGACGCTGACTAGCCTGCCGCTCTCCGTCGCCAACGCTCTGGAGCCCCTCCGCAATGCGCAGAATGCCGGCCTGAACGGCGAATCGGCCGTGGTTGCGGCCGAAGCGCCCGCCGGCGGTGTGCTCAGCGGCTTCCAGATCCTTAATCTGCACATCGAGCCCGGCGGGGGGTTAAACTAGAGCCAACGCAATATTGACCCTCCCCCTCCATATGTGCCGGTACTTGGGGACCCCTTCCGGTACAGTAACTAAATTGTTCATTTGAGGTTTCCGGAGCAGACATGGCTCAATTCCAAGGTCTTGCGGCCCATGCGGCAGGTGCGGAACTGCTCACCCTCCGCTATGATCCGGGTAAACTCGGCCCGCAGGAGGTCGAGATTGCCATTACGCACTGCGGCATCTCGCACAGCGACATCCATCTCATCTCCAACGATTGGGGCATCAGCCATTTTCCGTTTATTCCGGGGCACGAAATTGTAGGCACGGTGGCTGCCGTGGGCAGCGAAGTTCGTTCACTCGAGATTGGGCAGCGGGTCGGCCTCGGCTGGCATTCGAACTCCTGCGGCCAGTGCGAGTGGTGCATGAGCGGCCAGGAGAATCTTTGCGCGACGTGTGAAGGCACCTGCGTCCATCGCCACGGAGGATATGCCGATTTCGTTCGCGCCAATGCGCGCTTCGTGGTCCCCATTCCCGATGTGCTGGAAAGCGAACAGGCTGCTCCGCTTTTGTGCGCCGGCATCACTGTCTACAATCCGATGCGCCTGCATGGGGTCAACCCTTCGTCCCGCGTCGGCGTCGTGGGCATTGGCGGCCTCGGTCACCTCGCCATCCAGTTCGCCCGCATCTTCGGCGCGCATGTCACGGCATTTTCTACTTCATTAGCCAAAGAAGCGGACGCGCATGCCCTCGGAGCGCATCACTTCGTTAACAGCCGGGAATCGAAGGCCATGAAGGAAGTGGCGGGCTCGCTCGACTTTCTGCTGAGCACCGTCAACGCCGACCAGGACTGGGGCGCGTATCTGCAAACGTTGCGGCCCAACGGAACTCTCTGGTTCGTCGGCATACCGCCGTCCCCGGTTTCGGCGCATGCTTTTCCGCTGATCTCCGGTTTGCGCACCATCGCCGGAAGCCCCGTCGGCAGCCCGTTCCGCATTCGCGAGATGCTTGACGTTACCGCCCGCCACGGCGTGAAGGCCATGACGGAACGCTTTCCCATGGCCAGCGCCAACGAGGCCATCGCCAAAGTGAAGAAGGGCAAGGTCCGCTACCGCGCTGTACTGGCGAACTAGGCGCGTTGCGGTTCCGCACCGTTTCGTGCGTTTGTGCAACGGGCGGACCCGCTCCCTCGCTCCCTCGTCACCGCCTACTCCCTACTGGCTACTCCCTACTCCCTGCCTTTCCGCTCCCTGTCTTTCCGCTGCCTCGCTCCCTGCTTTTCCCCTCCCTGCTTTTTTCCACCGAAGCCAGCCTCTCATCCGCGGCGATTTTTGGTTACTATATTTGCGTTATGGCGTTTCCGATCAAAACCTGTTCCATTTGTGGTGAAGAATTTGAGTTGAAACCCGACAAGCCGGGCTTCGCCAATCGCTGCCCCACGTGCAGCGAACCCGAAGGCGAGCCCGAGCCGGTGCCGCAGCGCTCCACCGATTACGCCGAACGCCGCGCCGAGCTCGAGGTGAACGCCGCCCGCCGCCGCGCCATGCGCGATCTGCTCTACCGCAAAGATAGCTAGACATTCAAGCGGGCATTCTTCCCCATGGAGCGTCATATCATGCATTTGTTCCGGCCCGTTCGCCGTCGCGGCGCGGCGCTCGTCGTTGCATCTCTCGCTTGTGTCCTATGCGCCACCGCCGCGGCCAAACCCGCGCACGCGGCCAAAAATGCGGACAAGCATGCGGCGCAATCCCTGCGTTCGCCCTGGGATCTGCACCCGGTCACACTCACCAGCGCAAAGTACGACTGCCCCACTTTGCCGCCGCTGCCGCACGATATCGTGGCCTACGACTATTACTCTGACGCGAAGCACTCCATCACCGATCCCAAGCGGCATGCCGCGTATCAAGCTGCGGCGCGGCCATTCCTGGCAATCGAAGAAGCCACGGAACATGCGGCCGACAATTACCAGAGCACCGGCAGCAGGGAAGCCGCGGCATGCGTTGCGCAGCTTCTCGTCCAGCAGGCGCAGGCCAACGCCATGACCGGCAGCATGTCGTCGAACCAGGCGTACTACGTGCAGAACTGGGCCATCGGCGCGCTCGCTGTCGTATGGCTCAAGGTGCGGCCTGCCGGTGCGGCCGCGCTCGGAGTCACTCCCGCACAGACCGCCGTTCTGCAAGCATGGATGAAAACTGTTGCCGGCCAGGTGGAAGACTATTTTGGCACCGAGCATGAGAAGGGCGCGGGCAGCGGCCGCAACAACCACTACTATTGGGCGGGCTTCTCCGTGATGGCTGCCGGAATCGCCGCAAATGACCGCAGCCTTTACGACTGGGGCGCCGGCACTTACAAATTCGGCGTGGACCAGATCGCGCCCGACGGCACGCTGCCGCTGGAGATGGCGCGCGGCCAGCGTGCGCTTCACTATCACCTCTTCGCAATCGCGCCGCTCGTGACCATGGCCGAGCTCGCCTCCGCCAACGGCGACGACCTTTATGCCTACGACGATTCGCGGATTCATCTGCTCGTCTCGCGCACCGTCGACGGATTGGCCGACAACCACTTCTTCCAAGAAAAGTCGGGCGTGCCGCAGGATACTCCGGAGAACGGCGTCGTCAAAGGATCGGACATCTCCTGGCTGCCGCCGTATGCGCGCCGCTTTCCCGATCCAGCCTTCACCGCTTTGCTCAACCGTGCCCCCGCGCAGCCCGAAGGCTATCTCGGCGGCATGCCACCGCCGTAGGAAGCCAATCGCTGCAATGGCAGAAAATGGAAACCTTGGAAACATAAATGCAGCGAGGAAGAGGTCGGAGCCGTTCAAGATTCAGCGAAAGCTAAAGCGGAAGAACGACGAACTTCAGGGCCGCCCCCGACAACCCAAAGGCCGGTGATACAAGGGTCCATAGTGTGTCTGTCGATGGAGTCGGAATTGGAATCTCAACGGACTTGATTCGCCCTACTGGAACAACCGGAAAAGTCGCTTTGTTCGGCCGAACTCTCGGGAGAGTCAACTCCAACACCCGTTTTCTTCGGAGCGAACAGGTTGCAGCCGCAAGATCGGGCCAAAAGAGAAGGGCCACTCCAGGTTATTGAAGTGGCCCAGCGCATCGCGCCAATGCTCGGAACGATTGCACACGAGAGAGGAATTGATTACATCGACATCGATGCTGCGAATCCAGGAGCCAGCGGCCTGCCATTGGCTTGCGTCAGTTCGGCTGTCCGTTTCACCATATCGGCATAGTACGCTGTGGCGCGGGAAACAATTGCGTAAGTGCTCTCATTCATCTGGTCGCAAGCGCATTTCGAGAGGGCGACTACTACCCGGACGCGAAGCTGAAATGCGTCTTGGCGCAGGGCCGCTATTGCTTCAGGATCGGTCAAGGTGCTGTTGAAGGCCGCATAATTGGCAATGTCGAGCATTACACCCGCATTCTCATACATTGTCCACAAGCCTTCCGCGACATTAGTGCTCTGCCACTTTTCTTTCGGCATCGCAAAGAGATCTTTATTCCAATTGAGGTGATTAGCTAATTCAATATCGCCCCGATTTGGTCGCAGGTTGGCGACCAGCGTGTTCCATGCAACCGTCCGTCTGCGGCGAACACGGATTTGCCACCAGAGAAAACAGATTGCCGCAGTTACAATAACGCTGATTTCGAGAAGGGTGAGAAGCATGTGTCCTCCAACGGGCGGGAGAACGGCTCTAATAGCAACTTGGGCCCGATCCAGCCGGTTATCGTGCTAGCCAATGTTCACCACGAGCAATCCAAAGCACTCGTGGAACCTGGGACTAATTTCGCAAGTACTTTAGTTCTCTCTCTTGGCAGGGGCAATAGCACAATTTAGGCATCAGCAGTTGTTCCTGGAAGTTGCGCGACTATAAAACCTCGATGCCTCACACTCCGAAAGCACGCAGCCCAGGCAGATCCTTTTGCTTGAGGAACTCCTCGTAACCATTTGCCTCTTCTGGCTTTATCCATCCGCGCCATAGCCGAGCAATCATCCCGCCACCCCCTTCATTCTTCCACTATTTCACGACTTCATTCCCCGATAAAACTACAACTTCCCGCTACAACTACAATCGATAAGTGAGCAACACCACGCCAAAATCTTCCCCCCTCGTGGGATTCGTGTCTCTCGGCTGCCCCAAAAACCTGGTCGATTCCGAGGTGATGATGGGCCTGCTCGATCGTGCCGGAGCGCGCCTGACCGCGCGGCCGGAAGAAGCCGAGATTCTCGTCGTCAACACCTGCTCTTTCATCGACACCGCAAAGCAGGAATCGGTTGACACCATCCTCGAGATGGCCCGCCACAAGACCGAAGGCCGTGCGCGCAAGCTGATCGTTGCCGGCTGCCTTGTCGAGCGCTATCGCGACGAAATACAGAAGAACATCCCCGAAGTGGACGCCGTCATCGGCACCGGCGAGCTCGAGTCGATTCTCGAAGCCGCGGGCATCGCGCCATCGCCAAAAGCTGCCACGCCGTCACCCTTCACGATTCTTACCAGCACGCAAGCGGAGATTCGGCCGGGCAGGGAATCGCAATCCGGAACCCACAAGAGCCGGCCCGAAGGCGATCATCGCGAAGCGCACGGCCGCTTTCGCCGCGACGCGTGGCAGGGCGCATCGCACATGCTGCCCAGCTATCTGTATGACGAGACCACGCCGCGCCTGCTCTCGACGCCGCGCGCTTCGGCTTACATCAAGATTGCCGAGGGCTGCGATCATCCGTGCACATTTTGCGTCATTCCCAACCTGCGCGGAAAATTCCGCTCGCGCCGATTCGAGTCCGTCGTCGCGGAAGCCGAGCAACTGGTCGCACGCGGTGTTGAGGAGATCACGCTCATCGGCCAGGACACCACCTGCTACGGCGAAGACCTTGGCATGCGCGATGGCTTGGCCACGTTGCTCGACGCGCTCGCCTGCATCGAGGGCCTGCGCTGGCTGCGCTTTCTCTACGCGTATCCCAACCGCATCACGGGCAAGCTGCTCGACACCATCGCTCGCCACGACAACATCTGCAAATATCTCGACCTGCCGCTGCAGCACGCATCGCTTGACGTGTTGAAGCGCATGAAGCGCGGAGCGGGCGCCGACATTTTCCTGAAAACACTCGGCAAAGTGCGCGCCGCCGTTCCCGGCATTGCGTTGCGTACATCGTTCATCGTGGGATTCCCCGGAGAGTCTTCCCGCGACTTCGAAGTTCTGGAGGAGTTTGTTGCCGAAGCCCGCTTTGACTGGCTCGGCGTCTTCAGCTACTCCGATGAAGAAGGCTCGGGCGCGCGAGCGCTCAACGGGAAAGTCGCGCAGCGCACTATCGAATCGCGGCGGCGGCGGCTGATGAAGCTGCAGCAGTCCATCTCGAGAAAAACCAAGCAGAGCTGGGTCGGCCGCGAGCTTACGCTGCTCGCCGAAGGCGAAAGCGCGGAGACGCCGCTGCTTTGGGAAGGGCGCAGCCAGTTCCACGCGCCCGAGATCGACGGCAAAGTCTACATCAACGACTTCGGCCCGCTGGAAAAGCTCGAAGCAGGCCGCTTTTACCGCGCTGAGATTACCGAGGCTCACGACTACGACCTCGTCGCACGCGTCGTCTCTGCGGAATCCTAGGGGAGATCCACAACTCCTGCATCCTGGTAGTGGCTGACGCCAAGGCATTGATTGGCGCATTTTCGGCCCGGCTGAAGTCGTGCCCTTTCACAAAGCCATTGATGCAACCAGGTCTAGTAATCCACTCCCTTCCAGTAGTTGGGCGTGTTGACGATCTCGTATTTATTGGGGTTTGACTGAACCAGCGCGCTTGCCGTCGTATTCCACATGGTCGCGTGGCTAGCTCCACCCATGCCATTCATTTGCACGACCGACTGGTCGAGCAGGTAATTGCTGAATCCGGCCGAATTTTGCGCATTCGAGTTCTGCTGCGCCCAGTAGCCAGCATGCTGCGCGTCGTTCGCGGCCTCCGTTGCGTTGTAGCGCGCAGTCGCCTGCGCGCCCACCTGCTTGATCTGGTTCACGATCATCTGGCTCATGGCCAGCGTCTGCTGGTCCGACTGCTGCTTCGCCTTCAGCATCTGGTTTTCTTCCTGGCTGATCACCTGCTGGTTGGGCTTGTACGAGCCAATGATCGCTTTGATCAGGTCCTTCTCCTTGTCGCCGATGGAAACAGGGATGAGGATGTGCGTCAGCGTCATCGCATAGTTGCCGTACTGGGGATTAGGATCCATCGCGCAAATCTCGCTGGTGAAGTTCTGCATTCCTTTTCCGTCCAGATCCATCTGCCCCGAGGCGCCCGCACAATGGTTGCCGGGATTGGTCGGCAACGATTGCGAGTCTTTTACCTGAATCTGCGCCGGCCCCCCGCCGTTCGATTTGCGCCAGGCCTGAAACATCGGCACAAACTCTTTGACGGGGTCGCCCCGGAACGCATACACCACGCTGCCAGGCAGGATCACGCTGTAGTGAGCGGCCGCCATTCGCATCTGCCACGGATTCGACGGGTCCGCCGCCGGCTTCGACATGTTCAGCCCCATTTGCTCTCCGTTTGCCCCGTGCAAAATCAGTGAGCCCATGTGGCTGGACTGGTCCATGGTCCAACCTGCGGGAACGGAGATGGTGGCGGAGTTGTCGGGCGCGGTGACGGGCTCAAGTGGAACCGAGGAACCCGGCGCAGCGCCGGCCGGCGTGGAGGCGCTAGCCCCTGCTGCGGGGGCAGAGCCGCCAGTGGCCGAGGCAGCACCAGGATTCCAGGCGCTGAAGAGCTGCTGCATCATGGGATTTGCGGTCTGGGCAAAGCGATCGGCAGAATCGGAGACGACGCCTACCTGAAATTGATTCGCTCCGTTTTGGGCGCCGATGACAAGACCGGCCAACTGCCGATTGGCTTGTGCGTGGTCGACGACGGTGAAGAAGACCCCGGCAGAGTTCGAGCCCTTGACACGAAAGACCTGGCCCACGCTGGGCTTCTCGCCGCATGCTTGGTGAATCTGGCTCAGAACATTTCCCATGGCGGCAGCCAGGCTGTTGGCTCCGGCCACCCCGCCGTATTCAATGATCTCGCCTTGTGCAGCGGGAAGGACGGTAAACGGCGCCTGCGTTTGTGTAGCGGCCTGCGTGCTGCCCTTGCAGCCGCTGAGAGACAACGCAAAGAACAGGAAGAATGCGGAAAACGCTTTGAGAACACGCATGACGAAGGTCTCCTACCTTTCAGGAATCCGAATCGCCGATCGCTGGAGGCCGCGCTGAACCTCGAGGCTCTGTGTCGGGAGCAAGGAAATCTTCACCCTGCATGTGGGCCCATGCTGTCTGTCCGCAACCGGAACAGGCGCCAGATCGTGCGATGGTTTCGGCCTTCCCGACGGCACACATCGTACCACTTTGCCAATCGCAGCGCCGTGACAGGCTGAACGGCCACACCATCTCGCTCGACTGCGTTCTCGCAGCAACGAGAAAGCGCCACAAAACACTCTACCGCCATCGCCTTCGAGCACAATCTTCGAGCGCGCGGAAAGAAATCCCGATCGGCAGCCACCATCGACGTTCCTTTCACCGTTCCATGATTCTTTATCCCGGGCGCCTGCGGCCGCTTGTCTGCCGTATCATGCCAGCATGAACTTTCCCCGCCGAACCTTCCTGCAATCCGCCGCTTCTCTCGTTCCCGCCGTCGCGCTTCACGATCTGATTCCAAACTCAGCCCTGGCCCAAGCTCCAGCGCCCACCGTAACTGCCCCCGAAGTTCACCCCGTTCCCGCAGGCGACGATCGCACCGGCCATCTGCATTCGCTGGGCTTCAGCTCGATGGCATTCAAGGTGCTCAGTTCCGACGCCGGTGGCAATCTCATTGTCATCGAGCACAGGGGCCTGCAACCCGGAACGGGGCCGGCTCTGCATCTGCACTACTCGCAGGACGAATGGTTTTACGTGATGGAAGGCGAGGTCGTGTTTCAGGTCGGCGAGCAGCGCCCGCACCTGAGCTCAGGCGACTCCGTTCTCGCGCCGCGGCGCATCCCGCACACTTTCTCCGCTGTCGGCGGGCCCGCGCACATGCTCATCGCATTTACCCCGGCGGACAAGATGGAGCAGTACTTCATCGACGCCTGCGCCCAGCCGAAGCTCGCCGCAACCGAGGACTTCATCAACCGCTACGACATGAAGTGGCTTGGCCCGTCGCCGTTCTGGAAAGACAGCGTCTAGCTTCAAGCTACTAGT
>OKRB01000060.1:761-1243 GCA_900290245.1 Candidatus Sulfuritelmatomonas gaucii | reverse complement strand
TGAAGCCCCCACCTCCTAAGTAAGAGTTTTTCAACAACCTGCCAAACAGACAATCGCGCCAAGGGAGGAAAGGGGCCAGTACGGGACACACGGAGCCCTGTGATATATGTCACAGCTTTTAGTGCCCATAAGCAAGTTTAATAGTAGTGCTCTCCGGCCAGCCTCAGTTGGCGGCCCCTGACGGCTGCTTTCATGACATTTCAGTACGAAAATAAAACTAGGAGGACACACTCATGGGCATTAGTACCCTGTCCGCTGCGACTACCAAAGGAACAGCGGAGTATATAAATGACGTTCTGACCAGCGTACGTTCCAAGAATCCCGCCGAACCCGAATTCCATCAGGCAGTGCAGGAAGTACTCGAATCTCTAGGTCCCGCCCTCTCGAAACACCCTGAATACCAAAAAGCGCGCATCCTAGAGCGCATGGTCGAGCCGGAACGCGTGATCATGTTTCGCGTCCCCTGGGTCGACGATCAGGGC
>OKRB01000060.1:0-751 GCA_900290245.1 Candidatus Sulfuritelmatomonas gaucii | reverse complement strand
GGGCAAGAGCGACAACGAGGTGATGAGGTTCTGCCAAAGCTTCATGACCGAGCTGTGCCGCCACATCGGCCCAGACACAGACGTTCCGGCGGGCGATATCGGCGTTGGCGGGCGCGAAATCGGCTTCCTGTTTGGACAGTACAAGCGGCTGAAGAACGAGTTCACCGGCGTGCTGACAGGCAAGGGGCTGAACTGGGGCGGATCGCTGATTCGTCCGGAAGCCACGGGTTACGGCTGCGTGTATTTCGCGAAGGAAATGCTGAAGACGCGGAAAGAAACGCTTGACGGCAAGCTCTGCCTGGTCTCTGGAAGCGGCAACGTATCGCAATACACGATCGAGAAGCTGCTGGACCTCGGCGCCAAGGTGATCGCCATGTCCGATTCCAATGGCGTGATTCATGATCCCGAGGGGATCAACCGCGAGAAGCTGGCGTGGATTCTGGAACTGAAGAATGTGCGCCGCGGCCGCATCAAGGATTATGCGGACCACTTCAAGACGGCAAAGTATATGCCGGTGGATCCGTCGAAGGACTTCAACCCGCTCTGGGCCATCAAGGCGGACTGCGCCTTCCCGAGCGCCACACAGAATGAGATCAACGCCAAGGATGCAGCAACGCTGGTGATGAATGGGTGCAAGGTTGTGGCGGAAGGCGCCAACATGCCGAGCACACTGGACGCTACGAAGCTTTTCCTCGAGGCGAAGATCCTCTACGGGCCAGCGAAGGCCGCCAACGCCGGTGGCGTGGCGACT
>OKRB01000057.1 GCA_900290245.1 Candidatus Sulfuritelmatomonas gaucii | reverse complement strand
GTATTGCCCGTAATGCGCCGTGAGCAACGCCGACCGTCGGAAAACCTTGCCACAAGCCGACTTCTTGGTAGTAATGGCCCCGAATCGCTTGCATATTTAACCCACCCATGGAAGCTATGTTCGACGCTTACTCATTTCTGACGAGAAGACGGCGGCACGCCCGAGCAGTTTGAAGGCTCTTAGATTGAACGTGACTCTATTGCTGAACGCCGTTCCTGTCGGTCCTATTGATCGTCCTCGCGGGATGTGAATGGCGCCACCGAAGGGTCAGGCAGTCCAAACGTGAATACGATCTCATCCGAGTCCTCGTCCGGCTTCTTTTCGACCCGAGCGGATTCGATAATGCTTCCTCGACGCAACTGATGTTCAAAGATCCCTTCGCGTTTGTTCAGCGAATACGCTTCATTCAGATTCTAGAAGAAGGTCCCTCTGTGCGATTTACGTTCGGCAAACTTGAAAAGGCAATTGCTGATCAATTGCCTCCTTCGGCCAGAAAACACCGTCCGTGGTGGGCAAACGAGCGCGGGCGCCATGTCCAGGCATCGTCCTGGCTCGGAGTTGGCTTGAAGGTTGGTTCCGTTGACCTGACCGGAGAAATTGTCACCTTTAATCGAATCAAGACTTAACTAACGATCTATCATTGGCTGCTTGCGGAAGGTGGGCACCACAGCGCCAGCAGACTAAATTCAATATCAATGCGGCTGCGAGGCTATTGCGGCAGCGGCATGACGCGGTGCCTCTCCCACTTTGGAGCGTCCTTTACCGCCTTCACGTCGGCTGTTATGGGCTGTTCTGTCCTTTGGGCTGTGCAGACGGCATTGGATGTATGACGATATCGCAGTCGGTCATGCCGAGCACCCATTTGATGGCTTCAAAATACATCGTGCGGATGTCGGGATCCTTCCATGACTCGGGCGTGTGGCCAAGAGAGGAATAGAACACGCGGCCCTTGCCATAGTGTTTGACCCAGGCAACAGCAAAGTCGTGGTCGGCGCGATGCACGTTCGGCTGGCTGTAGTCCAATTGCGTTGGATCGAGGCTCAGGAGAACGTCGACATCTGACCGCGACCAATCTTTCGGTTGATAGATTTCATCCCATTTATGAAAGTTTGCCGGGAAATGACGCACGATCAGAAAGTCGGGCTGCTCATTGCGGATGGGAGCATTGAAGGTTCCCCACGGGTGCTGGTCGAAGTAACCGCCCAGCATTTTGCCATATTCCGGCCAATCGAAATTCGTGTCCAGAGCACCATGGATGCCAACGAAGCCTCTTCCCATGTCGTGCACAAAGGTAAGCAAGTCCTTCTTCTGGTCGTCGCGCAAGGTCATTTCGCCGGATGTGCTGGCAAAAACAACCACATCGAAATACGCCAGATTCTTCCCGTTCATAGGAATATCGTGGAATGTCAGCAGATCGCTGTCGGTACGCAGTTCGGTATCCCATAGGCCGCTCTCATTTCCCATCTCATAGACTGCGACCATGGCATCAGGAATGGAGTCATGCTGCCAGCCTTTTGTTTCGGCGATAACAAGAACGTGGTGCTTGTGAGGCTCAGGCGCAGCAGGAGTTTGGCCAAAGGCCGGAGATAAGCGAAAGATCACCAAGGTAAAAAGGAGAAAGACGAGCTTGCGAACAATGGTCAAAGTATCCTCCTGAAAAACACCTGCGATTTGTTGAAAGACGAGTATAAGGACTGTTGCTTGCGGAATGAAACGTCTAAGAACAGAAACGGCGTTGCAGATATCAATTTTTGTGATTCAGCGCACACCATCAATTTGCGAACCACGAACTCTCTCGGGTTTGCGGCAGCAGCAGTCGTTGCTACAAAGGTGCGAACGCTGAACCATCAGCAATGAATGTGATGCGAAACACTTACACAGAGGAGCTCCATCGTCACCTACTACTATATTGCGGTGGACTTGGCGTTTTGAGCACAAGTTCCAGCTCATAAAGAGCACATCATAGAAATGATGAAGCGGCCTTGCACGAGCGGTACGGTGCATCGCAATTCCGCAGGAGTGAAGAAGCCGGGAGAATCTTCTATGCCGGAGACTTCGGAGCAGGCGAGGACCGGAGAGACGTCGAGGAAGGTGACCAGGCGAAAGTTCATCCTGGGCGTCATCGCTGGCGGCGGCGCAATTGCTGCGGCGAGCTATAAGTTGATTACATCGGCGGTCCACTGGCAGGCGTCTCCTGGCGAACGGCTGATTACTCTCGATGTGAATGGAATGCGGCGTCGCGTGGATGTGATGAGGCAGGAGACGTTGGCCTGGACACTGCGATACAAGATGGGCCTCACTGGGACCAAACTGGGATGCGACCGCGCGGAATGCGGCGCATGCACGGTGCTCATCGACGATATCCCACAATATAGTTGCTCGGTGCTGACCCATACCGTGCGCAGCCGCAAGGTCACTACGATCGAAGGACTCGCGTCGCCGGATGGCAAGCTGCATCCGGTGCAGCAGGCGGTGATGGACAAGCAGGGATTCCAATGCGGATTTTGTATGTCGGGCTTCATTCTGTCGGCGGTCGGGTTCCTGAATGCGCATCCGCATCCTGGTCGTGCCGAGCTGGCGCGCGGAGTGTCTGGCAATCTCTGCCGCTGTCAGGACTACAACAAGATCCTCGACGCATTAATGCATGGTGCGGAGAAGATGGGGAGAGCATAATTCGTGGCTGACAACCGAACGCCTGCCGATCCCCGGCCGAAACCGTCGCAGCGTGTATACGGTAAAGGCCATCAGCTGATTGGGAAGGACTATCAAACTGCGGATATGCTGGCGAAGGTTACCGGCAGGGCGAAGTATGCCGAGGATTTTCGCGCCGAAGGCATGCTGTTCTGCCGGCTGGTGTTGAGTCCGACGCCGCATGCCCGCATCAGGCGCATCCACACCGGCGCGGCCATGGCGGTTCCCGGTGTGAAGGCGATTCTGACGGCGGACGATATTCCGGTGCCCGCAGACAGCAGGGACGACAATGGGAATGTCGTCAAGGCCAGCAAATGGCGCGAACGCGCTTTGACCAACGAGCCGATGTATGTTGGCGATCCGATTCTTGCCGTGGCAGCGTTGGATGAGCTGGCATGCGCCGAAGCGATCGAGAAGATCGAGATCGATTTTGAACCGCTGCCTTGGGTCCTCGATCCGCTGGAGACGTTGCGCCCTGGAGGGCAGAATCCGCGAGAGGATGGGAATGCCTGGGTAAGCCCGGCGGCGCCGAATCCGCCCTCGCCTCAGTTGCGGGAGGTGAAGTGGACAGAAGCGGACTTTGCCGAATACAACAGCGGAAGATTGCCGATGGGCAATGTGCCCGATCAGTGGTCTTATGGGAATCTCGATGAGGGATTCAAGAATGCGGCGTTGATTCTGGACGAGACCTTTGTCACACCGGATACGAGCCACCAGTGCCTCGAGCCTCGCACGGCGATGGCCTACTGGCAGAACGGCAAGCTGTTCTTGCATACCGGAACGCAAAGTACAGGTCAAACCCTGTCCTTGATCGCGCAGTTGATGAACATGCCGCAGGAAGACGTCGTATTCATCAGCGAATACACCGGTGGCGGATTTGGAGGCAAAGTCAGGGCAGGAGTGACGATGATCATTCCCGCGCTGCTGTCGAAGAAACTGGGCGTCCCCGTGATGATGCGTATCAGCCGCGAAGAAGAACATTTCATTGGGCGCGCACGGACTGGGGTGGTGGGACGTCTCAAGGTTGGTTTCGCGGCGGACGGCAGGATCCTTGCGCTGGACATGTTCACTGTTTCAAATAGCGGGTCCTATGACGCGCAGTTCGATGGCCTGTGGGCAGCAAAATTTGTCTCTCTGCTCTATCAACCGCGCGCGATGCGGCAGCGTGCGATCTCGGTGATGACCAACACTCTTCCGCGCATGCCGCAAACTTCTCCCGGCGGCCTGGTGTGCAGTGCGTTGATGGAGCCAATCCTGTCGAAGGCGGCGCGCAGGCTCCGGATAGACCAGTTGTCAATACGGCGCGTGAACTGTCCTGAGGGCAAAGCCGAATTTGGGCCGCTGGTCAAGGGCAGACGCGGTCATGCAACCAGTTGTTTCCTGAGGGAGGCGTTGGATCGTGGCGCGGATCAGTTCCGATGGAACGAGCGCACGGAAAGAGCTAAGCGATCTGGCACGAAGGTGCGTGGCCTTGGAGTCGCACTGGCCGGGCACGACGGTGGCGATACCGGCTACGACGGGTTGCTTGTGATCACGCCGCAAGGGCGCGTGCGGTTCCAGTCGGGCATCGCCAACTTGGGAACTGAGTCGGTGTTCGATGTGTTTCGCGCCGCGGCGGAGAAGCTTGGCGTGCCATGGGAGATTTGTGACATCACATGGGGCGATACGTCGAAGCATCTTCCTTACTCGTGCTTGTCGGTCGGCAGCAGAACAATGAACGCCATGAGCCGTGCTTCCTGGGCGGTGGCGGAAGAGTGCGCGCTGCGGTTGAAAGAGATCGCGGCCAAGACGCATGGAGGAGATCCTGCCGAATACCAGGTGGCCAATCAGCGCGTATTTCGCAAAGGCGGAGGTGCGGGACTGAGCTTTGCTGAAGCAGGAAAGCGGGCGATCGAATTGGGAGGCATATACGACGGGCACGAAGCTAATCCGTACGTGAACCCGCAGACCAGGTTGGCTGTGGCCGGACTCACGGGGCAGGGGCTGGTGGTCTCAGCCAAGGACAAATATCCGTGCGATGGCGATTGGTTCTCGTATTTTGCGTGTTTTGCGGAAGTGGAGGTTGATATTGAGACAGGAAAGTACTTCATCATCGACTACCAGGCCTACGGGGATGTGGGCACTGTGATGCACCCCGCGGCACTGGGAGGCCAGATTCTTGGCCGCAGCACCCTGGGTATGGGGCACGCAATCGGGCAGAAAATGGTGTACGACGCTCACTATGGCGTGCCGGTGGCAAAGCGCTTCTACCAGAACAAGCCGCTGTCAATCCTGGATATTCCGAACGACATGCAGTGGGATGCCCTGGATATTCCCGATCCGGAAACACCAGTAGGCGCACGCGGCGTCGGCGAGCCTCCGGTAGGCGGTGGATTAGCAGCGATATTGACCGCGCTGACCGACGCGATTGGCGCCGAAGTTTTTTCGCGCGCACCAGTGAATGCCGATACGATTCTGGCGTCATTGGAAGCGGGGCGCCCGATGCAGCACCCTTTGATGGCTTTCATCTGATATTGGATGTGAACTGGAGAGAGCGATGGCTGTCATACGCGACGTGATGCCGGCTTTTGATCTGCTGCAGCCCACATCGGCTGCCGATGCGCATAAGCTGCTGCAACAACACGGTGAGCAAGCCTGGATCATGGCGGGAGGGCTCGATAGCCTTGACTGGCTCAAAGATCGCATCAAGAAGCCCAAGGTTCTGATCGACTTGAGCGGTGTCGATGAGTTGAAGGGAATTCGCACGAGTGGCGACGGAATCGAGATCGGCGCCATGACGACCCTGACCGAGATTGCGAACAGTCCCGTGATCAACACGCGGTATAGTGTTCTCTCCGAGGCAGTGTCGGTAGTGGCCTCGCCTCAGATCCGCAACCAGGGCACGCTGGGTGGCAACGTGTCGCAGGACACACGCTGCTGGTACTATCGCGGCGGATGGCCGTGTTATCGCGCAGGCGGCAACACCTGCTATGCCGATACCCCGGTGGGCCGCAATCGCGAACACGCCATCTTCGGAGCCAATCGCTGCGTGGCTGTCCATCCTTCAGATTCCGTGCCGGCGCTGATCGCACTCGGTGCCAAGTTTGTGCTGCTGACGCCCAAAGGTCAGAAGGTCGTGGATGCCGAAGACTATTTTGTCGGGCCTGAGATCGACATTACCAATATGACAGTCCTCCAGCCTGGCGAACTGCTCACAGCAATCCGAATTCCTTCCACCTGGGCGGGCGCCCGATTTTATTTCGAAAAGATTCGCGACCGGAATGTTTGGGACTTCCCGCTGATGAATGTGGCGTCGGCAATGTTTGTCTCCGGCGGCGTCATCGACCGTATCCGGCTGGCCGTAAGCGCTGTGGCTCCACGGCCGATGCGCTTGAAGCATGTGGAGCGCGCGGTGACGGGTAAGCCTGCCGAAGCATCGACAGGCGAGATGGCAGGCAGGATGGCAGTCGAGGGAGCTATCCCGCTGCAATTCAACGCATACAAGATTCCGCTGATGCGGAACCTTGTGAAGCGCGCCATAGCCGGAGTGCAGGAGTCATCATGGACTTGATTCAGTGGGCAATCAGCCCAGTGGGATCTCGGGTTCCGATCCACATTGCGTGGTTCTTGGGTTGGGTGTGCGTTGCCGCGGCTGCGCTATTCATGGTGGGGCACGCGATTTATGTCGGAGTGCTTGCCAAGCCGAGAAAGTTCGCGGCGAATGATTCCCCGGAGGTGCTTGCATCGATTTCGGAACGAGTGCCGAGGCACTCCCTCGTTTCGCGGGCGTTCCATTGGCTGATGGCAACGTCGATGTTCGTGCTGCTGATCACAGCGTTCCTGCCCAAGGTGGGCGTCAGGATGAATTGGGTTACCTGCCATTGGATTGCCGGGCTGGTGTTGTCAGCCCTGGTGCTATTCCACATCGTGCATGCATCGTTCTTCCTCGATTTCATGTCGATCTGGCCGGACATGACCGATGTGCGCGATATGGTGCGCAGGTTGCGGCTCGCGCTGGGCTGGAATTCTCCCCTGCCCAATAGATTTGCAAAGTATCCGCCTGAGAACAAGCTTTACCACTTCCTCATTTTGTGCTCCGGTTTGGCCGTGATCGTGACGGGACTGTGCATGATGAAGCACGTCAATACCTTCGGAGTCCTGGTGCGGAATCCCTATATTTTTGGAGATATGACTTGGGGCCTGATCTATGTGCTGCACGGGCTGGCAGGTGTGGGACTGATCGCACTGATTATGGTTCATGCGTACTTTGGCGTGCGGCATGAGAAGCTCCCCATTACTAAGTCGATGGTGTTTGGCTACATGGATAGAGAGTTCTTTCTCGAAGAGCATGATCCTTTGCGCTGCAGAAGTGTAAAGAATGGGACAGACCAGTTTTGAAACGATCAGATTCGCGGCATTCGCCTGTCCGCGAAGCTCTTTCACTTGATTTCCTCAGTACACCGTGTGCGCAAGTCAGCGTGTCTCGCTTAGGTTCTGTTCACACTACCAGGGTGGAAGTCGATGGGGCGGGGTCTGTTTTCCTCGTTTCGTCGTCTATTGCATCGGCACATGCCGCACGAGCTATGCCTACTGAGGGTGCTCTGCTTCCCAGCCGCGAAGAATCTCGCGGGCCTGCCCTAAATTAATCCCCATGCGATTGGCGCCCGCTTCCACCATGGCGGCAAAGCGAAAGTAATTGCCAATCCGGCCGGAAGCCTTGACCCCCATGTTTGGGCCTACGGTTCGGCGAATCAGCCGCACGTCCTCGTACAGAGCGGAGGGATCGGGGCTGAATCCGGTGCAGGTTTTGACAAACGCCGCGCCCGTTGCCTGCGCCACGCGGGAAGCGTCAGCCTTCTGTCTCTCGGTCAGGAAAGGAGTTTCGATGATGACTTTGACCGGGGCTCCGCCGGCGGCCTCGACAACGGCGCGCACATCGCCTTCTGCAGATTTTAAGTCGCCTTCCAGAAACACGCCTATGTTCAGCACCATATCAATCTCCGCGGCGCCGTCGGCCAGGGCGTGCTCAGTCTCGAACACTTTCATTTCCGTTGTCACCGCACCCAGAGGAAAACCAACCGCGGCAACTACCTTCGCGCGGGAACCTTTCAAGGCGGCAACCGCTCGCTGGATGTGAGCCGTGTTGAGACACATCTGCCCATACCCTTCATTGCGCACTACCACGGCCAACGCTTCAACTTCCTTGGGCGTGGTGGTGGGCGGGAGCAAAGCTACGTCCAGCATTGCCTTAATTTCTTCCGCAGTGATGTTCATCGTTCCTATCCTCCGGCAAGAAACCTTCATGATTCGCGAATCGGCCGTGTTCTGTTCCCATCAATCACAGTGGCCCACCATCACCTTGCCGAGTGGTTCAGCCCGTGCCGCGAGCAGTTCCACAGCGATCGCGAATTGTTCGAAGGGCAGGCGGTGGGTGATCAGATCCTTGAGCCTCAGCCTGCCTGACGCCAACAGATCGAGGGCGTGGCGGAAGGATTCCGGTGTGTAGCTCAGGATTCCATCGATGCGCAGGTCTTTCTTGTAGAAGATATTGGCAGGCAAAGAAAGGACCTGATCGTCGGACGATGCGCCAATGATCGCCACATGCCCCGCGGGCCGAACGATCGTCAAAGCAGTTTCCAGGGCCTGAGGGCCTCCCGCACACTCGATCACCACATCCCATCCATCCGCGCCGCTCATGCTGACCATCTCGGCGGTATCCGAAGTGGATACAAAAGAAGTGGCGCCGGCGCGCTTGGCAAGGGACTCCTGCATTGGGGAGAGATCAATCCCCAGAATCGCAGAAGGCTCGTAAAGGCCCAGGGCGCGAATTGCGGTTTGACCGATGGGACCACAGCCGATGACGGCCGCCTTAAGGCCGGCCTTGGGTGAGGTGCGGTCAATGGCGCGAACCACCGTGGCCGCGGGTTCCGCCATCACCGCCTCGTCAAGGCCGATCGTGTCGGCGATCACGAGGCAGCACCTGGCGGGGGCTACGACGAATTCCGCGAAGCCGCCGTTGTGAGTGAATCCGATCTGTTCGTGGACCTCGCAGTGGTTCACTTCTCCTGCGCGGCAATGGGCGCAGACACCGCAATTCAAATATCCAACGGCCATCACTCGGCTGTTGATGGCGCAGTTCGTTACCCCGGGGCCGACCTCCACCACCGTTCCGGTCCATTCGTGTCCTGGAACCACCGGATATCGAACAAAAAGTGCAGGAACCTTGCCCCGAAGGATATCGATATCCGTTCCGCATATGCCGCAATAGGCAGTGCGGATGACGACCTGGCCAGGCCCACATACCGGTCTGGGCATATCGACCCATGCGAACTTGTTGGGCTGAAAAACTAAAAGTGCTTTCATGATGCGGACCCTTTTCCTGTGTCCAATCTTTCGGCTCAATGCGGTCCGAGTCTTCCCATTTAGGCAATGGAGCTCATTGCGCTCGCGTCCACCTATTGCGCTTGGAAGTTTAGCAGAGCTAAGGCGTTGCGCCAGATGATCGCGGGCACAGACGTGTGGTTGCATTCTGAGCCTGAATTAAATACAGTCCCGAGACGGCGGGCTTTGCTCATTGCCGGAAGTCTGAACGCAGCCCCGGCCCGTAGAGAGACCTTGGAGGTTTCATGGGCGGTCAAATCGGTTGGGGCCTAATGCTTGTCTTGTTAGGTGGCGCGCTGAATGGGAGTTTCGTCGCGCCTATGAAGCGCCTGGCCAAATGGCGGTGGGAGAACATATGGCTGATCTATGTGATCACAGGCCTCATGATTGCGCCCTGGCTGGTCGCGGTGGGAACAGTTCCTCATCTTGGCAGCATCTACCACCAAGCCTCCTGGTCCGTGCTGGCCAACGTCATTCTCTATGGATTTGCTTTTGGCATCGGCGTCACGCTGTACGGCTTCGGAATCTCCCGGATTGGACTGGCCCTGGGCATTCCGGTGATCCAGGGCGTCAACACGGCGTTTGGTTCTCTGCTGCCGCTCGCGGTGCTGCATCCCGACCAATTTCACACTCATCGCGGGCTGGCGCTCATGGTGGGCACGCTGGTCATGATCGTAGGACTGGTCTCTCTTTCACTGGCGGGCTGGATCCGCGAACGTAAACAAAATCCCGGTGCGGCGGGACCGGCACGCTCGGGTTTCGCCGTCGGCCTGGTGGTCTGTATTCTTTCCGGGATATTCTCTTCCATGTTCAACTTCGCCCTTGTTTTTGGCGACGAGTTGAAGCAGCGCGCCCTCGCGGCGGGAGCCTCTCCGGCCATGGCGAGCAACGCCATCTGGGCGCTGGCTATTGGCTCTGGCTTTATCGCCAATGCGGCCTATTGCATATATCTGCTGAACAAGAATCGCACCTGGGGCGTCTACCTCAGCAAAGGGACGGGGACTGTCTACTGCCTGGTGGGCGTCTTGATGGGAGTGGTGTGGTTCGTCGGCGTCATTCTCTATGGAATGGGCGCGCGGGCCTTAGGCCCCTTGGGAGGCATCGTCGGCTGGCCCGTGTTCATGAGCACGGTCATCATCGCCGGCGTCATCTGGGGAATTGCCAGCGGTGAGTGGAAAGGATCGAGCCGTGCTTCCATGGCCTACTGCCTAGTTGGACTCGGTATCCTGTTCCTTGCCATCGTCGTTATTGCACGCGGCAACGCGACGTGAGTGCAGACGGCAGCGGGTCAGGCACAGACTTGGTTGAGTGTGATCCTCGGATCGGAATTGAAGCAATTTAGCTCGAACCCTTCGCCCGCTGGAACCTCGGGAATCATGAGCTGAATAGCTGCGCTGTGCCTGCCGATTGAAACCAGCGGGAAGACGGAAAGTAACCCGAGCACGAATGATGCAGAATTGGACTGACTTCCTCGACCGGACTCGCCAAGGCGGTAAGGTCATCATGATTCACGAGTCGCACAGAGTCAGGTGTTGTCAAGGGATTGGTCATGCTCTGTCGATTTATATCAGGACTAATCCGGGCCTAAGCCGGCACTGCAAATGCCGCAGCCAGTTGCGCCAGCAATTGCCGCTTGTGCTCCGGCACGGAGCCATTCTCGATCGCTGCGCATTCTGCGACGTGCAACAACATCGCGCCTGCCTCCCTCGCAAAACGAGTCCCATTTGGTCGCCGCGACTACTGCCCGATCAAACAGCCACTAAAACAGCCATCAGATGTCAAAAGGTCATCTGGGCAATGACCCTCAAATGACCTTTAACTTAATTAAAATCTTGAAGTTATATGGTGCGCCCGGAGAGATTCGAACTCCCGACCTACTGATTCGTAGTCAGTCGCTCTATCCAGCTGAGCTACGGGCGCACACACGCAGGCTTCAGGGCGAAGCCTGATCGATGAACCTTTCCAAGAGTACCAAGGTTGGACCGGCGGCGCAACGCGGGCATCAGGCTGCCGGTGCCGGAGTGGTTTGCGGCGCAGGCGGTGGAATGAGCGGCGGCTCTTCGGCGATTTCGAGACCCGCTTCGCGAACAAGCTTGGTGACCGCGGCTGCGTTCAGGCGCGTGGCGTCGTACTCCACGCGAAGCGTGTGCGCGCTGCGATCGAAGCTGAGACGCCGGATGCCGTAAACATCGCGGGCACTGGCCAGTGCCAGCGCCACCTGCTCACTGGGCGGTGCGGCGTAGCGATAGAGAATCTCCACCGTGGTCATGATTTCAGGATAGCAGTCTCGGTAAGTGGCGCCGCCGGCACCCTCGTCCGAGCATTGGCGGACGAATCACGGCGCGACGCACAGCCTTCCCTGAGGCGTGTCCGGAACTGAACAGGAATTTGCATTAGTGGACAAATCGAGAGAAGAACCTGTGGCGCGCGCGCTCGGCTATCGCCGTGTTTTTGCTGGAACTTAAGCTTGTTCGAGCCCACTCGCCCACTGGCAATTAAATTGCTGGGTCTGAAGCGAAGGCTGTAATCAGCAAAGGGGGTCGCGATGGCCTATTTTGACCGGATCCGCGACATCGTCTCCGAACCCTTCAGTCCCGATTTAATCCGGCGGCGCGTCGAGGCTGGGTGGCAGATGGTCGCAATCGAGTGGCGGCGCGAGGTGCCCGGCGGCGAGGCGCCAAGCGAAGGGGACTTCGATGAAGACATTCCTTACGGACTGCGCATCTCCGATGACTGCATGCGGCTGGAAGCCGACCCGGTAGAGCACCAGGTCTTGATGCTGATCATGGAGGGGGTGGCACTCGACTCATCCTATGCGGAGATCGCTGCCGCGCTCAACGAAAGAGGCTTCCGCATGCGGAGCGGGCAGCCGTGGAATCGCGTCGCCGTCTTCGGGATGATTCCGCGGCTCATTGATGTTGGCCCGCGCTTGTTGTCGTCAACGGAGTGGGTGGACCGCAGTCAGCGCTTCGAGAGTCCGCGCCTGGAGGCAGAAGCCGATCAGCCCACAGCGCGACCACAAACGTGGCGCCGTCTCTTCGGGCTCAAGTCACGCGTCTAAGGTTCGCGATTCATCTGGAACGGAAGCAGTTTTTCCAGGGCGTTGCGCCGTGACGTTAATGCCCTGCGCCCGCTGAAGCGAGCGATACCCCCCAGGCGGAGCTTGAATCCTTCGGCTGCGCTCAGGACAGGCTCCAGGCATCGCAGAAGGTATCCGTCGACTGGTTAGTTGGCGCTTCTGACCATCTGGATTGGTGGACCTAATGGGAGCGGTGATCCGGTTATGCGGATTTGGGGATTCTAGAGGCTCTTGAGGAAGGACTGCATCTCCGCGCTGGTCCAATCCTGCGGCCCAACGAACTTGCTGCGGATGATGCCTTTGCGGTCGATGACGTAGGTCTCGGGCCACATATCGGTGTGGTAGAGCTTGGGAGCGGACTCGTCAGCGTTACGAACAGTGATGAAGTCAACGTGGTGCTGGACGAGGAAGCTCGAATACGCGACCGGGTCGTCGTCGATGCTGACGCCAAGAATCACCACGCTCGGCATCTGGTGGTGAAGCTGGAGCAACGAAGGCAGCTCCTCAAGGCAGGGCGCGCACCAACTGGCCCAAAAGTTCAGCAGGACAACCTTGCCGCGATAGTTGGCGAGATGAATGCTTGTTGTCCCGTCGGAGACCGTGAAGTCAGGCGCGGCTTTGCCGGTTTGGGCAGGGTGTGCGCCGCGATTGCACGCCGGCAGCAGTGCGATAGGCATTATCAGAACCAGGGCGAGGCAACGTGGAAACCGCACATCCTTATAATACGGAGCGAAAGGGCGGCTGAGAAAGCCGTGAGGCGCGATGCGTAAGGATGATTGGGAACCGAGCGGGGCCGTGGGAAGGAAGGACCAAGCGCCAGGTGACGCGACCGCGCCACATGTGTACAAGCCGGTACTGGGTCTTTCCGATCCGACGGAGGGCCCGCCGACGACCGACTGGCGCGAATGGGCCGGCAAGACGCTGGCGGGAACGGTGTACGACCAGCCGGAGCCCGCGGAGCTGATCGAGCTGACGGTAATTGTGCCGGCGCGCAATGAAGAAGACTGCCTGGGCGCGTGTCTTGAATCCCTGGTCAGCCAGTCAGAAGCAATCTTCGAGCTCGGCAAGGATTGGGAATTGATCGTGGTGGACGACCACTCGACCGACCGAACTGCCGAGATTGCGCGCGGGTTTGCCGGGGTCACGCTGATGGAGGCCGGCGATCTGCAGCCGGGATGGACCGGGAAGGCCAACGCTGTATGGACTGCTGCGCGGCGAGCGCGCGGCCGCTGGTTGCTCTTCACGGATGCGGATACCATCCACGAGCCCGGCAATTTGCGCCGGGCGATCCACGAGGCAGAACGGAACAAAGTGGGCATGCTGAGCTACTCGCCGCGGCAACTGGTGAGCGGATTGGCGCAACGGTCGCTCATGCCGCTGGTTTTTTGCGAATTGGCGCTGGCCTATCCGCCGGCCAAAGTCTCGGATCCGGCGCAGCACATCGCCGCGGCCAACGGGCAGTTCCTGCTGGTGGAGCGCGAGGCCTACCGGCGGCTGGGCGGGCATCCGAGCGTAGCCACCGATGTGCTTGAAGACGTGCAGTTGGCTTTCATGGCCAAGCGGCGCAGGGTGGGGCTGCGCTTTCGCTACGCCGACGATGCCGTCTCCGCGCGCATGTATCGCAGCACCGGGGCGATGATCGAGGGCTGGACCAAAAACCTGAAACTGCTCTTCAACAACGCACTCTTTCTCGCGTTCTGGCGAGCGCTCGATTTCGCGCTTTTCTTCGGGCTGCCCATTCTTGCCTACGAGCTTTGGAACGCGCGGCTGGGCGCGCATGGGCTGGAGTGGTTCGGCGCGGGGTGGATTCTCGCGTTGCTCTGGCTTCGCACGCTCTTTCGCTTCTACAACCGTGTGGCGAAGTCGAGTTTTCCGTTTATTGATTGCGCAATTTCCCCGCTGGGGTTGCCGCTGTTTGTGTTTCTCCTTTACCGAAGCTGGTTTCATCACCGTATTCTGAAGCGCGTAAGCTGGAAGGGAAGGCAGTACGGGGCTTAATCCGGAGAAGCCGGGCCCGGGAAGCTGGCAGTTCACAAGATTCGGACCGTCCGCCTTTCCAGCTAGCGCAACGTTCGCTTGATTCCGTGAAACGCTGGGGGGGCCTGCGGCATCTTCTATATGTAAGGGGTCGGCATGATCTTTTTGACGCGGAGGGCCACGTTCTCCGCATCGCACTATTACTGGAACGAGGCCTGGACGCCAGAAAAGAACCAGCAAGTCTTTGGCCGCTGCGCCAATCGCAATGGACACGGGCACAACTACACGCTGGAAGTGACAGTGGCTGGCGAGCCGGATCCGGTGACCGGGTTTGTGGTCGATCTGAAGTGGCTGAAAGATGTGATGGAGCGCGAGGTTCTGGCTGCATATGACCACAAGCATCTGAACCTGGATGCACCGGAGTTCGCGCACGCCAATCCGACCACAGAAAATATCGTCATTGCGGCCTGGAAGCGGTTGGAGCCCGCGGTGACAGCGGCAGGAGGGGCGCGATTGAGCCGGATTCGCGTGTACGAGACGCCGGAGATTTTTGCCGAGTACAGAGGTGAGGCGTGAAGGCGTATTTTGGCCGGCGATACATGATGAGCGTGAGCCACAGGCTGCACACCACAGCGCTCACGGGTGAGCAGAATCGCGCGGCCTACGGAAAGTGCAACAACGAACACGGGCACGGGCATAACTATTTCGTTGAGGTTCTGGTGGGCGGCGCAGTGGATGGCGAAACGGGAATGGTTGTGGATCTGGTGGCGTTGGACGAAGCGGTGCGGTCGCAGGTGCTGGAGCGTTTCGACCACGCCAACCTGAATCTCGATCCATTGTTTGCGGATCGCGTGCCAACGACCGAGAATCTTTGCAGGACGATTTTTACGCTGGTGAAAGATGCGTTGCCGGCCGGAGAACTGGAGCAGGTCCGCGTGGAAGAGACGGAAAATAACTCTTTCGAATGTCGGGCTGGAGGTTAAGGGAAATGGGACGTCCGATGGTTGTGAACAAAGCGGTCAAGCCTGCCGTTGTAGCCGATGAGGGGCTGGGCGCGTTCAGCACGCAGGAGATGTATCGCGAGATTCTGAGCCGCCTGGGCGAGGATCCCGATCGCGACGGCCTGCTTGCCACGCCGGAGCGCGTCGAAAAATCGATGGCCTTCCTGACCAAGGGGTACGACCAGGACCCGGCGCAGATTCTGCATGGCGCTCTCTTCGATGTGGACTACGACGAGATGGTGATCGTCAAGGACATCGAGATGTTCTCTCTGTGCGAGCACCACATGCTGCCCTTCTTCGGCAAGGTGCACGTGGCCTACATTCCCAAGCGCAAAGTGATCGGGCTCAGCAAAATTCCCCGGCTGGTTGAAGTCTTTGCGCGCCGCCTGCAGGTGCAGGAACGGCTGACGCGGCAGATCGCCGACGCAATTCAGGAAGCGATCGAACCGCAGGGCGTGGGCGTGGTGATTGAGGCGCGGCACCTGTGCATGATGATGCGCGGCATCGAGAAGCAGCACTCGTCCACGGTGACCAGCGCCATGGTGGGCTGTTTCCGGCAGAAGGAAACGCGTACGGAGTTCCTGGCGTTGCTGCGACAGCCGGCGACAAACGGAGTGTAATTACAGCCGATCTAGAAGCGAATTCCCGCACCGAACGAAATCAAGATGGACGATTGCGTTCGTTCGGGAATGGGAAAGACCTGCGCGAAGTCGATGATGTTTTTGGGCAAATAGAAGATCGTGGCATTACCGGCCTCGAACCTAAGAATTGTATGCCGCGTGGGATAAGCCTCGACGATGCCTCCTGTATCCAGGACAAAGTCCGTGAACATCCCGCGGTCGAATTTGAGCGTACGCAACCGGCAGGGCAGCACATGCCGTCCAATGCCGAAACATGGCCCTGGATTCGTTTGGCGATCCGCTTCGCCGAAGGTAATGATTCCGGGCCGCACCTTGGCGAAGTAGCCAAAATGCCCATCGCGGAAGCCGAATTTGACGCCACTCAGAAATTCGACAGCGCGGCCACCGGCCTGAAAGTCGACGTCTTCGATGCCTCCCGGGTTCCTGGGTGAGTGAAGTAGAGTGCTATCCCACGAGAAATGATTGCCGAAGTTCCGTGAAGCCCACAGGCCCCAACTCGGATAGGCGCTCAGATACTCAAAGTCCGGCTGGATGCGCGGCTGCAGCGCGAAGGTGACGCCAGTATCCCATTTTTGTTTCGCAGGAACACGATCGGGAACCGTTGTCTCAATGCGTCCAAAGGTGCGGCTCACCCCGATCTGCGCGTCGACATGCTGCGTTACGCCGCCCTCGCGAAATTGCATCACCGATCCGTCCCGATACCGTGACATGACGTGGTCGAATTCCGCGGCTTCAAGATGCCCGATATCCAGCCTGAATGCGTAGCGCGGGCTCTTGCGGAACTCAACGGCTCCTCCGTATTCCAGTGCAAAATGGGTCAAGCGCGCGCAATTCTGGTAGGCAATCGACGTTGTCCCTACGCTCCAGTTCCAGTCCCCACAACTGAAACTGACCATGCCGGCGTCGAGTTTGCCATAAAGTCCCCAACGCCGGCCGCGCCAACCGGTCTTCACTCCACCCAAAGCAACAGTCTCTCGTCCGGAATCGATCCCGTCTGTCTGCATGAACCACGATGTCGGCTGCAACGTTCCCTCCAGTGCGACAACCGGCGAAAGGTTGCGGGTGTAGGTGAAGGAAACGGTTGGGAAGTCCAACCCGTGCTGGCATGGGCCTGACGCCAGGCCTGGCGGGCAACCTCTCCAGCCAAAGCTCTGAGCGTCTGCGCCGACGCTGACCTCGTTGGCAGTGTACGGTTGTGCGGAAGCTTCCACGAACAGAAGCGGCGAGGCTGAGAGGATCGAAAGAATAATGCAATAAAGCCGGTAAGACGAGCCCGAGCTCACGTACGTCTCCTTCCTGCATGATGCAACGAGCCGATCGACAGCTGCTGGATGGAGTACTGGAAGTATAGACGAAGTGGCGAAGGACTGCGTCGCGCACGAAAGAAGGTCGATGGAAGTGAAGGGAATCGCTTAAGCAGCGAAACAGTAAGTTGTCGCTAATGTGAACTAAGCGTCAACTCCCCATCGCGATTGGCGCTGCCAGGTACTTTCCGCGCAGGCCATTGGCCGCAGAGAGCGCGCGTTCCAGCTTCCGTTTCGCGGTCCTGTCAATCCGCGCCAGCAGCGCGGCGTCGCGCTCCGCATTCAGCGCCTCGCGCGCAATTTCCTTGAGCTCCTGCCAGTCGTGCCACTCGCCGATGCGGCGCTGCACGTCAGTCAACGTGTCCACGAGGGCGGGATCGGCATCAGCGTCAAGCTGCAGTGTGTAGCGAAGCTCCTTCACCTTCAGCCGGAAGGCATGAATATTACTCGCATCGAGTGCGGGCCATGCGGCGAGCTCGCGAACCAGGTTCATTGCCGAAGTATGCACTCCATCGTGCGAGTGGCCGCGATGCGCGCCCCGATGCCCGCCCGGATGCCCATTGACCGATGAGCCAGAGTCCGCCGGGGGCAACGCAGATCGCACAAGCTTCGAGTATTCCTTCAGACTTTGGCGCACCGCCTTGCGCTTGTGGTGGTTCAGCGCAGCGACCAGTTGAGCGGCATACTGCTCACGCGCGTTTTTGAGATGCTCAAGCAACCGGGCAAGGGAGTCGCCGGCGGAGTATCGCGCCAGCCTGCGCGCGTTGGCTGTGAGCACATCCATGTCGCGCACCCCGCCCGCGGCCTTGCGGATGGTTTCAATTGACTTAAGCAGTTGGCGGGATTTTTTCCCGCCGCTCAAGGGGACCGCGGTGGCAATCGCCTCCACACGCCGCGTGGTCGTTCGCAGCTTGTGCACCTCTTTTGGCGGTGGATCGCCGGGCAAGCTCTTGAGTGTTTTCCTCAGCTCGCGCAGCGCCTTGCGCACGCGTTCCAGTTCGTCAGCCATCTCTCTCTTTAGATTGGAGTGTCGCGGCCCCGGTTGGCAAGAGCAGCCCTGGCGGCTAAAGTGATGATGTGAACGGGCTTCTTGTGATCGATAAGCCAAGCGGGATGACCAGCCACGACGTGGTAAACCGCTTGCGCCGGATCACCGGAGAGCGATCCATCGGCCACATGGGCACGCTGGACCCAATGGCTACTGGCGTGCTGCCCTTGATGATGGGCAAGTTCACGCGCCTGGCGCAATTCTTCTCCGCCGCGGAGAAAGCCTACGAGGGATCAATCCGCTTCGGCTTCGCGACCGACACGTATGATGCCGAAGGCGAGCCCGCGGGACCGGACCGGTGGCCTGAATTCGCACAAACGGTCACCCACGAAACGATTCGTGCCGCAGCCGCACGATTCCGGGGCGAGATGCAGCAGATGCCGCCGCCCTTTTCGGCGAAAAAAATCGAGGGCCGGCCGGCCTATCAGCTGGCGCGTGAGGGGAAATCTGTGCAACTGAAACTGGCACGGGTCTGCATCGACGCTTTCGCGATCGAGACGATCGTGGGCGCCGAGATCAGTTTCAGCATGAAGATCAGCGCCGGCGGCTATGTACGTTCCGTGGCGCACGAACTGGGGCGGGAGATGGGCTGCGGCGCGCATTTGAGCAGGTTGCGGCGCACGCGCGCCGGGCCGTTTACACTGGCTGACGCACACACGCTGGAAGAACTGGAGGCATTGGCGGGAGATCCAGCCGGCAGTTCTGCGGTGAATCTCGGCGCGCTCGAGAAAATTTGCGTGCATCCGCGTGGCTTGTTGCCTGAAATGCCTGCAGTAACCGCCGATCCCATCGCCCTCGGCCGCCTGCGCAACGGCGCACAGGCCAACCTGCCTGAATTCTCCGGTGCTCCCCTGGTGAAGGTTTTTGCCGGACCGCGCGAGCTTGTTGGAATTGCGAAGAGGATCGCAGGCACGCTGTTTCAGCCGGTCATCGTGATGGGGTAAAGGCAGGGAGCAGGGAATAGCCAACAGCGAGTAGGGAGTAGCCAGTAGGGAATAGAAGGAAGCATCCAGCTTTCGTCTCGCGTCTCTCAGCTCCCGGCCTTTGGCTTTATCGGTGTGAATTTGGGGCAGTGCCCGCTCTCGGTTCCTAGTCACTATTTCTATTCCCTACTGGCTACTCCCTACTCCCTGATTTCCTCATTTGTCCGACCCCTCACGCCGTAGACTGGTATTCTGGTATTTCGCTCATCTTTTTAAGGAGCAGAACCGCCATGCCTTACCCGAAAGACTATCGCTATACTCGCGAACACGAATGGATTTCAGTCGACGGCGCTATTGGCTCGATCGGTATCACCGACTACGCACAGAGCTCGCTGGGCGACATCGTCTACGTTGATGCGCCCAAGGTGGGCGATGCCGTAACCGCAAACGCAACCTTTGGCTCGGTCGAGAGCGTCAAGGCTGTCAGCGATCTCTTTTCGCCCGTCTCCGGCAAGGTGACGGCGGTGAACGAGGAACTGAAGACCGCGCCGGACCAGATCAACCAGGACGCGCACGGCACCTGGATCATCAAGGTTGAGCTGTCCAACCCGGCCGAGCTGAACAACTTGCTTGATGCCACGGCGTATGAGGCATTCATTGCAGAAGAAACTGGAAGCTAGCTTTCAGCTTATTCGTGGATTCTCGGGCGGTGTTGGTTCAATTTAAACGCGTTCTTGCGGGCTGCTATTGCCCGTACAAAAGCTTCGGGCTAACAACCAGAAGCTGAAAGCTAAGAGCTAATAGCTAAAGGCTGTTTTTATGCGCTACCTACCCAAATCCGACGACGAACGCCGCCAGATGCTTGCGGAAATCGGCGCGCGGTCGATTGACGATCTGTTTGCCATTATTCCCGCCGAGTACCGCCTGGGTCGCGACCTCAACGTTCCGCGCCAGCAGGCGGAGAGCGAAATCATCGCGTACTTCCGCGCGGCCGGCCAGAAGAATGCCACCGATTATGCGAGCTTTTTGGGCGCAGGCGCCTATCGCCACTACCGTCCCGTGATCATCGACTCGTTAGTGCAGCGTGGCGAGTTTCTTACCAGCTATACGCCGTACCAGGCCGAGATCACGCAGGGAACATTGCAGGCCATCTTCGAGTTCCAGACCATGATTGCGGAGCTCACCGGCATGGATGTGGCCAACGCCAGCATGTACGACGGCTCTACCGGCGCGGCCGAGGCGGTGCTGATGGCCATGCGCGTCACAGGCCGCCAAAAGGCTGTTGTTGCCGCGACCGTTCATCCCGAGTATCGCGAAGTGCTTCACACCTATCTCCGCTATCGTGAGATGCCGACAGCGCTGGTTGGCTATCACAACGAAACCGGTCGCGTTGATCTCGAAGCGCTCGCCGCTGCGGTTTCCTCAGAAACCGCGGCCATTCTTGTCCAGAGCCCCAACTTCTTCGGCGTCATTGAAGACATTCCCGCCATCGCCGAGATCGCACACGCCAAAGGGGCGCTGCTCATCGTGTCTATCGCGGAGGCAGTTTCTCTCGGCATCGTGCGCCCGCCCGTTGAGGCCGACATCGTCAGCATGGAAGCGCAGTCGTTTGGTGTGGCGCTCAGCTACGGCGGCCCCTTCTGCGGCGTGATCGCGGCCAGGGAGCAATTTGTGCGGCAGATGCCGGGCCGGCTCGCTGGGCAGACGGTCGACGGGGCAGGGAATCGCGGCTTCGTTCTCACTCTCGCCACGCGCGAACAGCACATCCGCCGCGAGAAGGCCACTTCAAATATCTGCACCAACCAGGCGCTGGTCGCGCTGATGGCCACGATCTTTCTCGCCGTGTACGGCAAGGAAGGAATGCGCGAGCTGGCCGAGCACAACCTGGCCAAGGCCGATTACGCCGCCAAAACGCTCTCGGCTCTGTCCGGCACAAAACTGCGCTTCAAAGGTGCGCCGCGCTTCCACGAGTTTGTGTTGCAGACCGACGAAGCGCCGGCGGCATGGAGCCGGCGCCTGCTCGACAACAAAATCGTCGGTGGCATCGAGCTCAGCCGCTGGTATCCCGAGTTGCGCAACTGCACGCTCTGGTGCGCGACCGAAGTGATGCCGCGCGAAACGATAGACGCTGCGGCCAAGGTGCTGGCTGCGGCGCCGGTGGAGGCGTGAGAGTGACCATGAATTTAGATACAAACAAAGCCGAAGCCAAGCCAGGGGGTCCGCACACATTGGGAAAGGTGCGCACGCACCCGACGCAGAATGAAGCGCTGATGTTTGAGAAATCGGCGCCGGGCAAGCGCGCATATAAACTGCCGCCGCTCGATGTGCCGGCCGTTGATTTTTCTTCTTGTCTTGGAAAAGCGTATCGGCAGACGCCCGCACAGCTGCCGGAGTTGAGCGAGATCGAAATCATTCGTCACTTTACGCGGCTCTCCACATGGAACTACGCCATCGATCTCGGCATGTATCCGCTAGGCTCGTGCACCATGAAGTACAACCCGCGCGTGAATGAGTTTGTGGCCCGCATTGAAGGGCTGGCCGAAGCGCATCCCTACCGACCTGAGTCGCTGGCGCAGGGAATTCTCGAAATCTACGATCTGCTGCAGAGATGCTTGTTGGAAATCACCGGGATGGATGCGATCACGCTGCAGCCCGCGGCCGGAGCGCACGGCGAATTCACAGGCATCCTGCTCACCCGCGCGTGGCACGAGTCGCAGGGCAATCCGCGCACAAAGATTCTCGTGCCCGACTCGGCGCACGGCACCAATCCGGCAACCGCGGCCATCGTTGGCTACACGGTGGAAAACATCAAGTCGAATGCGGACGGCGGCATCGATCTTGAAGGCCTCGCCCGGCAGGTTGACGAAAACACGGCCGCTCTGATGCTTACCAATCCGTCGACCCTGGGCGTCTTCGAAGACGAGATTCACAAGATCGCCGACATCCTGCACGCCAAGGGCGCGCTGCTCTACATGGACGGCGCCAATATGAACGCGCTGGTGGGCAAGGTGCGGCCGGGCGATTTCGGCGTGGACGTGATGCACCTGAATCTGCACAAGACATTTTCGACTCCGCATGGCGGCGGCGGGCCCGGATCGGGTCCGGTGGCGTGCAAGAAATTTCTTGAGCCATTTCTTCCCATACCGGTGCTTGTCCGAGACGAGTACGGTGCGAAGCACTGCACGGATGCGGGGGATTGGGAGGACACCAATGCCGAGCCAACGGCCGACGGCTGCCCGCCGCTCTTCCGCGCGCCCGTGCTCAAGCCGGATGGGGAGCGAGTCGGCGATTCGGAGCCGATGCCGCTGCACCCGCTGGGCGGAAGACTGCGCTGGGAGTACAACCGACCGCATTCTGTCGGCCGCGTGCGCGCGTTCTATGGCAATACCGGCATGTTCATTCGCGCCCTGGCCTACATTCTGGCGAACGGACCCGATGGCCTGCGCCAGACCACGGAAGATGCTGTGCTCAACGCCAACTACATCCGCAAAAAGCTCGAAGACCTGTACGAGCTGCCGTACAAAACGCCCTCAATGCACGAAGTCGTCTTCAGTGACAGGCGCCAGGCCGCGCACGGAGTGAAAACCGGCGACATCGCCAAGCGACTCATCGACTACGGCTTCCATCCCTACACGGTTAGCTTCCCGCTCATCGTGCACGGCGCGCTGATGATCGAGCCCACTGAGAGCGAGTCGCGCGAGGAACTCGACCTCTTTGTCGAAGCCATGCGCTCCATCGCGCGCGAGGCCGAAGAGAACCCCGAGCTAGTGAAAACCGCGCCGCATTCAACGCGCGTTTCGCGTCTCGATGAAGTGCAGGCGGCGCGCAAACCCATCCTGCGGTGGAAGCCCGAGAAACAGTGACCACTGGCCTCTCCCGCACCAAACCTGCCATATCGCGCCCGCGCGGGCTCGCCTACACTCATCATCAGAATGGCCAGCACCTCTCCATCGCCGCCATCGGGCTATCGCGGCCGGCTGGCGCCGTCACCCACGGGCTACCTGCATGTGGGTCACGCCAGGACGTTCTGGACAGCCTTCCAGCGCGCGCGTGAGGCGGGCGGCACGCTGGCCATGCGCATGGAGGATCTGGACGCCGACCGCAGCCGCGCCAACTACGCCGACGCCGCGTTGGAGGACCTGCGATGGCTGGGCATCCGCTGGCAGGAGGGCCCCGACAAAGGCGGCCCATTCGCTCCTTACGTGCAGAGCAAGCGCCGAGCCATCTACCTGGCTGCATGGCGCAAGCTGGTGCACAGCGGCCGACTGTTTCCCTGCCGTTGCTCGCGCAAAGACCTGGCGACTGCCGTTGCCGCGCCGCATGAGCGCGTGCAGAGGGGATTCGGCGACGGAAAGTTCGACAAGCTGGACGATGAGCCGCTCTACCCTGGGACCTGCCGGCGGTTCATGGGCGGCTCGCCACAGCTTCCCGGCCCCACCGCCGACGCAATGGATACGCCGGGGAATACCAACTGGCGCTTCCGCGTTCCCGACGGAGAAGTGATCGAGTTCGTCGACGCAAACCTGGGGCCGCAGCGCTTTGTGGCCGGAGTCGATTTTGGCGACTTTGTGGTTTGGCGCAGAGACGGCGTCCCCAGCTATCAGCTCGCCTGCGTGGCCGACGATGCGGCGATGCAGATCACTGAAGTTGTGCGCGGCGCCGATCTGCTCAAATCCACCGCGCGTCAGATTCTGCTCAATCGCGTGTTGGGATTCAATGATCCTGCTTGGTATCACTGCCGCCTGGTGGTGGACCATAACGGCAGGCGCCTGGCCAAACGCCATGACGCCCTGAGCCTCCGCGCCCTGCGCCAGCGCGGACTCACGCCCATGAATATTCTTGCCGCGGAACTCCCGGTGGAAGCATAGCCTCGCGAAACGGCCAACGTGGCGACGTGGAAACGGCAGAATTCCACGCGCGGGGCCCGTACTGTACCATAGTTTGGGAGAGAAAATGCCTGCCGGCGCATGGGTTGCGCCACGGCCCTGCTACGAACGACCTGCCATGCCTCAGGAGCTGAACCATCGCTTGAATCCGCTTCGCAGCGCCCCCAATCTGCTCACGCTTCTGCGCATCTGCCTGGCGCCTTTCCTCGTTGCTGCGATTCTTGAGGATCACTACCTTTTGAGCTTTTCGCTCTTTCTGGCCGCGGGATTCACTGACGCGCTGGATGGCACCTTGGCGCGCGTCCTCAAGCAGCGTTCCATGCTTGGCCATTATCTTGATCCGGTGGCTGACAAGCTGCTGCTGAGCACGCTCTTCCTGGTGCTTTTGTACAAGGGATTGATGCCGGTCACCGTCACGGTGCTGGTCTTCGGAAGAGATCTGGGCATCCTTCTGGTTGCGGCGCTGCTCTACGCGGCCGTCGGCCGGCGCGAGTTTCGTCCCAGCATCTTTGGCAAAGGCAATACCCTGGCACAGATTGTTGCCATCGCGGCAGTCCTGCTGCACCAGCTCACCAAGGGCTATTGGGTCACGGTATTTCGCACCGTGGCGCTCGACGCCACAATCGCGCTCACCGTGATCTCTGGTCTTCATTATGCATGGATTGTGTCGCGCCGCGGCGGCTCGCCGGCAGCCAACGGCGCCGCAGCAAAACAGTGAAAGCCGCGAGGCAATTCTAGGAATCGTCCGTGAGATCTTCCGTTCCAGCCGTGTCTTCAATCTCCATATCGCGAAACTCTTCGGAATCGAAGATCTCGCCACACTCCAGGCACTCAACAAACTCGCTGTCATCGTGCCGGGAAACGATCCGGACCTTGGGGTGTCTGCAGGCGGTTGCCATCGTTCTCAGGGCCTGTTGAATTTACAGCCATTCTAGAGTTCCCCTTTGGTTCAGGGAAAGACGCCGCTCGATGACGCCTCAGCCGCCTTCCACTTCGCCAGTGAAGGCCAGTCACCCGGGAGCCCGGGGTATTCGGGGGTGCCGGCTTCGGGATAGGATCGCTCTGGAATCGCTATAGGTGCTCTTTCCGCAAGATTGTAGCCGTCTTTTGGCCGAATGCAAACGGATTTTTGATGAAATCCTCCGGTCTGGTAACCGGATGGAACGTCGGCGCGACCCGGCGCTGCAGACTTGAAAGAGAAGTGAAGTCGGACGTATACTAAATACGGACCTAACAAGTCGGATATTCCATGCTAAAGCTCACAAAGAAAGCGGATTACGGGCTGATGGCGCTGAAATACCTCGCAGAGCACCCGGAAATCCCTGCTTTGAGCGCCAAAGACGTCGCCGACGCCTATGGAATTCCTGCGCAATTACTTGCCAAGATTCTGCAGCGGCTCACCAAGGTAGGGCTCCTGCGCTCGCATGCCGGAATGAACGGCGGCTACACCCTGGCTCGCGATGCAAGCCAGATTTCGGCTTTTGAGGTCATCCACGCCATTGACGGACCGCTGTTTATTACATCTTGCTTCAAGGGTGCAAAGTCCTGCGACCTGACCTCCAACTGCACCATTAAAGAACCTTTGGCCCGTGTCAACGAGACCATCGCCGGGGTTCTCAAGAGCATCAGCATTCACGATTTGGCGGAACGGGAACATGCGCTACTGCAGAGCGAGTCGCAGAAGCTGATCACATTGACGCTGTAGATGAGGCATTGCCGCCGATGACTGTCTACGGTTTACGGTCCAAAGTTCTCGGGAGATCAAAATGAGCACGGTCGCAAGTCAAGTGGCGGCGCCGGCGGGCGTTCACCTGCCCATTTACATGGATAACCACGCCACCACGCCGCTGGACCCCAGGGTGCTGGAGGCGATGATGCCCTATCTCATCGGCAAGTTCGGCAACGCAGCCAGCCGCAATCACTCCTTTGGATGGGAGGCGGAGCAGGCGGTGGAAACCGCGCGCGAGCAGGTCGCGAAGCTGATTGGCGCCTCATCGAAGGAGATCATCTTCACCTCGGGCGCCACTGAGAGCGACAACCTGGCCATCAAGGGCATCGCGGAGATGTACCGCGAGCGCGGCAATCACATCATCACCCAGGTCACCGAGCACAAAGCGGTGCTCGATACCTGCAAACGCCTGGAGAAGCATGGCTATCGCGTCACCTGGCTGCCGGTCAACTCCGACGGAATCATCGATCTCGAAGATCTAAAGCGCGCCATCGACGACAAGACCATCCTCGTCACCATCATGGCCGCGAACAACGAGATCGGCGTGCTGCAGCCCATCCGCGAAATCGGCAGGCTTTGCCATGAGAAGGGCGTGATTTTCCATACGGACGCGGTACAGGCCGTGGGCAAGATTCCTTTCAACGTCATCGATGATTGCGTCGACGTGGCATCAATCTCCGCGCACAAAATTTACGGACCCAAAGGCGTAGGCGCGCTCTACGTGCGGCGGCGCAATCCGCGTGTCCAGATCGCGGCGCAGATTGACGGCGGCGGCCACGAGCGCGGCATGAGGAGCGGAACGCTGAATGTGCCCGGCATCGTAGGCCTGGGCAAAGCCTGTGAGATCGCAATGGCGGAGATGGAGACAGAGGCCGCTCGTCTGCGCGGCTTGCGTGACCGGCTGAACACGAAGCTGGAGGCCGAACTCGACTACGTTCATGTGAACGGCTCGATGGAGCATCGGCTGCCCGGCAACCTGAACATGAGCTTTGTCTACGTCGAAGGCGAATCGCTGCTGATGGGCATCAATGACGTTGCGGTTTCCAGCGGCTCGGCCTGCACCTCGGCCACGCTTGAACCGTCATATGTTTTAAAGGCGCTGGGATTGGGAGACGACATTGCGCATAGTTCAATTCGTTTCGGCCTGGGGCGCTTCAACACCGAGGCTGAAGTGGATTATGTCGCCGCCAAGGTGATTGAAGTGGTAAAGCATCTGCGCGAGCTTTCGCCGCTCTACGAGATGGCGAAAGAAGGCGTGGATTTGACCAAGGTTGAGTGGCAAGCGAAGTAAAAGCCGGGAACAAGGGACCGAGCGAACAAAGGAACAAGAAAGCATTGGCTCAACGGTCAGCCTGGAACAAGCGATGAAGAAGCAGACCAAAATCCGGTTGGCTTGGTGGGTTGGTTTTCCGCTGTCACTGGTTGCAATGCGCTTCATCGCCGGCGGCCGGGCTTGGGACTATCTGGTCGATCATCTGTGGCTGACGGCAGTGCTTCCGCTTGTTGTGTTGTTTCTACTTCTCTTCGCACGAGGCATGTACATGCAACACCGGCGCCAGCCGGGGGGAAATCCAAAAATGGGCAGCGCGCACAGGGCAAAGCCGTGATGGGAAGCATCGGCAGCCATGCCTGCCGAATCAAATAGAAAGGCGCGGTGACCGCGTAAGGACGACCTGGAACGATGGCATACAGCGACAAAGTCGTGGACCACTACAACAACCCGCGGAACGTGGGCACGCTCGACAAGAATTCGGCCGAGGTGGGCACGGGCCTTGTGGGCGCGCCCGAGTGCGGCGACGTGATGCGCCTGCAGATCCGCGTGAATCCCGAAACGCAGGTGATTGAAGAGGCCAGGTTCAAGACCTTCGGCTGCGGCTCGGCCATCGCCAGTTCGTCGCTGGCAACGGAATGGATCAAAGGCCGCACTGTGGATGACGCGCTGGCCATCAAGAACACCGACATTGTGAAGGAATTGTCGCTGCCGCCGGTGAAGATTCACTGCTCGGTGCTTGCCGAGGATGCGATTCGCGCGGCCATCGGCGACTGGAGAAAGAAGAACACCGTGACGGAAGCAGCACCGGCCGAAACGGCGAAATGACATTGCTTTGAAAGGGTACGGCTTTGGCCGTACCAAGCCGAACCGGGTTTCGTATTGGGGCGCGACTTCAGTCGTGTCAAACGAGCTCAAGAAAACGGACGGGGCTTCAGCCCCTGAGGAAACGAACAGGGATTATGGCAAACATCATCACCATCGAATCAAAACCGTCGCAAGACACCACAGCATCGCAGCCCAACGCGCCGCAAGCGCCAGTGCATGATCTGCAAGTGACCCCCGCGGCCGTCAAGCGCATTCGCGCGATCCTCGCCAAGGAGGGCATTTCGCCTGAGGAAGGTGGCCTGCGCCTGGGCGTGAAAGGCGGCGGCTGCTCGGGGCTTTCCTACGCGATCAATTTTGATGCGCATCCACGCGAGCGCGACCGCATCTTCATGTTCGAAGGAGTGCGCGTCTTCGTCGACCCCAAGAGTTTTGTTTATCTTCACGGCATGACGCTCGATTACGAGGAGACGCTGCTGCGCCAGGGATTCAACTTCATCAACCCGAACTCCACGAAGTCCTGCGGGTGCGGTACCTCCTTTTCTGTTTAGTTTTGTTTTGAGCGTTGTACGTGTTAGGCCGCTAGATGCTGAAAGTCCTCGAACCCGCGGTTCCCGTTGCCTGCTGGGCCTGTTCCGTCGCACAGAACGAATCCACGCTCTTCTGTCCGCATTGCAGCAAGATCCAGCCCCCTTCCGGCGCCGATTACTTTTCCGTCTTTGGTCTTGAGCCGCGACTGAACCTCGATTTGGCCGTATTGGAACGCGAGTTTCACCGCCTCAGCCGCAAGTTGCATCCCGACCGCTTCGCCCGCGCCAGTGTCAACGAAAAACAGTGGAGCCTGGCCGACACGGCGCTGCTCAACGATGCCTATCGCACACTGAAAGACCCGTTGCGGCGTACAGAATATCTGTTGAAACTCCAGGGAGCGGCGATCGGCGAGTCCGCTGCGCCTCCGAGTCCCACAGCACTCTTCCAAAACCAGGGAAAAAATCTGCTGGAAGAAGTCTTCGATCTCAATATGCAATTGGAAGAATTGCGCGCAGCGCGAAAGACGGGCGAGGAGAATCCCGAATTAAAAGAAAGCCTGCTTGCTGCGAAGCGTAAATTCGAGCGCCGGGTCGACGCGGTAGATCGCGAGCTTCGCGCGGATTGGGCGATCTGGGATGCCGGCGATGCGGCCGAGCGCCAGCCCGCCGAACAAGCTATGGTCGCCTTGCTCGACCGCAGGCGCTACCTCAGCAATCTGATCCGCGACGTAGCCGAAACCCTGGGAGACTAGTCGGTAGAAATGGCGCAGCAACGCATCGTCGGCATCGATCTGGGAACCACGAATTCTCTCGTCGCTTATATGCAAGGCGACAAGCCGGTCATCATTCCCGGCGTGGATGGCTCGAATCTCGTGCCGTCGGTTGTCGCGCTCGATCCCATCCCTGCCGGCGGCGGCCGGCCTTCCGTCACCGTGGGGAACAGTGCGCGCAAAGCGCTGATTGAAACGCCGGAGCGTGTCGTGTATTCTGTCAAGCGGCTCATGGGTCGCGGTATCGAAGAGGTTCGAAAGGAGCTGAAGTATTTTCCATTTCGTCTCGCCGAAGACGTGGAAGCCGGCCTAGGCATTTCGAACGAAGTGCCACGCATTCAGTTAGGCGAGCTGCGCTTCACTCCTCCTGAAATCTCCGCATACATCTTGCGCCAACTCAAGCGCAACGCAGAACGCTTTTTCGGCGCGCAGGTCAGGCAGGCTGTGATCACTGTCCCGGCCTACTTCAACGATGGGCAGCGCCAGGCTACAAAAGATGCCGGCCGCATGGCAGGCCTGGAAGTGCTGCGACTCGTGAACGAACCCACCGCGGCCGCGCTGGCCTACGGGCTCGATCGAGCGAAGGAAGGCACCATTGCCGTCTACGATCTGGGAGGCGGCACCTTCGACATCTCGATCCTCAAGCTGCGCGACGGCATCTTCGAAGTGCAGTCCACCAACGGCGACACGCATCTGGGCGGCGACGACATCGACAATCTGCTGGTGGCGATTGCGCTCGACGAGATTCGTGATGAGCACGGCGTCGATTTGCGCGCGCAGCCGGGCGCGGTGCAGGCATTGCGCATGGCTGCCATTGACGCCAAGATCAAGCTTTCCGCTGAGCAGTCGGTGCGCTTCGATATCGAATTGCCCTATGGCGACCGCTATCAACGCGAGATTCCGCGCTCAGTCTTCGAAGCAATCATCGAGCCCGTGCTCGCGCGGACCGCTGGCCCGTGCAAGCAGGCCATGGCCGACGCCGGCGTCACACCGGAGCAGATTGACGAAGTGGTTCTGGTCGGCGGTTCGACGCGAATCCCTGCGGTGCGCGCGCTTGTTGACAATCTCTTCCACCTCAGCGCTCGCGGTAATAAGCAGCATATTGAGCTGAACCCCGACGAGGTAGTCGCGCTCGGTGCAGCCGTTCAGGCCGATATTCTTGCCGGCTCCTCGCAGGCGACAGAGGAGCTGCTGCTGCTCGACGTGACGCCGCTCTCGCTGGGCATGGAGCAGCTTGGCGGCACGGTGGCGCGCATGATCCAGCGCAACTCCACTATCCCCGCTTCGGCTACGGAACACTTCACCACCGGTGTCGACGGGCAGACCAGCGTAGCAATCCACGTGCTCCAGGGCGAGCGCGAGCTGGCCGCTGATTGCCGCTCTCTGGCGCGCTTCGATCTGAAAGAAATTCCGCCCATGGCTGCCGGTTTACCGCGCATCGAGGTTCGCTTCCTCATTGATGCCGACGGCATCCTGCAGGTCTCCGCGCGCGAGCAGCGCAGTGGAAAGGCCGCTCAAATCGAAGTGAAGCCGACTTACGGCCTGACTGATGAGCAAGTGGAGAACATGATCCTCGACTCCTTCGACCATGCGGAAGAGGATTTCGCCAAGCGGCTGCTCATCGAGGCGCGCAATGAAGCGGATTCGATTCTTGCCGTAGTGGCCAAGGCGCCGCAGAACCCGGCGTGGAACCAATTGAGCGCCGAGGAACAGACTGCCGTCGCTGCCGCGCGCGACTGGCTTACGATGGTCAAGCAGACGTCGAATCTGGGCGCGATCAGCCAGGCTATTGTGGCGCTCGACAAAGCCACGCGCCATTTTGCGGAGTTGATGATGGACGCGGCAGTTTCAAGCGCCATCCGAGGAAAAACCATGACCGAAGCTGGCGAGAAGGTAGACGAGGCCGTGACCGCACCGCACGCCATGGCGCCGGCGGAGTTTAATTAGCGTCGAGTCAGCAGGTCAGCGAGTCAGCGACGGGGGCATGACGGGGATGAGTAACACGTCAAATAGTGGGATTCCGCCAGGCAAGTTGGTCCGCGTGACTTTCCTTCCCGAAGGCCGCATCGTTGAGTTCGAATTCGGCGCCATGCCCTACGATCATCACGGCAAGCCGATGTCGTTTCTCGATGTGGCGGAGAACTTCGGCGTCAATCTCGACCACGCCTGCGGCGGATCCTGCGCCTGCACCACTTGCCACGTCTGGGTGAAGGCGGGCGCTGCGGGCGTCAGCGAAGCCGAAGACGATGAGCTCGACCGGCTCGACATGGCCGCGGATCAGCAATTGAATTCGCGCCTGGGATGCCAGGCGGTGATCACTCGCCCCGGAGATTACGTTGTCGAAATTCCGAGCTGGAACCGCAACTACGTCTGCGAGGGCAAGCCCTTGGCCATTGCAGCGCCAAAGTGAATTCGTAGCGCCGGTCTCCTGACCGGCTGTCGCGAGGGCCTCTGGTCCTCTCGCATACCGAGCGCGATCGCGCTCACGTAGATGACTTGAAGCAATGGAGAAACGAGAGATGCAGCGCGAACTTCACTGGACCGACGCCGAAGAGATCGGCATTCAGTTGGCCGAGAAATTCCCGGACCTCGATCCGTTGACTGTCCGTTTCACTGATCTGCACCGTTACGTCAACGCACTCGAAGATTTCGCCGACGACCCGAAACTATCGAACGAGCCGCGTCTCGAAGCGATCCAGATGGCCTGGCTCGAGGAGTTCCAGGACGCGCGAAGATAACGGCGACGGGCAGTTCACCTCTCCCTGTGCGGGAAATCCACGCGAAGCGCCAGAATCTGGTAAGAATGAATCGCAATCTCAACGCGATCGTTGTCAAGAGCGAGCGGTTTCCCCTCGGGTTGTTCCATCAGGTTTGTCTCCATCGCGCCTGTTGCTCCATGCGGCACCTTCAGCTCAACGGTTGCATCTCTTCCTGCCCACTCATACATGTGAAATATGAGCGCGTCACTGTCTTCGGCTTTCTTCATAGCCGTGAGGACCACGTTGTCTGGCGTGAGCGACACAAAGGAGAATTCGGGCGGCATTTCGCCAGTGTGCGCCTCTACCTGCATCGCTGTCGGTTTCTCGTTGAACTCGTATCCGTGACGGATGGTCATGGCCTGCTTCCAATCGTCTGCGTGGGGATAGAGCGCATAGCTGAAGTGCTGATGGCCGCGGTCCGCATCGGGATCAGGCGAAGTGGGCGAGCGAAGAAGGCTCAGGCGCAGCAAGTTGCCGACGGCATCGTAGCCGAACTTGGAATCATTGATGAGGCTGAATCCATGCTGTGCGTCGCCCAGATCGGCCCAGCGCAGTGCCGGAACCTCAAAGCGAGCCTTTTCCCAACTGTTGTTGCGTGTGGTTGGCCGTTCGATGGTTCCAAATGGTATCTCGTATGTCGCAAATGGGGCCGAAGCCGAAAGAGCGAACGCGGCTTTCAGCAGAACATGCGTCTCATGCCAGTCAACGTCGTTCTCGACTTCCGCTTCGTCGCTTCCGGCATATAGAACAATCTGCTGCACAAATTTCGAGCTCTGCCAGTGGCGCGTCACGCGAATCACGGCGCGCATTGGTCCTTTCTCGACCACTTCAACGGAGTCAGTCTGTGTGAGGCGCGCGGGAGGTTGATCGAGCGTTCCGGGATCGATGTTCCATGCGTCGTACCGTGCCGGTTTGTCGGCGAAGGCCTGCAGTTCATTCCCGCAGGTTCCCGGAGCCAGCGCTTCAAAGCTCGCGCGCTTGTCGTAAAGGCTCGTGATGCATCCTGTTTTGGGATCGACGACGACGCGGAGATTTGCGTTCTCGAGCGTCGTTCCCGTCACGCGCAGATCGCTTGCAAAGGCGCGCTTGCCGGGAACGACGCGCAGCACCTCGTAACCCATCGCCGGCAGGTCGCGTGCTTCCACCAGCAGATCGAAGGCATGCGTCTTCGCGTCCTTTGAAAGCACCTGCGAAGGCAGCACTGCCCCGTGCGCGTCGAGGACAGACACATCGGCTGTTTCCGCGGGCATCTGGACGTGCACTTTAAAATGCCCCGAGCGCCGCCACGCCAGCGGATTGAATACAAAGATTGGAACCCCTTGCTGCGCGCCGGTATTCACGCGCTCTGCGACGGTGTTCAGGGCCTTGCCGGAAATTTCACTCGTCTCCCAACGCACCTGATCGAAATCTTTTTGTGCATCGCGATAAATCGTGGCAATCCCCGACCCCGCCGAAAGATCGTGAAAATCGTTGAATGTAATTTTCTTCCATGCATCGGTCAGTTCCTGCTCCGGATAGGAATTTCCGTCGAGCCACGCCAGCGACGCGTAGTCCTCCGCATGCAAGGTCCATTCGGGCGCGTCGCGCAGGTTACGTTTCATGCCGGCTTGCGTGGTGTACACGCCACGATGAAATTCGAGGTATAGCTCATCGTCCCATGTGGGGATGGAGATCTCACCGGTCGGCGGCGCCGCCGGATATTGGTATCCGTCGGCAATCGTCTTGTAATTCCAGGTCTTCGATTCGGGCGCCACCTGTTTTTCGACGGACGTGAAAAAGGATAGCGCCGTCCCGAATTCCATCTTGGGCGCGATCTTGTCCGGCTGCGTCCAGCGCTCGCCCTGGTCGAGAACATCGCGGGTTGGCCCGCCGCCATGATCACCGACGCCATAGAGATCCATCATCTCCGTCATTCCCGGAGCGAGGACCCGTGCTTGCGCCAGATCGGCGGAGAGTCGCACAGGACTCAGATTACTGTTCCCATAGCCGTGCGGAAAGTAAGTGAGCACCTTGCTGCCGTCAGGCGACTTCCACCAGAACAGTTTGAGCGGCAACTGGTTCGTGTCATTCCACGACATTTTCTGCGTGACAAAATAATCAATCCCCGACTTCTTATAAATCTGCGGAAGCTGCCAGTCATAGCCGAAGGAGTCGGGATTCCAGCCGATATGAACGTCGACGCCGTAATGTTCCTTGTACCAGCGCTTGCCGATAAGAATGGACCGCGCGATCGATTCGCCGCTCGGGAGATTGAGGTCGGGCTCGACCCACATTCCTCCCACCACTTCCCAGCGGCCCTCGCCGATGCGCTTCTTGATCTCGTCATTGATCTCCGGGTACTTGTCGGCAAGCCAATCGTTATAGGCAGCCGCCGATTGCGTAAAGGTGTAGCCGGGATATTCGTGCATCAGTTGCAGCGCAGTTGAGAATGTGCGCTTGACCACGTCGACGGTTTCAGTCCGCGGCCACAGCCATGCGGCATCGATGTGTGAGTTGCCGGTGAGATGCATCGTGGCCTGCTGCAACAGAGGTCGCAGCGGCTCCAGCGTTTTCACCGACGCGTGCAACGAAGTATCGAACTGTTGTTGATTACCGGAATCGAGCGCCGCAACATCGACCTGGCCGATTGCTTTTTCGAGCGTGGATTCATCGGCCGGGACATCGCTTGACAGGCTCGGAATCAGCTCTGCCGCGGAAAGGAACTCTTCGCTCAAATCCTGCGGGTTCGGCCGTCCGGGCGCAAAATCAACCGTAAGGGTTGCACCCCGGAACTGCTTGCTGAAAGAAGTGGCGAGAAGTTTCACTGCGACCAGGATCTTTTCTCCCGGCTTGGCCTGGTCGGCAAGAACAATCTGCTCTAGGCTCTCGCCAAGCGCCACGCGCCGCCCGTTGAAGTAAACAATTTGGGTCACGATATCGTGGCCGCCCGTTCGCGCCTGGAACTGAAACCAGATTCGCGCGCCCGTCAGATCGTATCCATGAAGGTTTTGCGGAATGTCGATCCACTGCCGAAACCAGACCGCGTCTTCGGAGTATTCGCTTCCCGGCTTGGCGATCGGCCAGGCTGAATCGTCAAGGTCCGGGCTCTCACCGTGCGGCAGATCGCCGGGATGAACGCGCCACTCGCCATCAGGGATGCGGTTTAGCTCGCCGAGTCGCTCAATCACCTGCTGCGTCGGCTGTGGCAGCCACTTTGCAGCCGTGCCAATTTGCTGTGCCGATTGGGCCGGAGCAATCCCGGAAAATAGAATCCCAAGCGTCAATACGATCCACGGCTTGCGTCTCATCACTGAATCAATCCCCCCTGTTTGTTTGCTGCGTTTGAGATTCTGTAAGTGTAAGTCAATCGCTCCTGCCTGCGACTGCGCAGAGTGAACCGCAAAGTGAGGTGCGTACAACTGTGCCCTTTTGCCGGGGTTGAATTTCAGTCAATTTACCGTAAGAAATACTGTAAGCGATTGAGATAAGCTGACATGGAAGCTCTCTTCGTTTCCTCGATCGACTGATGGTTCACAGACGCGCGAAAGGCTCATTGCACTGTCTCTCGCCAATCGGCGTGCTGTCTTGGATTCTGGGAGAGCGGTCTCCTATCTCCGGTATTTTCATCTGGCGATTGCAAGCCCGAGTTGAGAATAAGCACTTATTAATCAATGCCGTACGGTTGGAAAGTGGACGTTTGCCAGACCGGAGTGATACAAGAAACGGGTAGTCCCCGGCTCTGCTTTCCCGGCAGTTGCCAGTTTAACTGAAGTGGAGTGGCCCTCGGCCTCTGCATGAGCCCAGATCCCAAAGATGGCGCCAACGGATTGAGCACCGAGGCTTGCTGGAAGGTATTGGAAGGTGCCGCCGCAAGTCCACAACTGAAACGCGCTGCGCGGCTCAGGGAGTTCCTGCTTTATGTCGGCAGCAAATCGATCAAAGAGGGAACAACCGACATTCACGAGCAGGAAATCGGTCAGGCCGTCTTCGGCCGCAGAGAGTCTTACGACACCAGCCAGGACAACATTGTAAGAGTCAGCGCAACCGAGTTGCGCCGGCGCGTGGATGCTTACTTTGCCTCGGAAGGCAAAGGGGAACCGCTGATCTTTGAGATTCCGCGCGGAAGCTACACGCCGGTGTTCCGCGTCCGTGCGGCAGACACGCCGCCTCCAGAATCAGCGCCGATTCTTGATCAGGCTAGTCCTGATCTTGCCAGCGCACTCGCCACGCTGCGGCGCACTCGGCTGGCGGTGATGTTTCTTTCCGTAGTCACGATCCTGCTCGCAATCGCTTGCGCAGTCCTTTGGCTGCAGAGTCGCTCTTTGCACTAGCTGGTCAATGTGTGACCCCGTGGCCGTCCATTCGCATCCCCGGCTGCTTCAGGACGGCAACAAGCCGCTTGGCAAGAAATCAATGAACGCCCTTTAGGGCCTTCTCTATTCCGGCCTCGGCCAGCGGCGCCATGATGGCGTACCCGGCCGGCAGCGGATGCACACCGTCCTTGCTCAAATTCGGCGGCAGGCCTCCGCGCGTATCTTTCATCGCCGAGTAGTAATCCACAAATACGTAGCCCTTATCGGCCGCGTATTTTTTCAGCCACTCGTTCACTTCCACGATCTTGGGGGCAGGCTCAAGGCCCGGAGCCCACGAGTAGTCATAAGCAGGCAGCACCGAGCTGATCACCACGCGAATGCCGTTTGTCGCTGCGAGCTCGGCCATCGAGGCAATGTTCCCCTCGGTTTCGTCGAGTGTCATCGGTCCTGTGTTGCCTGCAATGTCATTGGTCCCGGCCAGAATGATCACGACTTTCGGCTTCAGATCGATCACGTCCTCTCGGAACCGCACCAGCATCTGCGGGGTCGTCTGGCCACCGATTCCGCGGTTGATATATGGTTTGCCGGGAAATGACTGGTCGAGCTTCCAGCCTTCCGTGATGCTGTCGCCCATAAAGACCACGCGATCTTCGCCGGCCGCCGGAGCGCCCAGTTGCACATCAGCCTCCTTGAACCGCTCCAGCCCGCCGAAGTCGACCAGCAATTGCTTGTCGTGCTCGACCCAATAGGCATTGTTGGGGTGCGCCGACGTCAAGGTCTGCGGCGGTTGCGGAGCGGGCGTCTTCGTCTCGGGCTGCGATGCGGGCTCTTGGGCCGGCAGTATTGCAATGGCGACCAGGCTGGCCAGTGCCGCGGCGGCCAAACCTGTTGCACGAAAGAGTCTTGCGTTCATCAAGGCACTCCATTCTTTGGAATTTCCTGGCGCACTTGTACGCCAATTGGCTTCCCGGTGCGCGCTACCGATTGTAGGCAATCGCGCCCCATGTGAGCCACCCGCTCCAAATGGCCGGGCAAATATCACGCGCTAGAATTTTCTTATGCCCGCCTCTGCAGTTTCGCCTGAAGTGCTGACCAGGTACGAACCCGTCATCGGTCTCGAAGTGCACGTCCAGTTGCTTACCGCGACCAAGGCGTTCTGCGGTTGCGCCAATCGGTTCGGCGCGGAACCGAATACGAATATCTGCCCCACCTGCCTGGGACTGCCTGGCGCGCTGCCGGTGCTCAACGCCAAGGCTGTCGAATTCGCCACGCTTGCGTCGCTGGCTCTGAACTGCGAAGTCCGCGAGCGGTCCATCTTCGCGCGAAAGAATTACTTCTATCCTGATCTGCCGAAGGGCTACCAGATCTCGCAGTATGACAAGCCGCTCGCCGAGCACGGCTGGATCGACGTTCCAACGGCCGACGGCTCGATAAAGCGAATCGGCATCACCCGCCTGCACATGGAAGAGGACGCGGGCAAGAGTTTGCACGAGGGATTTCCCGACTCAGCGACGCACACCTATCTCGACTTGAACCGCTGCGGCACGCCGCTCATCGAGATCGTGAGTGAGCCCGACATTCGCACCCCCGACGAGGCCTTCGAGTACCTGACCCGCCTGAAGGATATCCTCCTCTACACCGGCGTCTCCGACTGCAACATGGAAGAGGGTTCGCTGCGCTGCGACGCCAACGTGAGTGTGCGCCCGCGAGGCCAGGAAGAATTCGGCACCAAGGCCGAAGTCAAGAATGTCAACAGCTTCAAATTCATCCGCGCAGCGCTTGAATACGAGATCGAGCGCCAGGTTGATGTGATCGAGTCGGGCGGACACGTGGTGCAGGAGACCCGCCTCTACAACGCGGACGAGGGCCGCACCTACTCCATGCGCTCAAAGGAGCAGGCGCACGACTATCGTTATTTCCCTGAGCCGGATCTGCCGCCGGTCGTCCTTACGCCGGAATTTCTTGCCGCGATGAAGGCAAAGTTACCCGAACTACCCGAAGCGCGCCGCAAGCGCATGATCGCCGATTATGACTTGACCGAGAAAGATGCGCACACGCTCACCGTTTCGCGTGAGTTTGCCGATCGCTTTGAGGCAGCGGCGAAAACTGCGCGCAATCCGCGGCGTGTGGCCAACATCCTGTTGAACGAAGTGGGCGGGCGCCTGAAGGCGCTTGGGATCCATCTGGATCAGTCGCCCGTTTCCGTGGCCGGCATCGTACAAGCTGCCGATCTGCTCGATGAGGGCAAAATCAGCTCGAAGCAGATGAAGCAGATCTTTGACGTGTGTTTTGAGAAGGGCGAGGATTTCGGGCCGGTCTACGAGCGCGAAAAGCCGCAGCAGATTACCGATACCGCTGCCATTGAAAAGCTGATCGACGAGGTGATTGCGGCCAACCCCAGGCAGGTAGAGCAATATCGCGCGGGCAAAAAGACAATTGCCGGATTCTTCGTCGGCCAGGTGATGCGCTCATCGAAGGGGCAGGCCCACCCCGCGTTGCTCAATGACCTGGTGGTAAAAAAGCTGGAAGGATGAAGCAGGGCAGCAGCTGGCCTGCCTCGAATCGCATCCCCTCCCGCCCCAAATTCGGCACGCGTGAGCCTACTTCAGCTTCAGATCCGAAATGAAATCCTTGCGTGCATCCCACGAACTCACTGTTTTTGTCGCGCTCTTCTTGCCGTCCTTCTCAGCCCAAAGATCGAAATCCACGCTCATGTCGACCTGCGAGAAATGGAAATGACCATCGGCCGTTGAATCATAGCTTCTGATGGTCTTGGTCTTCTCGTTCTTGAGGAAAACGGTTGCACCGCTGACGGCCTGTGAGTCCGCGTTCAGAACGGTGCCCGAAACTGTGCGCATGCCCATGTTCTGGGCCACGGCGGCGGGAACGAACAGCGAATTGCGCGGACCGCCGGAAACCGCAACCAATGCCAATCCCCCCAAAAAGCCAGCAGCCATCCAGCTAGCTCGGCTCATTCTTATTCCTCCTCGTCTTCTTCGAAAGGCTCTTCTTCCTCTTCCAGATCTTCTTCTACTCGCACCAGTTCCAGCGGCTCAACGCCCACCACTTCGAACTCCGATCCGCAGTCTTCGCAGGCGACGATGTCGCCTTCTTCCACTTCGTCGACTTCAATGTCCAGGTCGCTTTCGCATTCAGGGCAGCTGGGCATAGCAGCCTCCTCACTTTCTAATCGTAATCACATTGCGGGAAAAAGATACCGCTTTCGACAACCATCGCTAGTTTTAGTGACAACCCACCCTCCGGTCAAGAGGGGTTGCGCCGGTTCCAGGGCCGCTTTCCCACTGCGGGCCGTCGGCCTTTCACTTGGGCCAAAAGATGCGATTTCGGACTCTTGCGTTGGCCGATGTCACAGTTTCTGTGCCGCCGCCCAACACTGGCAGGCAGGAAATCCCGGAGTTCGATGACACCAGCCCGCATGAACGTTTACCCTGTTGAATACGATGGCTCGATTCGGCTCCAGCATGCTCGCCTTCCCTGACCTTCGCGGAGCCACGCGCCGGTTGATTCTCATCAACCTGGCCGCCTATTTTGCGCTGCTGATTGGCAACCTGGCTTCCTCCTCCGCGCAGCACATTGCCGGCGCCTTGGCCTTCGATCCCCTCGTGTTCCTGCACGGATACCTCTGGCAGCCGATCACATATAGCCTGGTCCACCCCGGGCTGCTGGGCACATTGTTTGAACTGCTTTCCTTATGGTTCCTTGCCGGGTTCCTCGAAAGCTATCACAATGCCAACTGGGTGATGAGCCTCTACATCGTTTCTTTGCTGGTCACCGCAGCCGCGGCCCTGGCTCTCTATGCGATCGCAATCACCCTGGCGCCGTCGCTCCTTGGTGCGCCTTCTCCACTCTACGGCTGCTTCGGCGGAATCTTCGGGCTGCTGGCGGCCATCGGTCTGCTCCATGGCGATGTGCAGTTCATGCTTTTTCCCCTGCCTATCGGCATCAAGGCGCGCTATCTCGTCATCATCTATGCTCTCGTCGCCATTGCCATGCTCTTTGGCCAGGAGCGCATGTATGCTTTTGCGCAGCTCGGCGGAGCGCTGGGGGGCATGGCATTCGTTCGCATGGCGCCGCGCCGCGGAGCTTCCTTCCTGCTCAGCGAAAGCTGGTACGGATTGCGCAACCGCTATTACCGCTGGAAGCGCCGCCGCGCCGCCCGCAGATTCGAGGTCTACATGCGCTCCCAGGGCCGCACGGTGAAGTTTGACGGCCAGGGCAAGCTCATTGACGAAGACTCCGAAGACAAGAAGCGTTGGAACTGAAGGCTTCCCGGATGGACGCCGATCGTCTCAGGATCATTCGCGGCGATTACGACCTGATTGCACACGACTATGCGGTCAACATCGGCAATGAGCTCGCCGCCAAGCCATTTGACTGTGAGCTGCTCGCTCGTTTTGCCGCGGCAATATCGCGGCGGGGCGGCGTGTGCGAATTGGGTTGTGGGCCCGGTCATGTTTCCCGTTTCCTGCGCGATCTTGGCGCGGGAATATTTGGACTCGACCTTTCACCGGGGATGGTCGAAGAAGCGCGGGGGCTCAACCCCGACATCGACTTTCGCATCGGAGACATGCTGGCACTGCCGCTTCCCGGCCAAAGCCTGGCTGGAATTGTTTCGTTCTACTCCATCGTGAATTTTCCGTTGGAGTCCCTTCCCGTTGTCTTTGCCGAGATGTATCGAGTCCTTCAACCGGGAGGTCTGCTCCTCCTGGCGTTTCACATCGGCAATGAAGTTCTTCGCCCGGCAGAGCTGTGGGGCCGGCCCATCTCGATGGAGTTTATTCACCATCCGCCCCTCAAGATTCTTGAGTTGCTCCGGCAGGCGGGGTTTGCAATTGATGAAATGCTGGAGCGCGAACCCTATGCTCCGGATGTCGAATACCAAAGCAGGCGGGCGTATATTCTTGCGCGCAAGCTGGAACCGGGCAGCGAGATGAACCGTTCTGAGCCGGCGCGCTAGAATCGTAAAGAAATGTCCAACAAAATTGCCTTTCTTTTTCCCGGGCAGGGTTCGCAGGCCGTTGGCATGGGACGCGAGCTCGCCGAACGGTTTCCCATTGGCGCGCAAACCTTCGCCGAGGCCGACGCAGCGCTCGAATTTTCGCTCTCGCGGCTTTGCTTCGAGGGGCCTGAAGAGACGCTGCGGCTGACTGAAAACACGCAGCCCGCCATTATGACGGTCAGCGTCGCCGCCGCGCGCGTCTTTGCCGAACACGGAATTGAGCTGGCGCTTGCCGCCGGTCATTCACTCGGTGAGTGGTCTGCGCATGTGATCGCCGGAACGCTCTCGTTCGCCGATGCAGTCCGCGCAGTCAAAGCGCGCGGATCGGCCATGCAAAAGGCCGTTCCAGCGGGCGAGGGAGCCATGGCCGCGGTGCTTGCTCTCGACGCGGCGCAAGTGGCCGAGGCCTGTGCTGAAGCTGCGCGCGAGACCGGGCTTGTGGTGCAGGCGGCAAACCTCAATTCGCCTGGCCAGATCGTAATCTCCGGGGCGGCAGCAGCCGTGGAAAAAGCCGCCGCGATGTGCAAGGCCAAAGGCGCGCGTCGTACCGTCATGCTTCCCGTGAGCGCACCTTTCCATTGCGCGCTAATGCAGCCGGCCCAGGAAGAGGTGGCGCGTGTGCTTGACAGCCTTTCGCTGCACGATCCGCACATTCCCGTCGCTGCTAACGTCACCGGCGCTCTGGTCACGACTGCCGAAGCCACGCGCGATGCGCTCATTCATCAGGTAACCGGCGCAGTGCGGTGGGTCGATTGCATGCAATCGCTGAAGAGCGCCGGCGCAGACGTGTTCGTCGAAGTCGGACCCGGCAAAGTCCTCTGCGGCCTGCTCAAGCAGATCGATCCGTCGCTCAAGTCGCTGAACGTGGAAGACGCGGCGAGTTTGGAGAAGACGCTGGCGGATTTGAAGGGCGGCAATTAGGCCGCTGATTAGCGCAGGCGGTTACAGGATCCCCAACTCGCGGAGCAGAAACGCGTAATCCATCGCAATCTCTTTCAAATAGTCATAGCGTCCGCTTGCGCCGCCGTGCCCTGCCTGCATGTTTGTCACCAGCAGCAGCGGATTCGTGTCCGTCTTGAGCGTGCGCAGCTTCGCCACGTACTTTGCCGGCTCCCAGTACATCACCTGGCTGTCGTGCAGGCTGGTTTTCACCAGTATTGCCGGGTAGTTCGCCGCGCGCAAATTGTCGTATGGCGAGTAACTCAGCATCACGCGGAAGTATTCTTCCTCGTTCGGGTCGCCCCACTCTTCGTACTCAGGAACGGTCAGGGGCAGGGAAGCGTCGAGCATCGTATTCATAACGTCCACGAACGGCACGTGGTACAACACGGCGCGAAACAGCTCCGGTCGCATATTTGCCACCGCGCCCATCAGCAGCCCTCCCGCCGACCCGCCCTCGATCGCGACGCGCCGGGGGTTCCCGTACCCGCGGTCGATCAGCTCTTCCACACACGCAATGAAATCAGTAAACGTGTTGCGCTTCACCAGCATCTTGCCGGCATCGTGCCACGGCTTGCCCAGATCGCCCCCGCCGCGAATATGCGCGTAGGCCATCACCACTCCACGATCGAGTAGGCTCAGCCGGTTCGAACTGAATCCGAGCGGCAGCGAATACCCATACGAGCCGTAGCCATAAACGTAGAGCGGGTTCCGGCCCGGCTCGCCCTTGGCGAATGTGTCCTTGCGATACACGATCGACACAGGCACATCAACCCCATCCGGCGCCTTCGCATGAATCCGCTCGCTCGCGTAAAGCGTCCGGTCGAATCTGCCGGGAATTTCGAGCTGTTTCAGCAGCGTCGATGCGCCCGTCGAAACGTCGTACTCATACACTGAGCTCGGCGTCACCAGCGACTGGTAGGCGTAGCGAAACGTCGTAGTCTCGAAGATACGATTGACGTGCGGGTAGGCGCTGTAAGCGGGCTCAGGAAATGCAATTTCGCCAGACAGCGCCGCTTCGGACCCATCGCCCGCAAACTTCCAGAGCCGCAGTCGCGGCAACCCGTCTTCGCGCTCGCAGGCGATGAAGAATCCGGCAAAGAGATCCACATCTTCCAGCATCACCGCGTCACGATGCGGCACCAGCTCGGTCCAGTTTTCCCGGCCCGGCATCGCCACCGGCGCCGTCACCAGCCGGAAGTTCCTTCCCCGATCGTTGGTTCGGATAAACCACAGCCCATTGCGGTGGTCGATCGAGTATTCGTGCTCGTCCTCGCGCGGCGCAATCACCGCAAAGCCGCCCGCCGGATCGTCCGCCCGCAAAACCCGCGCCTCGCTCGTGATGTGACTCGCCGACTCCATGACCAGGTACTTGCCATCACGTGTGCGCCCGGCCGCGATATTGAACCTCTCGTCGTCTTCCTGATACACCAGCACGTCCTTCGCGTGCTCTGTGCCAAGCGTGTGCCGCCAAAGCTGGTATTGTCGCTTCTGCTGCTCATCCTCCACCGTGTAAAACATCGTCCGGTCATCTGCCGCCCATGCCACCGACCCCACGCGCTCCACTTCGCCGGGCAGCGTCTCGCCGTTTGCCAGATCCTTGATGCGCAGCGTGTACTGCCTGAAGCCTTTGGTATCGGTGGTGTAAGCAAGCCAACGGCCGTCGTCGGTAATATCGGTAGCGCCGATCGAAAAAAACGCATGCCCCTGCGCCAGCACGTTCCCGTCGAGCAGCACTTCTTCGGCCGCATCGGCGCTGGGCCCCGCCACAGTTCCGCGCTTCCTGCAAAAGATCCCGTACTGCAACCCCTCCTCGGTGCGGCTGTAGTACCACCAGTCGCCATCGCGGTAGGGAACCGAGATGTCAGTCTGCTTGATGTGGCTGAGCATCTCCTGGTAAAGCTCTTCGCGCAGACCGACCAGCGGCGCCATTACTGCGTCGGCATAGGCATTCTCAGCCTCAAGATAAGCCGTGACGTCCGGACTCTCCTTGTCGCGCAGCCAGGCGTAATCATCGATAAGCGCGACGCCGTGCAAGGCGGTTTCCTTGTGTTCTTTTCGAGCAACTGGGGGCGAGGGAAGCTGGATTTCGCTCATTTCTATCTAAGTGTAGAGCCTGCACAAGCGGGAACCCCGTCCATGCCGCCCGCGTACAATTAAACGAGATGGAAGGCGCTTCTTCGGTTTGCCGACCCTTTTTGTGGCTGCTTTTGGCGGCCTCTTTGGCGCTTGCGGGTCATTCGACGCATGCGCAAAGCGTCGCCAGCCTTCCCCAGCCCACCGACTACGTTAACGACTTCGCCCATGTGCTCTCGCCCGAGGCGGTTGCACGGCTTGACTCCATCTGCCAGCAGCTCGACCACTCCGCTGCCAAAGCACAGGTCGCCGTGGTCACTGTGCACGACCTCGCCGGCGACACCGCGGACGACTACGCGAACGACCTCGAAACCAAGTGGAAGATGGGCCGCAAGGGCTCCGATCGCGGTGTGCTGGTGCTGCTGGCTGTTGCTGACCACAAATACCGCATCGAGGTTGGCTACGGGCTTGAAGGCATCCTGCCCGATGGCAAGATCGGCGACATTGGCCGCGAGATGGTTCCGGACCTGAAAGCCGGCGACTACGACGGCGCCATGACGCTGGCGGTGGGCGAAATTGCCCAGGTGATCGCCGCAGACGCCAACGTCACCCTGCAGGATCAGTCGGCACCGGACAATGAGCACGTTCCGCAGAACGCGCAGCGCCCCACGTGGGTCAGCTTGCTCAAGTTCATCGTGGTTGCGATCTTTATCATCCTCTACCTGCTGCGCGTTTTCGGCAGCTGGGGACTGTTTGGCGCCTGGGGCCTGGGTTTGATGACGGGTGGAATTGCCGGCAGGGGCCGCGGCGGTTACGGCGGCGGTGGCTTTGGCGGGGGTGGTTTTGGCGGAGGCGGAGGATTCGGCGGCTTTGGCGGCGGTGGTTTTGGCGGAGGCGGCGCCGGAGGAAGCTGGTGATGATTCAGCTTTCAGCCTTCAGCTCTCAGCTTTCAGCTCGTTACCCTGTGGAAAGCTGTATCGTCAAAGCCAAGGGACACAAGCTGAAAGCTGACGGCTGATAGCTGATAGCTGTTTTTGAGTGGAGGAGAGGCGAACCATATGAGCAAGGCACTTGGAATTACGCTGGGCGTGGTGGCCGTACTGCTTTTGGCCGTCTTCATGGTCTTCGAGAGTTATGTCCACGCAAGGAATCAGATGGTGGCCGAAGACCAGGCGGTGAAGTCCGCATGGTCCGAGGTAGATGTGCAAATGGAGCGGCGCGCTGACCTGATTCCCAACCTGGTGGAGACGGTGAAGGGATTCACCAAGGAAGAGAGCACCGTTTTTGGCGACATCGCCAATGCGCGCGCCGGGATGCTGAACGCACAGGGACCTCAGGGAAAGATCGCGGCCTACAACCAGATGGATGGCGCCATCGGCCGCCTGCTTCTGCTCACTGAGAATTACCCACAACTGCGGTCCAGCGACCAGTTCATGCGCCTGCAGGACGAGCTTGCCGGTAGCGAGAATCGTGTTGCCGTGGCGCGCAAGCGCTATAACGACGCGCTGCAGGAGTACAACACATTTGTGCTGCAGTTCCCCAACAATATCTGGGCGGGGATTGCCGGCTACCACCAGAACAGCGCGTACTTTGAAGCCAGCCCGGCCGCCCAGCAGGTGCCCAAGGTCAGCTTCTAACGCCCCGCCATCCGGCATGAACACAAAGAGGCCATTCGCCTGCGCGGATGGCCTCTTTGCTCAATGACTCGGGTTAAAACCTGATTATTTGAAGGAAGCGATGGCGCTGGCCTCGTCGTCGTAGATGTCGAAGACGGTATATAGCTTGGTCAGCTGCAGCAGGTCGTGTACCTTCTTGGTAAGTTTGAGAAGCTTCAGGTTGGCGCCTTGATTCTTGGCCGTTGTAAAGGCGCTGACCAGCTCGCCCAGCCCCGAGCTATCGATGTAGTTTACTTCGCCCAGATCAAGCAGGATGCGCCGCTGTCCTTTTCCGATCAGATCGCGAATGGCGTCGCGCAACTGCACGCTGCCCTCACCCAATGTGATCCGCCCGCTGAGATCCAAAACAGTTACGCCATCTACTTCACGGGAAGCTATTGCAAGTGCCACGGAAGATTCCTCCTTCTTGATACTTCGGTTATAGCATCTTTGCGGCTGCCCGCTTTGCGGAAAAATCCCCGGCAGGCCCGCTGGCGGCGGAGAATGAAGATCTGTCCGTTTTTCCCGCCTCCGCCACGATACTAGGTTTCCTCGCCCCTTTGCCCCAGATGTTTGATCAGTGTCAATTCGGTGCCGGGATGCAATTGTCGAAAGTGTACCTCATCCATGAGGGATCGGATGAGAAAGATACCCCTGCCCGTGCCGCGCAAAAGGTTCTCAGCGGCCAGCGGGTCGGGCAAATGATCGGGATCGAATCCGTTTCCCTGGTCGGCGATCTTGAACACCAGGTCGGTCCCGGTATTCTCGAGAGACACCTCAATCTGTCGTGTGGGGTCGTATTCATTGCCATGAAGCACGGCGTTGATGGCCGCCTCACGCACCGCCATGGCGATGTGGAATCGCTGGTCCTCGTCCAGGCCGGCTTCGCTGGCTAACTGGTCGGCGGCTGTCTCAACCTGGCCGACACTTTCCATGGTGGAGCTCAACCGGAAACTCCGCCGCGCTCGACTCTGTTCACTCACCGGGCCGCTTTCGCCTCCACCAAACCGGGTTGGTCAGCACCGTCCCTGCCCCATCAACCTAGCTGGCAGTTTCAAGTCTGGATGTCATTGTGTCAAGACAGAAACCCGGAGCGTGCACCATCCGTAACGTTTCACCGATGCGGCCGGACGGGCCTTCCCGCGCCAATCCATGTTGTCGACAAAAGTAAACTGCGCAGTCGACGAAAGGAAACTGCACCTCAAGGGTCTACACTCATCCCATGAGCACGCACGCCGAGCAGCGCACCATAGCTCGTGTCAGCCTCACGGCAATCCTTGGCACTCCTGTGACCGATGCCCAGGGGCATTTCTGCGGCAAGCTCAAGGACGTTGCCATTTCAACGGGACCTGACGGCGGCAAGGTGGCCGGCGTCGTGCTCAAGACCCGCGACGGTCTTGCCATCGTGCCCTCACAGGAGGTGATCGAAACCCCCGCCGGCACGCTCGAGTTGCGCTCGAGTGCGGCTCTCGTCCCGTTGAAAGAAGAGGGCAATTATCTCTTCCTGCAGCAGGACCTCGTTGACCGCCAGATCATCGACATCAACGGCCGCAAGGTGGTCCGCGCCAACGATGTTGACCTGGAGTGGACCGAGCATGGCTCTGTTCCCTTGCTGCGTGTGGCCGAGGTTGAAGTGGGCCTGCGCGGCGCGTTCCGCCGCGTCTTCAAGGGCATTCTTCCGCGGGCCAAACTGGAATCCATCTCCCGCAAGTTCAGCGCGCGCGCCATCCCTTGGCAGTTTGTCGACGTGATCGAGCCGGATCCCGCGCGGCGCGTCAGGCTGCGCATCGAACACGAGCGCCTTGCCGACATTCACCCCTCCGAGCTGGCCGATATCCTCGAAGATTTGGCGCCCGCCGAACGCGAGGCTGTCTTTACCTCGCTCGACGAAGAAGTCGCCGCCGAAACCCTCGAGGAGGTTGAGCCCAAGCTTCAGAAAGCCCTGCTCGAAAAGCTCGATGACGAGCGCATCGCCGACATTGTTGAGGAAATGGATCCCGGGGCTGCGGCCGACCTGCTCTCTGAGCTTCCCGAAGCTCAATCCGACGCCATCCTCGAAGAGATGGAGCCGGAAGAGCGGCAGGAAGTCGAGGAACTGCTCGAGTTCGACGAGCACTCGGCAGCCGGCTATATGACCACCGAGTTCGTTTACCTCGGGGTCGATGCGACCGTGGCGCAGGCCGTGCAGGCGCTGCGCAGCTTTGAAGGCGACCCCGAAAGCGTGACCGGCGTCTATCTCCTGGATGAGAAACGCGTCCTTCGCGGCGCCATTCCTCTGGCGCGCCTGGTGATGGCGCGGCCCGAGGCACATCTGAACGTACTCACCGAAGCTCCCGTGCTCTCCTGTCACGCCGACATGAACGAAAACGAGCTGGCCGAGATGTTCGACAAGTACAATCTTCAGGCGCTTCCCGTCGTGGACTCACAGGGCCGCATGGTCGGCGTCGTCCGCGCCGAGCAGGTCATCAGCTTCCTGCGCGAAAAGCTCTGAAATCCCCTCAATCTGCGCGATTCCGGTGATGCCTCCTGCTTTCTGGGCACTTTAATGCCTGGACTGTCCAGGATCACAGGGCAAAAACCAGAATCTGTGAAACAATCCATGGATGATCCAGTTTCCAAGAATTATTCAGGGGGGCATGGGTGTAGGTGTCTCCAATTGGCGTCTCGCCCAGGCCGTCTCAAAGCTCGGCCAACTTGGCGTCGTCTCGGGCACCGCGCTCGACTCTGTTTTCGTGCGCCGACTCGCCGATGGCGACCAGGGCGGGCACATGCGCAGGGGACTGGATGCATTTCCTTTTCCCGGGATGGCCAGGCGCATCTGGGACGAGTACTTCGTTCCGGGCGGCAAGCCATCGGACACCCCCTATCCCGCGTTGCCCATGCACCAGAGGCAGAGTCATCGCAAGCTCGTTGAGTTGTGCATGGTCAGCAACTTCGTTGAGGTGTTCCTCGCCAGGGAAGGCCACAAGAATCCGGTCGGCATCAACTTTCTTGAGAAGGTACAGATGCCTCACCTGTATTCGCTTTATGGAGCCATGCTCGCCGGCGTGGGCTATGTGCTCATGGGCGCGGGCATCCCACTGCACATCCCAGGCGTGCTTGATGCCTTCGTCGCGCAACACGCAGCCGAATACCGCCTGGCGATTACTGGCGCGGCACAGGGCCAGATTGCCGACCAGGACATGCAGATGCGCCTCGATCCCGCCGAATATGCTGAAGGCCCGCTGCCCGTGCTTCACCGGCCGAAGTTTCTCGCCATCGTCTCCTCAAACACGCTGGCTGCCACCATGCTGCGGCGCGCCACTGGCCGCGTCGACGGATTGGTGATCGAAAGCCCGACCGCGGGTGGCCACAACGCGCCTCCACGCGGCAAGCTCCAGCTCAACGCTGGCGGAGAGCCTGTCTATGGTGAGCGCGACCAGGTCAACATCGCCGAGCTTCACACACTGGGCGTTCCCTTCTGGCTTGCCGGCGGATACGGCAGCCCGGCCAAGCTCCGCGAGGCGCTCGAACAGGGCGCGGCAGGAGTGCAGGTGGGAACTGCGTTTGCGTTCAGCCGCGAATCCGGCATGCGGCACGACTTGAAGAGCAAACTCCTCGCCAAGGCCGCAGCGGGTACGGGCCAGGTCTTTACTGATCCGCTGGCCTCGCCTACTGGCTTTCCCTTCAAAGTTGCGCAGCTTGAAAGCACCTCATCGAACGCGAGCGTTTACCAGGAGCGGGCGCGGGTCTGCGATCTGGGCTACCTGAGGGAGCCCTATGCCGCGGGCGATGGCAAAATCGCCTATCGCTGCTCGGCCGAACCGGTGGCAAACTATGTGGCCAAGGGCGGCAAACTCGAAGATACAGTCAGTCGCAAATGCCTGTGCAACGCCCTGCTGGCCAACATCGGCCACGCCCAGGTCCGCAAAGATGACGCGGTCGAACCGGCGCTCATCACCGTGGGAGACGATCTGAATACGATTGCCCAGTTTATGTCTCCCGGCCGGCAAAGTTACAGCGCTGCGGACGTTGTCCGGTCCCTGATGAGCATGGCTCAAGCAGAAGCGGAAGAGCCAGCAGAGCAGGTCCCGGTAGTCGCTTTCGCATAGCTGCTCACGCGCGCCAGACTCGCTCCCGCCGCTGTGGCTTCGCACAGGGCCTAACTCGAGTCTTCTTCAGCGAGCAACTGCCCTAGCTTGTCGAGCTTCCGCTCCCACGCTGTCCGGTGATCGCGAATCCACTGCTCAAGCACGCGAAATCCTGCGGGTTCGATCCGGCAAGTTCGCACGCGGCCCAGCTTTTCAGTGCGCACCAACCCGGCCTCTTCGAGGATTTGCAGGTGCTGCATCACCGCTGTAACCGTGACACCGAGCGGCTCCGCCAGCCTGGAAACCGACTGCGGTCTCTCGACGAGCGCGTCGAGAATCGTGCGCCGCGTCGGGTCTCCAAGCGCGTGGAAGAGACGGTCGATGTCGATACGATGATGATCGATGCGATGATGCGCCATGTCGCGTGCCCTCTCTTTTACTATTCCGCCAGCTCTTTTCCCAGCCGATCAATGAGGCCGCGCCAGCCCATTTCGATCATCTTCACCCCGTCTGGCCAGTCCATATATGTTCCCTGGTGCGTGAGAATCACATCGGTGCCGCCATCCCTCGGCACAAACTCAAACGTCGCCAGCATCACCACGATCGATTTCCCATTCAGAGCCATCCTGGTGGTCATCACGATCCGCTTTTCTTCGACGATGTCCTGGTAGGTGCTCTCGTTCGCAATCTCTGATCCCGCAATCGGGTGGCCCTCCTTGAAGCGATAACGAAACCTTTCGATTCCACCTAAACGAAAATCCATATAGAAATCCTGAATCTCGTGGTCGCCTTCGGCGTACCACCGGCGCTTGAGAGCAGGCTGTGCGAATGCGGAGAAGACCCGAGACGGGCGCTGTGGAAAGTTGCGCTCGATGACGAATGTGTTGTGAATGGTGCTCGATTCGATTGCGGTCATTGAATTCCTCCGTGATCGGAAATAGTGAAGCAACTACTTAAGTATCGCCCCAGGCCGGAAAATTGTCAAGTGGATACTTAAGTATTTTTCGTAGTAACTATCCGTCACATTTTTCGGGATTTACCGGGTTTTTCCCGCGATACAGGCAGCTAGCCCGCCGTCGCCATTCCCTTTGGCCCGCCCACCGCAAACACTTTGGGCACCCGATCCGCCGGCGCAGGCAGCGCCGGAAACGCAGCATGCGGCTCGATCTGGTACCAGTAGGCGGTCGAATAGAAATTGTCTGAGCGATCATTGGCCGTGCCGTGCTCAATCGTCACCTTGATCGATTTCTCAAAAGCAATCGGGCCCTCGATATGCCACCGGTACTGGCAATAGCGCCCGCCAATGCGCTCCGGATCCACTGTGTACGGCACGCCCTGGTGCAGATTCGCGAACTGCTGCCCTCCATACCCCCACGCGCCGTTGAAGTAATCTTCGGTCCCCGTGCCGTTGATGGTTGGCATCGTGTCGCCGTCGATGAAGATCATGTCGTCACCTTCGCCGAACCAGCCGACCTCATTTTGCAGCACAGCCTGCGTCACGCCGACAAAATGGCCTTTTCCCGTCGCCTCGAGAAACACGTAGTTGTCGCGCCCGCTCAGGTTTTTCCCATCACTCTCGTTGCCTTTGCACGGTGTCGCCTGGCGATACTGCGCATGGAACCGGCCCAGTTCATCGGGGAGGCTCGGCAGCGTAACATAGTCGATCGCAAAGTACAAGCTGCGCACCCGTTGCGGTCCCTCGTTGCTCACCGTGATGCGGGCCGCGCTCGCAAACGGCATCTTGAAATACGCATTCAACGCCTTCATCGGCGCCACAGCCAGCAGCGCCGATTGGTAAAGGAAATATTCGCCGAGGCCCAGCCCGAAGAAGTCGCCCATCGGAACCTCGACCGAAGGCGCGCTTTCGCCGTCCCACCACGCGCGCAGAACCAGGTTCTTCAAGTGCATCGGGTCCGGCGAATTGATCGTGAACCAGATGTGCGTCACCACACCGGCGCCCTGCACATCGAGCACCGTGGCCGTCTGGCCCGGATCGACGGTGACCCAATCCGCGTTGCCTCCCGTGCGGTCCCAGCTTGAGGAGCGGCGATTCTTGTAGCTCTGCAGCTTTGCCATGGCGAAAAGCTCTGCCGGGGCGTCAGCTCCCGAAGCTTCTGCCACTGCAGCCGCGGCCGATTGCGAGTTCACGCCCAACAGCGCGGCGGCAGAAATCCCGGTCGCCGCGGTGAGCCCGCCCAACAATCTGCGGCGGGCGCGAAAGGTCTCTTTTGCATCCAGAGGTTGCATTCGTCGCTCCTGTCACGGCACTGAGCCGTGAAAGCGTATTGTAAATCGCGGCATCGAGCGCAGAGACCGGTCCCGAAAATCAGCCGGTTTATTGACTCACGGCGTTGTAGCAGATTTTTTCGCGCGCGAACTTCGCAAGAAGGTGTTTGGCCTGCTATGGTCAGTTTGGAAAGTTTTTATCCGCAATCATTCTCAAAACATGAATCCACCATAGGAACCCGTACGCATGTGGAAGCGCTGGCGAATCCGGATCCTTCTCTTTCTGGCCGTTCTCGGTCCCGGATTCATCACCGCCAACGTCGATAACGACTCCGGCGGCATCCTCACCTACTCGCAAGCTGGCGCGCAATACGGCTATACGCTCCTGTGGACCATGATTCCCATCACCATCGCGCTGATCGTGGTGCAGGAGATGTGCGCCCGCATGGCCGTGGTCACGGGCAAGGGGCTCAGCGATCTGATCCGCGAGGAATTCGGACTGCGCATCACTTTTCTGATCATGGGGCTCCTCGTAATCGTCAACTACACCAACGTCGTCACCGAATTCATCGGCATCGCCGGATCACTGCACCTCTTTCATGTGGCCAAGTTCATCTCTGTGCCCATCTGCGCGCTGCTGGTGTGGGCGCTGGTACTTCGCGGCGACTACAAAAGCACTGAAAAGATCTTTCTCATTGCCTCGCTCGTCTACATCGCCTATATCTTCGCCGGTATCCTTGCCCAGCCTGACTGGCACGAGTCCCTGCTGGCCACGGTCCAGTTCCCCGCCAAATCGGTGTGGCGCGACAAGGCGTATATCTACATGGCCATCGGCGTGGTCGGCACTACCATCGCGCCCTGGATGCAGTTTTACCTGCAGTCGTCCATCGTAGAGAAGGGAATTGGCGTAAAAGACTATCCGGCCTCGCGCCTCGATGTGATCGTCGGCTGTTTTTTCACCGATATTATCGCCTGGTTCATCGTGGTGGCCTGCGCAGCCACGCTCTTTATGCATGGCATGGGCGCCATCCAGGTGGCTGCCGACGCCGCCGAAGCCATGCGCCCGCTCGCCGGAGATTACGCCTTTCTCCTCTTCGCATTCGGGCTCTTCAACGCTTCAATCTTCGCGGCCTCCATTCTTCCCATCTCCACCGCCTACACCGTTTGCGAAGGGTTGGGCTTCGAGTCGGGCGTTGACAAGAACTTCCGCGAAGCGCCGTTCTTCTATTGGCTCTATACGCTGCTCATCGCCGGCGGAGCCATCACCGTGCTTATCCTGCCTGACGCGCAGTTGATCAACGTCGCCATCCTCTCCCAGGTCCTCAACGGCGTACTGCTTCCTGTGGTCATCATTCTCATGCTGCTGCTCATCAATCGCGCTGACCTGATGGGCGAGCACAAGAACTCGCGGCTCTGGAACGTGATCGCGTGGGCCACCAGCATTATCGTCATCGGCATGACATTTGCGATGCTCTGGGGCATGATTCCCGGCCATTGAGCTGCGAAAAAGGCCAAGGCCGCAATCACAGAGCGGTCCGCTCTGAATTCGAAGGCTCGGAATTCGATAGCTCGGCGGATGCACGATGCCGGATTCAAGGTGCTACACTCCAAACCTAAGTGGTTCCGCTCCGGTCACGGAACGAAGGTCTCATGAACTCCTACACCATTCAGCTCCGGCAGCTTGATAGTGTTCCCCTTGCTGTCATCCAGCGCCAGGCGCGCACGTCCGAGCTTTCGCGTGTGGTGCCAGAGTGCTGTGGCCTCGTCTGGAACGAAGTGCGTGCGCAACAAGCGAGGGCGGGACGCAACGTCGCTATCTATTGGGATGGGAGCATCAGGCTTGAAGTCGGAGTGGAGCTTTTGGGGCCCTTTGTCGAGCGTGGACCAGTCGTTCTCTCTGCAACGCCCGCCGGCGCGGCAGCATGGACGACGCACTTTGGACCTTATGGCGGTCTTGGTGCCGCGCACGGCGCTGTTCGTGACTGGTGCAGCGCCAACCATCACGGGCTCGCGGGGCCAAATTGGGAGGTGTATGGCCACTGGCAAAATGAGTGGAATACGAATCCCTCGCAGATCCGCACGTATGTCTTTTACCTGCTGGCGGACTGAACCGGGCTCCTGCACAATCACTTTGACCGACCAGATGACGCATCGCTCCATAACAATGACGCGCGTACCGTAAGCTGCGACCGGCGCACAGTGGAATCCGCTGCACGGAGGCACGCAACAGGTCGTTGCCGCTGCTGAGCTGTTCAATGGAAATGCTGAGAGCTGAAAGCTGATAGCTGAAGGCTGGCTCTTACAAATACTTTCCCGCCGCCAGATCCCGGATCAGCCCGCGGTCGGCGGCCAGAAAATCGTAGCCGGGCAGGTCTTCGAGCCTGACCCAGCGCACCTGCTGATAGATCTGGTTGTTGATCTCGCCTGCGAATGCCCGCACCGCGAAAAACTGCAGGTCCACGGCGCCTCCGTGGCGGTAGTGGTGCCGGATCCGCGTAACGGCGGGGCCGACTTCGGCTTGAATGCCCAGTTCTTCGGTCAGCTCGCGGGCCAGCGCCTCCTGCGCGCTTTCGCCGGGCTCAATCTTCCCACCGGGAAACTCCCACAGCGAAGCCATCGCCTGATCCGCCCGCCGCTGGCCGATCAGGACTTCCTTGTCGCGCACAATCAGCGCGGCAGCCACAAAGCGCAGAGCGGGACCCGGGGCATGCGTCTTGGCCATTTGCTGCTCCTGTTCCACAACTCGAGTGTAAACGGGGCAAAGAGATATCAGGCGAAAGAATTGGCATCGCCGATGCGGAAATCCAGCCAGCCCGCATACTAAGCGCTGAAGCCCTGGCCCTTCAGGAGATCAGGCCCGATTCTCCCGCGACGGCAGCCTCAATGCCTTCTGCGCCCTGCGGCCTGAAGTAGCCCCAGCCTTTTTTCGCCGCCGCCTCAAGCAAGGCCGGCGACGGATTCACCGGGAACGGGCAGCGTGCCATCTCCAGCATCGCCAGATCGTGTACCGAGTTGCCGAAAACTTCATCGGGCGCGGGCAATCCTGCGCGCCTGAGCGCGGTCGCCTTCGCCGGGCCCGTGGGCACGTCAACCAACTCGCCGGTAATGATCCCGTTTTTGACGCGGACTTCTGCCGCCAGAATGCGCTTGCCGGGAAACCCGAAATCGCGCAAACCTTCCTCGATCACCCAGCGGTTGGTCGAGCTCACCGCCCACAGCTCGATGCCGGCCTGCTGCATCCTGGCCACCAGCGCGGACATTTCGGCGAACACGCGCTTGCGCACGAAGAGATCTACGTAGCGCGCAGCTGCGGCGCGCAATTCCTCATCGCGCAGGCCCGCGTACATCTGCACCATCTCGCCGCACATCGCATCTTCGCTCACATTGCCTCCGCGATAGGCGCGATAGCGGTTGTCAAGCCAGTCGTGCGTCGAGCGCGACACCAGGCCCTGCTCCAGCGTCCAGGCCATGAAACCATAACCCGCGTCGCCGCTCCAAAGGGTTCCGTCGCAATCAAAGACCGCAACCTTTGGCTTGCACTCGAAGACCAGCCGCTCGAACTCTTCGGCCGTCCACTTTTTGATTTTTGTCTGCGCAGGCGCCGACCGCTCTGCGGTACTGTGTGAAGAATTCATTCCATTCTATTTTCGTCGATGTGGGCTGCAATTGCACGCCCCGATCATGAACCCGAGATGAATGAAGAATATGCCGGGTAAACCGATTGCGCGGTGGTCAGGCCGGCTGCAGCGGTTTCGGAAATGGTGTATCGGCACTCAAGACCCCCGAATCGGCGCGACCCCAAGACCGGGGTCCCCGCGGACAGGTCTTCGTCCGTGGGTGGAAGAAGCGCCGACCTAGGCCATTGCTTTGACCGGACCCAGAATTTCCGAAACCGCCCTAGGCCTCGCACGTCCAGCGCCGCCGTGCCTCGGCAAAGCACTCGCGCGCAATGCGCGCCAGCACCAGCGACTGTTGCCAGCGATCGGACTCTTCCCGGCCCTCGAAGACCCGCGCATAGTAATATTCCGGGCCCAGCAGCTCCGGAGCAAAGCAGAACCGGTCGAGCAATGGCCTTCTGCGCAGGAACCCCAGGAACGACTCGGTCCAGAGCGCGCGAAAGTGATCCACATAAGGGCGTCCCTCCGCGCCGCCGTCACCAACGTCTACCTGCATGCAGCCCGGGTTTCCGATGCGCCCATGCAAAAAGCCTATACGGCCCAGCACCGGCCGAATGAACTCCAGCTTGTTCTCGAACCCGCCGTACACCATCTCGGTTCCCGTGTACCAATGCGAAAAATCCCCGTTGAATTCAAGCTCAGGAAAACGCGTGAGAAATTGCACCGTCCGCCAGGGGTCCTGAAAGATCGTAGCGCGATGCGTTTCGGGATAGAGGGGGATCGAGTATTTCGCCGCCGCGTCGAGCACGGCGCCAATCAGCTTACCGGCCTCCTCATCGCTCTCCGCGCCCCAGCCCACGTGAAGCGTCAGGCATTCCAGCCCTTCTTCGCGTGCTTCCTTCGCCAGCGGCGCTGCTTCAGCAGGCGTATTCACGCGCCCGCTGCCGCACACACCCAGGCCCATGGCTTGCGCTTGGTTCTTGCGCGCATGATCGATTGGCTGGATAAACTGCACACCTTCGTAGCCGGCATCGCGAAGCGCCTGTAATCCCCCAGCCGGTTTCTGCGGCATGCTGTCGAGCGCCTGAATGTTCATGTACACGCGCAGTCGCGTATCGCGCTCTTCCGTCATGCAAAATCTCCTCCATGTAGCGCCGGTATTCGCTCGGGGATCTAGAACTCGTCGTACGCAATCTGCTTCTCTGCAACGCCGAGCAACTTGAGCATCCGGTTGCACGCCTTGATCATCATCGGCGGCCCGCAAAGGTAGTACTCCGCGCCTTCGGGACTGGGATGGTCGCGCAGGTACTGTTCGAGCACCACTTCGTGAATGAACCCGACAGGCCCCATCCAGTTGTCGTCTTCTAGCGGCGACGAAAGCGCGAGATGAAACGAAAAATTCGGATGATGTTCTTCGAGCTTTCTGAAGTACTCCTCGTAGAAGATCTCCTGCCGGGAGCGCGCGCCATACCAGTAAGTGATCTTGCGTGCCGAGCTTTCGGTTTCAAGCAGATGCGAGAGGTGCGCGCGTAACGGAGCCATGCCCGCTCCGCCGCCGATGTACACCATCTCGTGCTGCGTCGGCTTGATGTGAAAATCGCCGAACGGGCCGATCGCCGTGACCGTATCGCCCGGTTTCAGGCTGAACACGTAACTCGATCCCACGCCCGGCGCGCAGTCCTGGCCCGGCGGCGGCGTGGCGATGCGCACATTAAACCGCAGTTGCCGCTCTGTGCGTGGATTCCCGGCGAGCGAGTAGTTGTTGCGCTTCCCCGGCTGCGGGTTCCGTGCTTCCAGATCGAAGACATGCTGGTTCCTCCACACCGTCGCGAAAGGTTCCGGAATGTCGAATTCGCTGAAGCGGATGGAATCGTAAGCCGGAATGTCCAGCTGCAGATAGTCGCCGGGCGTGAAGGCAAGTGCAGCCGCGCCGTCTTCCGCGGCAATTTCCGGTTCGAGCACGAGCTCCTTGATAAACGTGGCCACGCTCCGGTTGCTGACCACGCGAAACTTGAAGGTCGTATGCGCGCGCGCCCCCACACCGCCCGCATGCACCACGTCCACAAAGATCCGGCCATCGCGCTCCACCACCGGATACGTGGCCAGGCCGCGGCAAACCGGCGCCCGTGCCGGCGACCCGTCAACCAGATGGAATCGCCCGTTGTGCTTCGGGCACTCAATGATTCCGCCTTTCACCAGTCCGTCTGAAAGGTGCGTATTGCCGTGCGTGCAGAGTCCGTCCGTCGCGTAAAGCTTCCCCTCCTCGTCGCGGTAGAGCGCATACGTTTTGCGCGAGTGATCGAAGCGAATAGCGTCCGCAATTCGCAAGTCCGCGGCGGCGCACACTTGAACCCAGCCCCCGGCATCGGGCTCAGCCTCTGGGGCGAAGCAGGCTTCGCGAGTACGCGCCTTAGGCTCGGGCAGCTTGCGCTTCACGTGGTATGCGGGATCCTTCCTCTGGCGCAAAACAGTTGGAAGAATTTCGCGCCACGCAGAAAGGATGGAGGGATATGGCGGAGGGCAATCGTCCTTCACCGTCGCATGCAGCCGGAGCAGCGCGTGATATGGCACCAGTGGGAACATGTGGTGTTCCACGTGGTAATTCATGTTCCAGTAGATGAACCGGCTGATGGGATTCATGTAGACCGTGCGGCAATTGAGCCGATGGTCGAGAACATTCTCCGCCAGTCCGGCGTGCTGCGGGGTGTTATGGATAATCATGAGCCAGGTGCCAAAGAATTGCGGCAGCACGAACAAGAAGATCGGAATCCAGCTATGCCAGAGGACAGCTCCGGCAATGACCACTGCATAGATTGCCAGATAGATTCGCGCGTTGCGATAAACCCTTGCAAACTCGGTTTCGGGAATAAAGCTTCGTTCACTATCGGGGATACGTCCCAGCGCGTGCCGGACCAGGCTCGTGAAATGGTTGCGATAGACGCCCACGGCAAAAAGGCTCAGAACCAGCGCGAGAAGATCCGGCGGCCGGGGAACCTGAATCTCCGGGTCGCGCCCCACAATAATGGTGTCGCTGTGGTGACGGTTGTGACTCCAGCGCCAGAGCACAGATTCTCGCATCACCATAAACGACGCGATTTCGTAAATCGCGATATTCATCCAGTCAGATCGGAACGCGGTTCCGTGGCCACATTCATGCCAACGTGAATCGGAACTGGTGCCATAGAGCACCGCGTACATGGCATAGGGAAGCACGACCCACCACGTGCCCCACAGCTTCCACGTCAAAATGCCCAATCCGACGAGCAGCACGAACCACAGAATCGTGTCGCGGATTGCCGGCCCGTCGCGCCGCACCAGCAGCTCGCGCATCGTCGCGCGCGGCACCTGGCACTGGTACCAGTCGGCCTCGGCCAGCCCCTTCTCAATCGCCAGCGTCGAATTCACGCCGGTCAAACTGTAGTCGGGGCGAGGAACCGGTTTCTCGAGAATCGCAGCGTTTTGGCTCATGGTTGCCTCGCTTGCATGGCTTAGACTTTTCCTCCGTACTGTTGGGTATGGTCAATGGTCCCGGCGCCGTTGCCCTTCACTGAAAATGCGTAGGCCGTCGAGTGCCGCTGTGTTTCGCCGGGATGCAAAAGCGTGTCTTTGCGAAATGCCGCATTCGAAGAATCAGGATACCCGTGACACTCCAGGCAGGCGCCCGAAAAAGGTGCATACGCCTTCCCTAACTTTCCTGGGCGAGTGCCGTTCAAATGGCTTCCAGTGTAGAACTGCAGATACCTCTCCGTCGTCGACACGGTCAATGCGCGCTTGCTGCCATCCTCTTCGAGGCGCGCTGCCACGACCCGCTCCTGCTTCCCATGCTCCGGTAATGCGTACAGATAGCCGTGCTGCTGAAACAGCGAAGGAATCGCCTCGCTGAGCCGCCGCGTCTCGCGGAAATCATTCCCATGGCGCTTCGTCGATTCAAGCCGCCCGAGCGGCGTCAAATACTTATCGACCGGCACAAACTGATCCGCGAAAATCGCAATTTGATGATCGCTCACGGTCCCCGAGCCTTCTCCAGCCAGGTTGAAATACGAGTGGTGCGTCAGGCTGAACGGAGTCGTCCGGTCGCTCGTCGCTTCCGTCTCAACCAGAAAAACATTGTTGTCCGTCACCGTGTAGGTCACCGCAACATCCACGTTTCCCGGATACCCTTCCTCGCCGTCTGGACTTCGATACATGAGCCGCAATGACGGTGCGCCATCTGCGCGGTTCACCGGCGAAGGGTGCCAGATGCGCTTATCGAGCCCTTCGACTCCTCCGTGAAGATGATTCGGCGGATCGTTTCGCGCAAGTTGATAGGTTCTGCCGTCGAGCGTAAAAGCCGCATTGGCAATGCGCCCAGCCACGCGTCCCGTGATTGCGTTGAAATATGGATGGCCCGCGAGGTACGACTCCAAATCGTTGAAGCCCAGAACAACGTCGTCCAGCCTCCCGTCTTGTCCGGGCGCCAGCAGGCGCGTCACGATCCCACCCAATGTAATAACCTCCAGCAGCAGTCCGCTGCGGCCGGTCAAAGTCCACGCTTCGACAGCCTGACCGGCCGCAAGAACGCCATAATTTCGAGTGCTGATTGGGGAAGCCATCGTGCACGAAACCGTACAATCTTCAAGTTACCGCCGGCGCCCTTCGCTGTCCAGAATTCCACGATTCGGAACACGATAAACCGCCAGAATTCCAACACTTGTGCCCGGATATCTACTCCGTCGAAGGCAGCGCCGGCTCAACCGTCTCCACGCGAATCTTCGCAATCCGGCGTCCCTCCATCTCCGTCACCGTCATCCGCCGCCCTTCATACTCCACCGATTCTCCCGGTTCGGGAATGTGGCCAAGCTGCGCGAGTACGAACCCGGCCAGGGTTTCCACGCCGCCGTCGCGCGGCAGGCTCCATTTCATCTGTGTCTCCAGGTCACGCAGGTTCACGGTGCCGTCCATCAGCACCGCGCCTCCCGCGCTGCTCAGCACCGGATGCGGGGATGTATCGAATTCATCTTCCAATTCACCTGCGAGCTGCTCAATCGCGTCCTCCGCGGTCACCAAGCCTACAGTTGAGCCGTACTCGTCTACTGCGATTGCCAAATGCCGCCGGTGCTGCTTGAAGTCGCGCAGCAAGTCCAGTGCTGATTTTGTCTCGGGCACAACCAGCACCTCGTGCATGATCTGCGCCAGGCGCAATCCCGTCTGCGGTGTGATGGGCGACGATGTGGCAGGCCTGCCGAAATAAAGCAGCCGCGCCAGGTCCCGGGCATACACCGCGCCGACAACATGTTCGGGACCGCGGCCCGCGTCATATACCGGGATGCGCGAATGATGCCGGCTGAAGACGCGCGTGTACGCCTCCTCGAGCAACATGTTCGAAGGCAGAGAAAAGATCTTCTGCCGCGGAGTCATGATCTCCCGCACCTGCACGTCGCTCAGTTCCAGGGCGCGGTGTACCAGCACTTCCTGAAACTCGGGCAGCAGGCCCAGGCGGCGTGCCGCGGTCGCAATCAGCTTGAGTTCTTCGGCGGAGTGGACGCTTGCGGCGCGCTGAGAGGAGGGAATATCGAATCCGCGCAAAACCATCGCCGCCGACCGGCTCAACAGGCGCACTGCGGGACGCGCTACTGCCATGAACACCAGCATGGGCGGCGCAATCGCCACAGCCAACGCTTCGGCGCGCCGCAAGGCCAGACCCTTTGGCACCAACTCGCCGGCCACCACGTGGAAGTAGGTAATCAGTGCAAATCCCACCACCACGGCAGTCACGTGGGCGTAAATCTGCGCGTGGGGAAGCCCACCCATCCAACCCTCAAGAATCTGCGCGGCCAGCGGCTCGCCCACCCAGCCCAGCGCCAGCGAGCAAAGGGTCACCCCAAGCTGCACGGCCGGCAGCAGGTCGTCGAGATTCTGCTGCAGGCGCCGCACCGCTCGCGCCCCAGGCACGCGCGAAGCAAGCAACTGCTCCACCCTGGTCTCGCGGATCGAAACCAGCGCGAACTCGGCGGCCACAAAATAGGCGTTGGCCAGGATCAGCATGGCCACGGCGACCGGCTTGAACAGCGGAAGTTCGTGCATCCCGGTCAGAGAATAGCATTCGCCGGAAGCCTGCCATCCAACCCATCGGCGTACATTGGAGGAAGGAACCACACACTTGCCCTTTGCGCCGTCTCCGGGAACTGGAGATGCGACTGTTGCGTAGTTTGTTCAAGGGCAGGGTGCGCATCAAAACGAGCGGGAACGAATCGAGGGATGGGTATGAAAAATCTTCTTGCGGGAATCGCGGCCTCAACACTGTTCGCGGCCCTTGCAGCGGCTCCGGCATGGTCCGCCGAGGCGACATTTGAACGCGACTTGACAGTCAATGGCCGAGTGGACCTGACCGTGGCCACGGGCTCGGGCTCAATTCATCTCACCGCCGGTCCCGCGGGCCACGTGCATATCTTCGGGCGAGTCAAATCCAGTTGGGGCGGAAACGACGACCAGGTGCGGGAGATTGCGTCGCACCCTCCGATCGAGCAGACCGGCAACATTGTCCGCATTGGAGTGCACGATGGAAGGCTGCGAAACACCGGCATCGATTATGAGATCGAGGCCCCGCCTGACTCGTTCTTGAAAGCCAATACAGGCTCGGGTAACGTGACCGACGATGGCGTCGGCGCCGACTCCAAAATAGGCACCGGCTCCGGCTCCATCCGGGCCACGGGCCTGCAAGGCGGATTCTCTCTGTCCACCGGTTCGGGCACGATCTACGGCGAACAGGTGGGTAAGGGCGATGTGACCGCCTCAACAGGGTCAGGCTCGATTGAGCTGAAGAACCTGCATGGCGGCCTGCGCGCGCATACCGGCTCGGGCAGCATCAAGGCTGGCGGAACGCCGGACGCGCAATGGCGTATCGACACCGGCGCAGGCAGCGTTGAAGTATGGACCGGCAACGTGGGTCTGAACCTCGATGCCGGGTCCGGCTCGGGAAGCGTGCACTGCGATCGCGAGGTCACGACCCAGGGGACAATGGGACGCCATCATCTGACAGGCAAGATCGGCGGCGGCGGGCCGATGATGCACATCGGAACCGGCTCAGGCAGCATTCGGATCCACTGAGCAAACAGGGCGCGCGAATCATCCGTTCTGCGCCCGCTCCTGGCTGCCGCTCTGCCCCGGCGCGCGATTCTCCATGCTCGAGCTCCGGAGCGTCCGATATCCCGGATGAATCCCGGGCGCGAGCCCATGTTTCGTGGCCAGCTTTTCGAGCAAGCCGCGCAATTGGCTGCGCTCGTCCTCGCTGAGCGCGGCGCAGAATCTTTCATCGTGCTGCCGGGCGATGCGGGCGATCGCGCTCAGCGTGGCGCGGCCTGCCTCGCTCAATTGCAGCGAGTAGAGCCGCCGGTCGCTCAAATTCGCCTCGCGAGCCACCAGCCCTCGCTCTTCCATTGCGTCGATCACAGCCACCAGGCGGCTGGCATGCATGCCCAGCCTGCGCGCCAGCTCCTGCTGGCTGATGCCGGGCGACAAGCTCAACAGGCGCAGAATGCCTGCATCCGGAGGGGTTAATCCCAGCGGGCTCAATGCCTTGGCAAACTCCTGGGCAGCACGCCCCCCCACCTGCGCCAGCATAAACGCAACTGAAATTGGCGGAGTTTCAGGTTTCCGGGAATTCATGAATCCATTTTTGCATGAATTAATCATTATGATATGTAATGATTATCGCGTGCAATGACAAAGGAGGTCAACCATGACAAACCCGAACGCCGCACTTTCGCCTGGCCGGCGTCACCCCAGCCCGCATCTCGGCGCCCTGGCAATCGTCTTCACGCTGCTCTTTTGCGCGGGACTCTACCCCGTCACTTACTTTGGCGGCCTGCCTTATTTCCCCGGTCCTGGCGCGCCGGAATCCGCCATCTCCGCGTTCTTTCAGGCTCGTCCGTCGGCCGTAACCCTCTGCGCCTTTCTGCAATTCGGCTCGGCCATTCCGCTAGGCATCTTCACGGCAACCATCGTCAGCCGTCTCGAGTTCTTCGGCGTGCGTGCCGCAGGCATCAAGATCGCGCTCTTCGGCGGCTTTGCCACCTGTTTCATGATGATGTCGAATGCCGCCATCCTCTGGAGCATGGCTCATCCTGGCATTGCGCAGGATGGCCCGCTCACTCTGGCGCTTTACTTCATCGCCTTCGCCATGGGCGGGCCTGGCTATTCCGTCTCTCTCGGCTTGCTCATGGCAGGCATTTCAGTTCCGCTTCTCTTCCGGCGCGATGTGTCGCGATGGATTCCCATCCTCGGCCTCGTCCTCGCAGCGTGCGGCGAACTGAGCTGGTTTTCCTTTGAATTGTCGAAAGCGATTCCTCTCATTCCGCTCACCCGCTTCCCAGGCTTCATCTGGATGATCGCCGTGGGCTTTGCGCTGCCTTCGAGCCTTCCCCAGCCTGCTCGGCAGGAGGCACGCTCATGAAAGGTTGGCGCGAACGCGACACAATTCGCCTGCTCCACCTGGTGTTGAGTATTCCGATTCTCGGTTTTCTCTACGGCCCGGTAGAGCACATCCCGCAGGCGGCGTGGTTTACGCGCTGGATCGCCTTTCCCGTCGTCCTGCTCAGCGGTTTCTGGCTGTGGCTCAAGCCGAAGATCCTCGCCCGCCTCCACGCGAAACCCGCCTCGCGCATTCTATGGCGCGCTGAAGCTGAAGGCGGGGCTCACGGTACGAAGTAAAACGGGTCGGGGTATTTCACTGAATACTCGGCTTCCGGCTTGCCCTTCAAGTCGCTCCATTGGTCGCCTACGTTGAGCGCAAGCGTGTAGCCCTGGGCTGCGATCTCGGCGCGAGTAACTGCCTTGAATCGACCAACGGTCTGATTCCCGTGCGCGACCGGCCACATCACGAGCAGCTTCCACTTGTCGAAGCCCTGCGCGCGCAAATTGCGTTCGGTCGCCGCGCGTTCGTTCTCGGTCCGGCCGCTGATGAAAAAGATGCTCACGCCCAGCTTTTGCGCCTCCTGGTAAAGCCGCAGCGTTCCTGGGATGGCCGCAGCCTGTGCCGACTGCACCCACAAATCGAATACATCCGGCTTGTATGCGAAATCCGCGCCGGTCTCTTCCACATAATTCGAGAGCGTGGTCTCGTCGATATCGAGAATCAGGGCCAGCTTTTCATTGGGCCCGCGATGCGCGACACGCTTGCGCAGATACGCGATAGCGCGATCGGCCTCGAGATCGACGTCGTGCGTATAGCAGCCGCACTTGCACGTGCAGTCGTGATACTCCCTGACTTCCTTCTTGAGAAGATCCAGGTTGGCGATCCGTTCTGCCGCGGGTTCGCTCACGAAAACCGGCCGCGATTGCTGCGCTGCAAGATTGCCCAGGCCAATGGCAAATACGAGCTGCGCTGTCAGGATTGTGAAATGCTTGTTCAACTAAGGAACTCCTTTCTGCGCTTGTGCCTGCTTAGTCTACAGCGGCGGGCAGGCCCACGCCGTGGCGCCTCGGGGCCTTTACACTAGACCTATGATTCGCGTTTTTCGCACGATTCCTGTGGAGCGATTGAAGCTGCTCGTCTTCGATCTCGACGGCACGCTCATCGATTCGGCGCAGGACCTGTGCAACAGCGTCAACGCGGCCCTCACGGAGTTTCACCTCAGCACGCTGCCCGACCCTGCCATTGCCGGATTCGTCGGCAACGGCGCGCCCACACTCATGCGCCGCGCACTGGCGCTCGCTTCCAGGTCCACTCCCGACAAAATCGACGAAGAATTCTTCTCCAAAGCCTACGCATTCTTTCTGCAGTATTACCGCGAGCACAAGCTCGATTTCACCCACGCTTACGAAGGCGTCCTGGACGCGCTGAAGGCCCTGCACGAGCTGCACGACGCCCCCGGCGGTCCCACGCGCATCATGGCGGTGCTCACCAACAAGCCGGTGCGGCCCGCGCGCGGCATCTGCGAGGGGCTCGGCCTGGCCGGCTACTTTCTGCATATTTATGGAGGCGACAGCTTTCCTCAAAAGAAGCCCGATCCCTTCGGCCTGCGCTCGCTGATGGAAGAGACCGGGACGACGCCCGATGAGACGGTGATGATCGGCGATAGCCAGGTTGACGTGCAGACCGCGCGCAACGCCGGAGCGTGGTCGCTTGGCTGCACCTTCGGCTTCGGCCCGCACACGCTTCACGATTCGCCTCCCGATGTTCTCGTTGATTCCGCCGCAGAGTGGACGCAGGCGCTGAATCCCACGTAAAATTGATGCAGAAACCTGACCGGGAATTCAACGGATCAGGGCGTCCGAGGCAAAACGGCGGCAGTGATTCTTGTGCCTGGCCATCACACCGAGCAAGCCGTCCAATGACTTCGTTTGTCTTTTGTTTCAACTTTCGCATTTTTTGATGGTCCTTTTTATGCGTTCTTTTGCTTTGGTTTTTCTACTGCTTTTGCCTGTCGGGGCCTTCGGTGGAAATGTTCCCGCCCAGACCCCATCGCCGACGCCGGTTCTCCACGGCTCCATCTCCGACCCGACCGGCGCCATTATTCCCGGTGCCGACATCAACCTGCTCGATGCAAACGGAGCAGTCGTCGCCCAATCCAGCTCGGCCGCTGACGGCAGCTTCCAAGTCTCCGCGCCCCATCCCGGCGTCTACACGCTGGTGGTTTCGAAGGCCGGATTCAAAACCGTTCAGACTCAAGTCACGCTCGCGGCTCCAGGCAGCGCTCCTTCTTCGGCTTCCGCAGCGCAGGCCGTCGCAGTTACTCGCGTCGTGCTTCCCATCGCTTCAACTTCCACGGACGTTGTGGTCAGCGCCGAATCCAGCCAGGACCTGACCGAGACCGACGAGAATCGCGACACGTCGGTGATGACCGCCGATGATCTGAAAACCCTGCCCATCTTCGACAACGATTTCGTCTCTGCGATGGGCGCATTCCTCGACTCCGACGTCGCCGCCACCGGGGGCACAGGCCTGCTGGTCGATGGCGTTGAGGCCAATCGCGTCCCGGTGTCCGCTTCCGCCGTGCAGGAAGTGCGCATCAACCAGGATCCTTACTCGGCGCGCTACTACTATCCCGGCCGCGGCCAAATTGAAATTATTACCAAATCCGCCGCCCAGCACTACCACGGCCAATTGAATTTCTACTTCCGCGATTCAGCCCTGAACGCGCAAAACGCCCTCGCGCCCTCAAAGCCGTCCGAGCAGCGGCGCATCTACGAAGGCAGCGCCACCGGCCCCATTCCTCACTCGCACAACAGCAGCTTTCTGGTCTCGTTCAACCGTGCGGAAGAAGATCTCGATGCAGTGGTGAGCGCCACCGTTGCGCCCACGGCCGCAGACGCCAGCGGAGCCTTCAATGCCAATGTACCGGCGCCTACGCGCGACACCGAATTCAGCCTGCGCGCCGCGCACCAGTTCGGCGACAAGCACTCCGCTTATCTGCAATACAGCTATGAGGGTTGGAACGGCCAGAACCAGGGCGTGGGCGGGCAAACGCTGGCTTCGGCAGGCTACAGCAATCTCTTTCACGAAGATGACTTTGTCGCCCACGCGGATTCCGTTTTCTCCGCTAACACGCTCAATCAGATCTCCCTCGTCGGAGAGCACTGGTCCAGCCGCAACCAGAACGCCGTCGAAGCGCCGCGTATCAGCCTGCCGGGAGACTTTCTTTCCGGCTCGGCGCAGGCCGATTCATTCAGCACCGAATATAACTTCCGCTTCTCTGACGTGGTCACCTGGTCGCATGGCCGCAACCTCGTCAAATGGGGCGCGAGCATCCCGCACATCGGCCGCCGCGCTTATGACGATCACACCAATGAGCTCGGCACCTACACATTCGCTCCCACATTCGCGGCCGATGGCGTCACCGTTCTCTCTACGGCTTTCCAGGACTATGCCGCCGGCCTCCCCTCCGGCTTCTCTTTCAATACCGGCGACAACCACTTCATCTATCACCAGCAGGAGATGGGCACCTTCATCCTGGATCAGATCAAGGTCAACGGCCGCTTCGCCATCACTCCCGGCATTCGATACGACTGGCAGAACTTTCTCTCGACGCGCCGCCTCGGCTTCTCGCCGCGCGCATCTTTCGCGTGGGTCCTCGACCAGAAATCAAAAACCGTCGTGCGCGGCGGAGGCGGCATCTACTACGACCGCTTCGGTGGAGGGCCGCTTCTCGACCTCGAGCGTTACTCCACCGCGCGCCGCCGCTCCGTCGTTCTCTCACTCGATCCGGCCGCCCTTCCATCGTCAGGCTGCGTTCCCATCACCAACTGCGTTCCGCTTGCCGCCCAGCCGCCCGCGCTGGTTCAACTTGAGCCCAACGCGAAGATTCCTTACCAGATTCACTATGGCCTCTCCGTTGAACGGCAGCTCGGTCAGCGTGCCACGGGATCCGTCAGCGTTTACTCCATTCGCGGCATCGACATGTTCCGCTCGGTCGATACCAACGCGCCCACCCCACAATCCGGCTACACACTGCGCCCCGATCTCGAATACGGACGCATCCGCCAGATGCAGGCCGCTGGATTCTACGCGGGCGACGGCCTCGACGTCTCCTACCGCGGCATGTGGAACAAGTACTTCACCGGATTTGGCCGCTTCACCTGGGCGCACTATGAGTCCAACACCGGAGGCATCAACTGGTACCCGCAAAACCAATACGATCCTGAGGACGAGTGGTCCAACTCCGGCTACGACCGCCGCCAGCGCATGGGCATGTACGCGATTTTTCAGCAAAAGAGCCTGCTCAATCTGGCCACCGGGATCTTCGCCAACACCGGCTCGCCCTGGACCGAACTGACCGGGGCCGACCCCTTCGGCGATGGCCTCTTCAACGCGCGTCCTGACGGCGTTGGCCGCAACTCCCGCACCGGCCCGGGCTATGTGGACCTCGACCTGCGCTGGGGCCACGACTTTGCCATCACCGCCAACAAGGCCGATGAAGCTCCCCATCTGGGCTTTTCCGCAAGCTCCTTCAACGTCCTGAATCATGTCAACGGGCAGGGAATCAATGCCGTTGACACGTCGCCATCCTACGGCCAGATCACCTCGGTGGCTCCGCCGCGCCGGATTCAGCTGGCCATGCGCTTCGACTTCTAGCGCGATTTGATCTTATGATTTGTTTCGTGCACTCTTGACCTCAATGCAAGGTGCCACGCCTACGCTGAATGAAAAACTTCCGATGCGCCTGATGAAAGTTTTGATCAAGCTGGCAATCACCGCTGTGGTGGCGCTGGCTCCTCTCGCATACCTATCATGGTGGAGCAGTGCTCTCGTCGTCGATCCTCTGTCCGTTTCCGTCGCGCTGAAGAATGGAGAATTCTCTTCGCCGTTTTTCACCACCTACGCCAATGACGACTACCAGGTCGAGCTCTACTTCCTTCCGCCTGCCCGGCCGCCGGCAACGCTGGATTGGAAGGTCGTGAACCGGCAGGGAGCCGTTATTGCCAGCGGGCAATATGACGACCGGGGCGGCGGAAATGGCGCAATCCTTGGTTACTACCGGCCCGCCTGGGGAACGCGCCAGAGGGTCGTCCTGGACATCCATTCGGCCAGTGGGCAGAAACCGGTCGACACAACCCTCCACGTCGGCATGCCGGAGCGCTTTGAGGATGCGTCCTTCGCAGTCGTTCCACTGGATGCTTGGGCAGTGATTGTCGCCGTCGTTGGCCTTATTTGGATTGTTGTCTCATTGCGTAGCCGTGGCGGAGACGCTTCCGATTCCGGCTCCTAGATTTTCTTCGCGAAGCCCTCTCCGCCACATGCAATTGGCGTTGCCCTTCCTGTTTTAGGTCCCCCGGGGAACTTTCCCCTCCCCTCCGGCGTATATTGACCCTAGTGTGAGGGTGCGCACCTATGCGTTCGAGATCACTTGCCCTTTGCCTGCTCGGGGTCGCCCTGGCGGCGGCCGCTATGCCTGCCCACGCCGATCAGGACGCCGTCCAGTTTTTCAATGACATCAATGTCACACCCAACCAACCGGTGAAGGACGCGGTCTGCTTCTTCTGCAGCGTCGGCGTCGATGGCAACGTCAACGGCGACATTGTCGTTTTCTTCGGTAGCGTGCGCCTCAACGGCATGGCGCACCATGATGTGGTCAACTTTTTCGGCAGCGTCTCGGCCGCCGACAACTCCTACATCGGGGGCGACCTTGTTTCGTTCTTCGGCTCTGTTCAACTGGGCGAGAATGTCTCGGTGCGCAAAGACGTGGTGGCGATGTTCGGCGTGGTCCACTCGCCCACGTCCGTCTCCATCGGCCACAATCGCGTCATGTTCTCGCCATTGATCATCTTCGGACCGCTGCTGGTCGTCTTTCTCATAATCTTCCTCATCGTCCATGAGGTCCGCGTCCACCGCATGCGGCAATACATGCAGCACTATCCGATGCCGCCCCGGCAATAAAACTCTTCCAGGCAACCCTACGCGTTAGGCTGTTTGCATGATGGATTCATGCATGCCGCCAACCCGCGCGTTGCGCATCGTCTTGCCCGGCGGCAGTGGCCAGGTGGGGCGAATGCTCGCCGGGTACTTTCAGGAGCGCGGCCATCACGTTACGGTGCTCACGCGCGGGCCGTACACTGCGCCCTGGCTAACGGTTCATTGGGACGCGAAACTGCTCGGCCCGTGGGTCGAAACCCTCGAAGGCGCCGACGTCCTGATCCATCTATCCGGCCGCAGCGTCAATTGCCGCTACACCCAGCGCAATCGCCGCGAGCTTCGCGATTCCCGCATCGGGCCCACGCAACTGCTGCATGAGGCCATCGGCATGCTCCCCAATCCGCCCCGCCTGTGGATGAACGCCTCCACGGCAACCATCTACCGGCATGTGTCCCAGGGATCGGAGTTCGACCAGCCCATGGACGAGAACGGCGAGCTCGGCGGCAACGAGAGGATCTCACCCTTCCGGCGGGCTCCTGAAAAATGGGATTGGACCACCAAGCTCATTAAGGACTGGGAGGCGGCGTTTTTCTCAGGGCCAACGCCGCGCACGCGGAAAATCGCGCTGCGCACCTCGCTGGTCTTCAGCCCCACCCCCGGCAGCGTCTTCGGCGCACTCTCGAATCTGGTGCGCGCCAGCCTGGGCGGAACGCAGGGCAACGGCCGCCAATATGTCTCGTGGATTCACGAATCTGACTACGCCCGCGCCATCGAATTCCTGATCGATCATGAAGAGATCGACGGCCCCATCAATCTCGCTGCGCCCAACCCGCTGCCCAATCGCGAATTCATGGCGGCTCTTCGTGAAGCTTGGGATGTACCCAACGGCATTCCCGCTCCCTCGCTGCTGCTCGCCATCGGCGCCATCTTTCTGCGTACCGAGCCGGAACTCATCCTCAAAGGCCGCCGCGTGGTTCCCGCCCGCCTGCTCGACGCCGGATTTCATTTCGAATTCCCCACCTGGCCTGAAGCCGCTCAGGACCTCGTACGTAAATGGAAAGAGCGCGTCGCGTAGCGCCGGGTCTCCGGTCCCGGACGAAGATTCTTCAAACCTCCCACTTGCCGACCACGCGCTCCCAATCACCATCCGACGCGCAATTCGGCTTCACGTCGCACTGTCATCCTGACGCGAAGCGGAAGGATCTGCGGTTGCTTCTCATCGATCCATTCGATTCAACGCTCGGCGATAATCGGCAAGCTCGTAGTCGTACCAATCGCGACTCAAGTCCGTCCAGAACGGGTTGATCGACTCAATCAGCGCAACCTTCTTTGCTCGTCTCCAGCCCTTCAATTCCTTCTCGCGGGCGATCGCTCGCGCAATGTCCTGGTGTCCTTCGAACCACACGAGCCGATCGCGGTTGTACTTTGCCGTGAAGCCTTCATGCTCTTTCCATTTGTGCTGGAACACACGTCTGTGAAGGTCGCCTGTGACGCCGGTGTAGAGAGTGTGGCTGCGGCTGTCCATCATGTACGTGAAATTCTTGCCCTCGTGCATCTATGGCATCGTCTTCGATGGCAACTGCGTTGGCTGTGACGGGAAGAACAACCGCAGATCCTTCGGTCGCCGTGGCGACCTCAGGATGACAGCGCGATTGAGAAGGCTTGAACCGGCCGTATTACCGCCAAGGCTGACCTTTGACCTCTGTTCGCCTGGTTCAGGACCGATTCGGTGCTGGCGCGAGCAATGGCTTGCTCGCAGAGCGCAAAATCGCGCAAAAACCCTTAACCATTCGGCCGAGGGGCTCGATGTGCCTCTGAACTCTTCATCGCGTACATCGCCTGATCCGCCTTTTCAAGCAATGTGTCAATATCGGTGCCGTCTTCAGGGAAACTTGCAGTCCCGACACTTGCGCTCAATGCGAGCTCATGGCCGTCGGTCTCGAATGGCCGGCGCACCTCCCGGAGAATCTTGCTTGCGACTCCCATTACGCTGGCTCGGTCCCTGACGGAGTCGAGCATCACCGCGAATTCATCCCCACCCAGGCGTGCCACCAGATCCGTATTACGGGGAACCCGGCTGATCCTCTTTGCAGTCTCGCGAATCGCAGCATCACCGGCCCGGTGCCCCCATCGGTCATTTATCTGCTTTAGGCCATCCATATCGATATTGAGGACGCCAATCGTCTGCGAACGGCGTCTTCCATTCGAGATCCGCTGTCGAAGCCGGTCATAAAACAGCGTGCGATTTGCCAGGCCGGTCAGCACGTCGTGGGTGGCTTGCACGTATAGTTCATCGCTCTGGTTTTTCGCCGAGTGATACATTGCTGCCGCAATCAGATCAGACATTAATTCGACAACAAACATGTCACGGTCGCTGAACGCGCCAGTCTCTGAAGAGACAATCTTGAGGGTTCCGACGCTAATCCCTTCGTGGCTCAGAGGGGCGACGGCAATCGAACGGATCCCGGCTCTACGGCAAGGTTGCGGGTCAACGCGGGGATCTGTTTCGACGTCATTTGATTTAAGAGTCTTCCCGCGAGTCGCGGAGAGGCCTGACAAACTTGCTTCGCGCTGCACCCTGTAACCAAGTAACGCTGAAGCAATTCCACTGGCCCCCCGGCAAACCATCTGTTCCCCGTCGACGTATTCCACGACGGCGCCATGAGCATTTGTCAGTGGCGGCAGGCAGTTCACTACCGCGTTGATTACACCGGCAAGATCGAGTCCGAGCTTCGCAATCTCCGTCTGTATCCGAATGATCTCAATCAGAGTCGCCGGATCGACTTCCACGGAGCGCGACGATGAAAGCATTCTTTGTCCCCAATCGGTTGACGGCGAACGGTCGGTTTTGGCGCCCTGCGTCTCGAATGGTGCGCCCTGGCCGGAACCCGGCCCCGCGGCGAAGTGGTGGTTGCTGTCGGCGGTTCCCATGTTCGGCGCTGCTTTGTGCAAGGCGGGACCGAGGTCGCGCGCTGCCTTCACGTAGGCATGTGAATATTCGATGTGCTTGGCCTGCGTCTTGAGGATTCGACGCAGCGTTGCCGGCAGGTCGGCCTGCATGGCTTTGCTGCAGATCTCCCCTACGGCCTCTTCGCCCTGCTCTGCCGTGACCAACAGCGTGTAATCCCCGCCAATTAACTTTGATTTCAAGCGGGCCCATGTGCGATGCAGGGTTGCCGACGGACTGCCTCGGTCGCGGAATCGCCTGACCCCCTGCTCGCGGAGAGCCGTTTCCAGTTGACCGATAAACTGCGCGCGCTTGAGCGACTCGGCCAGAAAGTAGCGCTTGAGAGTTTGATCCTGAAGCTTCTCCCCGACAGTCACCAGACCTTCCTGACTGTCAACCAGAATCTCGATGACGGCCTGCACGGCATGCTCAGCGCTTTGAGGTTTCAGCGAAGGATGCAGCATTACCCACCTCCGAGCAAGAGGTAAGCCCACTTTGTCCCTGAAGCGTTGAACCTCTAAAAGACAAAGACGCCATGAGCGAATCGGATGGCGCGTTCACCTTGCAAGGCGGACCGCATACCCGGCCTTGAGGCTTCGCCAAGTGATGCGGCGGAAACGAGATGTACCCTCGCCGCGAACCGGGATGAAAAGCGCAAAGCGCTTCGGCACTAAAAACTGGCCCAAATAGCTTCTTCCGGTGGTTACTCGAGCATCTTCTATGATTGACCGGGGAAGCCGGATGCTGAATTGTACCATTTCTGGTGCATTCTCCACACAGGGAATCTGATACCCGGCATCCGGATCACAAAAACGCTTCGAAACTTCGCACTAACACCGGGCCCGGGGCTTTCCAGGTTCGAACGGCAATCTGGATTGGGCTCATGAATGTGTTTCTAGGGTGAAGTCTTTTCGGGTGGGTTGTGGCGGTCGCATGCAAAATCGCGCAAAAACGCGTCAAAATGAGGCTCAAATCAGCGTTTTAGAGGACAAATAATTGCATTTAAGCCTTCTTTTGGGAAATTACACGGTCAGCTTTGCTCTAATTCGTAACCTCAGGTGATTATAAATCGCGCAAAACGGAACCTGGGAAGGTGATTGCGTGGCAAAAATGCAACCTCTGGTGGTTACATTTTGGCCCCAAATGTAACCATTTCATTGAACATTTGAGGGGGTAAACGCACCACTTGAGCGAACATTTGCGATGATTTCAGGCGCTTTACGACCTCCAGGCCCAAAAGCTGCACCAAAAGCAGTGCGCGCACAACCTCAGGCCGGCGCTGTTCTCTGCTCTACTTCGGCGTAATATCCGTCACCGGCAGATCCCAGTGCCCGAGCAGAATCTCAAACCGCCGCTGCTCCTCGCGTTTGTAGGTCTCCTGGTCCGGCCAGAGCTGCTTGATAAACGCCTCTTCGTCCGGATTTGAGCTCGTGGCCACCGTCGAATCCTTGTAGACAATCGTCACGCGGTAGTCCCAGCGCCCGTCCTCGATGGTGTGGTAGGCCGGCGACTCGATCTTGAGCGACACAATTCGCCCCGTCGACTGAACCTTCTTGAGCAGTGGCCAATGGTTCTTCAGAAACAGGTCGAGGAACTCCTGCTGATGGCCCCACTGGCACTTGTAGTAGTACTCGATGGTGTAGGGCTGGCCTGCGCTCGATTGCGGCGGCGCGCCCTGCGCCACGAGCGGCCTAGAAAACCCTACGGTAAGCGCCAACCCCACAGCAGTGAGAATGATCCTGCGCATCAACAGCGTCATAAAATGCCTCCATCCCAGGGATGGAAGCATTGTAGCTTGCGGTGCATTGGTTCCCCTGCTCGCTTATGCTCGCTGCTTACTTTGCTCATGGACCGTGTCTTTCTGTTCCCTACTGGCTACTCCCTAATCCCTCGTCTCCTCGGCCGCTCGCTACCTTGTTCCCTGTATCAAAAAAAACGGCCCCCGTTTTTGGCGGGGGCCAAGTTGCCTTGGTTCTCTCGCGTTGCGAGAGCTTGGTTGGCGGCCATACGGCGGGGTGGCCGTTGGCGCATAAGCAGAGCCTCGGGGGAGGATGGCCGCGATCTTACGGCTGCTCTGCGCCAGCTGCGGCAGTAGCGCTTTGGGGTGACGCTGCTGCCCGGGCCGCCAAACTGTTTTCCATCAATACCAGATGCACGCTGCTGGTCCTCACCCGCTCCGGCTTTTGATCATCACTGCCGGCTGCAGGAGCCTGTTGGTTGCCGAGGGCCACAAAGTGCATGCGGAAGACGGGAATCTGGTGTTCGGTTACAAGGTAGCGCTCGACAGATTCTGCCAAACGCTCGGAAGTCTGGATACCTATGCTGCCCGCCATCGGCGAGTGCGCATCCATTTCCAGGATGTAGCCATCGCGCCCGGTCAGGCTCGATGCCAGCTCATCCAGCTTCGTTTTCGCATCGGACGACAGCGCCGGGCTTCCGCCTCGGAAATTGATGTCCAAATCGGTAATCTGGTGATATTGGTCGAGACCCTTGACCGTGTCGTTTAACTGGTCCACGTGGCTCGACGCCTGCTGAGCGGTATTGCTCGCGTTCTGCGCCTGCGAGTTGGCCGACATGGCCATCTGGTTGGCTGCATCCGCCGACGACTGCGCTCTCCGGATCCCGGCCTGCGCCCGCGCATCCACATCCTTGATGTCCTGCGCATTCTTGGCGTTCACTTCGTCCAGTTCGGTCAGGCGGTCGTTGATCGGATCAATCTGCCTTTTCACCCACTTCTTGCGGGCGAACGGGTAGATCCGGCCCCAGAACCCCTCCTTCGACTGAGTTAACGGCTGTTGAGCCTCGGGGGAGGGCTGCTGCTGTTGTGTTGCCGAAGGAGGGGTGCTCTGGGAAGTCACTCCCGTTGAAGTCCCCGTGTTCACTTGGTCTTGCGCCACACAAACAGGAATTGCAATCGCAGAAGCCAGCGTGAGAACTGCCAGCTGGCGCGGGAACGAGTTCATCATCTTTGTAATATTCTTCATGGGTTGTACCCCTCTCGGGACGCAGCGGGGGAAGAACCTCCCACGAGCCGCTGCTATCCGCACGCCCTCCTATTTGCAACGCCACTGCCAAAGGGGTATACACAGGGGAGGAATTGTCTATCTAATTGAATTAGCGTGATTTATGCGCGCGATCTCTCGGCCGCCCAGCCGCCGAAAAAGCTGGTTTTGCCGCGTAAATTTTTCATCTTTGCGTACTTTCTACCTTGTATAGATGGGAGGGCCGTATTTTGGAGTCCACGTGCACTATTTGGAATCGACGTGAATGATCCGAATCTCCGGAAAAGCGCCATCCCACTCCTGCGGCACCGTATCGAAGATCAGCCGAAAATCCTGTTCGCCGCCCGGCTTGAGCGGGGTCGCTGCCAGCGGCTCGACATCAACATAGGGTTCACGTGTTCGGATGACCCGCAACGGCTGGGACTCGTTCCACGCCACTTCATGCGCTGGATCACGGAAAATGACCTGCACGGTAATTCCGGTCACCGTTTGGCTTCCATTGTTGGCGATCCGTCCGTCCAGGTACGTCACTTTGCCGCCAGTTCCGATCGGCGACTCGCTCATCTGGAGTCCGCTGATGGCGAGGCTCGTTGCGTAAGGATCGGTCGGCGCGGAGATCGGAATCACAGCCGGCCCGCTTTTCCCGCGCCCAAAGATCAAAATCAATCCCACCAGCACAGCCAGCACGACTGCTGCGGCCACCACCATGGGTAGCCAGTTGCGCTCCTGCGCCGCCTGTGGAGGCACAAGTTGGGGTCCTGTACTCACGAGCGAAATTGTACACCCGTTCTTGGCGCGATTATTCCCATTTCCCAACCGCGATGCGACTCGCTGAATCATCACGCACTTCTCATCCTTTTTCAGCGACAATTTTTGACGGAATCTCGATCACTTCCGTGAATCCGCCGCAAACCAGGTGCGTCTAAGTGGACAAGAGATTGAATGTTTGCGCGGCCGAGCGGTGCAAAGATCGGCCCGTCACAAACACGAACCGGAAATAAACAACAAGAAACTCGAAGTTTGATCGAAGCGTAAATCTACAGAAAGGGATTTGAAAGGCAGGCCACCCAATGCACCCCTCCCCTTGCTCCACATCCACAGCGCCACCCAGCCACACGGCCGCCGATCCAAAGACCAACCGGTTGGCAGACCGCGCCTATCAGGGCTGGACAATCGCCGCGATGTTGGTGCTCCTGGCCACGCTGTGGCTGTTCTGGTAGTTTCTCCCTATTCCCTGGTCCCTGCTTTTTCACCCAAACCGCGCCCGCCCCACCGATTGCCTGAAGTCGCCGCCCCGCATCTCCACGCGCACACACATCTCCGCCAGTCGCGAACGCATTCGATCTCCGATCCGGTCGCCGAGAGTGGGCTCGCGCGCGGCGCGCTCGGCGTCGGTCTTGGCTCCGCCGCCCGCTGGCAGGTCGGCGTAATTGGTGGTGATGATCGTGGAAAGCTTGTCGTTGTAGCGCGAGTTCAAAATCAGGGCTACTGTGTCCCAAACCCATTCGTTCGGCTTCTGCGCGCCCAGGTCGTCCAGCACCAGCACCTCGGCCGCGAAGATCGGCTTCAACAGACCCAGTTCGGTCAAATTCACTTGCGGGTTGTAGCTGTTCTGGATGTTCTTCAGCAGCTCGCGATAATCGCAGAACAGGCCCCGCGCTCCCCGTTCGCGCACCAGCCGCTGCAACACGCCGACCGCCAGGTGGGTTTTCCCCAATCCCACGGTGCCCACAAACAGCAACCCGCGTCCGGCCGTGTCCACCGGGTAGGTCTCGGCGAACTGCCGCGCCATTTGCAATGCCTTCTTCAGTGATGAATCCGCGCTCGGGTAAGAGGGATCAAAGGCGTCCAGCGTGCAGTTCCGGTAGCGCTCAGGGATGTGGGCCGCAGCCAGCCGCTGGGCCTCCCGTTCCATCACCTGGCACTCGCATGGCCGGCTCACCCAGCGCCCGGCCCCGTCCATCACCCGAACCAGCCCCACCCCGCCGCAAATCGTGCAAACCGTCATTCCGCTTTCCAGCCTATCGCACACCGCCTCGCCGGAAAGCGGTGCACGTCCCGCACCCAAATGTGGAAAAGCAGCGCCGCACGGCCTGCGAATCGAGCTTCGCTGAATTCTCAAATTCCCAATCAGATATTCGGCAGCAGATCGAAGTACTCCTCATCCTCATTGCTGCCGCCTTCGCCCTTGCCCACCAGCTTTTCCGTCTCCACAAACTCCACGCGCTCAATCCACTTCACCATCTTGTAGCCCAGCTGATTCTCCACGCGCAGCCGTAGCGGAGCGCCATACGTCGCCGGCAGCGGCTGCCCGTTCATCCCGTAGGCCAGCATGCACTCGGGCTTCATGGCGTTATACAGACTCTGCGTGTCGTAGTAGTGGCCGCCAAGAGGCGCAGGACCAAACGAATGAAACACAATCGTGCCTGCGCCAGGTTTGGGCCGCACATATTCAATCACTTTGCGCAAGGGGACACCGTGCCACTGCGCAATGCCGCTCCAGCCTTGAATGCAGTGGTGCATGGTGATCGTTTCTTCCTCGCCCAGGGCGCGCAGGTCGTCCAGGGAAAGCTCAACCGGGTTCTCCACCATGCCGCCGATCTTCAGCCGGTAGTCTTTGAAATGCCCGGCCGCAAGTTGCTTCCAATCGTCGCGCACCGGCAGCTTGCCATTGGGCCAGAAATAAGGGGAGATCTGATCCTTTGTATACCGCTGCCGCGGCGACAGTCGATCGAGCGTGAGCAGCTTCACCGGCTCGGTCAGCATCTTGGACACGTGCTGCAGGCCGCGGGGAAAATACCAGGAAGCATAATGCGCCACCACCCACGACAGCACCACCAGCGCCAGCCCGATCAGGCCAAGCACCATCCCGTTGGGAGTGGTGTTGTCCACGCCGAGCACGATGTGGTTCATGTTGCGCCGAAAACCAGTGAGCACCACCAGCGTGACGTGAGCAACGATGAAAAGCACAAACCCAACCATCACCAGAAAGTGGATCGAGCGCGCTCCCTGGCGGCCGCGAAACAGGCGCACGTAGCGGGGAAAGCGGTTCACCAGCGCCGGCGACATGGCCACGCCCGTCAGAATTGCGAGCGGCGCCATGATGAAGATGGTGGCAAAGTACGACAGTTGTTGCAGCGCGTTATAGCCGTAGAAACCGTTTGGCTCGGGCGGCAGATGAACGTTGGCATAGTAGACGAAGGTGTTCCATGCATCGACGAAGATTCTCGATGAAATGGGCACCAGCCGCTCCCACTGGTTGCTCGTGAGCAGCCCGCACACAAAGAAGAACCCGGTCAGCACAAACCCGTAGACATTCAAGAAATGCCAGCATCGCCCGATGCCGATGGAGTGGCTGTATCCGGGCAGCCCGATGACCGGAGAGATGTAGCGGTTATCGTCTTTCGCCGTCCACAGCCGGTCTTTCGGCACCTTGATGGGCGTGAGGCGGATCCACTCGCTGCCCGGCGTGCACCCGTCATTGAAGTAAAGTCGCGGATGATCCATCAGGATCGACAGGCCGCTGCGAATCAGCATGAAGATAAAGAACAAATTGAAAAAATGGCTCCAGCGGATCCACGCCGGAAACCCATGCGGCCCCGTCTCGGCGCCGGGTATGGCCGCGGCATTGGGGGCGATATATGGAAATCCCCACACTGAGGTCTGCACCCAGGCAATCGAGAGCGGTATCAGGATCAGCACAGCGATCAGAATCAGGACCGACGGCCGAATCCAGATCCTGAATCTGCGGTCGGCCGGATAGTAGATAGCGCGTTCTTCTTCAGTAAGGGGAACCACGATCGCCTCGGGGAATTGGGGATGGATTCAGCAGCCCAATTATAGGTCCGCCGCATGACTCCTTTTCGAATCGGGCGATTCGCTGGGAAACCAGCGCACTCCGCTAAGACCCCGCTGGCGTGGGAATGACCTGTTGACTGCACATTCGCTTCCGGCTAGCCGACT
>OKRB01000117.1:37324-79407 GCA_900290245.1 Candidatus Sulfuritelmatomonas gaucii | reverse complement strand
ATTTGAGGGGGTCAACGCACCACTTGAGCGAACATTTGCGATGATTCGAGGCCCCTTACAGCCCCTGCGCCGAAATCCTGCACTGAAAGTTGTGCACGCACCGCATTCGCCGCTCACTCCAGCAGCGAATCCACAAACTCTGCCGGCGAAAACTCCAGCAAATCAGTCATTTGCTCGCCCACGCCAACGTAGCGCACCGGCAGGTTCAGCTCGCGAGCGATCGCCACCGCAATCCCACCCTTCGCCGTGCCGTCAAGCTTCGTGAGCAAAATTCCAGTCACTCCCGCGGATTGCGTGAACAGCCGCGCCTGCTGCAATCCGTTTTGTCCCGTCGTCGCATCCATCACCAGCAGCACTTCGTGCGGCGCTCCGGGGACCAGCCGAGCCGCCGTCCGGCGCATCTTGTCGAGCTCGTCCATCAGCCCGGTCTTGGTGTGCAGCCGGCCGGCAGTATCGACATAAAGCTCGTCAATCGAGCGCGATTTGGCCGCCGTGATCGCGTCAAACAGCACCGCCGCGGGGTCGCCGCCCTGCCGCGTCTTGATCATCTCCACGCCGGAGCGCGCCGCCCAAATTTCCAATTGTTCAATTGCCGCAGCACGAAACGTATCCGCGGCGCACAATAACACCGACCGCCCCCGCGCCCGGCTCCATGCAGCAAGCTTCCCACTCGAAGTGGTTTTGCCCGTTCCGTTGACGCCGACAAGAAACGTGACCTTCGGCGGTGAGGCAGGCTCCTGCGGCGCGGCAGCCGCCGGGGCGCTAAGTATCGCAATCAGTTGTTCTTTCAGCAGATCGCGCAGCTCGCCGCCGCCTTCAATGGCCTGGTGGCGGGCCCGATCGCGCAGCGCGTCGAGAACTGCGGTTGTAGTGGGCACGCCGAGATCGCTCGTGAGCAGCGCGGTTTCGAGCTCGTCGAGCGCGCTCTCGTCCACGGTACGCGTCATCGCAGCGATGTCGGCGATTTTGGCGGAGAACGACTCCCGCGTGCGCGATACGGCCTGGCGCATGCGGTCGAAGATGCTTTTCTTCTGCTCTTCGTCTGAAGCGGCTTTGTCGGGTTCAAGGCTGCCAAAAAGGGTTTGAATCATTGCTGTTCTTAGTCTAGAACGTGCAAAGAAACCTCGCAGACCCATTGCCATCAGCCTTGAGAGCAGTCTTCTTCGAGTCAGAGAGTAAATCAAAGAGAAAACACGATTCCACCCGGTAGCACTCCGTTCAATGAAGATGGGCGCAATTCAGGCTCCGCTGAAGCACATTCGGCGCGATTCAGTCCGGCATGGGCTGCAGAGTCCGATATTCTTGAGAATAGGCCGGTTCCCCTTGTTTCCAGCTTGCGGCCACCCACGGCAATCGCGACATTTGCTGAGCTCCTTGCCCTTGCCGACCAAGGCGGTAGGACACCAGAAGGATCAAATGACCAACGCAGCAACCCATCCACTTGAACGGATTCTTGCCCAACGAATCGCTGTCCTCGACGGAGCGATGGGCACGACCATCCGCAACTACGGGATGAAAGAAGCCGACATTCGCGGAGATCGTTTCAAGAATGCGAAGAAGGATCTGCTGAACAACGGCGATCTGTTTACGCTCACGCAGCCCAATATGATCGGCGACATCCATCGCCAGTTTCTGGAGGTGGGTGCCGACATTCTTGAGACGAACACTTTTGGCGCCACTAGCATTGTGCAGAGCGAGTTCTTCGTGGACGATCCGCGGGAGCGGGGCGGTCGAAAGGATCCGGAGTTCTACCAGAAAGTTATTGACGACAAATTCCTCGGCGAACTGGCTTGGGAGATCAATGAGCAGTCGGCGCGGTTGTGCCGCGAGTGGGCCGATCGCGTGAGTAACGAGACGGGGCGCCAGAGGTTTGTGGCGGGCGCCATCGGGCCGCAGACGGTGTCGCTTTCGAACTCGCCTGATGCCGACGATCCGGGGTTTCGCGTGGTCACCTTCGATCAGGTGAAGACGGCGTACAAGCAACAGGCGAAGGCGTTAATGGCCGGGGGCGCCGAGTTGCTTCTCGTTGAAACGATCTTTGACTCGCTGAACGCCAAGGCCGCGCTTGTTGGCATTCGCGAAGTGTTTAACGAGGCCGGCAAAGAACTGCCGCTGATGATTTCGGCCGCGGTGGGCCGGGGCGGCGAAACCATGATTTCAGGGCAAACGGTGGAGGCGTTCTGGAATGCCGTGAAGCACACTCGACCGTTGAGCGTGGGCCTGAATTGCTCCTTGGGGCCGGACTTGATGTATCCGTTCCTTGAAGACATGGCCGACAAAGCGAATGTGGCCATCTCCTGCTATCCGAATGCGGGTTTGCCGAATCCGCTATCGCCAACGGGCTTCGACCTCGGGCCTGCGGATATGGCGCGGTACCTGGGCGAATTTGCGCGAGCCGGGCTGATCAACATCGCTGGCGGCTGCTGCGGAAATACGCCCGAGCACATCGCGGCGATTGCCAAGGCCGTTGAAGGCATGGCCCCGCGGGAGATTCCGGCGATGGACGCTGCGGAATCCTATGCCCGCGAGAGCGTGAGCCAGACATGAGCACATCCGGGAACATTGGAACCGCGACGGAGACGAGACCACTGCGCCTTTCGGGCTCGCAACCGTTTACCCAGCAACCCGGCGTCTACATCGTCATCGGCGAGCGGACGAATGTGGCCGGCTCGCCCAAGTTCGCCAAGCTCATCAAAGAGGGCAAATTCGAAGAAGCCGTCAGCGTTGCGCGCCAGCAGGTGGAGAACGGCGCGAACGTCCTCGATATCTGCATGGACGAGGGCATGATCGACGGCGTGGCGGCCATGACGCGCTATCTGCATTTGTTGCAGAGCGAGCCCGAGGTGGCGAAGGTGCCCTTCATGGTCGATTCGTCAAAGTGGGAAGTGATCGAAGCGGGCCTGAAGTGCATGCAGGGCAAAGGCATTGTCAACTCGATTTCGCTGAAGGATGGCGAAGCAAAGTTCCGGGAGCGCGCGGCTACCGTTCTGAAGTACGGCGCCGCAGCAGTCGTGATGGCCTTCGATGAGCAGGGCCAGGCCGCAACGTACGAGGACAGGATTCGCGTGTGCGAGCGTGCCCACCGAATCCTCGTCGAGACCGGATTCTTGCCGGAAGACATCATCTTCGACCCCAACATCCTCACCGTGGCGACCGGGATGGAGGAGCACAACAACTACGCGGTTGATTTCATCAAGGCGACGCGCTGGATCAAGCAGAACCTGCCGCATGCGAAAGTGAGCGGCGGCGTGTCGAACATCTCGTTCAGCTTTCGCGGCAACAACGTCGTGCGCGAAGCCATGCACTCTGCGTTCTTGTATCACGCCATCGCCGCCGGCATGGACATGGGCATTGTGAACGCCGGGCAGTTGGAGGTGTACGACGAGATCGAGCCGGATCTGAAGGAACTTGTTGAAGATGTATTGCTGAACCGCCGGCCCGACGCGACCGAGCGCCTCGTGACGCACGGGGAAAAGGTGAAAGCCTCGGGCGCAAGCACGGAGGCGAGCGAAAAAAGGGCAGAAGAGTGGCGCAATGCCAGCGTGGAAGAGCGGCTGAGCCACTCCCTGGTGAAAGGAATCGATGACTACATTGAAGCAGACGCGGAAGAAGCGCGTGCGAAGCTGGGCCGCCCGCTGCTGGTGATCGAAGGGCCGCTGATGGCGGGCATGGGCGTAGTGGGCGACCTGTTTGGCTCGGGCAAGATGTTCCTGCCGCAGGTGGTCAAGTCGGCCCGTGTGATGAAGAAAGCTGTTGCGTACCTCACTCCTTTTATGGAGGCGGAGAAGGCCTCGCTGGCCGCGGCGGGGCATGAAACGAAGCCGCAGGGCAAAATCGTGCTGGCCACGGTGAAGGGCGATGTGCACGACATTGGCAAGAACATCGTGGGCGTGGTGCTGGCCTGCAACAACTACGAGGTCATCGACCTTGGCGTGATGGCGCCGGCGGAGAAAATCCTGGAGCGCGCCAGGACAGAGAAGGCCGATGTGATCGGGTTGAGCGGGTTGATTACTCCATCGCTCGATGAGATGGTGCATGTGGCCTGCGAGCTGGAGCGGCAGGGATTCAAACAGCCGCTGCTCATCGGCGGAGCAACGACGAGCCGCGCGCATACCGCGATCAAGATTGCGCCACATTATAGCCAGCCAGTGGTGCACGTGCTCGACGCCAGCCGCGCCGTGCCCGTAACCACGAGCCTGCTGAGCGATGAGAACCGCGCAGAGTTCGTGGCGAAGCATCGCGCCGAATACGACGCACTGCGCAAGGCGCACGCCGCGCCGCGAGCAAAAGCGGTTCCCATCGAGGCCGCTCGCGCGAGGCGCACACCGATTGTGTGGAACATTGCCGACGTGGCCGCGCCCGAATTTACTGGCGTGCGAGCGCTAGACGAGTTTCCGCTGGCAACCCTGCGCGAATTCATCGACTGGTCGCCGCTGTTCCACACCTGGGAGCTGAAAGGCGTATACCCAAAGATTCTCGACGATCCGCTGCAGGGCGAGCAGGCGCGGCAGATCTTTGCCGAGGCGAATGTTCTGCTGGACCGCATCGTGAAGGAGAAACTGCTCACGGCGCGCGGCGTGTATGGATTCTTCGCAGCGAATGCGGTGGGCGACGATGTGGAGCTCTACGCAGACACCAAGCGCGCCAGGGTGCTAGACCATCTTCACTTCTTGCGGCAGCAAACGAACCGCGAGGGAAGCGAACCGTGCCGCTCGTTGGCCGACTTTATTGCTCCAAAGGAAACGGCCCTCAAAGATTTTATTGGGGCCTTCGCGGTGACCAGCGGGGTCGGATTAAAGGAGTTGGTTGAGAGCTTCAAGGCGGAGCACGACGATTACAACGCAATCATGGCGGAGGCCATCGCTGACCGGCTCGCTGAGGCATTCGCCGAATGCTTGCACAAGCGCGCACGCGAGGAGTGGGGCTATGGCTGCGGCGAAAACCTGAGCAACGACGATCTGATCCACGAGAAGTATCGCGGCATCCGGCCGGCGCCGGGCTATCCCTCTTGCCCCGATCATACGGAGAAGGGAACGATTTGGCGGCTGCTCGATGTGAACAAGAACACGGGGATCGAGCTTACCGAGTCATTCGCCATGTGGCCCGGCTCAAGCGTGAGCGGGTTCTACTTCGCGCATCCGCAGTCGCGCTATTTCCAACTGGGCAGGATCGATCGCGACCAGGTGCAGGATTACGCCCGGCGCAAGCAGATGAATGTCGCCGAAGTCGAACGCTGGCTGGGGCAGAATCTGAACTACGACCCAGCCCAGTGAAGCCGGACGGGCCTCTCTGGTAGGTAGCAAGACTCGACAGGCCGCGTCTGGTTGAGGCTGTCGCGGAGTGAAGTCATTTGCCTCGCGAGCAGCTGGCTGGCGAACGTTCCCATCAGATTGACTCCGGATCATCGAAAGTGCTTAGATGAGCGCCGGGAGACGATCAATGATTTACCGAGCGATGTGGCGCGGGATGGACATTGGTATGGGAGCGGCCATGCTGGCTGCGGCAGCATTGACCGGCGAGTTGCTGTGCGCCTGCGGCGGGGGCGGCGCAGCCAACATCGGCACCTCACCGCCGCCGCAGCCGGCGGCAGCGCCGACCGTTGCCACTGCAGCCGCACTGAATGGCGCGGTAGTTGTGAGCCTCGCGTCCTCGACTCCAGGCGCAACCATCTACTACACGGTCGACGGATCTACTCCAACATCATCGTCGCAAATCTACCAGGCGCCGTTCCTGCTGGCGTCGAACCTGACCGTGAAGGCGATCGCGCAGAGTTCTGCTGGCGCCAGCAGCGTCGCTTCGCAGGCCTTCAATCTTAACATTCCATCGGGCGCACTTGTGTGGAGCGATGAGTTCGCGAACGCAACGGGATCGAATGCGCAGCCGAATCAGCAGGTGTGGACCTATGAAACGGGAAACAGTGGATTCGGGAATAGCGAACTAGAGACGTATTGCGCCTGGGGATCAAATGCATCGCCCTGTTCAATGGCAAGCCCCAGTGCCTACGTGGGCGCCGATGGCTATTTGCACATTGTTGCGCAGCAACCATCGCCCGGCGTGTACACGTCGGCGCGGCTGAAGACACAGGGACTGTTCAGTTTTCAATATGGCCGCATCGAGTTTCGCGCGCAGGTGCCGGAAGCCCAGGGATATTGGCCCGCGGGTTGGCTTATGGGCAACAATATTGCGACGGTGAACTGGCCGGCCTGCGGTGAGATGGACGTCCTGGAACGCGTCGATGCCACGGGGTTGCCGCCGAAGGGAACGCAGAACAATCCTCCTGCGGCCACATCTGATTGGAACCAGGGCTCGATCCACGGAACGGGCTTCACCGGCGTGGATCTGGGTACAACCTACGACTTTATCAACGGCGCCACGGCGTCGGAGTGGCACACGTACGGCATGATCTGGAGCAAAAACAGTGTTTTGTATTACGTAGATAATCCCAGCCAGCCTTACGTCACCTACACTTCCACGAACCTTAACGGTCTGAGCGGCGCGGTGTGGCCGTTCGACGGGGGACAGAGCAGCTTCATCATTCTCAATCTTGCGATTGGCGGCAGCTGGCCTGGGCCGCCGAATGCGACCACGCCGTTCCCGTCGCAAATGTTGGTCGATTACGTGCGAATCTACACGAATTGACAATGCAGTCGTCGTGGTCAGCTGCGCGATGAAGGTGAATGCGTTCTCATTGCATCCGGGGCAAACGACTTTCCCCCAAGGCCAGTTCTGCGACGGTCCGCAGAACCGCTTGTCACCTGCTTCCCCAAAAAAATTTTACGTTGTAGCGAAACTTTTGCATCCTCCGTGGGTTTGTCAGCGTAACTCGGGGGATTTTCGCTCAAAATCTGCTTGGGGCGCAGATCTCGCGAGGCGTGTCGTTGCACCTCCAGCGTTGCTGGCGCAGTTGAAGTGTGCGCGTATTGAGCGCCAGACGATCGCCGCTTATACTTGAGCTCTTGCGGCGAACAGGAGGTGTGTTACTGCGTTTTTTCGCAAGCCCGCTCCTGCCGTGGCGATTGCCCCTCTATCCGGCGGACTGAAGCATTGAAATTCCTGAGCCGATTCATTCTGGAAGTGCGATTGCGGTTCCACCCGAATTCTTGCCTTGGAGGCAAACTATGAAACGCACATCCCTCATGCTTCTTGCGTTGTTGCTGGCACCGCAGTTGTTTGCCGATGCGGGCCAGCGGCTCATTCCCGCCGGCGCGCTCGTCTCGTGCACCACCGGCGACGGCAGAATCTCCTCGAAGAACACAGCCATTGGCGATCCCGTGCTGTGCAAGGTTGAGCATCAACGCGGCGATTTCCTGTTGCCCTACGGCAGCTACCTCGGCGGAGAATTCGCCGAGTACAAGGACCCCGGCCACTTTGTGGGCAAGGGCTGGATGCAACTGAATTTCGACCGCCTCTATGTGGGCGACACGGTTGTTCCGATCGATGCCAAGGTCGTCGACGTGCCCGGCTACCAAATTGACGCGCAGGGGCGCATCCTGGGCAAAGGCCACGTGGCGCGTGACATTACGCTGTGGAGCATTCCTGTGCTTTGGCCAATTGACCTGCTCATGCTACCCATGCGCGGGCCGCGCCCGACTCTGAAGACCGAAACGGCAATGACTCTGCGCGTGATGGATGACATCCAGGTTCCTGTGGTTCCGGAGCCGCAACGCGATCCCTATGGACTGTACCAGCGTGGCCCGCAATCTTACGCGCCCGAGCCACCGCCGCCAACGCAGGAACCGGACTACGGTCAGCAGAATGGATATGCGGCTCCCGAGCAGCCTATGCCTCCGATGGAAGAGCAGGCTCCGCCACCGGCAATGGCCTATGCTCCGCCGGTACCCGCGCCCGTGTTCGTGCCGTACGCTCCCCCTGTGATGGTTGCGCCCTATCCTGTGTTCGCGTACGGTGGCGTGTTCGTCGGTCCACGGGTCGGAGTCATATATGGACCGAGAGCGTATGTGGGAGGACCGTACGTGCGCGGCTATGCGCCACGCCCGTACGCGCCGGCGGTGCGCAGCTATGCGTACGGATATGCGGGCCGCGGATTTGTTGCAGGAGGCTACGCAGCCCACGGTCCCATGATGGCAATGCGCGGCGGAGTGGCTGTCAGCGGCCGGATGCGCTGAAGCGTCTGCTCAGTCTGTAAGTAAATGAAGAGCGACGATCGCCAGAATGCCTCCGGCGGTCAACGTTGCCGCAGCCACAAAAAACGCTGCGAGATGACTGCGAAGCGCGGCGATAGCGGATCGCGCGGCTTCGCGCAGGGCAGGGTCATCGCGCCAGTTGCGCGCCAGAGCGGCACAGCCTGTGACAAGGACCGCCAGCGGAAAGGCAATCAGAAGCAGCCAGAGGCCGACATGCGTGCGCGCCGCATACCAGTCAACAATGCGCTGCGCCGTGTGAGCCGGCTCATATTGCTGCGGCTGCACACTGCGCGCAAAGAGCGCCGTCATGAACAGCACAGCGGGGAAGATCAGGAGCAGTTCCAGGGCGGCTATGGAGCGCTGAATGGTTTTCATGAATCACCTCGTGAATTCACTTTATATCGCAAAGTGAACGCGAAGGCAATCCCGTAATTGAGAAGAGTCGCCCCGCTGTTACCGCCGGATTACAGCCCCAATAGAATTATTTGCACCAATTTTGCAGCAGTTTGATCGGCCATTTACAGGGTTACCCGGATACTGGCGGCGTGATCCCGTATCTACGGCAACGGGTTCGGTTGAGGCTGGCTCCTGAGCCGGTCACCGTGGTGGAAGTTGGATATCCTGCGAGCGCGGCGCCGCATTCTTCGCCATCTCCCGCTCGCTCCATTCATGCCGAGGTTGGCCGATACCGGCTGCGGCTGGCAGAAACACGGGCCGACCGCGTGGCTACCTGCCGGCTGCGCTTCAAAGTGTTCAATATCGAGTTGGGCGAAGGGCTGGAAAGTTCGTACGAGACCGGCCTCGACACCGACCGCTTTGACGCAATCTGCGAGCACCTGCTGGTTGAAGACAAGTTGAATCGGCGCGTAGTGGGAACCTATCGCATGCAATCCGGCGAGACGGCCGCATGCCATCTGGGGTACTACAGCGAACAGGAGTTCAACCTTGCAACTTACGAACCGCTGCGCGCGGGGATTCTGGAGTTGGGCCGCGCGTCGATCGACCGCGAACATCGCACTCCCGAAGTGCTCATGTTGTTGTGGAGAGGAATTGCGCAGTATGCTACCAACATGGGGCTTCGTTATTTGCTCGGTTGCTCTTCTTTAAACTCCAATGACCCGGCGGAGGGCTGGCGCATGCATCGCCAGCTTGAGGATTGCCGGGTTGCCCCGGAGTTTGAAACTTCACCGACCGCAGCCTATGCGTGCCCAACAGGAAGCATCGATTTGGATCAGCAGGACCGCGACGCACAGCCGTCCTCCTGCGAGACCGATGGATCGGGTAATTTTGCTCCGCCGCCGGATGCGATCAAGATTCCCAAGCTGCTCAGGACCTACCTCGCGATTGGCGCGCGCATTGCCGCGCCGCCGGCGTGGGACCGTGAGTTTCGCACCATCGATTTTCTGACGCTCCTGGATTTGCAGTCAATTTCTGCCGCGGCTCGCCACCGCTTTCTGGCCCCGCTTTCGCCATGATATTTCGCCGCATGCGGCGCGCTGTGGCGCTGGCATTTGTGCTGGCATTTTGCGTACTTCGCTACTGGCTCAAGCGCCTTGGCGGACCCATGACACTGGAGCGGCGCGCGCTTTGGCTGCAGCAGTCGGCGCGCGGCGTACTAGGCTGCCTGGACATCGAAATCCAGTTCCAGGGTGAACCGCCGGTCTGCGGCCTGGTGGTGGCGAATCACCTGAGCTATCTCGACATCATCATCATCAGTGCAGTGATGCCGTGCTTTTTTGTGGCCAAGATGGAGATCGACGGCTGGCCGTTCTTTGGCAAGGCAGCGCGAACAGGTGGAACGATTTTTCTTGACCGGTCGAGCCTGGCCAGCGCGACAGCAGTCGCCGAAGTGATGACCGAACGGCTGCAACTGCCGGTTCCGGTTTTGCTGTTTCCCGAGGGCACCAGCACCGATGGGTCGCAGGTGCTGCGCTTCCACTCACGGCTCATCGATCCTGCTACAACCGTGGGTGCGCCAATTACAACGGCTGCGATCCGCTACGTGATCGGCAGCGGCGTCGAAGAGCGGGAGCTGTGCTGGTATGACGACCAATCCTTCATTTCGCACTTGTGGAAGGTGCTTGGAGTGGAAGGTTTTTCAGCGCAGCTCAAGTTTGGCGAGCCGAAGATTTATCCGCACCGGCGCGTGGCCGCCGATCTGACGCACGCGGAGATCAAGGCCTGGCGCGAGGCCGGCGTGCTCGAAACTGTTTGACAGGTGACGCTGCTCCTGGACCAGATCATTATCTTGCTTCGCTCAGGCAGCGGCGCTCCGACGGCACGAACACGTCTTCAACCGGAACAAGTGACGATTGCGGGATGCGCGTCGAGGCCGCGATCCATTGCATGGCATTGGGAAACAGCGACAGCGCCGGCAACGCGGCCGCGCAGCCGAGTCGGGTAACGGCAGCCTGCGAGAGTCGGGTTGCGAGCGACATGGCGCGTCGCAGTTGATTGTGAAGCAGGCGGTGGTAATCGGCGGCGCTTTTGCCGGCCTGAAACATCTGTGCCGCCAGGGCGCCGGTGTGTAATGCGATGGAGATGCCGTCGCCGGTGAATGAAGGGATAACCGCCGCCTGGTCGCCAAGGCGCCACGGGCCGCGCGCATCCCGAGCGAGGTATCCATAGGGGATCGGCGAAATCGCCAATGGGCGCCGCCACAGCGGTGCTCCGCCTTCGAGCATGGAGCTCAAGTGCGAATTCTCTTTCAGGATTGCGGCAAGCAGCTCCGGCCATGCGGCATAACCGCGCAGCGTGGTACGGCGCACGACCAGGCAAAGATTCGCCACGCTGTTTTCGACGAGCGAAAAGCTACCGTAGCCGCCGTCGAAGAGAAACAGCTCCATGCGCCCGCGCAGGTTCTTTGTTTGCGCCGGCGCAAGCTGCCAATGCAGTTTGAAGCCGATGAGATCGCCTTGCCGGGCCGGTGCGCGATCGAAGCCGCGCAGGTTGTGCTTGCCTGTGGCAAGAAAGATCGTCTTCGCACTCATGCATTCACCGTTGCCGAGCGAAGCATGCCACACGTCATCCTTACCGGCGAGAGTTTCCACGGCAATGCCGCGAATGACCCGGCAGCCCATCTCTTCTGCGCTTCTCAGGAGGGCTTCGTCGAGGGCGCGACGCGAAAGCGAGAGCGCTTCGAAGGGAAGTGGCGTCTCGACGACTTTGTTGCCGGCTGAGAGACGCAGCTTCCGGATGACAGTCGCTCCGAGAGCGAGAGGATCAACGCCGGCTTGCTTGAGGTACCCGACCGCCTCGGGGCTGAGGAATTCGCCGCAGACCTTGTGATGCGGCCCATGTTCCTTTTCGAGGATAACTACCTGCCGGCCCGCAGCAGCGAGGCGCAGCGCAACCATTGCGCCGGCCGGTCCGCCGCCGATAACCAGGTGATCCGCAAATTGGGGCACATCTCTCATTGAGGTTTGGTCCGCGCCACGCATAGGCGCGCGGGCGTGAAGGCTTTGATCGAGGCTGCATGATCATTGAGGCCCGCGGCCGCGCACATGCGTTGCCAGTCTTTGGGGACGAATGCTCGGGCGATGGAAACGGGCCCGTCATGCTGTACGAACGGGTGCAGCCGTGCAAGTCTCGAAAAGAGCCGCAGCAAATGATAAGGTGCGGCAGCTCGCGAAAGGTCGTTAATGAACCACCCGCGCACGGCGTGTTGCTCCATCCATTGCAGAAAGCAAATGACGTCGTTTTCGACGAGATGGTGCGTGAAGAGAGCGCTCACGACGAAATCGATGGGCTGAACGGGCGCATATGCGAATACGTCGGCCGCAATCCAGCGAATGCCGCTTGCAGGCGGAGTGGCTTCAGCAGCGATGGCCACCGCATCGGGATTGATGTCGATGCCGGTCAGTTCGACCTTGATGCCGCGCGTACGGGCCCAACGCCCGATGCGCCGCAACCCGTCGCCGTAGCCGCAGCCGACGTCGAGAATACGGACAGGTCGGGTGGCAACAATCGGGGCCACAGATTCAAGCCATTCAAGCGTCGGCCGGTACCCGAAAAACCAACGGTTGAGTCGCGCAACGTCACGGAGGCACGGGCGCAGTTCGTCGCGCCTGCAAGGCTCGTCGATAAGTTCAGTGAGCTGCGCGCGGTGACCGAAGTCAAGCGTGTCAGACGGCATGGAAAAGCATCGTTTCCGCAGTAACGCCGGGCCCGAAAGACATGGCACAGCCTTGTTGCCCCGGCGTGGCGCGTCGCATCAGTCGCTCCAGGACAAACATGACGGATGCAGAAGACATATTGCCGAAGTGCGCCAGAATGTCGCGCGACTCCGCAAGCGCACCGGTAGGCAAAGCCAGGCCCTGCTCAACGGCGTCAAGAATAGTTCGTCCTCCGGGATGAACCGCCCACAGATCGATTGAGGAGATCTCCCTTCCGCGAGTAACCTCTTTGCCGGCCGCCGCCATGCCATTGCGCAATTCGCCGGGAACCTGGCCGGAGAGTTGCATATCGAAGCCCTTTTCCCCGATCCGCCAGGTGATGAGATGATTGGTGCCCGCGAGATTGAGCGCTAGGAAGCTGTCGAGGGCAAAGCCTGTAGGCTCGGCGCTGACCATGTATGCCGCGCAGCCGTCGGCAAAGACCGAAAAAGCAAGCAACTGCTCCAGATTCGGGGTTTCCTGCATGTGCATGGAGCACAACTCGAGGCTAAGCAGAAGCACCTTGGCATCGGGCTCGGAGCGGATGATGTGGCGGGCAGATTTGAGCGCATTAATGGCGGCGTAGCAGCCCATGAAGCCGATCATGGTGCGTTCGACCGAACGGCTGAGCTCGAGGTGCTCAACCACGTCGTAATCGAGACCGGGTGCATAAAGCCCCGTACATGATGTGACGATCACATGCGTGATGCTTTTGCGCTCCGCCGCGGTCAGCCCGAGTCTACCCAGCGCGCAATGAGCCAAGCGCGGGGCATACTGCTCAAATGCCTGCATGCGGCGGGCCGTCGTAGGGAAATCTCCGGGCACGTAAAAGCCTTCGGCATCTTTCCATGTGCCATCAGGCGTTTCTACCGGGTGCACGAAGGAATAACGGTGCTCGATTGCCGACATGCGCGTCATGCGCCGGAAGAGATTCTTGGGCGTGCCCTCAGGCAGCATGCTTTCGGCAAAAGCCGCGAAGGCGCGATGCATATCGTGCGGGGGGACCGCCGTGGCAATCCGATTGAGATAGGCAGCCGTCAAAATGGAACCTCCGCCGGAGGAAGCGGCATCCAGCTTTCTTTGGACAGCATATCGTGCGATACCTCGCTATGGCGTCGCTGGAATGTCATCCAATTGCAATCATTGGATGCGCGAAACGAAAAGAGGGAAGCAGCGTATTGCGGCGCATTCATGGCGCCGATCCGCCGTGCGTGCAGGGATTTACGGTTACGAGGCTGCCGCCCGGGGAGCGGCGGTTGAACCGCGCACCACCAGGCTCGTAGATACCAGGTACTCGCGTTGCATCTTGGGGTTGTCGGGATCCTCAGCCTGCGCGCGCAGCGCATCGAAGGCGGCCTTCGCGAGTTCGGCGCGCGAAAGACGGATGGTGGTGAGCGGCGGAAGGGTAAACTCGGCAAAATCGATGTCGTCAAGCCCGATCACGGAAATATCCTGCGGCACGCGCATCCCGTCCATATAGGCTGCGCGAAACACACCGATCGCGGTCATGTCGTTGGAGCAGACGATGGCGGTGGGGAACGAAGGGAGCCCTCGCAACTGCTCAAAGCCGGCGACGCCGCCCTTGAGCGTGTGGTCGCACTCGATCACCCACTTCTTTTGAACCGGCAGTCCTGCAGATCGCATGGCGGTGCGAAAATCGTTTTCGCGCGTGATCGCCGAGTGCAGGCTGTGCGGGCCGGCCAGAAAGGCAATGGAGTTGTGCCCGAGTTCGACGAGATGACGGATGGCCGCATGGATCCCGGTGGAATAGTCAAGCAGGATGGTGCTCGCCTTGGGATCGTCGAGTTTGAACTCCGCCAGCACAATGGGCACGCCGCGATGCACGAGCTGGTCGAGCACCGATTCCTCTTCGCCGAAGGTCATCACGGCAACACCGTCGACCTTGCGTTCAAGCATGCGGCGCGCGCACATGGCCAGCACGGCCGGATCGCTGTTCGTGGAACTGACCAGGATTTCGAAGCCTCGCGCCACCGCAATCTCTTCGAAGCTCTGGATTAGTTCCGGGAAGAAGGGATTGGTGATGTTTTCGACAATGATGCCCAGAATCCGGCTCCGGCCTGAAACCAGCGTGCGCGCGTGCGTGTTGGGCAGGTAATTGAGCTGCTTGATCGCTTGCCACACGCGTTTGCTCAAGCGGTCGCTGACCAGGGGTGAACCATTGATGGTCCTCGAGACTGTGGCGATGGAAACCTTGGCAGCGGCGGCGACGGCGCGAATGTCGGGGAGTTTGCCGGATGTCTTGCGAGAAGCTTTACGAGCCACGAACCAATCCTAATCCAGAAGAATCGAGTGCAAAGGGGAAAAGTTGAACGGTTTTTCCCACAGGGAAATCACGCAAGGGTCGAGCAAAAATTCCGTTACGGATTCTCTGCAATCAGCAGGCGCAGATCGCGGAGATTCTGGCCGGTCGGGCCGGTGACCACCGAGTCGCCGATTGCCGTAAAGAGAGGACAAGCGTTGAATTTCTCCAGCGATTGCTGTGGATCGAAGCCGAAGGCTCTGGCGCGGACCACAGTGGTGGGATCGGCGATGGCTCCGGCAGCCTGCGTATTGCCGTCAATGCCGTCGGAACCGGCGCTCAGCACGGTGAGCCGCTCGCCGGGATGATTCGCGAGGTCGAGAGCACAGGCCAGCGCAAACTGCTGGTTGCGGCCACCAGCGCCCGGATTGCGGCTCAGGGTGACAGTCACTTCACCCACTGAGATGAGACAGAATCGCTGGTGCCGGGCGCGAAAAGTGTGGAACCGTTCCAGAAGATAGCGTGCCGCCTTGGCGTAATCCCAGTCATCGCAGCTGTTGTCGACCACGACGTGGTAGCCTGCGCTTCGAGCCAGTGCCCGTGCGTTTTCCACCAGGTCGTGACTTGAGAGCAGGAGTTCGAAAACCGAATCCCGAAAGGCTTCGTCTTCGCCGGTCATATTGGTCGCCGAAGTTATGTGGCGCGGTCGCGCTGCATCGGCCCACGGCAGCTTGGGCAGGAACGACGGACGCCACGCCTTGTTTCCAGGCGACTCCGGTAGATCCTTGCGTTCAAAAAAATCGCGAATCGACGCAGGTAGTTTTTCAGTCAGGCCATACGTCGTGAGCAACTCACGCGCATCCGCCACAGTAGAGTGGTCCGGCGTAGTAGGGCCGGAAGAAAGTGCATCGAGCGTTCGCAGAGGCACGTCGGGAAGCAGCAGGCTCACCTTGAGCGACTCGGGAGCGGCCAGCGCCAGGCGCCCTCCCTTGACTGCGGAAAAATGCTTGCGCAGAGTATTGATCTCATTAATCGGCGCGCCCGATGCCACCAGCAGCTCATGAAAGGCGATGGTCTCTTCGAGAGTGATATGCGGATCAAGCGGAAGATCGAACAAGGCCGACCCTCCACCAGAGATCAGGAAGAAGATGAGCGTGTCTTTTCTGGCCTTGTGCAGAAGAGCCAGGGCGGCGCGGGCGGCGGCGAACGAGTCCTCATTAGGGAGGGGGTGGCCGCTCTCGAAGTAGCGGAAACGCCAATTGCGCTTGACCGGCAACTGATTCGACGCGCAGATTCCGCGCAGACCCTTGCGGCGCTTCATACGGTCGAGCAAGGTGTCGAGCATCGGCCCGGCCGCCTTTCCCAGGGCAATCACGAAGATCCGCTTGTAGGCGGAAAGATCGATGCTTGCGGGTCCGCTGCCGTCAGGCAGAAGGCGGTGCAACACGTTGCCCTCGAAGCGCATGCGGCGGTCGAAGGCGCTGGCGATATTGCATGCCTTGAGCGCGCCGGTAAAGATTTCCGTGGTCGCTGTATGGAGAACTTCAAGAGACGCATCGCTGGCGGGAGTCATAGGGCCTGCTCCTTCAGCCATCCGGCGAGGGCGGCCTGCATCGGCTCCAGCCGATCGGTAAAGAAGTGGTCGGCATCGCTGACGAAGACGAGGCGCTTTGGCTTGACAGCTGCGGCCACAAGCTCAGCGAGTTGAGCCGCGGGCGCAAACTGGTCGTGGTCTCCGCTAAGGAAGAGCTTGGGCAATGTCAGGTTGTTGAGGAAGAAACAGTTGTAAGCAGGCTCGGACACTTCCGTCGGCAGTCCGATCGCAATTAGCGCTCGCACATCGTGACGGAGTTGATGCGAACAGGCGCGGAGCGCCATGGCCGCTCCAAAGCTGAATCCGGCGACAGCTAAGGGGAGGCGGAATTCGCGTTCCAGCCAGTCCATAGCCGCCAGCACATCGCCGGTCTCCGCTTCGCCATCGTGGCTGCCGTGGCTTCGTCCCATGCCGCGAAAGTTGAACCGCAGGACTGGCCATCCAAGGCCCCATTCCGGATCGTTCAACGCCTTCATGGCGTGGTACACAACTTTGTTGTGAAGGTTGCCACCAAAGATGGGATGGGGATGGCAGAGAAGCGCAGCAAACGGTGCATCCGGCGCACCCACGTTGAGGATGGCCTCTAGGCGTCCCGCAGGGCCATCGACCGTGACGCTGCGAATGGCGCCTGCCATGTCGCGCTTGCGTTCAGAAGTCAGAATGTTCGCTTGTGGCTGGGCTTCCGTGGGTAGCGTTGATGAGTTCATCCCACGCTCCATTTTACTCTCGAGCAGCCATCACTTTGCCGCTTTGTGGCGGCCGAGCGCGCCGTTTTTTACGCGGTTTTGCACACTTCGCGCACCCATGACAGTGGTCGCCCCCAGAACGCCGCTGCGAGAGGCATCGCTGTTAGTGAGTGCTGCCTGCTACGGTATTCTGGCAGCATCATGAACGATCGTTCGACCCTTGATCCCATCGGCCTTACGCGCCGCCTGTGCGAGATTGAATCCACGACGTACCACGAGGGTGCAGTCGGCGATTTTCTTGCCGGGTTTCTGGCCGATCGCGGTTGGGAGATCGAGAAAACACCGGTGCCGCAGCCGGCAGAGAGCACCACGGCTGGACCGCGCTGGAATGTCTATGCGGGAGCGGCCAGGCAGACGCCTGACCTGGTGTTCTCTACGCACATGGATACGGTTCCGCCCTACATCCCGTTCAGCGAGGATTCTGATTTTATGTATGGGCGTGGAGTTTCCGATGCCAAGGGAATCATTGCCGCGCAAGTTGCTGCAGCCGAAGCGCTGCGCGCCGCAGGGTTTCGGATTGCGTTGCTGTTTGTCTCGGGCGAAGAGCGCGATTCCGCGGGCGCGAAGACGGCAAACCTGGCGCCGAAGGGTAACCGCTTCCTCATCAACGGCGAGCCGACCGACAATCGCGTGGCGTTGGCGTCGAAAGGCGCGCTCCGGGTTGTGTTGCGCGCAGCCGGCAAGATGGCGCATTCTGCTTATCCCGAGCTGGGTGACAATGCAGTGCACAAGCTGGTACAGGTACTGGAGAAGCTCCTCAAACTTCGCCTGCCGGTCACTGAAGATGTGGGCCCGAGCTCGCTGAACATTGGCCAGATCCACGGCGGCTACGCTCCGAACGTCATCGCGGACCATGCCGAGGCGCAGGTGCTGGTGCGCCTTGTGAGCGACTCGGCGCCAGTGCGCGCGGCGATCCTCAATGCGGCGGAAGGCCTGGCTGACGTGGACTTCACGCTGGAGATTCCTTTTGTGCGGCTACGCGCGGTAGAGGGAATACCCACCATGGTAGCGAAATTCACTACTGACATTCCGCAGCTCAGCAATTGGGGCGAACCGCTTCTGCTGGGTCCCGGCAATATTCATCTGGCCCACACGCCGCAAGAAAAGCTGGCCAAGAAAGAATTGCTTGAAGCGGTAGAACTGTACATCAAGGTGGCGAAGCAATTGCTCGCATAGCCCCACGGATCGTTCAGACCAGGACTCATGAAACCGCCAACCAGCGAATTCTCCCAGCGGCTGTAAAAGTCGCTCATGATCTGGGTTGTGAGCCGCACGCCTTGGCGGGCTGGCCGGGATCAGCATAGGCGCGGCCGATGTCGCTCAGCGGACCGCGAAAAGCGGTGTCGCGAGCATTTGCGCGGCCAGAATGATCGGGAGGGCGAGGTGGCGGGAGCAATGCATGTCGAGCCTTTGGCGCGCAGGCCGGCAATCCGATCAAGGCTTCGCGCTTGCCGTTGCGCCTGGAGTTCGCAGCGCGAAGTCGTCATTCGCCGAACTGCGGTCCATGACAGGATGCTGGTGCATGCCCTGGGTGGAAACGGTCTGCGATACATCCTGCGCCACGGTGGAGTAGACCTGGCTCAAGGGCATCTGCCCTTTGCTCTGCTTCAGAGCCTGAATAAGGTAGTACGTAAAGTAGCCGTGGCCGAGTTGATTGCTTTCAAGCGACTCCTCATTTACCTGGCTGGCCGCCATCACGATGCGTCCCGTTCCCTCGATCATGTGCGCCAGCATCGTGTCAGAGGGTGCAGAACTGGTGAGCTTCCCAGCGGGCGCGACGCTGCCTCCGGTGCCGCCAGCCGCGCCGCCGCTATAGCAGGTGTCGAGAAAAACCGCGGTCCTCAGGGCCTTCATCCGTGTGGCCACGGCGTTGGCCAGGTCCACCATGGGATACGCAGTGGCATACATCGAATCCTCGTCGAAACTGCCGGCGTTGTAGATCGCTGTATCGTAAGTGACGATGTAGTTGGCCCCTCCGGCCGAATCCATAGTGCGCGGCGTGCCGTGCGTGGCTACGTAGATTACCACCAGGTCGTTGGCTTGCGCGTGGCGCGCGATCCAATTCAACTCTTCCTTGATGTTTTTCGTCGTAGCTTGTTCATCTGTAAGGATATGTACGTTGTCCGCGGGGAACCCGCCGATGTTCGGATCCTCGAGGGCTGCAGCGAACGACTTGGCGTCGGCTGTGGTGAAATTTAGCTTGGGAATTTCGGTGTCAGTAAAGTGGCTGATGCCGACAATCAAAGCCCATTTCTGCTGCACCGGCCCGGGGCGGACGGGCGGAGCCGCGGGAGCCGGCGTGGTGGCTTCCGTTGTTTCAAAACCCCGCGAGGCCGGCGTGGAGAGGATTAGCGGATCCAGGCCCTGGTCAAGAGCTTCGGACCCGTTGAAGCGCGCCTTATCGAGCGCGTAATTGGCAAGATTTGCGTGACCGAGGCGTTTTTCGACCAGGCTGCGGTAGTACCACGCATCCCCAAGTTCCGGACACTCAGCGACGGCATGTTTCAGAAGCTCAAGTGCATCTTGAAATGCATCGTCTCCGCTTTGCGGGGTAATGCGCTCGAGCGCCTGCACCACCAGGTCCTGGCCTGCGCCGCAGCGGACTCCCTGCGCCTGACTGCGCGGACTAGGAACCAGTGCGGCGGTTAAAAACGCCAAGACCAGGAAGCCGAACCGGCGGAAACTCTTCATTTCTCCGCCACCGGCCTTGCGGAAGCTGCCGGCCTTCTCAGCGCACGAGCCTTCATCGCGCCCAGGACGCGCGTGCTGACGCCGCTGGTCGTGAGTTGCTTCTGGCCATCGGGGCTCAGGTCAAAGTCGGTGGCATCGGCCCCATGGATGGCCTGAACCACGGCGTCGTCGTCCAGGCCGGCTTTGACCATGGTAATGATCTGCGCATTCGTCAGCCCTTTGTGCACCGCTTTGTCGGCTGCAGCTCTTTTGGCCGCTTGCGATTTCATGACCGTGATGACCCGCGCACTCACGCCACTGCTCGTGAGGGTATGCTCACCGTCGGGAGTCACGTCGAAATTCACGGCGTCTGCTCCGTGGATTGCCTGGATGATGGTGCCATCGTCAATGCCTGACTTGACCATGGTGATGACCTGGGCATTGGTGAGGCCCTTGCCTGATGGAGATGCTCCGCTTGGCGGGGCATTCGCAGCTGCCAGTTCGGCCTCCTTGGCCCTTTTCGCAGCCTCGTTCTGCAGTTCCAGCTGCTTGTAGTGCGCGATGGCGGTGTCAATCCGCTTCTGTGGCTGGACGAAGTATTTCTCGGCGGGTTTGGCGTCGATGGCTTTGCCGTAGTTGATGGCGGCCTGATCCAGATACTTCGTCGTCGCCTTCTCATCTTCGGCCTGGTAAGCCAGCGCCTCAAAAGCCACACCAATGTCGTACAGCCGGTAAGCATCCTCCTCAGGTTTGGGGTTAGCCTGCGCGGTTTCGAAGGTCTCCAGAGCACGCTCCCAGAGTCCCGCCACAGCGTCCTTGTCTCCTTCGTCGAGCGCGCCGTCCTGCTTGGCGAGGAAGACTTCAATCGTTTCGTTGGTGTTCACGATGTGCTCGGCAATCTGCTGCACCGTATCGAGGATTAAGCGCGAGCGAATCTCGGAGCTGTTGGGCGGGGTATTCTCGTCGTTCTTCTGGCCCTTCAGTTTACCCCAGGTGCCGCTCAGAGATCCCTTGACGCCGTGGGAAGTGGAGATCCCCGAACTATCGAACTGCTCGTCGTATTTTGAGGTGACGTTGTCAGTGATCAGGGTTCTGCCATCCGGCGTTTTGGCTTGGAAGGCGACGGTCAGGAGGCCCGTCCATCGATGCAACTGCTGGGTTGCAGGGGCGCCCTTGGTCAGGGAAACTCCCGGCGCTGTCGTCGTCGTTTCCGCCGGACCGGAATACTCCGTGATGCGGCAGTTAATGATCGCGTTTGGATTGTTATCTTCGCGCAGGTCCGGATCGTCCTTGAGAAGCTCAGTCTCAAGCAGCGCCTGAAAATCATAGGGAAGGGCCCCGTCGGACTCGCCTCCCGTAACCGCAACCTTGATGGAACTGCCAGGCAGGCGCACGAGGGCCGGTAGCTTCCTCTGGAGGAGGACCTTCTCCTTCGCGGCTCCGAAGTTTTGCGCACAGGCCGGCAACGCTGCGAGCGCGCAGGCCCCCACGCACACCATCACCAGAGTTTTTGTAGCACGGCTCATTTCGACCCCCCGAACGACCGTTGATAGGCGCCGCCGGCCCCAAACCGGCGGCGGGATGCAAACAGCATACCTTTTCAGGAGAAACTCCGTCTCCTACTTTTTCTTCTCTTTGCTGCTCGAGCTGCTCTTTGAAGAACTGGAAGACGACGAGCAAGACGACGCAGCCCCCGATGCAGGCTTACTGAGATCGGTGCTCGACGGCTGCACAGTGATATGCATTGACGCGTAGGTGACTCCCGGAACGGCGCCCTGGGCTCGCTCTGCCAAGGGCAGGTCCGGATTCGCGTCTTTAGCAATGAGATACCCCTGGGTAAGATCCAGGTTCGGCAGCGCCTTGGCAAGATCATCCACGTGTCTCTGGGGAACCATCAAATAATCGCCGGAGGTGAGCCCGATGTACTGGGGATCGCGGTCAGGGTCATCCAACGCCTGCTGTGTGGCTACAGCGTGGGTCAGGTTGCCGGCCATGATGAAGCGGGTGCGGTCTTCCCAGTAGCTCAATGCTTCGGTGAACGTGCTCAGTGCAGGCACGCTGATTGCCGGCAGGCTGACAATGGGCGCGGCAATTTTTGCGCCCTGGATCATGATGTTCAGGACCTTGACAAACATCGACTCTGCTGCGGCACGGGAAATGTTGACGGCCAACTTTCCGGTTCCCCGTGTGAGGAGGATCTTGCTGGTCCCCGCCGTCGCCTGAGCAGATCTGAAACCAAGGGAATCCAGGGACACCTGCCCCATTTTGTTTGGAGCAACCGATGCGATCGCCGACCAGGCAAGCGGGGTAAGGATATCCACGAAGGGATGAACCTGCGTGGTGTCCACTCGCAATTGCGAGGCCTTGAGATTGGATTCGCCCTCTCCAGGCCGGAACTGGGAGAGCGCTATGCTCACCGCTACGTCGCCGTCGTGATCGAGCAACTCTTCCTTCTGGATATCCGAGGCATAGCGGAGACGTTTTCTTTCGGAGTCATAATGCAGGTACTGCGTCTGAGCCTTCGGATCAGGGAGCTGATCGGTTGGTCCGCGCGACGCGGCCTTGTTACCGTAGTCCGAGCTGTACGGATTCACAGAGTTAAAGAACCCGTTCCAGAAATCGTAGGAGTCGTGCGGCAGATCCTCAGTCGCTGCGGGCGCCTGTGCAGCTGTTTCTTGCGCAGCAAGCTGGGGAAGAAGTGCTGCAAGCATGCCTAGCGCGGACGCATCGGCAAGGAAGAGTCGTCGTGAAAGTGACATCGTGCTACCTCCATCTTTTGCCGGTGTGTTTCAGTGAGCCGCCGGCTGCTCGGAAACCCGATAAAGCCACGAATGAAAGGGCCCTAATTTGCTGCGGTATTGGGAACACTATGCACGGTCATGAGTCCGATACTCCAGTTTGTGGGTACCTCTCCTGAGAATCCGCGTGTTCCTCCGCTGGTTTGGTTCAGCAATTTCTCCAGGGGAGATGCCACTCCCCGCGTGCCTCGCGAAGCTACCCCTTCAAAATTGAGCACATAGGGGTCGGCGAGCGGTTGCTCTGTGCTGAGAAGAACGAGCGTGTCCACTCCGTAAGGCGGTCCGATGCGCAACACCGGCGCACCAGGAAGGAAGAATTGGCGTCCGTTGTCAGCATCGTTGGGAAACTGATTCTCCGAATAATCCCGTGGATACAGAACCGATCCGCGGCCGTGACAGTCAATGTCGAGCACGTAGACCCACCGCTTGTCGATGATGCGGTCGCTCGACATCAAAGCCATTTTGAGCTGGTCGCCCTGGCGCGCTGCCTGGTCTGCGGGAAGCGGGGAATTGCCGGAGGATGGAATCAAAGCCAGCGAGTAGAACTCGTCAGGGGAGGCATCCGCAGGGCTGTTGGCGAGCTGCAGCCATCCATTCACCTTGGCCAGCAGCGAAGCATAGTTATTGAGCTTTGCGCTCGCCGGGTCGATGGCGTCCGCGCTTCCGATGGGAACCCAGTCGGTGCGGACCGGATATTGCGAAGTCGCGGAACAACCGGGACTGTGCGGCGGCGCATTGGGCGCGAGTGGGCCGGCCGCGAGCTCGCTCTTGTGATACCACGCATAAGCAGGGCCGGTTGCTGTCACTACGCCGGTGAGCGCGTAATTGGCGGCTCCGAGATTATTCGCGAACTGCACGGCGCTGTTACTGTCCGCAGGCTTGAGCTTTGCAGCAAGCTCGCTCGACGGCGGGAGATTGACCCACAGTTTCGCTCCAGCGGAAAGATTCTTTCTGATTGCACCGGCCGTGAGTGTCGCGCCGAGATTGACGGTGGCCGAATCACCTGCCTTTTGCAGTGTCCAATTGGTACCGTCCCAACTGATCACATGCGTCCACTGCTCTTCCGCGGGGTCGGAGACAAGAGCGGCTCCTGCTCCCTGGACCTGCGCCGCCGCAGCAAGAATCTGTTCCTCAGTTAAACTCGAAGGCCAAAGCCAGATGCGCAGCGGCGGATTATCTGCCGGAACCCACTTTGAAAGCTCAAATACGTCGCCTGCGCCTACCTTGGCGCCCGCCGGGCTCACGATTTGGGCCGAGGAGCGCGCAAGCCCATCGAGGCTCGTGACGCGAAGCACGATCTTCTGTCTCGCGCTGTTGGGAACCATCGAGGTAAACTCACTGCCGGCGCCCAGTCCCGAGACACGGCCGATATCGAGCGAGACCGAGCCGTCATCGCCCATGCCCAGCGCGGCGGCGCGAACCTTGCTGGATTTGCCTGCGGCTCCGCCGAAAAGCGGCGCGGCGCGACGCGCTGCCGGCGCATCAAGATCGGGCTCCTGGTCGGGCACGTTGCTGCCTTCCAGCACAGCCTTCACGCGCTCGTAGACGAGCGAAGCAGGCGCGTCGGCGGGCAGAACCTGGAGTGCTTCAAGCAGCGCGGCTGTGAATGCCCCATGCGGCTCTGTGGCGCTGTCTGCAGTAGGCATCTCCTTCGCCGTCTGGCCTTGTTGCGCTGCCGAGAAAACGAGCGCGGGATTATCCGTGCGTAGCGTCGGTGCGGCAGTCGTATCGGGCGTCTCATCGATGTCGCGAGGATCGAAAGCCAGTTCCCGTTCCCTGTACTTTGGCCCGATGCCGCGGCTGATGCCGCCGGAGTGGCAACTATCGAAGATCACCGTCAGGTGGATGCCCTTGTCGAGCGCGGCGTTGAAGATCTTCGCCATCTCGCGGTCGCGAACGTCATATCCACCTTTGTAAGCATCGGAAGGAACGAGGGTGCTGTCAGCATGGACGTACTGACCGCTCACCAGCACCGTAAGTTTGTTGCCCTTGCTGTTGACGCGAAGCGAGCCGTGGCTGGCGTCGTAAAAGACCACGGTGTCGCCCTTCTGCGGCACATCCACCAGGTACTTCTGCATCGTAGCCAGAATGCCGTCGTGCGTGGTGTCGCTCGCCGGCAGAATGACCACTCCGGGCCGCGGATGCGGCGGGTTCGGATCGGTTAACAGAACCACGTTGTTGGCCGGGAATCCGAACTTGGGGCTCGTCAGCAGGTCGGCCATGGCCTGCGCGTCGTTCACTGAGCCATCAAGATTCTGGAAAGACCCCATCTCACAGCGGCCGTAAACGCATCCGGCCGGATGCTCCGCCGAAGTGCCTGCGGGCTGATACGTGTTGATGCCGATGAGCAGCGCGCGCTGAGTTTGACCAAAAGCTAGCGAGGCGGCGAGAACGCCAAACAGGGCACAGAGCGCGGCAACAGACGCCTTCATACCTACTCCAGATTCGAGATGCAAGCAGATCCTGAGCAATCCGCCAAATGCCGCATTCGTATCTGCAGCACGCGCACATGCGCCGCCGTTTTGTGTGCAGGGAAAGCCACTTGAGCTTGTGGCTGGCCGGGCACGCGGCTTGGAGAACCGCTCCAATTCTGCCGGTTGAAAGACCGCCCCTTCTTATGTCACGCAACCAGTATTGCCAGAAAAGGTGTAAGCCGTGGCCCGTTTTTCGTTTTTGATCGACGTAATGATCGACGGATCTCGATACGCTAAAGTTTCATTACCCCGATCTCGCCCGAGACAAAGGGGCCACATCTATGCAAAACAAATGGGGACGGATGACCGCCCAGGGGGAGTGAGCAGAGTATAGCTCTCTGCCGCGGCCAATGGAACGGAAAAAATGAAGAATCGGCGGTTGCGGCGGAAAGGCCCGGCCTGTTAGCGCGGTCCTGCTGCGGCGCGCATTGGGATTCCGCTCGTAATCTCTACCTGGAGCGGCCCAAGAAAGCCTGGAGGAAGCAAGGGCGAGCGGGCAGTGAAATTGGTGATATTGGTATGTGTGAAGCGCTGGCTTTCAGGGAGGCTCGCGTCGCCGATGATCCATTAGGATCGCGCGTGCGTACTCGGGAAGTTGCCGAAGATGAACAAAAGGATGCGTGTGCACTCGACCGTGTCATTTCCGATGGGCGTTTCCTTGATGTCTGTTGGCAATCCGGCTCGAGTCATAGGTCCCCCGCGAGGTGCGCCGTAAAGCGCGGATGCGGAAAGGCCGGTCCGGGATGCTGCTTGACAGTGATAGTGGGCGGATTCTACCTTTTCAGTCTGCAATTTATTTCATTAGCCAATCGCAGCGATCGCGGCTGTTTGTTCCGGAGAATATTTCATGCACACAAAGAATCTGGCGCGCTTTTTTCTGTTCGCAAGTATCGTACCGGCGCTGATCGCGCAGGCTCCGGCTGCTCCGCCCACTCCTCCAGCGGCGGCAACGCCAACTGCGCCGCAGGCCGCGCGGCGTACGCCGCAGTCTCCACCGTCAGTGGTTGCAGGCATTCCCGTCAATTACGACGAGGCCAAGGTTGGCACGTACACGCTTGCTGACCCGCTCCTGCTCGACAACGGCAAACCGGTGAAAAATGCGAAGACCTGGTGGACAAAGCGGCGGCCCGAGATTGAGGAGCTTTTCGAGACGCAACAGTATGGTCGCGACACGGGGCGTCCCGCGGACGAGAGCTTCAACATGACCGACAAAGGCACTCCGGCTCTCGACGGCAAAGCGATCCGCAAGCAGGTGACGATCTCTTTCTCGAAGGACCCGGGCTGGCCGCAGCTTCATCTGCTCATTTATCTTCCTGCCAATGCGCACAAGCCGGTACCGATGTTCTTCAGCTTCAACTTCAGTCCGATTCAATGCGCGGTCGATGATCCTGGCATTACGCCGAAAGAGGTTTGGGATCCGCGGACGAATACAAAGGTGATGCCGCCCCAGGGCCGGTGCTTTTTTGGACGGATCCCGGTTGACAAGTTTCTGGATGCCGGCATTGGCGTGGCGACGTATTACTACGGAGAAATTGATCCGGATTCCTTGAATGAATTCCCGTACGGCATCCGCGCGAAGTATTTGAAGCCGGGCCAAGCCGAGCGCGCGCCCGACGACTGGGGATCGATTGCCGCGTGGGCGTGGGGCATGAGCCGTGCGGAAGATTATTTCGAAACCGATCCGGCGATCGATGCCAAGCGCGTGGCGATTCACGGCGTGTCGCGGCTGGGCAAGACGGTGATGTGGGCCGGCGCGCACGATCAGCGTTTCGCTGCTGTGATTGCAAGCTGTTCCGGCGAGGGCGGCGCCGCGCTGAGCCACCGAGATTATGGAGAAACCATCGCGCATCTGACTGCGCCGACAAGGTACCCGTATCAGTTTGCTGAGAATTACGCGCATTGGGGTGGATTCCCTGACAAGGCGCCGATGGATGCAAACCTCTTGATCGCGCTGATCGCGTCAAGGCCGTTGCTCTTGCAGACGGGCAACGCGGATTACTGGTCCGATCCGAAGGGAGAATTCCTGGCTGAAGTTGCGGCGGGACCCGTGTACAAGCTGCTCGGCAAGGACCCGCTCGATACCGATGTGTGGCCTGAGCCCAAGGTTCCCATTCTGCATGATCTGGCGTACTACATGCACGAGGGACCGCATGGCATGGTTCCAACCGACTGGGATATTTATCTCGAATTCCTCAAGATGCATTTACGGCCGGAGCAGTAAGGCGATTGCGCTCCCAAAAACCGTGCCCGTCCACAACCAAAATGCCTGGGGTGTGAAATGCGCAAAGTGAAGAGTTTGGGACTGCCGCTGGCTGCGGCATTGCTCCTGGGCGCGGCGGGCATAGCTCATGCGCAAAGCGCCCCGCTGAAAAACGGATCACAGGCACTCGAAGATGGGTTTCGCAATCCGCCTGACTCCGCCAAGCCGCGTACCTGGTGGCACTGGACCAACGGCAACGTGACGGAAGATGGCATCACGAAAGATCTCGAATGGATGAAGCGCGTAGGCATCGCGGGCTTCCAATTGTCTGACGTGGCGGCGGGCAGCGGGCAGGTTGTCGACAAGAAAATCTACTTCGGCACTCCCGAGTGGTATCACGCGGTGCGCCATGCTGCGGAAGAGGCGAAGCAATTGGGGCTGGAGATGTCGATTTTCAGCTCGCCGGGTTGGAGCGAAGCGGGTGGACCGTGGGTCAAGCCGGAAGAGGCGATGAAGAAGCTGGTGTGGAGCGAGACCAGCGTGGACGGGCCGAAAAGCTTTGGCGGCAAGCTTCCCGAGCCGCCGTCGAACGAAGGTTCGGTGCGCGATCTGAGCGCCGGTGCCCGGCCCGGGGCGCCGCAGTTCTACCGCGATAGCGTGGTGATTGCCTATCGCATGCCGGCCGACGCAACATCGATGGCCGCGCGGCACCCCAAGGCGACGACTAACGACGGCACCATCGATCCGGCCCCTCTTGTTGACGACAGCCTGAATACCTCGATCAATATTGCCCTGCCCAAAGACGGTGGACCTGCATGGCTGCAATACGAGTTTGACCAGCCATTCACGGCGCGCGCTCTCTCTCTGGGCGCTCGCGGCAGAATTCCCGTGGGCCGCGTGCTCGCCAGCGACGATGGTGTGCATTTCGACACTATCGCAGTCTTGCCGGGCCCGCAGGGCTATCACGGCGCAGCGATCCGTACCTTTGCGTTTCCCGCCGTGACGGCAAAGATTTTTCGCATCGAGCTGGAAGGAGCGGGATTGTTGCCCGCCGCGGTGATTCACGGCGGTACGGTGATTCCTGCCAAGGAATATACGTTGACTGAAGCCATTTTCTACTCCGATGCGCGCGTCAATCGCTGGGAGGACAAGGGAACCTTCGGCAGCCTGATGGATCGCTACGACGTAGTTCCGACGCCCACAGCCCCGGATTCCGCCGAAATTGCGCGCGGCGATGTGGTCGACATGACCGGCAAAATGGACAAGGATGGCACGTTGCACTGGGATGTTCCAGCGGGCAATTGGACCATTCTGCGCATGGGGTACTCGCTCACCGGCGCTACGAATCACCCCGCCATTCCATCCGCTACGGGCCTTGAGGTGGACAAGTTCAGCTCGCCGGATGTGCGCGATTACTTCCACGGATATTTTGATCCGATCCACCAGGCGCTCGGTGAACTGGCCGGAACCAGCCTTCGCTACATAACAATGGATAGTTGGGAAGCCGGGATGCAGAACTGGACCGACGATATGATCGCCGAGTTTAGGCGGCGGCGCGGGTATGATCCGACGCCGTACTTGCCCGTTCTCGCCGGCCACGTAGTCGGTAGCGCGGATGTCAGCGATCGCTTCCTTTGGGATTTTCGGCGGACTCTCGCCGACCTGTATGCGGATGATTACTACGGAACCATGGAGAGTGAGCTGAAGAAACTCAATATGGGCAGCTACGCCGAGGCGTCGGGCGTCGCTCTTGAGATTCCCGAAGATACGCTTCTGAACAAGAGCTACATCGACGTGCCGATGGCGGAGTTCTGGGTGCGCGCGCTGCATCCAGAGTCGATGTACTACGTCGATGTTCGTGGCGCTGCCTCGGCCGCGCATGTTTATGGCAAGCCGATCGTGGCTACCGAAACGTTCACCGGCGGCGGATACGAGGCGCCGTACACGCTCAAGAAGATTGCCGATTACTGGTTTACGCAGGGTGTGAACCGGCTGGTGTTTCATACCTCCGCCGAGCAACCGCTCGACACCAAGCCCGGCAACACCATGGTGGGCACGAACATCAACCGCAACATTACGTGGGCTGAGCTGGCGGGGCCGCTGATGAAGTATTTCGCGCGCGTCAGCTACATGTTGCAGCAGGGAAGTCCGGTGGCCGACGTGGCCTATCTGCTGCCGGAAGGCGCGCCATCCACGCAGCCATTCTGGGGCGCAGGCCTGCTGCCCCCACCGCCTGCAGGATACGACTACGACTGCATAAACACCGATGTGCTGCTCCACCAGACCAGCGTGACCGCCAACGGGCAGATTCACGTTGAGGGCAGCAGTGCCATGCCCGAGGGCATGACCTACCGCGTGCTGGTTCTGCCGGCTACCACGAACATGACACCGGAGGTGTTGCGCAAGCTGCATGAGGTGGTCGCGGCCGGAGCAACGATTGTCGGCCCGCGGCCCACATCATCGCCGAGCCTCGCGCACTATCCCGAAGGCGATACGGAAATCCGCATGCTCGCCACCGATCTGTGGGGCGACATCGACGGCGTCACCGATAATCAACATGCGTTCGGAAAGGGAATGACGTATTGGGGGCTTTCCCTCGACGAAGTACTGAGCCGGCTCCACGTGCGGCCAGACTTCGCTTCAAGCGGCAGTCTTGAAACTCCGCCAGCTTGGATCCACCGGCGCATGCCCGACGCCGACATTTATTTCGTTGTCAATCAGGTCGATGCTCCGGAGCACATCGACGCGCGTTTTCGCGCCACCGGAAAAGACCTAGAAATCTGGCGACCCATGACGGGCCAGATGGATGAGATCGAAACGAATCCGGAAGCAACTACAAGCGTTCCCGAACGCAGCGGCAATCGTCAACCCGGCATTGAGCCGGCAGCATACGTGGAGGAACCTGGCTTTACCACCGTTTCCCTCGATCTTGCCGAACGGGAATCGGTGTTTGTTGTTCTTCGCAATGCCGCACCGGCGCAGGCACACGTAGCAGCGCCTAAAGTTGAAAACACGCTGGCCACGCTTCACGGGCAGTGGACGCTCACGTTCCCTACCAACTTAGGCGCACCGCCCAGCATCAAAATGGCCGATCTCGTTTCCTGGACGACTAATTCCGATCCGGGCGTCAAGTATTTTTCCGGCACTGCCACCTACGCCAAGGATGTGCAGGCGCCCGCAGGATGGTTCCGGCCGGCCGGGCGGATATTTCTTGATCTCGGTGAGGTGCGCGACATTGCAGAAGTAAAGGTCAACGGAAAATCCGTGGGCATGGTGTGGGCGCCTCCTTACCGGCTCGACGTGACCGGCGCCCTGAAGCCCGGTGCGAATCATCTGGCGATTGAGGTCACCAATGAATGGACCAATCGCATCGTTGGAGACCGGCTTTTGCCTCCAGAGAAACGCGTGCTTTCCCAAGCCGGCCCGGCGCCTCCACGCGGGGGCTTCTTCTTCGGCCCCAGAGAGCCGGCGGAATCGGGACTGCTGGAAAGCGTTCGGTTCATTGCATTCCGGAACGAATGAACCACCGCGCGCATTTTTTGGCTGCACTCATCGAGCATGGCAACGACTCGTGAAAAATCGTGTATCACTTGCACGACCTGCATAAACCATGTATTTTCAGTGCACAACGGGCGCTGTAGGTCCTTCTACTTGCGTCCAAAACCTGCCAATCGTATACTGCGGCATTTCATTCAGGCACAGGCGGAATACGGATCCACCTCAAGTCACGAAACTTTCATGACTTGAGAGAATGCTGTAATGCGAAAAGAGCTCGAAGGTGGATGGTCGGGATATAGAATCTGAGAAAAGCTAACGAGTGGCTGTAACAACTTCTCACTTGCGGGTTTCGCAGACTACAACTGAGGGGGAATTGCATAGCACCGATAGGGCGCTCGTAATATTGCGCAGGGGAGGAAGCGTGGCGGTATGGCCAGGCAAGTATCAATCTGTGTAATCGGATCGGGTTACGTAGGGCTTGTGGCGGCGGCATGTTTTGCCGACATGGGCCACAAGGTCACCTGTGTCGACAACGATGAAGCGCGGGTGAAGCTGCTTTGTGATGGAGGGGTGCCGATCTTTGAAGAGCACCTGCCTGAGCTACTGGCTAAACACCGAGGCCGCAGCGTGACATTTACCACCGACCTGGGCCGGGCGGTGGAAGAAAGCGAGGCAGTGTTCATTGCCGTGGGCACGCCGCAGGGCGACAGCGGAGCCGCGGACCTGTCCTATGTCGAGGCCGTGGTGGCAGAGATTGCGCGCATGATCAAGAACTACAAGGTGATTGTGGAGAAGAGCACAGTTCCGGTCTATACCAACGCCTGGATCCGCCGCGTGCTGCATCGTCATGGCGTGGAGAAGGATCGCTTTGACGTGGTTTCGAACCCGGAGTTCCTGCGCGAAGGCACAGCAGTGGTGGATTTCCTGCATCCCGACCGCATTGTGGTGGGCGCCAGCGAGGAACATTCAGCGGAGTTGCTGCGGCAAATTTATGAGCCGCTGACCGAGGGAAGCTATTACACGCAACCGGGCGCAGTTCCGGGATGTTGCAACACGGCGCATCCCGCCAAGATGCTGGTGACGACGACGCAGAGCGCGGAGATTATCAAACATGCGTCGAACGCTTTCCTGGCCATGAAAATTTCGTTCATTAACGCCGTGGCCAATCTGGCCGAGGCCGTGGATGCGGACATTGAAGACATCGCAAAGGGCATCGGGCTCGACAGCCGCATCGGTCCCCGGTTTCTGCGCGCCGGGCTGGGGTATGGTGGTTCGTGTTTTCCCAAGGATGTGGCAGCATTCCACTGGGTGGCGCAAGAGCGGGGCGTCAACTTTCAGCTGCTCGATGAAGTGCGCAAGATCAACGAAACGCAGAGGGAAATCTTCTTCAACAAAGTGCGTTCGGCACTGTGGACGTTGCGCGGCAAGCGCCTGGCAGCGCTGGGCCTCGCCTTCAAGGGCGAAACAGACGACATTCGCGAGTCGCCAAGCATCGAAATCATCAAGAAGCTCCTGCAAGCGGGCGCAATTGTAACGGCATACGATCCGGCAGCCATTGAGCGTGCGAAGCAGACTTTGCCGCCGGACACGAATATGAAGTATGCGGCGAATCTCTATGAGGCGGCGAAGGACGCCGATGCCGTGCTGATTCTGACGGATTGGAAAGAGTTCGCCGCGATTGATCTAGAGCGCTTGAACCAGGCGGTGCGGTTCCCTATCCTCATCGATGGGCGGAACCTTTACAAGCCGGACGAGATGCAGAAGCACGGATTCACCTATGTAAGCATGGGGAGACAAGCAAGCTACCAGGGGCAGGAAGGCAAGCCGCACAAGATGCCGGCCTGAGCAGCTTTTTTGAATATCGAACTGGCAGCGTTTGCGTCCCCGAAACCTCAGGAAGAGATAGCCAGCAGATTTCGCATTCCTCTGATTCCCGGAGCATTGAATTTCGCGTATGCGCGTACTTGTGACTGGAGCCGCCGGATTTCTTGGCTCTCACCTTTGCGACCGCCTGCTTGGCGAGGGCGACACCCTCATCGGTGTCGACAACCTCTCGACCGGCGCGCCTGAGAACCTGGCTCATCTTGCCGGCCATCCGCGATTCCAGTTTGAAGAGCGGAACATCTGCGCGAGCTTCGATCCGGGGCCGGTGGACTACGTGTTCAACATGGCCTCGCCGGCGAGCCCGCCGGAGTATCTTCGCCTGGGCATCGAAACGCTGCGCGTGGGCTCTGTGGGAGTTGAGAACACGCTGGAGATTGCTTGCCGATACGGCGCAGGGTATCTGCACGCGTCCACTTCGGAGTGTTATGGCGACCCGCTCGAGCATCCACAGGCAGAGAGCTACTGGGGCAACGTAAATCCGGTCGGGCCGCGCTCGGTATACGACGAGGCCAAGCGCTTTGCCGAGGCGATGGTGATGGCGTACCACCGTTCGCGCGGCGTGAATACGCATCTGGCGCGAATCTTCAATACCTATGGCCCACGGCTGCACCCCAGCGATGGGCGGGTCATCTCCAACTTCATGATGCAGGCACTGCGCGGCGAGCAGCTGACCATCTACGGCGACGGAAGCCAGACGCGCAGCTTTTGTTTTGTGGATGACCTGATCCAGGGAATCGTGCTGCTGTCGCGCAGCGACGAGCATCTTCCCGTCAATCTCGGCAACCCCGAAGAGTACACGATTCTCGCCTGCGCGCAGGCGGTGCTCGATGCTACGGGATCGAAGAGCGAATTAATATTTGTCGATTTGCCTGAGGATGATCCGATGCGGCGCCGCCCCGACATTACCAAGGCGCGCACTCTGCTTGGCTGGGAGCCGCGCGTGGGACTGAGAGAAGGGCTGCAGAAGTCGCTCGAGTTTTTCCGAAGCAAAGCAGCTGCGGGCGCCGCTGCGGAATCCCGTTAGTGTGGCGGCTCGTAAGGCTCGGCGCGCAGGAGATTGGAGAGAATGTTCCGCTCATCCGGAGAGAAGTTGTTTTGGTAGCGCGCGGAGTTGAGCACCGTAGCGCGTTGATCGAGAGGTACAGAGCGCAGATCCTGAAAGGCGCGCTTGACCACCTGCTGGCGATCGGGCGGGAGGGTGACAAGCTGGCGGCCAGCTTCGCGGACCTGCGTCTGCTCCTGCGGCGAAAGACGCTCGAGCATCTCGCCGCGCGCCAGCGTGCGCTCACGCTCCGCCTCAGGCATCTGGTTCAACCGATGCAACTGATCGACCAGACGCTGCTGCGTGGCCGGGGGAAGGTGGTTGAAGCTGGGATCGTTGTGCAGGAGCCGCTCCTGATCCTGCAGGGGAAGCCCCTGGTGCTGGTTGAGCCAGCCGCCTAAATGGCCGGGCCGTGAGGCGCCTGGATAGTTGTACTGAGGACGCGCAGCGTTGGATGCGTTGGGATAAGCAGGACGTGCGTATGCGGGGCTCCCAGTACCAGGGCGCGCGCCATTCCCGGGGTAGGCTGGCGCCGAGCGCTGTCCGCCGTAATACTGAGGGTTCTGCTGCGGTGTGCGTTGCTGCGCCCGGTATTGCCTCTGCTGATTCTGGAATTGTCGCTGGTTCTGGTACTGTCCCTGTTGATTCTGGTACTGGCGCTGGTTCCTATTCTGATTTTGCTGATTCTTATATTGGCGCTGCTGGTTTTGTTCGCGCCGCGCTTGGGCCTGCGCGAAGCGAGCCCTGGGCTGGAATGCAGGGCTGGCAGGCTGGCGGCGCTGGCCAAACGTTGCGGCGGGAGCAAGACAAAGGAGCAGGACTGCCGTGGCGATTGCCGCCGGACGCATTCTTTCCGCGTTTGTAGTCCAGTTCACGTGTCTTTCTCCCGGCGGCAGGCCGAAATGTCAAAATCCCGAAGGTCGTTTCTCAGACCTCAATCCCCGCTTTCATTGCTGGTGAGAGCTTCCATCTGATCCAGCACTTGCGCGTTGTTATCGAGTATTTGCAGGTCATGCACCACGGCGGTATTGGGATTCGTTGTCTGAGCAGGCTGCATCCAGTCGGTGACGCCGAGGTAAGCTCCGCCGCCGACGAGCAGCGCGACGGTCAGCGCCATGGCAGCCAGGGGACGCATATGCAGCCCGGAACCATAGGCGACTCGGGCGCGCATGCGCGCGACCACACCGGCAAACCAGTCGGAAGGCACGGCTTCCCGTTCCTCACGCATCCTGGCGCCGAGGCGTGTGAGAAAGTACGGGTTGGGCTCGGGAGCTTTCCAGGCATCCAGCAAATTCATGGTTGCCTTCATCTGCTCGAGCTCATCCTGGCAGTGCTCACACTCCGCAACGTGCTTCTGAACCTTGGCAGGAGCCGGGCGTGGATCGAGCAGAATTCCAGCCAGCTCAGTTTCGTTTCGCCCGCAATTGGTTTTCATCCGTTTCATGGTCTGCTACCCCGCAATCCGCCGGTCGATTCCGGCTTATTTCCACTCCTTCACTTACACAAAATCCTTCAGTTTTTCCCGCAGCGTCTGGTAGGCGCGGAAGAGCAGCGATTTGGTTGCCGACTCGCTGAGCTTCAGCACCTCTCCGATCTGCCGGTAATCCATTTCCTGGTACTTGTGCATCAGCACCGCCATCCGCTGCCGTTCGGGTAGTGCCATCACATGACGGCGAATGGCATCCATCCGCTCATCGGTCAGCAGCCGCTGCTCCACGGTCGGCTCGTCGTCGGCCAGGTCGGGAGTCGTACCGGTTTCCTCGTCCGGCTGATCCAGGTACACCGTTTGCGCGGCCCGCTCGTGCCGGGTGTCGCGCGCGTGGTTCACTGCCAGGTTGGTCGCAATCCGGTAGAGCCAGGTAGTGAATCTGGCTTCGGCCCGGTAGCTGCTCCTAGCACGATAGACGCGGAGGAAAACCTCCTGCGCCAATTCTTCGGCAACCGCATGATTCCCGACCATCCGGTAAAGGAAGTGGATCATCGGCCGATGATATTTCCCCGCCAGGTAATTGAAGCTGGCTTCGTCACCCTCGGCCACGCGCAGCATGATGGCTGCATCGCTTTTGGGATCCAATTCCAGGCCTGGACCTGCGCTCGGCCGGTAAGCCGAGCCCGCAGCCAAGGCCGGACTGTTCAGGACCATGGTCGCCATATCTTCTGGAACACCGTCCGGGCCAGAAGGTTGCGGAGCGTAACCGGTTTCTTCGCTGGGATTTCCGGGTTCTTCGTCGCTCGGATCAGGGCTATCAGTTCGTGCCAGCGCAGACAGGTGCCCCGGCCGGTTGCCGGCCCTGGAAGAAAGGCGAGACCCACCCAACCCGGAAACAGGCGGTAGGGCCGCCTCCCCATCCAACGGGAACTCGTTTTTTTGGCGGATTGAGCGCGTTCTCCGGAACATAGCCGGTGTTTTTGAGGACCTTTGCGGCGCGTCAACAAGCCGACCTGCTGCAACAGCTGGAACTGGCCGTAAAGCCCTGCTGATGTTACTCTATCCTACGGGGAACGCCTTGCGGCGCTTTTCCCGTCTTGAGCGCGTTTCAAGAAGCACCCGTGGGTTGAAAACGCGGAAAAGACGACTGGTTACGCTCGTTCGGGTCCGGGTCTCGCCGGATCGAGAACGGGGCGGCGACCCCCTCCAAGCCCAGTCCGGGCGCTTAACTCAGCGGTAGAGTGCCATCTTCACACGGTGGAAGTCGCAGGTTCGAATCCTGGGTAGAGTGCCATCTTCACACTCTACTTAGTCACGTAGAATCAGAGAGTTAAGAGACATCTAGGGAGCGGAAAAGCACGTTTAGAGCGGTCGGGTATTGGCTCCGTTCCCGGATTGTTCCCTGATTTAGCGCGGTTTGAGTGCCACTCCCAAGCGATAACAAGCTAAGCGCCAACCTCGAATTTCACGCGGACTTGCCCGGCATTGCAGAGTGCGCCGAGAATTATGTTGACAAGATATATCTGGTATATATATGATGTGGTCTCAGGATGGGGGGCAGGCAATTGTCACAGGCAAGAGAGTTCATATCAATTCGGCTCGACGGGGAATTGAAGGCGGAACTTCAGCAAGCGGCGGAGGAAGGCGGAACTTCAGCAAGCGGCGGAGGTGGAGAGGCGCTCATTGTCCAATTTCTGCCGGTTACTGTTGGAATACGCGTGGGGAGAGTACCTCAGAGCAGGTTCAATGCATAACCTACTAGATCGGACACAGGAGATAGCGGATAGGAGTCAGGAATGGCCGTCCAAACAATAGCAGTAATCAAGCAAGCGGACCTTCAACAAATACACGACCTGCAAGTCGAGATTGCGGACAAACAGTTGAGGCTCGACGGCATCACCGAGCAGGTCAAGCAGCAATTGTTCGCAAAAGCTCCGATTGAACGAGGAAGGTTCGATGCTCTGCTTTCCTATACGAGGATGCACAATGTCCCATGGAAGCAGGTTGTCATTGAACAGCTCGGGCAGGCTTATGCGGAAGCGGTACGGAAGGCGACTCCAACCGTTACTAGATGTGAGTTGAAGGTCATCGAACATGCCATACCACCGCTTTGGAAGCATCTGGAATCAGAGATGGTTGAGTAACGGCGGTATTGATTTGGCGTTTGGCCCTTTGTGGTTGCCATGTCGAGCACGGCGTCATGCACGTTGCGACTAGCCAAGCTCCGGAGTACGATTAAACGAATGCAAGAGAAGAACGCGAAGCCGTCCGCACAAACGGGGCAAGATAAGCTCTTGGCTCTTCTAGCGGGCCAAAAGACGCCGACTGCGGAGGAGTTCAAGCAGCTCATTCTAGCTCTTGACAACCAACGGGTCTTGGCAAAGGTGTTTCTCCTCGAAGGCACTCCCTTCGTTTTCGAAAACAAGCCGATGAAGTACGTGATCTTTCGCGAACAGGTGGCCGATAGATTCAATATAGGCTCGCAGGATGTTTGCATCGTTGGGAGCGCAAAACTGGGTTACAGTCCGAGCCAGCACAAATTCGGGACCCCTTTCGCAGAAACGTCAGACGTGGATGTCGTGGTCATCTCGGAGCCGCTTTTCTATAAAGGGTCGCGAGAGCTGTTCGAAACCCTGAATCAGCTCCAACCTTCTGTTTACAGCGTCCGGGCACCGGCAAAGGACCCGCCAGTGGTAGACCTCAAGGACTGGGTGAAGGTTAAGGAATCTATTCGGAACTTTGTGTTTCAAAATTTCAATCCGGGGCTGCTGCCCCATGACCATCCGGTCCGGCGCGAGATATTCGAAAACATGGCGTCCACCTCTGGCCTGTTCCTCGCCTTGGAGCCGCAGGTCTTCGTATCTAAGATTCGCTGTCGCGTGTTCCGTAATTGGAAAGCCGCAGAAGACTATTACTCGAATAGCCTTCGTGAGGCCAAATTTGCCTTGGTGGGGCAGAAGCAACCGGAGCCTGAGATGGACGACGATGATGTGGATTTGGAAGCTCCCTCTGATGGCACTCCGGTTGCCGCAGTGCATCAGCCTCAGAAACTGAACTGACGGCGGGTAACTCGCCGGGTTTCGCTGGCACAGAGGCAAGGGGTATCTATCGGGCAGACTGCCCCCGCGCCGCCACCGTCGAATCCGCTCTATATCACACCTCTATCAATTTGCTCGGGTCGCCGTTCCCGAGTTTTTGTATCGTTTCCCAAATCTGCGTTGCGTGATGAATACTGAGGGCCGCGAACGTATACCAGCTCATTGGGTCGCTGGCCTTTGTCGCGTGGCAACACGCTGATTCCGCGTCGTCAAGGCAATGCCCCGCGAACCTCACCTGCCCTTTCAAGTAAGGGGTCCGCTTCTCGTCTAGCAAGGCGTCAAGCACACCAAGCCGCATTCTAAGTTCAACTATCTGATTTTCGTAGTTCACGAAACGAGTATAGCGCCGCCGCGTCCCTGATTAGTTTAAGGACGCAGCAATCTCATCCAGTTTGAGCTTCGCGGCCCGCAATTCATCCCTGATTCGTTGCCCTTGTTGAGCCACCGCCGGTAGCCGCGTGAGTCCTAGCGACCTGTTCGTTTGGTCAACCGACATATCAAGCATGTGCGCGTAGAATGCCAAGCGGTTCTGAAGCACAGCCTTGGCGATGTTCTTGTCTTCGTCGCTTTGCATCCTGTTATAAGTGACTACAAACCAGTACGTCGCATCCAGATAGGCCATACCTTGCTCCGCTCGGTCGTCTATTGCAAGCGCGTTGTCCAAGTCAAAGCCGCTCAACGATCCCGCAATTGATTCCATATCCTCCGATTGAGCTATGAGGTTTTTCTTTCGTGTGCCGAGGTCCGCTTCCACAGCCTTCTTTGCAGCGACTTCGGGAGTATCTTGCGGTGGAGCTTTTGCGACGGCTTCTTGCGCGTGAATGGCAGGAATGAGAATAAACAGCAAGGCCGATGTGACCATGTGCATTTTCATTTCGTGGGTCTCTACGTGTTAAGTATATTCTCGATCAAGACGCCCCGCTCATTCTCAAAGAGCCGTGTGACGGTGTTCCGGGACAGTCCCATTAACGCGGCAACCTCAGCCACGGTGTAAACCAGCTTTTCCCTCATTAGCCCTCTGTGATCGAAGCGGCTTCTGTGATTCGATGCGCTAGGCACCCAAGAAAACAAAGCCGGATACGGAGAGACTTGACAGGATGAAAAAAATGGATCATTGTTGGGAAAAGGGGTTTTGTATAACAAACGCGGAATAATAGAGTTCAATAGAATCAATAAGATAGTGCCGAATTAGTACTAAGGGGAGGGATAGTCGCGCGTTGAACGCGGAACTGCCTGAACCAAAACAGAGGTGACCGGGAGAGGGGGAACAATGGCAGCAACAAGATCAATAAAAGCAATAAAAATGGTCACGCCCGATCCAATTACCGGGAAGCGCGCTTCTAGGCTTTATGTGAGGCGGCCACGGGAGTCTTATAACGGCTTCACAGCGGCTGCGATAGAGAAAATTCTGACAAAGCCGTCACATCTTTGGACGTTGGTTGAGAAACGGGGGGTGGAAGTCTACTTTGAGGAGCGGCTCTCAAACATGGGCTGCTCAATCCACCGTGGAACACCCGGTGAATTGAAATACGAATATGAAACTGGCGGCCTACTGCAAGCTGCCGAAGCCGAATATGTATCCCTCGGAGGTGGTCACCGGACGAAGGCAAAGCGACAGTCAGACCATGCGTTTCCCGAATGCAAACTCAATCTGTACATGGCTGCGCTAGCCACGTTGGATCACCCCGGAAAGGATCGGAAGCCCCTGAAGGACCGCAAGCGCCGTAAGCGTGAAAGATACGCGGACGAGATGCCAGACGAACTGCCATACGGAATGGAGGACGAGCTAGCATGACCCGGACAATACCAACAAACAAGGCGGGGCGGGACGCGATGGATGAGTCTCTCAACGCTGCCGCGAAGGTTCGCCGTCAGCTCAAAGCTGGGCCAAAGCCTAAGACGCGCAAACTCCCCCCTTTATTTGAGGCCGTTAAGCGCCTATGTGCTGAAGCGGACCGAGGCCGGAGCCTGATGCAGAAGTACGGTCTGGACGCAGATGACATCCATCTAGCACTGATTTACCGGCCCGCCGATGGTGTCATTGGTAGTCGCGCACTTCCCCCACCGGGAAACATCGGGCCGTACATCATGGCGTTTGAGCAGATGGGCAACGTGGAGTTTCTCGGAATCCTGTGGTGGCAAACTACCCCGGATTCACGGGACAAGCCCGACAGCACTGTGACGATGTGGATCACGGAATTTGCAGATGACAGGCGGGCGGCAATAGAGATGCTCGTGTACAGGAATGCACTTACATCTCTGCCTGCGCCAGAAAGGTGAGAGCAATGACATACAGTGAGAAGTCCACACAGTTGGCCCTAAACTCGTCAATCGCAGTGCTGGCACTCAGCAACCCCGAATGCACTGACCTTGAGCTGCTCCAACTGAAGCCCCGCCAGATGTCCCCCGGTGATTTAGCCGAACTAGCTGCCCGCTGGCCCGGTAGAAATTTGAGGTCAGTGGGCGTCATCGGACTGATTGGCGCGTCACCGCGTTGTGTCTTGAAAGAGCCGCTAGAGCCGGAGCAAGTATCCGCTCTCACGGATGCATTCCTTGCGTATCTTCACGCGCTCTTCTGCGACGGCTTTGCAGAGCAGCAAGAAGTGGTAGAGATTCAGGAATTGCGACGCTTGTGGAGCCTTCCCGATACCCGCCCGAATTAGCGACCAAGTTTAACTAAGTGCTGCCCGGCTAAAAAGGGCCGGGCCGTTCGCGTTGGCTGCCGCAGTACGGGGATGAGAGACGCGTGCACCGATGGCGAAAGCCGGGTGGTGCAAAACTAAACCACAACTAAACCAGCGGGGGTAAAAAGGCCCCTGTATGGCCGCAAGAGACGCGCCAGTACGGTGCGTTGACTTCGGATGCAGGACCGGGTACGCCCGGAATCTCATCTAGGAGTTTTCAAATGACGTTACAAGAGATGATGCATGAGCAGAAAACTGCTCTTAGCGAAGCCGAAGCCATGCTTGGCGCAAAAGACCACGTGATGACCCCGGCTGAGGAAGAGAAATACAACACGGCCATGGCGAAACATGACCGGCTGGCTAAACAGGTTGCGGAACGTAAGAGCAAAAACACGATTCTGCAAATGTTCCAAAGCGGAAAGCTCATTATTGAGGACCGTGCCCCGGTGGGAGCTGAAGGCTTTGTGCAATCGTGGGCCACAATCTCGCGTTCACAGCAAATCTGCACACCCGGATACAAAAGCGCACTGCTGAGTTTTCTCCGCACGGGCGGCAAGGCCCACGGTGATGACTTGACTGTGGGTGCAGACGGACAGGGCGGCTATCTTATGCCCGGCTCAGAGCTGTATACGCGGCAGCGGCGTGCCAATGGGTCCATTCCCGGAATGAACGCGGCAGCTTATGAAGGCAATCAGGGCAGCTCAGACGCGGCGGGCGGATATGCAATCAGTGTTCCTACTGAGCAGTTTATCGTCCCGTTGGCTCTGCCCGATCTTGGAATCTTCGATGCCTCAATGGTGATTCCAACGGCAACGGACATCAAGATTCCACAGCAAGCCAGCTTCGGAACGTCCGCAATCAAGGCCGAGTCCACGGGTACGCTTGCCACGTTCGGCGGAACTGACCCGACGTTGGGGCAGTTTACGCTTTCCGCGTACATGGCGGGTGCTCTTCGTTGGGTGTCATGGGAACTGCTTCAGGACGTGGAAACTTTTCAGCAATTCGTGGTAGACGATTTGCTCAAAGGCCAGCGCATCCTTGAAGGCTCATTGCTTGCCACGGGCAGCGGGACGAATCAAGCATTGGGCGTTTTCGGCAACACTGGCACGGGCACCGGAGCCGCGTACAACTTCGCGGGAACGGCAGCGGACAGCACAACCCTGCTCAATTCGTTGTTTGACGTGACCGCCACGTTGAAGGGCGTCTACCAAGCAAACGCCGTCTGGATTATGAGCCGGGCAACTGGTCTCGCAATCCGGAAAGCGCAGATGCAGTCAAACCTCTTCGCGCCTGTGGTCACCGTTGACCCGGACGGCACGGAGCGCATCCTTGGCAAGCCCGTGTTCTATGACGTGAACGCCCCGGCACTCAGATCGGAAGAGCACACGTCTGAACTCCAGTCACGAGT
>OKRB01000117.1:36767-37314 GCA_900290245.1 Candidatus Sulfuritelmatomonas gaucii | reverse complement strand
GTGGCGGTGCCGGAATCAATGTGAAGGTGCTTGACCAGCCCCAAGCCGCTCAGGGCCTCTTGGGGATTCTGGCCTATCGCCGTTTGGATGGCCGGGTCCGCCGCAGTGAGGCTATTCAGGCAATCACGGTCTCACACACTTAACCCAACTTTGCGGGGAAGGTTCATAACCGAGTCAGCGGGCCGTGTGTGGTCCCCGCAAGGCGTCTTGCGCCTCATTTCAGCCACACGCGGAAACTGTCCTCTCCATGTGCGTACTTAAAGCCCGGCTCTTCTGGTGGGGAGCCGGGCCATTTTTCACGAAGGGGATCTGAACTGACAAAAACCAATGCTGGGCATCCCACCAGCGATTTTCAGCAACGCCCCCACGGGCCTTGTAACGCGATTACGGGGCGTTTTAGACACTTCCAAGGAGAATGAACGATGAGAAATGACCAGTCAAAGATGTTTCGCGTAGTTGAAGTGCCGCTCGGTGCAACGGCGGAGCAAGCGGAAGAAATACTTAACAAGCCGTATGAAGAGGGTTATTACCTCTTGAACCACATTGC
>OKRB01000117.1:0-36757 GCA_900290245.1 Candidatus Sulfuritelmatomonas gaucii | reverse complement strand
GCGGAAGAAATACTTAACAAGCCGTATGAAGAGGGTTATTACCTCTTGAACCACATTGCGGCTGAGGGTGCGGCTTTTCGGGCCATTTATAAACTCCGCACGAAGCCTGAAAAGGACAAGCACTGATGTCTGACAAATTGGTGATGACTCGGACGCATTGGTCCGGCAAAGAGATACGCTGCGACATTCATCAAATAATCGACATCCGCGACTTCAAGGGTACAGCGGGTTACGCTTTGTTGGTCTGCGCCGCTAACGGCCATTTGTCAATCTTCAATATCCGGGAATTTTTGAAACTGCAAGGCGTTGAGCGGGGAGAAAGCTGGATTCGGCGCAGGCGGTGGTTGTTTCAACCTCCGGGTACTGTTAACAGCAACTCCAATGCGAACCAAGACGGCAAGGACGAACAGGCACGCGCAATCATGCGTGAGTACCATAAAGCCTCTCTCCGCTATGTTGTGCGGGTGCTCAAAGAACATGGCATCCATCGCGGAAAGGATTGGGTACGGACGCACCGCTGTTCATAACTTGCCGGAAAAGCCCATTCCCGTCTGTCCGCTTGTCATAACAAAGACAAATGACAAACGACAGACGCCCCATCCGCCCGATCCGTCCCGGCTTCAGCCTTGGGGCTTCGCCGGACGTGTCGAGCAGCTAGGTTTTGGCATTAAACGGAGAATGTCTGAATTTCTATTCCCGGCGCAACGAACAGACAGATGCGTGGTCTGGGACGATGCGAGAGATGCACGCTCACTCTTTCACACTTGTTTCCGCTGGGGAACCAACTGAAACAAGTTTTGCTTCCTCACCATACATTGCTCTAAGTTCCTCAAGATGACGGAGTGCCTCGATGTTAGGGAACCTTGCTCCCCTGCCATGCCGAATCAAATAGGTGAGCGGACTTATAATTCGAGGTATGCATTGATGGACTTCAGACCCAGCTCCGATTGCAGCCACGCCACGAAGCAGTTCAATTATCCCATCCACAAGCTCTCTGAAGGCTGGATGGCCGGTATCCAAACGGTCCTCTCGTTCCATCCTGATATTCCTTCGCGTGAGGCCGAGGATCTCTTCAAGCAGGTCGCGGTCTGGCCGCTTTGCGGTCTCATCGGATTCTGCAATTTCACGCAACCGCTCAGAGACTTGCTCATCGAGCTTCGGCCACCACATTTCGAAAACGCTCTCCAGATCATCAGCATTCAGTGCAGCTTCGCCCAACTCCGTGTTGATCATTTTCAAAACCCGCTTCATCTCAACTTTGTCGAATTTCGCAGCTTGAAACTGAACGAGCGGACCCTTGATGTCCGTCGGGTCGATGTTGCCAAAAAGCAGAGGACACACCTTCGACCGATCGAGGTTTTTCGACAGTGCACCCGCCTCAAAGACCAGCCAAGGCGCTTCGGGATTCTCAGGTGTAATGAACAGGAGTGCAATCCGGCTCGCCTCAAGTTCCTTTGCGATCTCACTCGACCAGCGGGACCCTTTCGATACGTCATCAGGACTGAAGTAGGGACGCACAGCTTGAAGGACACTCGGAAGCCAATTCCGCATTATCTCCGCGATGGCCTTACTGCGGTCACCAGACCAGCTTAGAAAAACCTTCATAGATCGAATCCTTTGCGAGGGTGCATTTCAGTATGGACCGCAGACGCCGCAGACATCAACGAAATACCGCATCGGCTTCCGTTCGGACACAGGAAGGGGAGGGTCAAATCTCGCCGCTAAATCCTTTGGAGAGCGCCGCAATCCATTTTCAACGCTATACAGGTAATTCGCAAAAATGAGACAGTTTGTTGCGGTTTTACCACACATTCACCGCGCTGAAAGCAAAGGGTTTGCACGATGGAAGCCCGGCTAATTGAGTCCTTAGCTCTCGAAGCGTTTAAGCACGTTGTCAAGCGCCTTGCGCTGAAACAGAATAATATCCTCAGCGTACTTCACTGAGCCTTTCTTTCGGTTATATGTGGGGAGCTGAAAGTAGCGGCCCCGGAAAGCGGCGAGCAAAGCAGACTCAAGGTGCTTCCACGTTTGCACCGCTTTTCGTTGTTGGCACGTCACAATGTGCACGTCAATTCGACGGACGCCTCGCAGATTTGCGAACGCATCGCTCGCTTTGCCCACTGCGGAGGTTGCTGGCCTTCCGGCACTCTTGCCGGTTGTGCCGATGTAAATAACTCGTGTCTTCCGGCCATTTGGGTATTTGAAGTATTTGTCGGCAGCAAGGATGTAGACCATCTTCTGAATCCATTGCTTACTGCGTTGCACCGTGAGCAGGGCGTCGTTTGAGCATTTCATCCGAAGTTTTCGCATAGATGGCTCTAAAGGTTAACGTAGCAACCGGGATTCCCGCAAATGGCCGTGGAGCGCATAATGCCGTTTGAGCCACTTCTCAGCGACGTTGAGGCTGCAAAATTCTTGGGTGGCCTTCACCCAAAGACTGTGCAACGCATGGCCCGGCGCGGCCAACTCCCCGCCTATCGCATCGGGCGCTATTGGCGCTTCCGTGCGAGTGAGCTAGACCGATGGCTGCTACAATCGCGGTGCCAGTACCCGCCTGCTCAAACCGAAAGGATTCAATGAGCGGACGGTATCAAAACGGCTGCCTGTACCGCGAGAAGCGAAAGTCCGGCCCTGCCGTGTGGGTCTTTCGCTATCGGGACGGGGAGCATCACCGCAAAGAGCAGTTAGGAACTGTGAAGCAAATGCGCACTAGGTCAGACGCGCTAAAGGCATGTGAGCATCTTCGCGGAAACATCAACCGGGAAACCAAATCCCTGCGCACGTTTGGGGAGCTGGCAGACCACTACACCACGCATGAGCTGCCGCGCAAGACGCCCTACTACGGCGAAGTCTGCGCGGGCTATCTCAGAACGTGGATTCTTCCGAAGTGGGCCGCGTACTCACTCTCCGATGTGAAGACGGTAGCGGTGGAGTCTTGGCTTGAGACCGTGACGCTATCGCCGGGAACCAAGGCAAAATTGCGGAACCTCATGCACGCGATTTTCAATCACGCGATGCGTTGGGAATTTGCCAGCGCCAACCCGATTACTCTTGTGCGCCAGTCAGCGAAGCGGACGCGAGTCCCCGAGGTGCTGACGGCGGATGAGATTGGGGCGTTGCTGTCTGAGCTGGAGGACCCTTGGCGCACTGCCTTGTACGTGGCGGTGACCACGGGACTCCGCGTGTCAGAGCTGCTTGCCTTGAAGTGGGCGGACGTGGACTTCGCAGCGGGCGAGATTCGTTTGTCACGCGGAATTGTGCGTCAACGCATTGGAGAAATGAAGACTGAGGCGTCCCGCAAGCCTTTACCACTGGACGCGGGACTCGCTGACGTGCTGACTCAATGGCGTGCATCTTGCCCGTATAATCAAGACGTGGACTTCATTTTCGCCAGTCCCGATAAGAAAGGCCAGCAACCATACTGGCCCAACGCCGCAATGGAGGACCACATCCGGCCCGCTGCGAAGTGCGCCGGAATCGAGAAGCAACTAGGCTGGCATGTGCTACGTCATACGTTCGGAACCTTGGTGAAGAGCCAAGGCGCGGACGTTGCGACCACACAGGCGCTCATGCGTCACGCCAACGTCAGTGTCACGATGGACCGTTACGTTCAAGCCGTGACCCCGGCGAAGCGTGAAGCGCAGTCACGCCTTGTAAAGATACTTCCGTTCCCACGTGTTTCACTTGTTCCCAAGTGTTCCCACGCCGTCAACGGGATGGCCGCAAGTGATTGAAAACAAACAATTGGGCGCTTAACTCAGCGGTAGAGTGCCATCTTCACACGGTGGAAGTCGCAGGTTCGAATCCTGCAGCGCCCACCATCTTCCGGAGGTCTGACCCCGAGGCATGGGTTACAGAACGTACCGGTCAGATGAGTGACACTTTCCCGCCGTTCTATGCATCGTTGCCGACAGCAGCCAGGGTCAAAGGCACTGGTGCTGGCACCTTAAGATGCTAGCGCAGGCTTTCATCTCCGAATACGACTCGCCGGCGTAGATGATTGGCGTGCCACCGGGCGGAGTTTCCTTGGATCCCTACATCTCACCATGCCCGCGTGATTGAGTAATTGAGCTTCCGGCTAGTCTGTTTATGAATGAAGTCTTGTTCGATGTTAGTTCGGCGCAGTTGAGGCGGCGGTTCCAGGCACGATGTTAAGTATTTGAGAAACCAAGGGGCCGAACAGGGGTTGCAAACAGACCAACAGATGCAACTGGCAGTGCTGCTCAGGAAGCGCGGCAGGACGTAGACATAGTTTCTCGGGATCGTGGTGTCGGCGCGCAGTTGCCCCGAATTCTGCGCAGGCGATTGAGAAATGTCCAGCCGCTAAGGCGCCGCCTCGGTGTAGGAGTAGTCATTGCGGAGCGGGGTGCCATTGATCCACGTCCAGAGGCGCACGTAGATCTTGGTTCCGTTGCTGGGCAGAGTGACGGTGGCGCTGGTGCCAGTGAAAGGCCCCATGTTGGCCAGGTCATAGCCGCCGAGCGTAGTGCCCACCCAGAGATAGTAGGCCGTCGTGCCAGCCGATCCGGCATTCCAGATAAGGGTGGTTGAAGCAGAGGTCAAGGTGCTGCCGTTTGCCGGACTGGTGATCGCACCTGCGGTGGCGCGGGCCTCGGTGTAGGAGTAGTCATTGCGGAGCGGGGTGCCATTGATCCACGTCCAGAGGCGCACGTAGATCTTGGTTCCGTTGGTGGGCAGGGTCACCGTCGCAGTGGTGCCGGAAAAAGGTCCCATGTTGGCCAGGTCATAGCCGCCGAGCGTGGTGCCCACCCAGAGATAGTAGGCCGTCGTTCCAGCCGCTGCTGTCATTCGAGTTATAGTAACCGTCGTCCGCGTCATTGGTAATCTGAATTGTGTGAGAAACAATCGGACTTTGTCCCTGTGCTCTGACGAGAAAAAGAGCAAGGCCGATGCTAACGAGGACGAGACGTCGAAGCTGGACCAGTTTTGCATTGCGGTGACCACCCGAGAAGCATTCCGCTGTATCAAAGACGAACGCGATGGGAGGCGTGCGGCGCCCACGCCAACGCTTACGCAACATCACGGCCAAGTGGCTACTCATGGAAACAGCACACCTCACGATTAACAATTGGAAGGATTTCAACCCACCTAATTTGTAGATTTCCCACGCCTTTAATGGGCCCAAATGAAGCGAAAAAACTAGCCTTATATTTAAGCGCAACTATAACATGGGTTTGCCCGATTCTTGATCAGCGATCCCCTATCATGAAAACCTTTGGGGGTTACCAGGCATTGAGTGTTTCCACAAAAATGATTACCGTCGGGATCGGAAGGTGACAGACAGCGGAGTCTCGGCAGCGGTTTGGCCGAAGAACATCGGACAAGCCTTTTGTTCAACTCCGGGCCGGGTCAGGGCGCCGAAGAGGCCCTGACTGACCCGGAGTGTCTGGATCCAGAGGCCCCTCGTCGGGCGCGACGAACTCAGGATTTCGGTTTGCGGCTCAGCCGTGGAAGCCTCAAGCCCTGGAGCCGAGATCGGCGAGCTTCAATTTGCAAAAAATGAGCGGGGCAACGAAGATGGCCGCTGATTCAGCCGCAACGTAGCGGACATATTCGAGTGCGCATCCAAACGCGGTTTCGCTCGCGGCGAACGGCCGCCAGGCCAGCTTGAGCGCAAACAGAACGAACGCCATGACACCGAGCGAGATAGCGTAGCGCAGGATCTTGGCCATGGCGCCGCCACTGTGCGGGTCGAAGTTGGTGATTCGGAGCTCAAGGGGAAATCCGACGACGATACCCGTGAGCAAACCGCTGTAGGCCGTCAATTCGCGTACTTGGTCGTTGATGCGGCCGTCAAGCGCGAGTGCGAGGAGCCAGACTGCGAAACTGGCCGCAAGGGCGATGACGATCTGGAGGCCGTAGGGAACCGTTTCCCAGATCTCTGCAAGCTGCGCGATATAGCGAATCGCCCCGCCGGCGAGAACGAGGCCGACGAGCCAGCCCAGGAGGACATCCTCAACGTAATGCACACCGAGGTACGGCCGCGACGCGCCGATGAGAACGACGGCCACCACAAGAATCACTCGGACGAAGCGATTCCTGACCAGCGTGAAAAGGTAGAAATAGAACGCCGACGAACCCATGGCATGGCCCGAAGGCGTGGAGTATTCGGTGGCAAGGATTGTCGCGTCGCGCGGAGAGACCGCCCATTTCTGGCGATAGGTCCCCTGCTCGATAAAGGGCCGGGGATTCTTGATGAAGATTTTCAGGACGTCGTTGATCAATATTGTGAGAAGAATGAGCACCGAGATACGAATGGCCTGGCGCTTGTCCCACGCAACGAAAAGGAAACTGGTGAGAAGAATGTAAAACGCGGCAGATCCGAAGAAACTGGCAAAAACGAACAGGCGCGTGAGAGAAACAATTCTGTGATCGACGAAAAACTGCACGAGCTGCAAATTGAAATGGAGATGGATCATCGTTCCGCTTTCGATCCCTCGGGCTGGAATGACTGATCCTTGTCGCAGTCATCGGATAGGTTCCAATTCACATAAACCGGATTGGCGATGAGCCACAGCTTGCCGTCAGGGCCGGTGATTTCGGCGCGAAACCAGTGGCGAAGCCCGTCGCTCGTCCATGGCAGCGGGACCGTCTGCTGCGGCTGGGAGACGTCGCTGTTGGTCGGCGGAGTGATTTCGTGGCCGTCCTCGATCCAGTGGAGCGTTCCGACGGCTGCGGCGGTTACATGCGCCTCAAAATTTACAGGATCGCCCTGCGCCGCCTGTAAAAGATCGCCGGCATGGACGGTCTGGCTGGCAGTCTGGGCCGTCACATCAATGATGCGGTCACCCGTCCCCGCAACGTCGATAAAAACATGACCGGCGCGAATGCCGTCGAGGATCGCTGGTGCGGAGAGTTCATCTGCATAAACTACCGTCGTCGGGCTTCCGATGGAGCCGACCCGATCGAGCGGCATCATTGGACGGTGATTGTCGCTGCCCCCGATGCCGGTGAGACGGCAACCGAGATTGAGCTCCTTGTCCCAGAAGGCAAGCTCGGAGATTCCATGCAGCTCATCGCCCGCGTTGACGGCCTCGACGCCGGTGAGCAGATGCATATTCACCGGAGATAACGGCGTCCACCCGCATCCCATGCAGATTTCGCCGGTAGGCGAGTTAGGGTGATTGATTGAGGTGATAGCGCCCACGCGCTTAGCGGCGCGCAGCAAAGTGTTCACGTCGGGAACGGTCTTGCCGTCGAGACGGAAATCGACGAAATCTGTGCTGCCGACGAAGTTGATATGGCCCTGAAAGGTGGTTACTTCGCGTCCGGGAATCAAAAGCAATTTGTCGAAGTAGGGCTGCAGCTCGCGCATCATATCATACTGCGAGCTGGCGTTGTGATCGGTGATGGCGATGAAGTCGAGCCCGCGGCGCGCCGCAGCATCGACGGTGAAGTAGACGGGGCAGGGAACCATCTTTCCCGTCTGGCTGGGACATTGGCCGTCACTGTGCGCGGTGTGCATGTGCAGATCGCCGCGGAACCAGGCCGGGCCGGCGCGGAGAGGCGCGCGCAGGATTTCGGGTTCGGCGGCGACCGCGCCCGTCGATGAAAGATCGAGATGAATTGTGTAATGCGACTCGACATTGGCTCGGATGTTGGGCACGCCGATCAGCACATTCCACGTTCCCTCTGGAATGGCTCCGGGCAGGCATGAAGGTGTAGCGTCCATCAGGCCGACGGTGAGCACGGATTTGTTTCCGCCGCTCCAGCAACGCAGGCCTGCGGGATCGAGAAGCCCAAGATCGAGTGCGGTGTGTTGATCCTTGCCGGTGTAATCGAAGGTGACGGTCACGCGCTCAGTGCCGGCGGGTACAGGGAAAGGAACTTGCACGTAACTGTGGTTCTGGTCGCCGCGCACCGTGCCCTCAAGCGTGAGCCCGGTGCCGGAGGGCTGCGCGGCGGGAGCAGTCTCCTGGGCAAGCATCGTGGCAGCAAAGGGCAAGAGCAGCAACAGCAGGGCGAGAGATGCCAGGCGGACTACGTCTGCCGCGTGGGAGAGCGAGCGACTTGTCATGGTGAGCATTTTCTTCTGCCCGCGAAAAGAGCAGGTGTCATTATAGCCATTCATATTAGGGCGCTCAGCAACCGCGCAAAGAAATGCCCGCATCCGGCGTAAAGGCAATGCCGGATGCGGGGTTGGTATGCAACGAACGAAGGGAGGGCCAGCCTTTCTTAAAAAAACATCTTGAGAGCGAGCTGCAGCGTGCGCGCTCCGTTGTTCTGGTTGCTGTTCTTTGTAGCCGAGATGTTGCTGAAGCTGCCGGCCTGGAAATTCAACTGTCCCGGCTGCGCGAGCGGCGGCGTGTTGGTGGTGTTAAAGGCCTCGGCGCGGAACTGCAGATACGCCGACTCTGTGAAGTTGAAGTTCTTGAGGATCGACGAATCCAGATTGTTGAAGTGCGGTCCGCGTACCTGTTCGATCTGTCCACCGAGCGGCGCGTAATTAACCTGTCCGATGGTAGTTGCCGCAGGCGGTTGAGCGAACGCGCCGGGGTTGAGCCATTGCGTGAAGTTGTGCGGTCCGGCGTAGAAATTCTGCCCGGACACGACGTTGGCGGCGCAGCCGAAGTCGGCGGATGTGCTCGTCGGGCAAGTCACCGTGAGTGGCTGCCCGCTCTCAAAGGTGTAGAAGCCGTTGATCTCCCACCCGCCCACGATGAGATCCGCGGCCTTGTTCATGGTGGATCCAAACTGGCGTCCACGGCCGAAGGGCAGATTGTAGGTGGCAGCGGCGTGCCAGAGGTCGGTGGCGTCAGCATCGCAGAGGCCGTAGTCGCCCCTGATGCCGAAGCCGGGCAGCCACTGTGCCCGGTAACCGGAGTTGAACTGCGAGTTCTGCGGCGCGTGCTGGTCGCCCGAGCACCGGGACCAGGTGTAGTTGGCCAGCAGCGAAAGGCCAAAGCTCATCTGGTGCTGATAGGTTGCCTGCATGGAGTTGTAGCTGCTATTGGCATTGGTGCTGTTATAGGTGCTGTTCCGTTGGAAGTACGGAAACGGGATATAGAGTTGGGTGTTGGTGCCAGGGGGCAGGATCTCATTGTTGCTGTTTGTCGCCCCGAGAATATCCAGGTGACGGCCCTGGGTGCCGACATATCCCACCTGGATCGCGTCGTGGCTGGTGAACTGATCCTCGACGGTCAGGTTCTCAGTCTGCACCAGCGGCGTCTGGTAGTTGTACTGACGAGCCGAGAGGGGAAGGCCCAGGTAGTTGGTGCCGATGTATTGACCACCGGGGCAATATGGGCAAGCAACTGGTGCACTTGTGTACGGAGTCGGACTTTGCAGCACGCTCGGATTCTGGAAATTGAACTGGTTAAAGGTGTTCTCCAAAGTTGCCGGCGAGCCCGGCGCGGCACCGACAAGCAGCGGGTGAGCGGAGTCGGACGAGGGGACGGTCTGGACGTAGACGAACGGGTAGTTGAATCCCAGCGTGCCGCCGTAACCGAGGTTGCCCAGCGCTCCGTAGGCCGTGCCGAAGCCTCCGCGCACCACCAGCGTAGGTCGGAGCTTGTAAGCGAATCCGACACGCGGCGCGAGGTTGGTCTTTTGCGCGTTGCCCAACGTGAGACTGGACACGCAATTGATATTGAGATTGCTGGCGGCGGCTACGGTGTTGAAGATCGAGGCCCGGGCCACCGCGCAGCCCTGGTTGGACATGTAGTAGGTTCCGGAGGCGCCATTTCCGCCCGCCGCGACGAAGTTGGCCTGGAATCCGCGGGTCTCCGCGTAGGGAGTGAAAAGATCCCATCTGAGACCGAGATTCAGGGTCAGCCTGGGATTGAACTTCCAGTCGTCCTGGAAGTAGGCGCCGATGTACCAGCGATGGTCGTCGGTGGCGGCAATGTTTGAGGCGGAGATGCCGTTCTGGCCGCCGACCTGGGGCACGCCGCTCCCCACGCCGTATTCGTAATTGGTGGGCGTGACCAGCAGGTCACTGATGCCGTTCAAGCTGGCGTTTTTGTTGTAAATGTCGGTGTACTGACCGTTGAAGCTCATATCGCCACGGCCTTGCGGCGGCTGCGAGATGTCGGCCTCCAGGTCGTCCACCTGGATGCCGGTCTTGAAGGCGTGGTTGCGGTACAACTTGGTGACCCCATCAACCCCCTCGAGGCTCCAGACGGCTTGTATCGTTGGCGAGAAGTTGCCCACGCCGAGTCCTCTTAGCCCGCTAATGTTGACGATGGGCAATCCTCCGTTGTACTGGACCTGCGGAACTCCCTGGATGCCGTACGCGAGGGGAATATTGCACCCAGTCGTACTTGTAGTGACGGTTCCTGAACAAGCCGAGCTTCCGTAGATGTTGCCCCAGACCGACACCTGGTCCTTGTCGCTGTGCACCATGCCCACATGCATGTCGTTGGTGAGCGTGGGAGTGAGGATGCGCGTGTAGCCGACTGCCCAGGCGTAGGCGGGCAAGCTATCGACGCGTCCGCCGCTCTGGCCCGAAGCGACCCCTGGGAAAAACGAGGGCAAGTGGGCAGTGAGGTAGCTGCGGTCGTAGACGCCGAACAGGATGTCCTTGGGACTGATGTTGGCGTCGATGCGAACGTCCCAGGTGTTGGTGTTCTTTGGTTCGCTGGGCACGTAGCCTTGGAAATCATTGGCGAGGCCGGAGGCTGTTGCCGCTGGATAAGTGCTGAGCAGCTTAACGGCGTTCTGATCCTCGCGACTGGTCGGGATGACGTTGAGAGCAGAGAGTGGCACGCCCCCGGCGTCCTGTGTGAAGTCGGTTTTGGCCAACCCGACGAAGCTTGTGCAATTGCCGCCCGCCGTGCAGTTATAGAAAGGATCCCGCACGTAGGCGTTTGGCGTGCCGGTGAGTCCGGTCACCGGGTCGGTGCCCGTGGCGGGAAGCTGGCGGGTTGAAGCCGGATCCATGATGGTGCCCGCGGAGAAAACGCGGTTCAGGGCGTCGGTTTTGCAGCCGGTGATGACCGTGGCGCTGCAAGTGCCGCTGTAGTTGTACGCAATGTTGTCCTGGAGGTTCGTGAAATTGCTGCTGACCATCCCCTTGCTGGGCACCGTTAGATTGCCGTCCGGTACCGGCAGGACATAGCGTCCGCCCTGGTAATCAGCGAACCAGAAGAGCCGGTTCTTGCCATGGACGACGCCGGGGATGACAACAGGGCCCCCGGCCGTGAAGCCGAAGAGGTTCTGGTGGTAGGGGGGAATGGGGTTGGCTTTGCACACCCCGTTGCTGCAAGCCCTGTTAAAGAAATAATTGGCGTTCAGATCGTTGTTGCGCACATACTCCCAGGCGTCGCCATGAATGCCGTTGGTGCCGGATTTGATGGACGCATTGACGACGCCGCCGGTGGAGTGCCCGAATTCGGCGTTGAAATCGCCACTCTGCAGCGTGAATTCCTGGATGGCATCAGGCGGCGGGACGATGGCGGCGTTCGTTCCGGTATAGTTGCCGCCATAGATCTCGATATTGTCGTTAATGCCATTCAGGCGGAAGTCGTTTTGCCACTCGTCGACGCCGTTCACCCTGAAATAAGCAGACTCTGAGCTGCCTGCGTCGGGGGTCACGCCCGAGCCGCCGGTTCCGGTCGGAGTCGTACTGACGCCGGCAGACATCTGGGCCAGCGAACCCCAGTCGCGGGTGGCAAGCGGCATATCGTTGACGGATTGGTTGCTGATGGACTGGCCGACCTGGGCATTTTCTGATTCGAGCAGCGGCGCCGCGGCAGTTACAGTGACCGTTTGCTGCACGTTGCCGGTGGCGAACTTGACATCGACGGTCGCCACTTGCTGCACGTGAACCAGCACATTATGCACAAGGTACCGTTGGAAACCGGGTGCCTCGGCTTGGATGGTGTACTTACCTGGAATGATGTCGTCAAAAACATAGGTACCGGTTGCCGTCGATTTGCTCGTGATTTTGGCGTTGGTATCGTCGTTGGTCAGCACGATGGTCGCATTTTGCACCACTGCGCCTGACGGATCCTCGACGGTCCCAGTAACCTCACCGCGATCGAGCTGAGCCGTTAACCTGCATGGAATGCAGAGAGCAACCAGGACAGCGAGCAGCGGGAACAGGGAACCTGCGATCGTGAATCGTCTTTGTGTTTTCATGAACGTCTTGCTACCTCCAATTCAAGAAATCTTCACACGTTTGCATTCGCCCGTAGTTGTGCGAGCAGCGCCACAATATTGCAGCAAAAAGCCGTGCGGGAGTGTTTACCCATGTGGCTGTAAGTGTATACACTAGTGTTGAGTTTGCTTAACCAACTGAGCAGAAAAGAGTTGTTGCGCTCTTGAAATGTTGGTAAACTGTGGAAATTGTACGGTTGAGTGAATGCGCTTTCTGCGGTTTAGAACGAGCCGGCTGCTGTTTGCGATGATCCTTCATGACAGCCCGTTTTCATGGGCTTGAATTTGATTGCAAATCTGGGTCCGAGGGAAAAGCAGTCGCAGGCATCGCCGCGAGGCGGCAGAACGGACTGCCGCGGGATCGAGCAGCGCGGCTCAGGTTCGATTGATCGAAAAAGCGCTGATCGTTCTTGATTTTGGCGGCTTTTAGAGAGACCGGTTTTTTGCCGGCGTGCCAAACAGTCGGGTGAGGCTGCTTCTCGATCTGAAGATGCTTCATGGGCAGACCGGCTGCGTGGAGACGAGCTCGATGGAACACATTACCGCTGTCCAATCCAGGGCCAAGACATCTCCTCCCGAAGAGGCGTTGCCGCCCGGCCCGCAAGACGATCCGCACTGGGAGCTCGCGCAGCGTGTGGCCGCCGGACCTCACTTGGCGCGCTCGCCACTGCTTTCGAAATTCTTGCTATACGTGGTAGCCGAGACTCTGGAGGGACGCGGCCACGAGATATCGGAGCACCAGATCGGCGTGCAGGTCTTTGACCGGCCGCCGGACTACCGCACGCTTGAGGACAACATTGTCAGGAGCTATGCGCGGCAGTTGCGCAGGCGGCTGGCAGAGCACTTTGCGGAAGAAGGCAGCGCGGAGCCGGTGCGCATCGACATTCCGCTGGGCGGCTACGTTCCGGTCTTCATTGCGGCTGACGGTCACAACGGACACCATGAAGCCGTGGGTTCGGCGGCGGTGTTGGAAGGCCAGGCACAGCCTGTGCCCACTGAGCAGCAAGGGGCGGAAGCTGCAACCATTCCAAAATCGAATGCAGGGCGCAGGCTGCTGAGCACAGCGCTGGCTGCGGTTTACAGCGCGGCGCTCATCGCAGCAACATGGTATGCGGCCACGCGCACTTCCGCTCCGCGCCGGGCAGAGGAGCCGGCGCACGCATTGTGGGCAGCACTTTTCAGCGGTCCCGCCAACAGTTACATAGTTCCTTCCGACGCGGGATTCAACCTGCTTGAGGACTTGTCGCGGCGGCCGGTGCCGCTTGCCGAGTACATTGCGGGCAGCTATGTGGAGATGCCGCTCGCCGGTGTCGATCCCCACAGCGCCCAGGATCTGCGCACGCAGCAACTGACCCCTTTCGTCGATCTGCAGATTGCGTCCGCGCTGTCGCACTTGGCTGAGGACGATCCGCAGCGGGTGTTCATTCGCTTCCCGCGCGATCTGCGCCTCGAAGATCTGAAGAGCGCCAACGCGGTAATCATTGGATCGCTTGGCAGCAATCCATGGGCCGCGCTGGCAGAAGCAAGCGCCAATTTCCGCATTGTGGATCAGCCTGGCATGAGCGGAGCCGAGATTATCAATATGAAGCCGCGGCCGGGAGAAGCGGCAGCCTATGCCAGCCATTGGAACGAGCCGGCGCATGAGACATTCGCGTTGATTGCCTTCCTGCCCAACCTGGGCGGGAACGGACATCTGCTGGTGCTGGAAGGGCTCGATGTGGCTGGCACCCAGGCAGCGGCGGAGATGCTGCTGCATCCATCGGCCATCGACCCCATATTGAAGAGCGCGACGCGGCCTGATGGCTCCCTGCACAATTTCGAAGTGCTGTTGCGGTCCACCAGCATCGAGTCAAACGCCACGGGCACACAGGTAATTGCCTCCCGAATTTACTAGTTCTCCTCCTGCTGGCCCTCGTCGACTGGATCCGCGATTCCGATCCACAATTCCTCGCCACGGTTGCCGGGTAGCCTATGATGGCTTTGCCGGCTTTTTCGGCTATATTTGCCAAGGAGCGCAAATAAGGCGCTCAAGGGCTCGATTGCGGCAAGGCTGGAAACATCAAGTTGGCTGAAACGTTTTGGCAGCGGTGCGCGCCAGAAAGCAAAGGTGGACATGGTGAAACAAGCGGCTAAGCTTTTTGCAATCATGATTGGAGTGGCGATGGCATTTACGAGTCTTGCACAGGGAGAAGTGAAGATGGCGATATGGGGCAAAACCGCGGATGGAGTTGCCGTCCCGATCTACACGCTGACCAGCGGACAGATTGAGGTCAGGGTGACGGCGTATGGAGCACACCTGGTGAGCATCAAAACCCCGGATCGCACGGGCAACGCGGCGGACATCATACTTGGGTTCGGGTCGCTGCAGGGCTATTTGACGCAGCCCAATTCTTACCTCGGCGCCATCGTGGGCCGTTACGGAAATCGCATTGCGCTGGGCAAGTTCACGCTCGATGGAAAGACGTACCAGATTCCCGTGAATAACGGACCGAATGCGCTGCACGGCGGGCCGATGGGATTCGACCAGTATGTGTGGAAGTCGCAGGAAGTGCCGGACGGCGTGGAGTTCACTCATGTGAGCCCCGACGGCGACATGGGATTTCCGGGAACGCTGACCGCAAAGGTGCGCTATACGCTGAAGGGCGACACGCTGCGCATCGACTACTCGGCAACGACCGACAAAGCGACGGTTCTGAATATCACCAATCACTCATACTTCAACCTGCATGGCGACGGCAAAGGCAACATTCTTGATCAGCGGATCGAGATCAATGCCGACCGGTACACGCCGGTGGACGCAGGGTTGATTCCCACAGGCGAGCTGGCATCGGTGGCCGGAACGCCGATGGATTTTCGCAAGCCCGAGGCGATTGGAGCGCGGATCGACGACAGCAATGAGCAACTGAAGCGCGCGGGCGGATACGACTTCAACTTTGTGTTGAACGGCAAGCCCGGAACGATGCGTGTGGCGGCGATCGCGACCGATCCAGCGAGCGGACGAAAGCTGACGGTAGAGACGACGGAACCAGGCGTGCAGTTCTACTCGGGGAACTTCCTCGACGGGAGTTTAACCGGATGGAACGGCGTGAAGTACGAAAAGCACGGGGGATTCTGCCTGGAGACGCAACACTTTCCAGATTCGCCGAACCACCCGGACTTTCCCAGCACGGAATTGAAGCCCGGCGAGACAATGCACTCGACGACGACGTTCACGTTCGGAGTGACGAAGTAGGTCATTCGCATAGCGTAGCGCGGTCTCGAGACCGACTGTGCTGGCAGAGCCTGCCCTGAGCGGAGCCGAAGGGTCCACGCCGCCGGACGGGGAAGCAATGTATCAGCTTTGGAAGCGGGACTGGAGGCCCGCACGACAGCCACTCTGGAGAGCGGCGCTACGTCATGCAGCCGCTTTCCATTTCTTGAACCAGCCCAGGCCCTGTGAAGTAGCCGCCGCCGGTGTGTACTCACAACCAATCCACCCGTCGTATCCAAGCTCGTCAATCAAGTCGAAAAGATACTGGTAGCGAACCTCGCCCGTGTCGGGCTCGTGGCGCTCGGGCACGCCGGCGACCTGGAAATGGCCGACGCGCGATTGCTTCGCGTCAGCGAGGTACTTGCGGATCTTGATCGCCAGATCGCCTTCCTCCACCTGGCAGTGGAATAGATCCAAGAGGATTTTGAGATTGGGCGCACCGATTTCGGCGACGATGGCGTGCGCCTCGGCCTGGCGATTGAGGAAAAAGCCGGGAATGTTCCGCAGCGCAATAGGCTCGATGAGTACCGCGACGCCAGCGCCCCGCGCTTTTTCCGCAGCCCATGCGAGATTGGCCGTGTAAACGCCGAGCAGGCGTGCGCGATCGACGCCCCCAGGCGCCAGGCCGGCCATGCAGTGGATGGGCGGGCATTCAAGCACATGCGCATACTCAAGCGCGCGCACAAATCCATCGCGAAACTCCTGTTCGCGGCCGGGCAGTGCTGCGATCCCGCGCTCACCGGCTTTCCAGTTGCTGGGCGGAGCATTGAACAGAACCTGGCGCAGTCCATGCTCCTTGAGCAATGCGGCGAGAGTAGCGGCCGGATGCTCATAAGGAAACAGGTACTCGACGGCGGTGAAGCCGTCGAGCGCAGCGGCGGCAAAGCGGTCGAGAAAGGTGCACTCGGTATACATCATCGTCAGATTGGCGGCAAAGCGAGGCATGGGCCTTACTCCGTTGTCAGGTCGAGGGTGGAATCCGCACTGGCGTGATCCGGTTATTTCGCGTGGGCGCTGAGCTCATCGAGCACGTGTTTCAAGTCGCCGAGCTTCTGTCCGGCTTCGGCTAGCTTGCCCTCTGAGGTGAGCCGCTGATAGTCGGCGAAATCCTGATTGGCTTGCGAGATGAGTGTGTTGAGACCGGCTGGCGGCTGCGCAACTCCGGCGGGGCCGGCGGCTGTTGCAGGCTGCGACGAACCTACGGCGGTGAGCGACGGCGTTTCAGAACCGAAGAGGGAACTGAGAGCCGAGCCAAAGTCGGGGCCGTAGGCGAGGCGGTCCTGAAGCGCCAGTACCACGAGCCGCATCTCGGGCATGGGACTGTGCTGCGCTTGAAGATAGATTGGCTCCGCATACAAAAGCGCCTGCCCGCACGGAATCACGAGCAAGCTGCCGCGAATCACATGCGAGCCCTGCTGATTCCAGAGAGTGAGTTGGCCGGAGAGTTGGGCATTCTGATCGATGCGCGCCTCGATCTGCTGCGGCCCATCAACCAGCCGCGACTTGGGAAAATCAAAGACAACCGCACTTCCGTAATGCGCGCCATCGCTGCGCGCCGCAATCCATCCGATCATGTTGTTGCGATTGATGGGCGTGAAAGGCAGAATCTCAACGAACTCAAGACCGCCGGATTCTCCGGGCAGCGTCATAAGTACGAAATTCGGGCGCATGGCCTGTGAGCTTTGGTCGCCCTGGCTCGATCCGGTTTCGGTCGCCACGCCCCACTGATCTTCACGGTTATAGAAGACCTCGGGATTGGTCATGTGGTAGAGGCCGTACATCTCAGCCTGAATGCTGAGCAACTGTTCGGGATAGCGAACGTGCGCGCGGAGCCACGCGGGCATGGTCGAGGCGTCCTTGAAGAGCGAGGGAAAAATCTCGCGCCAGGCGCCGAGAACCGGATCCTGATTGTCGAAGACGTAGAACGTGACACTGCCGTCGTACGCGTCGACGACTGCCTTCACGCTGTTCCGCATGTAGTTGACGGGCTGATCTTCAAGCGCGGTCTGCGCCGAGTAAGGATAGGTGTCGGAGGTGGTATAGGCATCGATGATCCAGGAGAGTCGGCCGTTTCCCCCGACAACCATGTAGGGGTCCTGGTCGAAGGTGAGGAATGGCGCCAGCGCCGCGACGCGTGTGCGCACATTGCGTCGCATCAGCAGGCGGCTCTCGCCGGTGACGTCGTCGCTGAACGGGACCTTCGTTAAATCGCCGCGATCGAAGGCAAGCAGTGTCTTGCGCAGAAAGCTGCCCATGACGATGCCGCCGGTTCCCTCGTACGAAGAAAGATTGTTGCTCTGGCCCTGCGGATAGTTGAATTCCTGCTGGTGCGTCTTCACATAGACGTCGTTGTTGGTCATCTCGCCGAAGTAAATTTCGGGGCGCGTCACGGTGAGCTCGGGCACGGTGCTCTGCACGGGCATGTTGCTGAGATAGAGAACAGGCAGGCCCTCCGGCGTAAAGCCGTTCACCGGATTCATGGTGATGCCGTAGCCATGTGTGTAGATGAGCTTGTCGTTGATCCAGTTGTGGCTGCTTTCGGGCAACAGGTCGACATTCAGCTCGCGGACGGCAAGCATGACTTCGCGAAGCGAGCCGTTGATTTGATAGCGGTCGATGTCGATGCCTGGAAAATCGTAATAGGTGCGAATCGCCTGCACCTGGCGCAGCGTATCGTGAAGCGCCTGCACGTCCCAAAGGCGGATGTTCTCGAGGGTGGCCTGGTTGTGTTCAGCATCTGCAGCGGCGACGGTGGTATCGGCAGGAAACTCGCGCTGGTCGAAGCGGTCGAGGGCGTAAGCCTGGCGGGTGAGAGCAATGTTGTCGGTAATGTAAGGCCGCTCGCGGTCGAGCTGGTTTGGTTTGACAATGAAGGTACCCACATACCAGCCGGCGATGCCCGCGATGACATAACACGCAGCGGCGGGAACGATCGAGATGACCAGCCAGCGCGCACGCGGCTGCGCGAGGGCCCCGGCAATCACGATCACTGCGCCAATTGCGAGCGCCGCGCTGATAAACGACATGCCGATGATGGTGACGTGCGCGTCAGTGTAGGTGACTCCGGCGAAGATGGTGTGCTGCGCAAAGAGCAGTTCGAACCGGCCGACGTACTCGCGGATGGCGAGCGTGAGCAGCAGAAATCCGGCGGCAATGGACGCGCCGCGCCATGGCAGGGAAGCGGATGCGCGAAAACGGCCTTCAAGCACGCGGCCGCCGCTGGCCGCGACCAAAAAGAGCGCGGCGAGAATGCACACCAGCACCGCGAGAGTAAGCAGCCATCCGGCGATGAGCTGCCACGCAGGCAGCGTGAAGAGATAGAAACCGAGCGGGCGGCCAAAGATGGGGTCGGCGACGGCTGAGGCCGTTTTGGGCGCGTACCAGTAAAGGGCCAGCGTGGGCCACTCAGATTGCATGGCGAAGCCCGTCACGAGCGCGACAATCAGCGCGCCAACGAGCGCGATGATGCGCAGGACCTTTGCGACCGGCAGTGTGATCGGACGGCCGCCGAAGAAAAGGGTGTGTGTTTCAGGCAGGTCGGCGGCGTGGCTGTGGCGAAGTGCGAGGAACGCCGCGTAAAGGATGAGAAAGGTGAGCACGGCAAATGCGCCAAAGGTTCCCCATTCGAAGTTGAAGGTCTTCCAGAAAACGCTGGCGAAGCCGAGCGAGCTGAACCAGAGCAGGTCAACCCAATAGGAGATCGCGGTGCGCGCGCTGACAAAGATGAGGATGACGATGGCAACGAGGAGATAGAAAACAAAGCGCAGACGGCGAGGCTTGCCGTGCATGGGCCAATCGATCGTTTCGGGCATTTCCTGCTCCACTCAGGCGATTACCGCACGCTGAGTTACGCAAGAATTGTACAGCGACGAAACGCCGCAGCTACGCCTCGGCTCGTTTTGACGGCATCGCTTTGAGACAAACCTCAGGAAGCTGCTGCCTCTAGATCAGCTCAGAGTGACCCGTGAGCCCAAGCTCCTTTACGATTTTGCCCACGTCCTGCGAGTGGTCGCGGTGGGCGATAAGTAGCGCGTCCTCGGTGTCCACAACAACGAGATTCTCCACGCCGACCAGCGCCACAAACTTCTTCGGACTGAAGATGTAGTTGTCAGTGGCTTCGATGGCCATGTGGCCGACCGTATCGGCAACGTTGCCTTCAGGGTCGCCGCGCAGGCGAGTTTCGACCTGGTACTCGTAGAGCGATGCCCAGGAGCCGAGATCGTTCCAACTGAACTCGGCAGGAATGCAATAGAGATTGGAAAGGTGCTCGCCCTTGGCGGAGCGCGGCTCGAGAACAGCGTAGTCGACGGAGATGTTTTCGCACTTAGGATAAGCGGTGCGGAAAACCTCGTCGAATTGCGGCGTTCCCCAGGCTGCGGCAATGGTTTCGAGCAGCGGAGCAGTTTCCGGCAGATGCTCGCGGACCGCGTTGGCGAGAGTTCGGGCCGACCAGAGAAACATGCCGGAATTCCAGTAGTAGTTGCCTGCGGCCACGAACTCTTCGGCGCGGTTCTGATTGGGTTTTTCGATGAAGCGCCGCACGTGGAGGGCCGCGTCGTCGTTGGTCAAGTCGCCGGTTTCAATATAGCCATAGCCAGTTTCGGCGCGGGAGGGTTCGATCCCCAGGACGACCATATTGTCGCCGGCGGCAGCCACAGCGATGCCCCGTTGGAGGGCCTTGAGGAAACGCGGCTCATCCGCGATGACATGATCGGAAGGAAAAATGCCGAGAACAGCGCCTGGGTTATCACGCTCAATGAGAAAGGCCGCTAGGCCGCAGGCGGGAGCGGTGTTGCGGGCTACGGGCTCCTGGACGATCTGCGCTCGAGGCAGGCCAGGCAGTTGGTCGGCGATCTCCTGGGCCAGGTACTCGTTGGTGATGATCCAGGATTTTTCGAGAGAGGCCAGGGGTTTGAGACGCTCCATCGTTTGCTGGATCATGGAGCGCTCGCCGTCAAGCGCCAGCACTTGCTTGGCGCGGGCGCGCCGGGAACGAGGCCAGAAGCGGGTACCGCTGCCCCCGGCAAGAATCACGGGACGAAAATCGATTGCGTTCAACATTGAAGAAACATCGTACCCGACAAAGATAACGTTTGCACAGGGTTGGACGAATAATTTTAGGCGGTGATCTGCCCCGGCGGCGGACGGTATCAACCACATTGCGGTAGATCGGAGGTGTGCGAGGACTTAACTCTGGCCGTCAAATTACAATTTCCAACCTCGTTGCCATAGGTCTATTCCGGGTTGCACTTGCTCATTCCGGGAATTTCGGCGGCTTTCAGGGTTTGATGCATGGTTCGCCGATCACCGGTTGGCCGCGAAATAAGTTAAGCTAACGGGAATGCCAAGCCTGCGTCAGGGTTCGCTCCATTTGTTTCGCGTTGCCGGAATTGATGTTTTTCTGCACTGGTCCTGGTTTGTCCTCGCCATTATCGAGATTGGCAGCCGTAAAGGCATTTACAGTTCAATGGCTTGGAATGCGCTGGAATACCTGGCTCTGTTTGCTATTGTGCTGATGCACGAGTTCGGACACGCATTGGCTTGCCGGCAGGTTGGGGGCACGGCGAATCGCATCATGCTCTGGCCACTGGGCGGCGTGGCGTATGTCAGTCCACCGCCGAGGCCCGGACCCATGCTGTGGAGCCTTGCCGCCGGGCCTCTGGTGAACGCAGCTCTCATCCCGATTCTGTATGTGGCTGTCCTGATGAGCGGATCACTGGGGTGGGCGCTCTCAATGCCCAACGCCTATCAATTCCTCGCAACGGTCCAATTCCTCAACAAGTGGCTGTTGATCTTCAACATTCTGCCCATCTACCCACTGGATGGGGGCCAGATTCTTCGCTCGCTTCTCTGGTATGTGCTGGGCCGTGCTCGCAGCCTGGTAGTCGCCACAGGTCTGGGCATTGCCGGCGGAGTAGGATTTATTCTGCTCGCCCTGCGGCAGCGCTCCGAGCAAGGCTCCGAATGGTTGTTGCTGATTGCCGCTTATATGCTCCTGAACTGCTGGGGTGGAATGAAAGCCGCACGCGCGCTCATCCGCAGTGAAAAGCTTCCGCGCCGCGAAGGGTTCCTTTGCCCAGGCTGTGGCACCGCGCCCGCCGTGGGAACTCACTGGAAGTGTCCGCGATGCGGCCAAACCTTCGACACCTTTGAAACCGGGGCGGTTTGCCCGCTGTGCAAATCGCAATTCTCCACAACCATGTGCCTCGAGTGCCAGCAGCTTCGCCCCATGAGCGAGTGGATCGCCGGCTATTATGCGAGCCGCGGAGCCGTCAGCGACGCGTCAGTGGCAAAGTAGCGTCAGAGCGAAGTGCTCACAAGCAACTGACAGATTGAAGCGCGGAGAAGCGAAGGCCTGTCCTGAGGAGGACAGGCCGATTGCTTTTCCGTTTGGCAATCCTGCTTTAGCGCAAGCTGGTCAGGAACTCCCCCATGCGCCGCGTACCTTCATCGATATTCTGCTTGGTCACCGGATACGACATGCGGATATGCTCTGACGTCCCGAACGCCTCGCCCGGCACGGTCACCACGTGTGCCTGGTGCAACAGGCGCGTGGCCAGTTCGGTGGCCGTGCGGATGCCGCCCTTGCCCAGATAAGCGGAGATGTTCGGGTACACGTAGAACGCTCCCTCGGGCTTGGTGCAGGTGACACCGGGGATCTTGGCAAGCGCGGCCAGCATGTAATCGCGCAGTCCGATAAACTCCGCTCGAAATTCGGCTACACACTCCTGCGGGCCGCTGAGCGCCGCAATGGCCGCCTTCTGCACGAAGCTGGTGGCGTTTGACGTGGACTGCGACTGCAGCTTGCTCAGGTTGGCGGCGACCGGCTTTGCTGCCAGCGCGAAGCCCGCGCGCCATCCGGTCATGGCGTAGGTTTTCGAAAGCGAGCCGAGGATGACGATATGCTCCTTGGCCCAGGTGAATGAACCGCCGGAAACGGGCTTGCCCGCGTAGTTCAGGTAGACATAACACTCGTCCAGAAGCAGGTAAATCCCGCGCTCGTGGGCGACGCGGACAATGCGCTCAAGGTCTTCTGCCGAGACCACCGAGCCCGCCGGATTGGACGGCGAGTTGAGAATGATGGCCTTGGTGCGCGGCGTGATGGCGCGCTCAATGGCATCCGCGGTGATGCGGAAGTTCTCCGCCTCGCTGGTTTCGAGATAGACCACCTTGCCGCCTGCGTACTGGATGATGTCTTTGAAGCTGACCCAGTAGGGAACAGGCAGAATCACCTCGTCGCCGTGGTCGACGAGAATCTGCAGCGCGTTAAACAGCGCCTGCTTGCCACCGGTCGTAAAGACGGCCTCGTCAATCGAGTATTCCGAACCAAAGTCGCACGAGTGGCGCTCGACAATGGCCTTGCGCAGGTCGGGAATGCCCGGCACAACGGTGTATCGGGTGAAATTGGCCTCAATGGCGGAGATCGCAGCATCCTTGATGTGGCGCGGCGTGGGGAAATGGGGCTCGCCGGCCCCGAAATCCACCAGGTTTGCGCCCTGGGCGCGCAGTTTTGCCGCTTCGGCGGCTACGGCCATGGTCGCCGATACTTCAATGCGGCCAATGCGGTCAGCAAAGACTCTTGCAGTGGCTATAACAGTCATATCAATTCCATCTTGCCAGATTTTCCTTGATGCGCAAAATTCCGGCGCGAGGATGCGAGAAATCAACTGCCGTTGGGAATGCGCGCGCGCAGCCGCTTGACGACATTGGGTGGAACAAGCCCGCTGATGTCGCCGCCGAAACTGAACACTTCCTTGACCATGCGCGAGCTGACGAATGAGTAGCGGCCGGCCGGCTGCAGAAAGACCGACTCGATCTCCGGCGCGAGGCGGCGATTCATGAGCGCCATCTGGAACTCGTGCTCGTAGTCAGAGATGGCGCGGATGCCGCGTAACACCGCCGATGCGCCCTGGCGGCGCGCGAAATCGACCATGAGCCTGTCAAAGGTGGCAATGGAGACGTTGGCAATCCCCGCTGTGGCTTCTTTGAGCATCTCCACGCGTTCTTCCACCGTGAACAAAGGGTTCTTGACCGGATTGACGAGGATAGCGACCGTGAGATGATCGAAGATCTTCGCTCCGCGCTGAATCAGGTCGAGGTGACCGTTCGTTGGCGGGTCGAAGGTGCCGGGATAGATCGCTTTCACTGGCATATGGGCAGGGGCCACTAGTGCGATTCTAGCAGCGCCGACTCCCGCTGCGACCAGTTGCGATCGGTGCGGTGCAGGGATCGGGGGAAAGGCTCATTTCGCCTGGAGTGTCATTCCGCTCAACGCCGACGGCAGGGTGCAGGCGTGCTTTCGCGCGCCAGGAAGGAACGCGGCGATGGTCTGCGTCACTAGCGGTTCAACCTTGTCCGATCCCAGGCCATCACCGGCGAAGTTCATGTGCGTGGCGTCGTCGATCACGCCCATCCACTGGCACTGGAAGATCCCGCCCGGCAGAACGTGCCATGGCACCAACCGCGTCTGGGGTCCGCCCTTGAGCGATTGATCGCGCGTGCCGGTCAGAATCAACATAGGTTTGCGAATGCCGCTCCATGCATCGCCGTCAAAAACGACGCCCGGGCCCTCGGGCGAGAGAGCGACATAGGCGTCGAAGCGATCCTGGCCGGCGGGCGGTGACGCTACGCCGATGATGTTTTTGGCGCCCGCTTCAAGCATCACGGTTTCAGCGCCCATGGAGTGACCCAGCAGCACGCGAAAGGGTGCGCGGCAACGGTCGTTTGCCCATTGGAGCGCGGCCCCGGTGTCGAGGAGACGAGCCTTCTCGGCATTGGGGTCCGCAACCAACTCGGTGACGCCCTCCATGATGCCGTAGCGAAGCATATCGGCGCGCAATGCGGCCAGACCGCTCTCGGCGTGACCCATTACCACGGTGGTGTAACCGAGGTGGGCCATGGCCTGCGCAAGATAGCGGTAGCCATTTTCGGAACCGCCTGCCCCATGCGAGATGACCGCCAGCGGAGCGCATCCCGTGCGTGGCTTTGCAGGGAGATAAAGCATCAGCGGCGTTGACTGGCCATCCGCCCGTGGCGCGCTGAGGTGTTGCTGAGCGGCGATGGGTTGGCCGAGGGAAGGCAGGAAGACGGCAACAGCGAACGCGAACGTCGAAATGCGGTAACGTAGCGCAAGCATCGTAAGCCTCAGTTCCAATATAAGAACGGCCCTGGGCACGTGCCACAGGGAAGACTTCGGCGGCGTTCAATTCACTGCTTTGCGAATGAGAGTGCTTTTCCGGCCGACATTTGCTGGCCGAGCCTATCGCTTCGCGCGATGCAACACAATCTGCATCGAAGTCGGGAAGCGGAACAGCGGACTGCGCGATGGGTCCGATCCGTCGGGCGGCGGACCGATGGCCGGCTTTGGTCCTTCAGGCTGAGTTTCAGTTCGCTGTGGGCGAGGTCCGAGGTTCATGGCGCGCTCCAATGTGATAGTTTCTCCGGTCAGCTTGCCCGAGTACGTGTCGCGCCCAACTTTGAAACTGATGTGGGTGCCATCGACTTTGCCGTCGGTGATCGGTACCGGCGCATCGAAACCGCCGGCCCAGCCCGCGCCCAAGCCTTCAGCTCTTCCTGTCAGGTTGTTTCCGTCCTGGCTGAAGATGAAGACCTGCGTGCTGCCTTCCTGCGTGGGCCTCCAGAGGCCGGTGGCGCCGGCGCCCTCCGGTACTTCGCGTTCCCACAGGGCAATTTGCGGACGCAGCGTGACCTGCGTTGCCGCGACCGTCGCACGAGCTGATGTGAGCCCGGGCGAGGTGGCTTCGACCGTGATGCTGCCCGCGTTTTTCGTGGATTGAACAATCGCCATGCAGAGTCCGCTGAAGGCCTTGCGCGATGAACCCTTGTCGGATTCCTGATCAGTGGGATCGCCGTTGCCGACCCCGACGAGTTTTCCCGCGCCGGTCACGTTGAACGTAACTTCGTTGTCGGTGATCGGTACAACGCGGCCTTGCGCGTCGCGCACTTCCACGGCAAACATGGCCACGTCTTCGCCGTCGGCGGAGATTTCGCTGCGATCGGGCGAGATGGCCAGAGCGGCCGCCGCGCCTGTGGTTTCGCGCTTCGCAGTCAGCACAAGCTTGTCGCCCTTGTAACCGCGCGCCTCGATGGCGCCGGGAGCGTAGGCTACGTCCCATGCAAGATGCGAGTCCTTCTTCATCTCTTTCATGCCCAGGCTTTGGCCGTTCAAGAAGAGTTCGACCTTGTCAAGGTTCGAATGCACCCAAACAGCGATCAACTTGCCTTCCATGCCCGGCCAGTTCCAGTGCGGAAAAAGGTGCAGCACCGGCTCCGAGGTCCACCATGATTTGTAGTAGTAGAACGTGTCCTTGGGGAAACCGCACATGTCGATGATGCCGTATTGCGAACTGATATTCGGCCAGCCGTTAGGCGAGGGTTCGCCGCGATAGTCGAAGCCCGTCCAGATAAAGCCGCCGGCGAGCCAAGGCTGCGCATCGCAAAAGCTCCACCAGCCTTCGGCTGAAGCGCGGCCGGTGGTAGTGTACGGATCGTAGGAGCCGACGTAGCCCTTGTCATAATCCGTAACGTAGATGCCGCGCGTGCACACGGCGCTTACGGTTTCCGTACCGATGACCGGCCGGTCGGGATGCGCCTTGTGATATGCCGCTGCACCCGGATCCATGTAGTTATAGCCGACAACGTCGCCGACCGCGAGGCCGCCCGTGCCGATAGCCCCGGTGGGCGCGATCGAAACCGGCCGCGAGCCATCGTGCTTCGTGGCTACAGCTTTCATTTCCGTGAGGATCAGCACGCCTCTGTCCGTGTTTGCCGTGCCTTCCTCGTTGCCCATCGACCACATGAAGACGCTGGGATGATTGCGGTCGCGGCGAACCAGATTCTCGAACTGGCCAAGGCCTTCGGGATTCGAAGACATCATGCGCGTCTCGTCGAAGACTAGCATGCCCAGCTCATCGCAGGCATCGAGCAGCTCAGGCGTAGGAGGGTTGTGCGATGTGCGCAGGCCGTTGCAGCCCATCTCCTGGAGCTTGCGCACGCGGAAGTATTGCACCGCGTCTGGCAGCGCGGCGCCCAGGCCCGCGTGATCCTGGTGATTGCACGTGCCTCTCACTTTGACCGGTTTGCCGTTGAGCAACAGTCCCTTCTGCGCATCGACTTTGATGGAGCGGATGCCGAAGCGCGTCTCACAGCGATCGACGACGTCGCCGCCTGTGCGGACCTCCGTCACAAGCGTGTACAGGTTTCGCTCTTCAAGCGACCAGAGGCGCGGCTGGGCGACGGCCAGCTTCTGCTCATAAGTCTGGTTGGAGTCAGCACCTATCACGGACGTTGCCGTAACCGCCTTGCCAACGGCTTTGCCCTTTGGGTCGAGAACCGTAGAGACGATGCGGGCGTTTGCGGCGGCTGAGCTGTGATTTTCCACTTCAGTGCGGATCGAAAGAGTCGCTGCACCGGGCTTGATCTCCGATGAAACGAAGGTTCCCCACTGGCGCACGTGAACTGGGCTCGTCTTGACCAGCCACACATGACGATAGATTCCGGCGCCCTCATAGAACCAGCCGTCGCTGAGCGTGGCGTCGACGCGAACCAGCAGCACATTGCGGCCGCCGGGATTGGCAAAATCAGTGACGTCGAAATGGAACGGATCGTAGCCGCCGCTGTGGCGACCGATATAGAAGCCGTTGAAGACGACCATCGTCTCGCGGTAAGCAGCGTCGAACTCAATGGTGATCCGCTTGCCCGCATCGGACGCGGGAATCTCAAAGACGCGCCGGTACCAGCCAACACTTGTAGTGGGGTAGTTGCGGCCGAGCGGATAGAAGCCTTTGCTGAGAAGCGCGGGGTCGTTCTGAAAGGGCAGCTCGATGGCCCAGTCGTGCGGCAGATCGATTTGCTTCCAGTCGCTGTCGTCGAAAGCAAGGGAACCAACAGAGAGAAATCCGCCCGTCTTTTGGAAGTTGCCCGCTCGCCCGCCGCCCAATCCGAAATCTTTCTCTGCATCGCAGGCATCGCCGAGATGAAATCGCCAGCCGAAGTCGAGCAGCAGTCGCTCGCGCTGCGAGCCGGGTTGTGCCGCAGCCGATTTGGCCGTTTCTTCTGCAGGAAGCGGGCCTGCGGCTTCACTCGCAGCGTGCATAGCGGCTTCAACGGGTGTGATTCCATGCGCTGCTGCGGCAACGGCCGGAGCCAGCAGGCTGGTTTTAAGCATGTCGCGTCGTGAAAAGGCTTTCATAAGCGCCCTCCAAGAGATTCAAGCTGCGACAGAATTGTAGTTGATCGGGATCGGGTGCTACCCCTTGCGCCCGCGAACCGCTTCTTTGGCCTCGGCGTGTCCGCCCGCCGGAACCTCCGGGACTTCCGCCTTCGGAGCGCCGATGCTCAGCCGCTTGCGCAGTTCGGCATCGAGTTTGGCGTAAACGTCTTTGTTCTCCTTGAGGAAGGAGCGGGTGTTTTCACGGCCCTGCCCAATGCGCTCGCCGGCATAGCTGTACCATGCGCCCGACTTCTCCACGATGTTATGGGTTACGGCGAGATCGAGCACGTCGCCCTCCTTGCTGATGCCCTCGCCATAGAGAATGTCAAACTCGGCTTCACGGAAGGGCGCGGCGACCTTGTTCTTCACGATCTTGACCTTGGTGCGCGAGCCGACCACGGTATCGCCTTCCTTGACGGCGGCGATGCGGCGGATGTCGATGCGGACAGACGAGTAGAACTTCAGCGCGCGTCCACCGGTCGTGGTTTCCGGGTTACCGAACATCACGCCGATCTTCTCGCGGATTTGATTGATGAAAATGAGAGCGGTGCGGGATTTTGAAACTGTGCCGGTGAGCTTGCGCAGCGCCTGCGACATCAGCCGCGCCTGCAGGCCCATGTGGCTGTCGCCCATTTCTCCGTCGAGCTCGGCCTTGGGAACCAGCGCGGCTACTGAGTCCACCACGAGCACATCAATCGCTCCCGACCGGACAAGGGCTTCTGTGATCTCGAGAGCCTGCTCGCCTGAGTCGGGCTGCGAAACCAGCAGATTGTCGACGTCCACGCCGAGCTTTTTCGCGTAGCCGGGATCGAGCGCATGTTCGGCATCCACGAAAGCTGCCATACCGCCGTTCCGCTGTGCTTCGGCGATCACCTGCAAGGTAATCGTCGTCTTGCCCGAAGATTCCGGCCCGAAAACTTCAGTCACCCGGCCGCGCGGCACGCCGCCCACGCCCAGGGCCGCGTCGAAGCTGATCGATCCGGTAGAAATGACGGCAATGGGTAGCAGCGCCTCGCGGGACCCGAGCCGGACGATCGACCCTTTCCCGAACTGTTTCTCAATCTGCGAAAGGGCAAGTTCTACAGCTTTGGCACGGTCGTCGGCAATGGCCATTTGGGAGGGCTCCTCAGGAATGATGCACACCCTACGCATCTCGTGCTTTCCGGGCAGGAAACAGCGAGGGCATGAATTGGATTTCGAAGGGATTGTAGCAGGATGCGACAGTGAAGGACAGGAGAAAATGGAGAAGAAAGGGTGAAGATTGCCGAGGCAAGCCGACAGGCGTGCTGGCAATCACAATTGAAACGGAAATGCACATCAGGTTGTTGTCTATGCATCAAATGCACCGCGTCGCATCGAATGTACTGTCTTGCATCAATTTTATACTTGATGCATAATGAGCCTATGAGAACCACGGTCACAATTGATGACGAAGCATACCGGGTCGTAACCCTCTATGCCTATGCCAAAAACATCACGCTCGGTGCTGCGTTGAGTGAACTCGTGAAGAAAGCCAGCACCGTGAAGAATTCCAATTTCTCGCGGATCGAGACAGCCCCGAATGGCTTGCCCGTCTTTCAATCTCGTGGTGAGCCTTTAACCGATGAAATGGTGAATGCGGCCCAGGAGGACGATTTTGAGTGAGGCGAAATTCCTGCTGGACGTAAATGTGCTCGTTGCGCTCGTAGATAAAAACCACATCCACCACGAAACTGTAACCGGATGGTTTAGCACGCGTCAGAAAGCGAGTTGGGGAGTCTGTCCATTTACCGAGGCAGGATTTCTGCGCGTTGTGACACGTCCCGCGATTGGAGCACTCTCGATCGAAGAAGCGACTGAAATCCTGGCCCGCCTGGCCAAGCAGCCGGGCTACAGATTCTGGTCACTCGTGTATCCATGGACCGATCTCGCCGCTCATTTGGGAGGCCGAATCTTCGGTTACCTGCAAATTACCGATGCCTGCCTTCTTGGATTGGCCATCAAGGAAAACGGTGTTCTGGTCACCTTGGATAAAGCGATCAGCCATTTGGCGGGCATTCAATTCGCACGGAATCTGCTGGTCCTCGAATAGCGTTGATTCGACACTTCAAGCCCCATATGCGCCCACGCGCGTTTCGCGGCTGGTGAGGGCGTCGCAGGCGCGATCCAGAACTTCATAATCACTGTCGTGCTCTTTGCGGAAGGTGCGAAAGGCGTCTTCGCTGGTCCATCGGTCGACAGTGAGGTAGCTTCCGGGCACGTAGGCATCGCGTAGCAGTTCCGTTCCTCGGTAATCGGGCGACGTCCGGAAAAGCTTCGCCCAGGTGCCCTCAGCGCCATATGCGGCCTCAAAGGCAGCCACTTTTTCCTCGGCAATCTCAAACTGCCATACCACGACAAACATGGGAACCCCAATCCTGTGTTTATGGTAGCGCAGGCGATTCGAAGGCCGGAGAGATGCAGGTAGCGAGGTGTCAGCAGGACCCGGTCAACGGCATTTCTATTACCGCAATATGGTACGTCGTCTCTAAAGTAGGAGCATACTTATCCTGAGCCGATCCCACAAGGAGTAACCTTCCCCTGAGGTCTCCCAATTGCCATTCGGCCGTTCCTTTGACGTGCAAGACAACTGAAAAAGACTTAAGTTGAGGCTGATTGGGCATAGGCATGGAGGCGCCACTCTGAACGCGATAGCGCTCCGTGACCGGGGTGCGAGCGGTCAGTGTTTGGCGAATCTGCTCGCTCGCCACGCCAGTTAATGAAAACAGGGTTCCATGTGAGGGTCATATGAAAGCTGCTCGCTATCCCGGCATCCGCGTTACCGCCAACGGAAACCAGCTCGTCAGCTACCACACTGAGACGCGCATCGCCGACGCTGGTGTGTTCTATCCCATCACGCCTTCTACCGAAGGCGGCGAGCTTTTCCAGCAAGCCTTCGCCGAGGGCAAGCTGAACGTCTTTGGCGGGAACACGATCGCCATTGAGACTGAAGGTGAGCACGCGGCGCAGGGCGGCGCCATCGCGCATTCCGTTTGCGGCAAGCGCGTGGTGAACTTCACATCGGGCCAGGGAGTCGTCTACGGCGTGGAGCAGTACTACCACGCACCCGGCAAGGGATCGACCATGGTGCTGGAGGTCGGTGCGCGCGCGCTCACCAAGCACGCGTTGAACGTGCACTGCGGTCACGACGATATTTATGGAGCTCTCGACACCGGCTGGATCATGCTCTTCGGCAAAGATGCGCAGCAGGCCGCCGACCAGGCGTTGATCCTTCGCCGCGTCACGGAGCTCTCGCTCACGCCAGGCATGAATATCATGGACGGCTTCCTGACCACTCATCTGGAGCGTACGTTTTACAAGCATGAGTCGGAGTTGATTCGCGAGTACCTGGGCGCGCCGGACGACGTCATCGATTCCCCGACGGAAGCGCAGCGTGTGCTGTTTGGACCCACGCGCCGCCGCGTGCCCAAGATGATGGATTTGACCAACCCGGTCCTGATGGGCCCCGTGCAGAACCAGGAACACTACATGCAGGGCGTGATCGCGCGGCGCAACAACTTCGCTGAGCCGATTCTGGGCTTCCTTGAAGATGCATATGAAAAGTTTGCCGAGCTGACCGGCCGTCGTTACGGGCTGATCAGCGAATACAAGACCGAGGATGCGGAGACGGTGTTTGTCTCGCTTGGATCGGCGGCAGAGAACATTGAGGCCGCAGTCGATTACTTGCGCCAGACGCGCGGTGCGAGCGTTGGCTCGATCCATCTCAACGTGATTCGCCCGTTCCCTGAAGCCGCGGTTGTGAACGCGCTCAAGGGCAAAAAGAACGTCATCATCCTGGAGCGGACCGACGAGGCGCTGTCCGGCGACAACCCCATGGGCCGCGATATCCGCACCGCGTTTTCGAAGGCGGTGCAGGGAACAGAAGGATTGCCCAAGGTCGAGCTCGCCGAGGTTCCGCTTTTCTTTGGCGGCAGCTACGGACTGGGCTCGCGCGACTTCCGGCCGGAGCACATCATCGGAGCCTTCGAATATGCGACGGCGGGCCGCGCGCGCCAGGACGGGAAGAAGGCGGCCGATGGCGCGAACTTCTTTGTGCTCGGCATCGACCATCCGTACGCCGTAATCGCCGACGAGATGCCCTCGCTGCTGCCTGAGGGCGCGGTCGCCGTGCGCTTCCATTCCGTCGGCGGATGGGGTGCGATCACGACGGGCAAGAACCTTGGCGCCATCCTCGGCGATTTGAACGACCTGCTCTTCGAGCGCGATCACTTGGTCGATGCACTGGGCAATCCCAAAGAAGTCATCCACGTCAGCGCCAATCCCAAGTACGGATCGGAAAAGAAGGGCGCGCCCACCAGCTATTTCATGGTCGCAGCCAAAGATCGTATTCGCGTCAACTGCGATTTGCGCCACGTCACAGTCGTTCTCTGCTGCGATCCCAAGGCCTTTACGCACACCAATCCGCTCGACGGCATGCAGGAAGGCGGCTGCCTGATATGGGAGTCGGACGTGGACGGCGAGCGCGCGTGGGAAAACCTGCCACTGTGGGCGCGCAAGCAGATCATCCAGAAAAAGATTCGCGTCTTCACGCTGCCCGGCTTCGACATTGCCAAGAAAGCAACCGACCGCGGCGATTTACAACTACGCATGCAGGGCAACGCGTTTTTGGGCGCGTTCTTTGCCGTCAGCCCTATGCTTCAGGAGTTCGGCATCACCCAGGAACAGTTCCGCGAAGTCGTCCACAAACAATACGTCAAGAAGTTCGGCAAGCTCGGCGATGCCGTTGTGCAGTCAAACATGGAAGTCATGATCCAGGGCTTCGAGCGGGTGAAGGAGATTGCGATCGGCGAGGTTACAGCGGCCGATCGCTCCAGCCTGCGCGGCAGGGCGTTGCTGCCGATCATTGATCAGGCGTCTGAATTTGTTGAAGTGGCCGCGAGCACAGTGGCCAGCATGCGCCGCAGTACACCGGTTCCTGCTGGACAAGGGCCGCGTACGCCGATCTCTTCAATTAACGATTTCGATGCGCAGTTCCGCTCGCACTTCGGCTACAACCAGCCGGCCACGCCGCTGGCTGCCATGGGCGTGATTGCGGCGGCAACCGGTGACACAGCCTCGAAGTATGTGGCGCGCCGCGAGACTCCGCTCTACATTCCCGAGAATTGCACGCAGTGCATGGAGTGCATCAGCGTTTGCCCTGATACCGCGCTGCCCAACTGCTCGCAGGATCTCGGCACCATTCTCAGCACCGCGGTTACGCATTACGTTTCAGATACAGATGAACGCCGCAAGATCATGGCGAGACTGCCGGAGATCGAGAAACTGGCCCGGCAGCGCATGCTCGCGGACATCAAGCAGGGAACGCCGATGCCCACGATCATCCGCGAAGTCACGGAGTCGGTCGACGGATTCTCAGCGCAGGCCAAGGAGCAGTTCTTCTCGATCCTTGAGAAGGTGCCGATGGCCTATCAGAAAGCCAACGCCATCTTCTCGTCGCCAGAGCGCAAGACACCTGGCTCGGGCGGCATCTTCTCCATCTTCGTCTCGGACCTGTGCAAGGGCTGCGCAGCCTGCGTAACGGCTTGCGGCGACCACGAGGCGCTGAAGATGGTGCAGGAGACCGAAGATGTGAATGCGGAGCACGAGACTGGAACAGCCTTTCTCGATCTGCTGCCGGATACTTCTCAGAAGTATCTCGGCCTGTTTAACGGAGCCAACCCTGCCGATTCAAAGACCGCGACCTTGCGCAACATGCTGATGGTGCGGACGAATTACGATGCGCTGGTTTCCGGCGACGGAGCCTGCGCGGGCTGCGGCGAAAAGAGCGTGCTGCGCTCGATTGCCGCTGTGACCGAGGCGTACATGCGGCCGGTCTTCCATGCCAAGAGCGACCGGCTCGTAGCCAAGGCGGGCGAGCTTGAGAAGCAGGGCGCGGCAAAGCTGGCTGCGGTCAAGGAGAGCAATCCGGCCGAATATGCATTGCTGCGGCAGGCGATCGAGCACCTGCTCATGGGCCTGGGCGGCGAGGATGTGAAAGATACGAAAGCTCGCATCGCAGCTTACGAGAAGGAGAGCGGTGAAGTGACCGACGCGCAGCTCATCGAGGCGATTGCCGCGGTGCTGCTGACCGAGGCCTTCAACCACAAGAACCTGCAACCCATCGACGGGCGCTTGGCCAACGGCATGAGCGTCATGGCTATGGCCGCGCACACCGGATGCAATACGGTGTATGGATCGACTTCGCCGAACAATCCGCATCCCTATCCGTGGATGAACTCACTCTTCCAGGACGGAATCACCGTGGGCTGGCTGATGGGTGAGAGCTTCATTGTCGATCACGGGCGCCGCTCCGTGATTCCTGAGCGCTTGGCCGACATCATCCTCACGCGCGAGGGCAAGGGCCTCAGCGAAGAGGAATACTACCACTTCACGCACTTCACCGATGCGCTGATGACCGACCAGGAGATTGTCGAGCTGCCCAAGGTTTGGGTCGTCGGCGGCGACGGCGGCATGGGCGACATCGGCTACCAGAACATGTCAAAGGTGATTCTGCAGAACCGGCCCAACGTAAAGGCCTTGATGCTCGATACGCAAGTCTACTCAAACACCGGCGGGCAGAACTCCGATTCAACACCGATGCTCGGCGGCGGCGATATGAACACCTTCGGCGCGGCCACGCAAGGCAAAAACACCGAGAAGAAGACGGTAGCCGAGACGTTCCTGGCCGGGCACGGATCTCCTTTCGTGGCGCAGGTTTCAATGGCCAACGCACCCAAGCTCTATCGCGCGATTCTCGATGGCCTGGAGTATCGCGGCACCATGTTCATTCAGGCGTACACCACCTGCCAGCCGGAGCACGGCGTGCCCGATGACATGGCGCTCTTCCAGGCGCAGCGCGTGCGCGACTCGCGCGGCGTGCCGGAGTTTGTCTTTGATCCGCGCAAAGGCGAGAGCTACCAGGAAGCGCTCGACATCAAAGGCAATCCCTCCATCGATCTCGACTGGTACGAGACCAAGTCGAAGGCGACAGGCGAGCCCTATCGCTACACAGTGGCGCACTGGTGCACGACGGAGGCGCGCTTCCGAAATCACTTGAAGAAGATCAAGCCGGAGCAGGCCGAGAAGCTGATCCCCTTGGAAAACATGCTGGTACGCATCACGCAGCAGGATGTGGTTTATCGCCGCTACCTGCATCCGGAGCACCGCAGCTTCATTCCGGACTTCGGCGTGTACATTCAGATGGATCAGGACAGCAAGGCGGTCCACTACGCGCTGAGCCGGCAACTCGTGATGTTCTGCGTGGAGCGCCGCAAGGCATGGCGCATGCTGCAGTCGAAGGCGGGCATCAAGAACCGCGAATACGACGCGCAGAAGGCGATCTTCGCCGATCTCGATGCAGGCAAGATCGCGAACGACGAGTTCTTCGCCCATGCGCACGAGATCATGGCGGAGCGACTGGGAAAACCGGTGCTGGCGAAAGCGTAAACGACAATCCAGACGGATCAGCGCGGGCCTTCGGGTCCGCGCTTTGCTTTGATTGTGAAAGCCCAGAGGCTCTAACCTCGATTTTTCACGCTGGGCGATGCCGCCGGGCAGCGTGTTTATATTTCAGTCACCTGGTACCCCCACCCCACGTATGCCATACCTCGGTATTTGAAAACAAAAGGTTTATGAGCCGGGTATAACCCCGAGGAACCGAGCAGGAACCAAGGGACCGAGAGACCAGGAAATCTCCGGTTCCGGTTCCGAACTCATGGGAACCTAAGACAAGCTTAGCGGTTTCGCGGAATTAACCCGCAATGTCCCCGGAGGAAGATTCTGCCTGAAATGAGCGGGATGGGTTCGTGCGCGAGAGCGGAGCCCTTGACATTCTCTGGGGTGAACCCCTCGGAAAACGCGAACACGGACCGCAAGGTCCGCGTTTCTATTCGCATTGCCGCAAGAAAACCCTGAGCCAAAAGTATCGCATTCGCCGGGTCACGGCACGTAGAGATCGACGTATTGGTTAACCGGGATCGCCTCAAGACGGTCGAGGTCGAGTGATGCATCGAGAATGCGCTGCTGTTGTGGCTCCGGAAAGCGGCGGCGCAAGTTGTTCTTGAATTTTTCAATCAGCAGTGGCAAGCCTTCGTTACGGCGGCGGCGGTGGCCGATGGGATACTCGACAGTCTCTTCAAGGATCGCGCCGTCGCTCAGCTCCATGCGAAGACGGTTGGCGATCGAGCGCTTGTCCGGGTCGTGGTAGTCGCGCGTAAACTGCGGCTCTTCAACGCACTCGATTTTGGCGCGCAAGGAGTCGATGCGCGGAGCATTGTCCGGATTCAGCGCAACCGAATCCTCATAGTCAGCGGCAGTGAGGCGGCCGAACAGCAGCGGAATCGCCACCATGTATTGCACGCAGTGGTCGCGGTCGGCAGGATTCGCAAGCGGGCCTTTCTTGTCGATGATGCGCAGGCAAGCCTCGTGCGTGTGAATCTCAATGCGTCGAATCTCCGCCGCAGATTTTCTCGCGGCGTCGAGGCGCGCCCGCAGCTTCATCGCGGCTTCGACGGCGGTCTGTGCGTGGAATTCCGCTGGGTAGCTGATCTTGAAGAGCACATTTTCCATCACGTAGGAGCCGTAAGGGCGCTGGAATTTGAACTCCTGGCTGCGAAAGGAGACGTCGTAGAAGCCCCAGGTTTTTGCCGTGAGCGCCGATGGATAGCCCATCTCGCCGGCGCGTGCCATCAGCGCCAGCCGTACCGCGCGGCTTGTTGCATCGCCCGCGGCCCAGCTTTTGCGCGAGCCGGTGTTGGGCGCGTGGCGATACATGCGCAGGCTCTGGCCGTCGACCCATGCCAGCGAGAGCGCGTTGATGGTTTGTTCGCGAATGAGGCCGAGTAACTGGCACACAACCGCGGTAGACGCGACCTTGACCAGCACCACGTGGTCGAGGCCCACCTTGTTGAATGAGTTTTCCAGCGCGATGCAACCCTGAATCTCGTGAGCCTTGATCATGGCCGTCAGAACATCCAGCATCTTGAACGGCGGGCGGTCTTCGGCGATGGCGGCACGCGAGAGCCAATCCGCCGTGGCGAGAATGCCGCCGAGATTGTCGCTGGGGTGGCCCCACTCGGCGGCGAGCCAGGTGTCGTTAAAGTCGAGCCAGCGGATCATCGCGCCGATATTGAAAGCAG
>OKRB01000143.1:21378-21607 GCA_900290245.1 Candidatus Sulfuritelmatomonas gaucii | reverse complement strand
GAATAAGTTCACCAAAGATGGCTTCGACAAAGGTATCCGCTATCTCAACCAGGCCATCGCCTTGGATCCAAACTATGCTCTGGCTTATAGCGCCCTTGCCTACAACTACATCAACCAGGACGATTGGTTTATGGCCCCCAAGGAAGCGGGGCCCAAAGCCCGAGAAGCGGCCAAGAAGGCACTAACTCTGGACGAGAGCGACGCGGAAGCTCACGTTGCTCTTGCCATT
>OKRB01000143.1:0-21368 GCA_900290245.1 Candidatus Sulfuritelmatomonas gaucii | reverse complement strand
AATCCCAATGGTACGAGTGGGATTGGGGTGCTGCGGAACGAGAATTCAAACGGGCCATTGAACTGAACCCAGACTCTGGCGATGCTTACGGATACTATTCCTGGTTCTTGGCGCCGATGGGGCGAGGGGACCAGGCTGTCGAAGAAGCCAAGCAACCTTTGCAAATCGATCCACTTTCGACGGGACTTAATGGAAACCTGGGATCGGTTCTGGTCTTTACGCACCAATGGGACAAGGCGATCGAGCAACTGCGTTATTCCATCGACCTGGATCCGAATTACTGGTTTGACTACTGCTTCCTGGGTCGAGCGTATGAGCAAAAAGGAAGATTGCCCGAAGCTATTGAAGCGTTCCAGCGCGGCCTTGCGCTGGAGGGCAACACTGAGCTTTGGTCGGGTCTTGGACATTCCTATGCAGTATCGGGAAGGCGGGACGAAGCACAAAAGGTCTTGGACCATTTGAAAGAACTATCGGCGCACAGCTATGTTGCGCCATACAATGTCGCAATCATCTATGCGGGCCTTGGGGAAAACGACGAGGCATTCGCTTGGCTAAATCGTGCCTACGAGGACCGCTCGTACACTCTGGTGGAGTATCTTACGACGGACGCACGTTTGGACAGCCTCCACTCTGACCCGCGCTTTGACGAACTTCGGCGTCGAATCGGACTGCCCGCGCCGAATTGAAGGTGATAGGAGAACTCCTGCCAAGGTCTTCTGGTCTTGTAATCACAAAAAATGCGCGCAACGGTGTGATTCATTGCAACCCGAGCTTATCAGGCGGGATTTCGGTGTTGTGGGAACTTGACTCTCGAAATCCGAGTTCCGGATGGTTTGTCGGCAATACGGAAGTAATTAAAATTTGGCTGGCCGGCGGCGCGAAAGGCAACCGCAGATCCTTCACTGCGCTCCGCTCCTGTCAGGATGACAAGCGTGTGGAAGAGATGGCAGTGCAATTCATCCGAGACGATTGGTAGATGATCGGCAATACGGAAGTAATCAAAACTGGGCCGGGATCAGATCTTGACGGAGGTTGCGGCGACCGGCTTGAGAAAGTCGAAATCACAGCCTTCATTGGCCTGCGAGACATGTTCCTTATAAAGAGCCAAATAGCCTCGCTTATCCTTCTCTTCGGGGCGCTGCCAGGCGGCTCGCCGTTTGGCCATTTCCTCTTCCGATACCAGCAGATCGAGCCTTCGATTGGGAATGTCGAGCGTGATGAGATCGCCGTCGTGCACAAGCGCGAGCGGCCCGCCGACGTAGCTCTCCGGCGCGACGTGCAGGACGCAGGTTCCGTAGGCCGTGCCGCTCATGCGCGAATCGGAGATGCGGACCATGTCGCGAATGCCGCGCTTGAGAATCTTGTTCGGGATGGGAAGCAGGCCCCACTCGGGCATGCCCGGTGCGCCCAAGGGCCCTGCGTTCTGAAGGACGAGCACGGAGTTTTCGTCGACGTTGAGATCGTCGCGGTTGACGCGCGCTTCCATGTCGTCGAATCCGTGAAAGACGACTGCTGGCCCGGTATGCTGCCATAGCTTGCGGTCGGCGGCGACCGACTTGATGACCGCGCCGTCGGGGGCAAGTGAACCGAAGAGGACGACGGTGCCGCCGGATTCCTGGAGCGGTTTGGATCGCTCGCGAATCACATTGCGATTCAGTACGGTCGCACCTTCGAGATTTTCGCCAATGGTCTTTCCATTGACGGTGAGGCAATTGAGGTCGAGGAGGTCGCGAATCTCGGCCATCAAAGCGCGCAGGCCGCCGGCGTAATAGAAATCTTCCATCAGGTATTCGCCTGACGGCCGGATATTGGCGAGCACGGGAACGTGGGCCGAGATTTCATCAAAGCGCGTGAGTGGCAGGTCGAATCCCAGGCGGCGAGCGAGCGCAACCAGGTGAATGATGGCGTTGTAGCGCAACCAGGTGAATGATGGCGTTGGTCGACCCGCCGATGGCCATGTCGACGGTGATGGCGTTGCGCAGGGCGGATGGAGTAAGGATGTCTGTCGGCTTCAGCTCTTCCCATGCCATTTCGACGGCGCGGCGGCCGGTGTCCATGGCCAGGCGCACGTGATTGGAGTCAGCGGCGGGGATGGAGGAAGCGCCGGGCAGCGTCATGCCGAGCGCTTCGCTTAACGCCGTCATCGTGGAGGCGGTGCCCATGGTCATGCAGAAGCCGGGCGAACGCGCAATGCCGATTTCGACCCCCTTCCATTCCTCGTCAGTCACGACGCCCGCGCAGCGATCGGCCCAGTACTTCCAGACGTCGGTGCCGCTGCCGAGGATTTTGCCGTCCCAATTGCCGCGCAACATGGGACCGGCAGGAAGATAGATGGCCGGAACATCGGCGCTGATAGCGCCCATGAGCATGGCGGGCGTGGTTTTGTCGCAGCCACCCATGAGGACCGCGGCGTCGACCGGAAGGCTGCGAATGGCTTCCTCGGTATCCATCGCGAGCAGGTTGCGATAGAGCATGGGGCTGGGCTTCATGTAGGTTTCGGTGATGGTGATGGCCGGAACCTCAACAGGAAAGCCGCCCGCCTGCCACACGCCGCGCTTGACAGCCTCGGCGCGCTCGCGCAGGTGCGCATGGCAAGGATTGATTTCGCTCCATGTATTAATGATGGCGATCACCGGCTTGCCAATGAAGTCTTCGCGCTGGAAGCCCAACTGCAACATGCGCGAACGATGGCTGAAACCGCGCAGCGTGTCGGGGCCGAACCAGGCGAAACTGCGGAGTTCTTCGGGTTTCTTTTTCGGTGTCATTGCGCAACCTCTTTCGAAAGATCATTCACGCGAATCTGAGTGGCGAGTGCGCCGGCCAGGAGCATGAACCCCGCCATGACCCACAACCCAGTATCGTAGTTTCCGGTGGTGGTTCTCAAATAGCCAAACAGCCAGGGGCCGGCGACACCGCCGAGATTTCCCAGACAAATGAGTCCGACGGCGGTTGCTGCGGCGGATTTGCCGAGGAGTTTTGTGGGAAGCGTCCAGAATGCAGGCATGTAGGCCTGCGCCGTGAATCCGGTGAGGCAGAACAGTCCCGTCATCAGCCAGACGTGATTGCGCGCCAGCACCGCAAGGGCAAGGGATGTGCCGGTAGCGAGGATGGGCAGCGCGGTGTGCGCCGTGAGCTTGCCCGTGCGCTGCGCCCAGATGCCGTTGAGCAGGATGCCGAGAGCGCTGAAGGCGTAAGGTAGCGCTGCTGCGAGCGTGCGAATCGCAATAGGCATGCTCTTCATTGTGTCGGTGATGGAAGGAAGAAAGAAGATGAGCGCCTGATTGCCGGTGACAACCAGAAAGAGCGTGATGGTCAGCAAAAAAGTTTGGGGATAGCGCAAGGCGTCGAGGATGCTGACGCGGTGATGGGAGATTTTAAGCGCCTCATCGGCTTTGAGCTGGGCAAGGAGCCACTGTTTTTCGTCGGCGGGGAGCCAGTTGGCTTGGGCGGGGCGGTCCGTTAAATACGCAAGTGTGACAATGCCCATGAAAACCGGAAGGATACCCTCGAGAAGGAAGATCCAACGCCAGCTTGCAAGGCTGGCCCAGTGGATGTTGTCGAGGATCCAACGGGAGAGCGGGACCCCGGTGGCGACTGCGATCGATTGCGAGACCATGAAGTAGCCTTTGGCGCGCGGGCGATCCTCAGGCCGATACCAGTGCGAGAGATAAATGATGACGCCGGGGAAAAGCCCGGCCTCGGCAACTCCCAACAATAGGCGGAGCAAATAAAACTGCGTGGTGAGGCGCAGCGATCCGAAGAGGGGAAAGCCGAGGAAGCCCATGGCCGAGGCGACGAGGCCCCAGGTGATCATGATTTGCGCGATGAGCTTGCGGGCGCTCCAGCGCTCGACGATGAGGGTGGCGGGAATGTTGAGGAGAAGATATCCGAGGAAGAAGACGCCGGCGCCAAAGCCGATGATGGCGTCGTTGAAGCCCAGGTCCGCACGCATGCCCAGCTTGGCCACACTGATGTTGGCACGATCGAGGTAGGCAAGCGCGTAGATGAACATCAGGTAGGGAACGAGACGGCGGGTGACCCTCGCCCGCGTGCGGATCGCGACGTCCCTGGCAGGATGGATGCTGGTGTTCACTTGGTGATTACGATTTTCCGGGGCGTTGAAGAAGCGTTGTTCGACGATCGTCAACTAACATCGTACAGCCCTGCGCATGTGGCTGGGGAAGTGTGACCTAGAACCGTGAGGGGCGTCACAACGCCTCACAACGAATTTGGAGAAGCTAGAGGCAGCGGTAGCGTTTTGCCGCGCGGAGGGGGAGCGGATTGACCACGGTGGCTTACATAGCGATCTACGCCGGCCTGATCATTTTCTGCGCCGGCTGCCTGTGGCGCATCCGGCAATACGCTCGGACGCCGCAACATTTGCGCTGGGAGCTGTATCCTGTGCCGCACGAGGGACCGTATCGCGCCGCTTATGGCGGGTCGTATTTTGAGGCGCAGGAATGGTGGCGCGGACCCCAGATTGCGAACCGGCGTCACGAGTGGCGGGTGATGGCCGAGGAGATCTTGCTCCTGAAGAGTCTGCGCGAGTTCAATCGCCGGCTTTGGCTTCCTTCGTTCTTTTTTCACTTCGGGCTTTATCTTGCGATCGCTGCGGCGGCGCTGGCAACGCTGGCGGGGGTGACGGCGGGCATGGTTGTCGGCAAAGCAAATGCCGGAATCGCCGGGTTGATGGGAGCGTTGATCGCGGTGGTTGGTCTGGCCGCGGCGGTTCTCGTTATCTCCGGTGCGTGCTGGCTGATGGTGCGGCGCATCGCTGATCCAGCGGTGAGGAACTCGACCAGACCGGCAGACCTGTTCAACCTGATGTTGTTTACGGCGACATGTTCCCTTCTTGCCGGCGGTTCTTTAATACGTGGGCCAGGCAGTGCTTCTCTTGTCGATTTCGTGCGCGGAGCATTTCACTTCGATCGCGGAGTGCGGATTGGCGCAGTATTCGGCGCCGGAGTCATCCTGGCGTCGGCACTTGCTGCCTATATTCCGTTTACGCATATGGCACACTTTATCGCCAAGTACTTCGCATGGCACTCGGTGCGGTGGGACGACCGGCGCAACGAGCGCGGCAGCCGGATTGAAGCGAAGATTGCGGCGAACCTGGGCTTTAAGCCGACATGGTCCGCGGAACACGTTGGCGCCGATGGTAAGCGCACCTGGGCCGAGGTTGCCAGCACCAATCCAGCACAGGAGACGCGCAAATGAGCGGGACTGTCAAGCTGCGCGATATGTCTCGCAACGATCGCGAGCCTCTGATTCATCTTGAGAATGAAGATTTGATGCCGTTGCCCGCTCCGCTGGATGTTGCGGAGAAGGATCGTGCGTGGGCTGTGCTTTCAGAACAAAGCAAGCACAGGTACGAATGCCGGCTGGACGATACGTGCGCGGTGAATTTGCCTCAGCCAAAGAGCGCGCAAGATGAGAAAAAGCTTGTGGCGAAGTTTTTGTCGGGTCTGGACAAGCTCTTCGAAAAGGAAAACAACTGGACCTTTCTGCAGCCGCTGCTTCTGACCATGGAGCACTGCACTGGATGCCAGACCTGCGCGGAGTCGTGCCACATTTTTGAAGCGAGCGGGCGCAACGAGTTGTACCGCCCGACATTCCGTTCAGAGATTCTGCGGCGCCTGTACTTCAAGCATGTGAAGCGCGGTGGACTATTGTCGGCGTGGCAGCACGGGGGCACTGAGTTGAATTGGCCGATGGTGGCGCGGCTAATCGAGTTGGCGTACCGCTGCAATTTGTGCCGGCGCTGCGCGCAGGCCTGCCCCATCGGCTGCGATAACGGCTTGGTGGCGCACGAGCTGCGCAAGCTATTCAGCCAAGAGATGGGCATCGCGCCGAAAGAGATTCACGAGAACGGGGCAATGTTACAGCTGAAGGCGGGCTCGTCCACGGGAATGACGGCGGAGATTGTGAAGGATAACGTTGCGTTCGTGGATGAAGACATCAGCGAGCGGACTGGGATTGAAGTGCACACGCCATGGGATGTGAAGGGCGCCGACGTGATGCTGATTCACAATGCCGGCGAGATCATGGCCTGGCCGGAGAATCCGGGAGCATTTGGGCTGATTTTGACGCTGGCTGGCGTGAGCTGGACGATGAGCTCAGAGCTGGCGGCTTACGACGCGATCAATTACGGCCTGTGGTATGACGATGCGCAGTTTGCGCGCGTTGCGCTAAAGCATGTGGAGGCGGCGAAGAAGCTGGGCGTGAAGCGGATTGTTGTAGGCGAATGTGGCCACGCGAGCAAGGCGCTTTGCGTGATTGCCGACCGCCTGCTGGCCGGCGACTTGAACATTCCGCGGGAAAGCTATCTGCCATTGCTGCGCGACATCGTTCTGAACGGAAAGATCAAGTTTGACCCGGAGCGCAACGATTTTCCGGTGACGCTGCACGACCCGTGCAACATGGTGCGGCTAATGGGCATCGTGGAGCCGCAGCGCGAGATTGTGCGCGCGCTTTGCCCTCAGTTCCGCGAGATGGAGCCGCATGGAGTGAAAAACTACTGCTGCGGCGGCGGAAGCGGATTCGCCATCATGAGCGGCAACAATTTTCCGGACTGGCGGTTTCACGTGTCGGGGAGAAGGAAGCTGGAGCAGGTGCTGAATGCTTTTGGCGATTGCCTGGGGCCGGAGACTCCGAAGTATCTTTGTGCGCCTTGCAGCAACTGTAAGGGACAATTCAGAGACATGATCAGCTACTACAACCTCTGGGAGAAGAACCGGCTTCTCTATGGCGGGCTGGTTGAACTGGTTGTGAATGCCATGGCTGACGTTAAGCGTGGCTTCATCGAGTGGGAGTGGCGCTGATCAGGTGGATCGCCTGGTCTTATTCCTTGCCGGTTTGCGGGCACCGAGCAGCGAGTTGTGGAGCGCCTGTGCGGTCACCATTTGCTTGAGGTGACGGCGGCGGGCGACTGCGGGCATGGGGCGCTCAAGCAACCCCTTGCGAAGCCGCCCGAGTTCCTCCACCCGGGCGGCCCACTCGGGGCCGAACTGGCGTTCCAGCTCCCGGCGCAGCCGGGCGGCGAGTGCTGGACTGCGACCACCGGTCGAGATGGCGATTTGCAGCGGCCCGCGCCGGACCACTGCCGGATAAATGAAATCGCAGTGCTCGGGATCGTCGACGGAATTGCACAAAACGCCGCGCGGCTTACAGGCGCGAAACACCGCGGAATTGGCGTTGCGAGAGTTTGTGGCGGCGACGGCCAGGAACGCGCCGTCGAGATCGCGGGCCCGAAATGCCCTTCGACGCCAGACGAGCGCTTTTTCGCGCGCAAGGCGTTGGATCGCCGGCGCAGCGCGAGGGCTGACAACCGTGACCGAGGCTCCGCAGGCGAGAAGGCCTTCGATCCTTGCCGTGGCAATTTTGCCCGCGCCAACCACTACACACTTCCGGCCCGCGAGACTGAGAAGCATCGGGAAGAAGGCGCGGTCACGGTTGGAGGTGGCGGGTTTCATCGCAGTTTCTGTCGACAAGATTCAAATTCCCACACTGGGCGTCCGGTGGTTGTGACATGCATCACGGCGAAATAAGCTCTTTGACGCGTTCAATCTATGGTGATTGATTCCTGGCGAGAAGAGCGGTACGGGGCGAGCGTCACTCGGTTCGCGCCAGGGCAATTTCATAGATGGTGTGCCTATCGAGCGACGAAAGGCAACCGCAGATTCTTCGACTCCATCACGCGTTCCGTCGTTTCGAAATAAGAAGCGCTCGGTCGCTCATGATGACAAGTTGAAGGTTGGACTTTGGGTACAGCAGATTTGGAATCGTTGTTGCCGAACAGGACTCGATTCGTTTTTTAAGCGATGCGCGTGAATTGAGAATGGGCAAATTGTGGCGAAAGGAGCACGGCCATGGCGGATGGTGACGACGGGAAATCGCTGAAGGGCTGCGAGCGGGAGACTCCCCTGCTCGACGAGTTGGAGAAGGGGCCGTGGCCGAGCTTTGTCACGGAGATCAAGTCCGCATCCGCGACGAGCGAAAGCGCCGGTGATCTGCTGGGCCAACTTGAGCTTTCATATGAAGACAAGGTGAGCCACTGGAAGCACGGCGGGCTGGTAGGCGTGCTGGGCTATGGCGGAGGCGTTATTGGCCGCTACAGCGACGTTGGTGACAAGTTCCCGAAGGTCGCACATTTTCACACTTTGCGCGTGAACCAGCCGGCGGCGTGGTTTTATTCGAGCGAGGCTCTGCGTACCATCTGCGACATTTGGGAACGGCACGGCTCGGGTCTGACGAACATGCATGGATCGACGGGCGACATGATCCTGCTGGGCACGACCACTGACCACCTTGAGCCGGCATTCCAGGAACTGACGCGCGCCGGGTTCGACCTGGGCGGTTCGGGCTCGGCGGTGCGGACGCCTTCTTGCTGCGTGGGCATGGCGCGGTGCGAGTGGGCCTGCTTCGACGCCATGAAGTTGTGCTACGACCTGACCATGGCGTACCAGGACGAGATTCACCGGCCGGCGTTTCCGTACAAGTTCAAAATCAAATGCTCGGCCTGCCCCAACGACTGCGTCGCCGCCATTGCGCGCGCCGACCTCTCGGTGATTGGCACATGGAAAGACGAGATCCGCATTGACCAGGCCGAAGTGGCCAACTACGCCGCGGCGGGCATGGATATCCAAAGAGATGTTTGCGGCAACTGCCCCGGCAAGTGCATGGACTGGGACGGCAAGCAGCTCAGCATCAACAATCGCGACTGCGTGCGCTGCATGCACTGCATCAACGCCATGCCCAAGGCGCTGCGGCCCGGCAACGAGAAGGGCGCGGTGATTCTGGTCGGGGCGAAGGCGCCGATTCTGCAGGGCGCGCTGCTTTCGTCGGTGCTGATTCCTTTTGTTGCGGCGGAGGAACTGTTGGAAACGCTGAAGGAACTGATCCAGCGCATCTGGGACTTCTGGGATGAGTACGGCACCAACCGCGAGCGCATTGGGGAGCTGATCCAGCGCGTCGGGCTCGCAGCATTTCTCGATGGCATCGGGCTCGATCCCGTTCCGGAGATGGTGTCGGCGCCGCGCGACAATCCGTACATCTACTACCAACCCGCGAAGGAGGACGAGGCATGACGACCACTCCGCTGCAGCCACGAATTACGGATATTGGTCCTCCAGCGTATGACAAATATCTGCCCCCGGTGATTCGCAAGAATTACGGCGCGTGGAAGTACCACGAGAAGCTGGCCCCGGGCGTCCTTTGCCATGTCGCCGAATCCGGCGATCGTCTTTACACGGTTCGGGCGGGCACGCCGCGCCTGTTGAGCATTCAAACGCTGCGCAGGTTTGCCGACCTGGCCGACAAGTATTGCGACGGCTACTTGCGCTTTACCAGCCGCAACAATATCGAGTTCTTGTTGGAAGATGCGACGCAGATTGAGCCGCTGAAGCGGGAACTGGTGACGCTGGGCATTCCTGTGGGCGGGATGAACAACGCGATCAGCAATATTGTGCACACGCAGGGCTGGGTGCACTGCCACGCTGCGGCGACCGACGCTTCGGGATTAGTCAAGAGCGTGATGGATGCGCTGATTGATCACTTTACGCAAGAAGATCTGCCTGCCAAGCTGCGCATCGCCGTGGCTTGCTGTCTGAATATGTGCGGCGCGGTGCATTGCTCAGATATTGCCATCCTCGGCGTGCATCGCCGGCCGCCGAAGGTGCAGAGCGAGATGCTGAAGAAGGCTTGCGAGGTGCCGACGCTGATTGCTTCGTGCCCGACGGGAGCGATCCGCCCCGTGCCTGGCGTGGGAGGCAAGCAATCGGTTGAGGTGATTGAAGAGCAGTGCATGTACTGCGGCAACTGCTTTAGCGTTTGCCCGGCGATGCGCATGGCAGATGCGGAGAATGATGGACTTTCGATCTGGGTTGGCGGCAAGGTGAGTAATGCGCGCACGGCTCCGCGATTCTCCCGGTTGGCGATTCCGTATTTGCCGAACCATCCGCCGCGCTGGCCTGAGGTGGTCGACGCCGTGGTGAAGATTGTGGATGTCTATCGCGGCGAGGCGCGGAAGTACGAGCGTGTGGGCGAGTGGATCGACCGTATTGGCTGGCCGCGGTTCTTTGAGCTGACCGGATTTGAGTTCACACGCTACCACATTGACGATTTCAAGCACGCGGGCATGAATTTTGCGCGGTCGGCGCATGTTCGGCATTGATGCCGGACGCGGGCAAAGCATAGAGGCGGCGATGGGGCTGTTCAAGGAAGTAAAAAAGCCGGTGATTCGAACCGCGGCGGCAGGCGGCGCGGACGTGAGTTCGTTGCGGCCTGCTTACATCGCCAAGACTGCGCCGTGCATCTATAGCTGCCCTAGCGGAACGGATGTGCGCGGCTGGCTTGTTGCTCTGACCCAACACGAGGCGTATGGCTGCACGCCTGCACAAGCGTTCGAGCTAGCCTGGCGCACGATCCTGGAACAGAATCCGTTTCCCGCCATCTGCGGGCGCGTGTGCCAGCATCCGTGCGAACTGAATTGCAATCGCAAGGCCAAGGATGGGCCGGTTGCAGTGAATCACCTGGAGCGGTTCATCGGAGACTTTGCAATTGCGCAGGGGCTGCGGGCAGCGTTGCCAGCGCCACGCAGAGAAGATGCAGCGCGGGTCGCGGTTGTGGGCGCGGGGCCGGCGGGTCTCACCGCTGCCTACCATTTGGCGCGCAAAGGTTATGCAGTCACGGTCGTTGATGCCGCGCCACTCGCCGGCGGCATGATGCGCTATCGCATTCCGCGCGCCGTGATTCCGGGTGAAGTGCTCGACTCTGAGATTGAAAACATACTTGGGTTGGGGATCGAACTGCGTGCAGGATGCGTTGTGGGCCGTGATCTTTCACTGGAAGATCTGTGGCGGGATTATCGTGCCGTGTTTTTTGCCGTGGGCCTGCAGAAGGCAGCGCAACTGGAACTGCATGCGGGCGCGAACGGCGGGGCGGCATTCGTTGGGGAGCTGCCGTCGGAGTTGCCGGAGATTCCAAGCGAAGAAGCCACCGAAGCCGTCCCTCGTGTTTTGAATACCGTGAGCGTGGCGATCGCGCAGGGGCGAGCGGTGGCCGGGGCGATTGCGGCGTACCTGGAAGGCAACGGCACGGCGGGAGTTGACTCGCCAGCAGTGATTCGTTCCGACAAACTGAAGCTCGATTGGTATCCGGCCGCGCAACGCATCGAAGAAGCTGCGCCGATGGGTGATGCCGAGGCGCTCGCCGAAGCTGCGCGCTGCATGTCCTGCGGCATGTGCATGGACTGTGAAACCTGCTGGATGTATTGCAGCAAGAACTGCTTTGTGAAGCTGCCCAAGGGCGAGCACTACAAGATCAAAATCGATCTCTGTAACGGATGCGGAAAGTGCGTGGAGTCGTGTCCATGCGGATATATCGAAATGAAGTGAACGCGAGGTGAAATGTGCCGACGTTTGAAGTGGAAGGAAAGAAATACGAGGTCGACGAGGACGGATTTCTGCAGGAGCCGGACCGCTGGAGCGAAGAAGTTGCCGAGGACTTTGCCGGGTCCGAGTCGATCAGCGAGCTCACCGAAGGCCATTGGAAGGTGATTCGCTACATCCGCAATTATTATGTGCAATTTGGAATTGCGCCGATGGTGCGCAAGGTTTGCAAAGAGACCGGCTACAAACTGAGCGACATTTATCAGCTCTTTCCTTCAGGGCCGGCGAAGGGCGCGTGCAAGCTCGCGGGGCTGCCTAAGCCCACCGGCTGCGTGTAGGTTGCTATGAGTGTGAGCGGGGCGGTCAGCGAGATTGTCGCGGAGCGGTGGGTCGAGCGGACCCTTGCGGCCTACCCCGCAGAGATTCTCCCGTTCCTAAGCGGCGAGCACGATCGCTTTCGCAATCCGGTAGGCCAAGTAATCCAGGAGAGCCTGACCACGCTGGCGCGCGAGTTGCTGGGAGCGATGGATAATCGCGCCACTGCGCCGGCCATCGACGCGCTGGTTCGCATGCGCGCGGTGCAGGACTTCAGTCCATCGGCTGCGCTTCGGTTCATCTTCGACCTGCGGCCAGTGATCGCCGAAGTGTGCGGAGAGGTTACGCCGCAGCTCGAAAGCCGGATCGATGAGCTGGCCCTGATGGCCTTTGACCGCTACCTGGCTTGCCGCGAGCAGATCGCCAGTCTGCGCGAGAAAGAGCTCCGCGTTCGCGCGCTGAGTCCGGCGCGGTGATTCCCATGAACGAAATCTATGCCTTGCTCGTAGTGCTGGCCATCGCCGCCGCCGGCCTTGCTGGAGGGCAAATGTCATTTGGCAGGATCGCTCTCGCGGAAGTGATTCCGTACGCCGCAGCGATTCTGTTCCTTGCCGGATTCTGCTGGCGCATTATGCGCTGGGCGTGGGCACCGGTTCCATTTCACATTCCTGTCACCTGCGGCCAGCAGAAATCGTTCCGCTGGATTCGTGCCGCAAAGATCGACAACCCCTCGACGCAATGGGGCGTGCTGGCGCGCATGGCCGCTGAAATCCTGCTCTTCCGCTCGCTCTTTCGCAACAGCCGCGCGCAAATTGGCGGCGGGTGGTTGATTCTTAGCGAGAGCGGGGCTCTCTGGCTGAGCGCTCTGGCGTTCCACTGGGCTCTGCTCTTGATTTTGCTGCGGCACCTGCGTTTGTTCCTTGAACCGGTACCCGCGTTTGTGAACGCGCTCGAGCGACTCGACAGCTTTTTCCAACTAGGCGCGCCGCCGCTTTATCTTTCTGACGTCGTGGTGATCGCCGCGCTTGGGTATCTGCTGATCCGGCGTTTTCGTGATCCGGCAGTGCGATTTATTTCGCTTTTCACCGATTATTTTGGTCTGTTTCTTTTGCTGGCTATCTCTGTCACCGGCGTGCTGATGCGCTACTTCACGCGAATCGACGTCCTCAATGTGAAGGAGCTCGCACTCGGCCTTGCTGCAATGAGACCGCAGGCTCCGCAGGGGCTCGGACCGATCTTCTTTGCGCACCTGCTGCTGGTTTGTGCGCTCGCTTCGTATCTGCCGTTCAGCAAGCTGATGCACATGGGCGGAATCTTCTTGAGCCCAACGCGAAATCTGGCCAACAACAGCCGCAGCCGGCGGCACATCAATCCCTGGAATCATCCCGTAAAGACGCACACCTACCCGGAGTGGGAGAAAGAGTTCCGCGAAAAACTCCAGTCAGCAGGAATTCCAGTCGAAATCGCGGAGGGAGCCGGAGATGCCGGAAACGCTCGTACAAATTGAGCAGAAGGCTCCGCGCGGCGACTGGCGCGACCCGCATGTCGAGTTCCGTAAAGGATCGATCTGCTATAGCGCCGCGGCCAAGAATCTCGGCGCTCTCAGCCTCCCCAATCCACGCGCCTGGCAGCCGATGGACGCGGACTGGAAGCTTCCGCCGGATTGGAAACGGATCGTTCTCGATGGGATGAAGGAACGGCTGAAGAAGTACCGGTCGTTCCGGCTCTTCATGGATATCTGCGTGCGATGCGGCGCCTGCGCGGACAAGTGTCATTTCTATCTCGGCTCTGCCGATCCGAAGAATATGCCCGTGGTTCGCGCGGAGCTGATGCGCTCGATTTATCGCCGCTACTTCACCTTGACTGGCCGGCTGTTTGGCTCGCTTGCCGGCGGGCGCGAGCTTACTGAGGACGTGATCAAGGAGTGGTTTTACTACTTTTACCAGTGCACGGAATGTCGCCGCTGCTCAGTCTTTTGTCCATACGGAATTGACACCGCGGAAATCACCATGATGGGCCGCGAGTTGCTGAACCTAATCGGCTGCAATACCAACTGGGTGCTTGAGCCCGCGGCGAATTGCTTCCGAACCGGCAATCATCTGGGTATTCAGCCGCACGGGTTCAAAGACAGCATTGATTTCGCGGCTGAAGAGGCCTCGGAGATCACCGGCCTCGATATCGAAGTGCCGATCAACCGCAAAGGCGCTGAGGTCCTGTTCGTGATGCCTTCAGCCGACTACTTCGGCACGCCGCACTACTACACGCTGCTCGGCTACCTGATGCTGTTCCGCGAGATTGGCCTCGACTATACCGTGAGCGCTTATGCGTCCGAGGGCGGGAATTTCGGCCTCTTCTCTTCGCACGAGATGATGAAGCGACTGAACGCGAAGATCTATGATGAGGCGCGGCGGCTGCGCGTGAAGTGGATCCTGGGGGGCGAATGTGGCCATATGTGGCGCGTGCTGCACCAATATATGGATACGATGAACGGCCCCGCCGATTTTCTTGAGGTACCCGTTTCGCCAATCACAGGAACCGTTTTTGAAAATGCGCGCTCGACCCGTGCGGTGCACATCTGCGAGTTCACTGCCGACCTGATCCATCACGGAACGCTCAAGCTCGATCCGAGGCGCAACGATCATTGGATCGCGACATATCACGACAGCTGCAATCCTGCGCGGGCCATGGGGCTGCTCGAAGAGCCGCGAACCATCCTGAAGAGCGTGTGCCGCAATTTCCACGAGATGCCGGAGAACACCATCCGCGAGCAGACGTTCTGCTGTGGCAGCGGGGCGGGGCTGGGGACCGACGAGAACCTTGAGATGCGCCTGCGTGGCGGCTTTCCGCGGGCCAATGCCGTGAAGTATGTGAAGGAAAAGCACGGTGTGAATTTGCTGACGTGCATTTGCGCGATCGATAAGGCGACGCTGCCGACGCTGCTGGAGTATTGGGTTCCCGGCGTTGAGGTGGCAGGTGTGCATGAGTTGCTGGGAAACGCGCTGGTGATGACGGGCGAAAAGGAGCGGGTCGCCGATCTGCGCGGCGAACTCTTTGCGCCGGAAGCGCATAGCGTAGGTTCTGCGAGCGAGGCCAGCCATGCGTGACCGGGTGTGGATCTTCATCGGCCTCGCCGTTTTCGTTGCGGCATTCACCGCTCCATTTTGGCATGTGCATGCGAAGACATCGGCCAGGCAACCGGACCTCGTACTTCCGGCGAACCAGAAGGAATGCGTGGCGCCCGCCAGCACCATGCGCGATGCGCATATGCAAATGCTGCTCAACTGGCGGGAAGATGTTGTGCGGCGCGGCGACCGGCGCTATGTCGCATTCGACGGAAAGGTTTACGAGAAGAGCCTGACGCACACTTGCCTTGGCTGCCACAGCAAAGCTGCTTTCTGTGACCGCTGCCACGAATATTCCGGCGTTTCGGGTCCATACTGCTGGAATTGCCACAGCGATCCGCAGGCTACGGTGACGAGGAGCCGGCCATGAAGATCACGCGCAAGGAATTTTTGCGGTTGACCGGCTTGTCGTTGCTGGCGGGCGGAGCTATGCAAGTGGTGCGCGCGATTGGCCAGGGTGGAACTGCGGCGCGGGCTGCAGCATCGCAACCGGTGCGGTTGGGAATGGTGATTGATCTGAGCAAGTGCCGCGAGAAAGACGGATGCAACGAGTGCATTCACGCCTGTAATACGACGCATAATATTCCGCAGATCGCCAACCGCGCACACGAGGTGAAGTGGATCTGGACCGAGCCGTTTGGCACGGTGTTTCCGTCGGCGCAAACCGGCTATGCGGAGCAGAGCTACACGAAAGTGCAGGTCCCGCTGATGTGCAATCACTGCGCCGAGCCGCCCTGCACGCGCGTGTGCCCGACGCGGGCTACGTGGAAACGGGACGACGGCATCGTGATGATGGACTGGCACCGCTGCATCGGATGCCGCTATTGCATTGCCGCCTGCCCGTATGGCTCGCGCAGCTTCAACTGGCAGGATCCGCGGCCAGCGATCGCCAGCATCAATCCCGATTTTCCGACGCGCACGAAAGGCATTGTGGAGAAGTGCAACTTTTGCGAGGAGCGGCTGGCGCGCGGGATGAAGCCGGCTTGCGTTGAGGCCTGCCCGCAGGGTGTTTTCACCTTTGGCAATCTCGCAGACCCGGAATCAGAACCGCGCGATTTGCTGCGCTCACGTTTTGCCTTGCAGCGCGAGCCGGAACTCGGAACCGGCCCGTCGGTCTATTACCTGATGTGACGCCATGTTCATGATGGAAAAAGCGCTCAAGGGAAGCCGCCGGTACTGGATATGGCTGAGCTGTGTCACCTGCTTCATTGCCGTGGGACTTTGCTTCTACTTGCGACAACTGGATCAGGGATTGGGGATAACCGGTCTCAGCCGGGATGTGAGCTGGGGGCTTTACATCGCGCAGTTCACTTTTTTTGTCGGCGTGGCCGCATCTGCGGTGATGCTGGTGCTGCCTTACTATCTGCACGACGACATGCATTTTGCCCGGATCACGATCCTCGGCGAGTTTCTTGCCATCGCCGCGGTTGTCATGTGCATTCTCTTCATCTTTGTCGACCTCGGCCAGCCTGCGCGCGTGTTGAACATCATTCGTTACCCCTCGCCGCGATCGCTCATGTTCTGGGACATGATCTCGCTCGGCGGCTATCTGCTATTGAACGTGATCATCGCATTCGCAACGCTCCGTGCCGAGCGCGAGGAGACGCGTCCTCCGCAATGGATGAAGGCGCTGGCTTTGATCTCGATTCCGTGGGCCATCAGCATTCATACGGTCACTGCGTTTCTCTATAGCGGGCTTGCCGGACGTTCGTTCTGGTTGACGGCGATTCTGGCGCCGCGATTTCTCGCCTCCGCATTCTCGTCAGGGCCAGCGCTGCTCATTTTGCTTTGTCTTGCGTTGCGCAGGTTGGCGAGATACGACGCCGGCGAGGAAGCCATCCGCAAGCTTGCGGTCATCATGACGTATGCGATGGCGATCAATGTGTTCTTCGTGCTGGTCGAAGTCTTCACAGTCTTTTACGCCGCGATTCCGGAACACGCAGTTCATTTTGAGTATCTCTACCTGCTCGGGGGCGCTCACACTCTTGCTCCCTGGATGTGGATCTCGGCACTGTGCGCGATTGCGGCGCTGGCGATCCTGCTTACGCCTGCGTGGCGGAGCCGATGGCTGCCGCTGGGTTGTGTACTTGTGTTCGGCTCACTGTGGCTTGAAAAGGGCCTGGGCCTGATCGTCGGCGGTTTTGAACCCTCACCACTCGGCGAGGTCACGCCTTATGTGCCCACGCTGCCGGAGTGGAGCATTGTCGCGGGGATCTGGGCCGTTGGGGTTTTTCTGATCACGATGTTCTTCAAGATTACGGTGTCTGTGCGTAAGGAAGCGGAAGGTTAGCGGGCCGGAAGTTGCCGCGGGAAAGTTGGAATGGATCTTGCATTGAAATCTGCCGATACAAATCGGGATGCGCAGCCGATCCGCGGGAAGGTGGTTCTGGTTGGCGCGGGGCCGGGAGATCCGGATCTTCTGACAACCCGCGCGGTCCAGCGGATTCGCAGCGCAGACGTTCTCGTCTACGACCGCCTTATTCACCCGGGAGTGCTTGCGCTTGCGAATCCCATGGCAGAGAAGATTTACATGGGCAAGCCGCAGGGCCATCACGCGCTCCAGGACGAGATTCACGTTCTCCTCGTCGAAAAGGCGCGGGAAGGCAAGATCGTGGTGCGTCTGAAGGGAGGCGACCCTTTCCTGTTTGGTCGTGGTGGAGAAGAGGTCGAATATCTTGCGGAGCACGGGATTCCATACGAGGTGGTACCGGGCGTCTCGTCGTGCTTATCAGCTCCGCTGAGCGCCGATATCGCTGTGACTCACCGCGAGGCGTCATCTTCCGTCGTCATTGTGACTGGGCACAGCTCCGACGGTCATGAGGACCGGGTGAATTGGGAGGCCGTGGCAAGGATCGACACTGCGATCTTTCTGATGGGTGTGCACAATATCGAGACCATTGCGAGCAAGCTGATTGCCGCCGGCCGGTCTCCAAATACTCCGGCGGCCATGATCCAGATGGCTTACTGGGACGGCGAGCACGTTGTGACCGGGACGCTCAACAACATTGCAGCCGAAGTGCGGCGGACCGGGATGGAACCACCCGCGACGCTGGTTGTGGGCGAGGTGGTCCGGCTTCGCGAGAGGCTGCAAGAACTCATGGCATCGTATGAAACACAGAGAGAGGTAGAGGCATGACAGAGACAGCCGCAGTTTCCGTTGAGACATTAGCGGAAGAGATGTACCAGCTCGTGGCGGAATGTGCGGGAAAGAAAAACCTGAAGGCGGTCGATCTGACCAAAGAGATGATCGCGAGGCACGGTGATGCGGCTTGCGGCAAAGATGACTGCAAGAAAGCGATCCGGATTTTGATCGACTCAGGGCGGTGCATTTACAGCTATCTGGGGGGCTCGTATATTCAGCTTCCCTCGAAGGAAGGAACGGAGTAGGCCGCCTTACAACAGCAGCCTGTGATCGTGAACGCCAACTGTGCCATGCCGCGCCTGCTCATTGCAGGCCTCTCTGGTGGATCTGGAAAGACCCTTGTGACGATGGGGCTCTTGCTGCTTCTGCGTCGCGCCGGGGTCGATGTGCGGGCCTTCAAAAAGGGGCCGGACTACATCGATGCGTCGTGGCTGGCGTGGGCTTCGGGCCATACCGCGCGCAATCTCGATGCATGGCTCATGGGTCAGGAAACTGCACGGAATTTGTTTCAGAAATATGCCATTTCTGATGGCGTCAATCTGATCGAAGGAAACCGCGGGCTGTTCGATGGAGTTGACGCAGCCGGCAGGTATTCGAGCGCTGCGCTTGCCGCAACCCTTAACGCGCCGATTGTGCTCGTGATCGACGCGACCAAGATGACGCGCACTGCCGCCGCGCTGGTACTGGGCTGCCAGAAGCTCGAACCCGGCGGGCTGATTCAAGGGGTTCTGCTGAACAATGTCAATGGCGATCGGCATGAGCGCATTTTGCGCGAGGCGATTGAATCAGAGTGCTCGGTACCTGTGATCGGCGCGCTTCCCCGGATGAAGCGGAATCCACTTCCCGAGCGGCATCTAGGTCTGGTACCTCCTGAGGAGCATGAGGAGATGGACCGCTTGGAGCAGAGCCTGCTCGCGTGGATGGAGAAGCGAATCGATCTCGATGCAATGCTCGCGATTGTACGCGGAGCTGCTGCTCTCGAACATGACACCGGCGGCAGCGAGCCTCTGGCCGACGCACGCGGACTCAGAATTGGCTATTTGCGGGACGCGGCATTCAGTTTTTATTACCCCGAGAACCTTGAGGAACTGGAGCGCGCGGGAGCCGAACTCGTTCGCATCTCGGCGCTTGATGCGCTCACACTCCCTGCTGGCCTGCACGCCCTATATATCGGAGGCGGCTTCCCCGAGACCCATGCGCGGGCGCTTTCTGCGAACTCAGGTTTTCTTGAGTCGCTGCGCGAGGCGTGTGCAGCAGGCCTGCCTGTTTATGCTGAGTGCGGCGGTCTGATGCTGTTGGCGCGGAGTTTGAGCTGGAAGGGAGTCCGTTTTCCGATGGCCGCTGTCTTGCCCGCCGATGTTGAGGCATTCGCCAAGCCACAGGGGCATGGCTACAGCGAACTTGTTGTGGACGCACCGAATCCTTTCTTCCCGCATGGCACTCATTTGCGCGGACACGAATTCCATTACTCGCGGATTGTCAGCGGTTCAGAAGGTGTCGCTTCGGCGTGTGCCGTGATCCGCGGGACGGGCTGCTTCGCGGGACGTGACGGCCTGGTTGTCTACAACACGATGGCGATGTACACGCACTTGCACGCCACGGCCACGCCTGAGTGGGGCGTGGGCATGATCGCCGCAGCGAGCGAATTTGCGGCCAGGACGAAGCTGCTCTCAGTGGCGTCGTGACAAATCTTCGACGGCATTCAAACGGCCCGAATCACCAGAGACCTTCGACGCCTGCCAGATAAGAAAAGCGAGCACTATCGCGAGGGCCCGGCGGATGTCTTTCTCCGGGGTGGGCCGCTTCTGTTTGGCGGCGGCTTTCACGACTCGATTGACATAGGAATCACAAAAGACCATCGACCATTCGGCGGGTAAGAGGACAACTTGCCCGAGACCGTCGAGGTGCACGAGGGAAGACGCGGGAAGATTGTCGGCGAAGCGGATCCGGCGCGCAATTTGAGAGAACGCGAACTGATCTGGTACGGGGGACTTGAGCTGTTTGAGAAGCTTCGCTGCCGCCAATGCGAAACGCTCGGGAACTGCTTCGAGAAGGATGACATCGGTACTGTCTATGCTGAATTGCTGCCCGATCGAGGTGTCCTGCGAGTTTCGCGCCCTCGCGTAAGCAATGCTCAAAGCGCGGGCCAGATCACGATCTACGTCATCGAGGCGTGGCAAGCTGGGAGTCATGCGAGCGTAGTATCGATACCTTGCCAAATAGGAAAGCTCCGCCTCCGTTCCCTGAAAATGTTCATATTGATACATGAGATCTTCTTCAAGCGAGGAGAGTCCACGCGCCCGCGCGAGTGTGGCATACCACTTGAATGCTTTGTGCAGATACCAGCCGTGTGTCTTATAGAGGCGGTCTTTACCCGAATTCTCACCAAAGATATTGAAGCTCAGCTGGTTGAACATTGCGATATAGTCTTCCCGCTGCTGAGTAATCAAGTCGGACCACAGGAGTTTGGCTGATTCCATGTATTCATCCAGAGAGTCCTCAGGGAAAAAGGCGAAGTGGGGTGAGTACCCGCCATCAAGATGAATGTTTCCTCGGACAAACCCAGGCTTCATCGCAATCAGAAAGAAATGAAACCCGTGGACCTCCTCGGTCCGCTTGTCGCGTAGTTGTACCTGGGGCATCCCCTCTGCATCCTTTCCAAACAACACGGGATAAAGTTCGTACTTGTGAAGCTCTTGCGTCAGGATCCGTTCGAGTTCCGACTTGAAACCTGAAACATGGCCAATCTCGGGAGGCAAAAAGATTCGCAAATCGAGATCGCGTATGTAATCCCAATCTACGTAGCCCCAGCGGCTGACACTCAACCCCAGGCTTCCATAGGGAGAGATTGGCGTCTTCCCCACGTATTCCAAGAGATGCGGGCTCGTTGTTGCGAAAGCGCGCATAGTTTCATCGACAACATTGCGGATGAAAGGAAGGAGCGCGATATCTTGAGAGCCTCCCAATCGCGCTTTCGGCAACAGAAAAGGTTCCGCGCTGACAAGGTTGCGATGTTCTGCGACAAGAGGCTGAATCCGTAGATTCTGAAAGGACGGATTGTCTGCTGCATTTGGGAAAAGAAACTCGAGCGCATGGAGAAGGCTGGAGTTTTTAGTGAGAATGGGGCGTAGAGTTTCCTTCAAGATCGACTTGTTGCTTTTCCCGAAAGGTTGGTGCTTCACCATAGCTTTCTTGTCGATCGGCTCTTCAATTGTAGCTTCGTATGGGGCATTCGCTCCGGCCGGTTCCAACTCGAATCTTGTAAGAGCGGCGCCGCAATGATCACGGTGGTTAGTTCTTTCATGATAGTAGGATAGGAGAGATGTGGGCCTGTAGCTCAACGGTTAGAGCAGGGGACTCATAATCCCTTGGTTGGGGGTTCAAATCCCTCCGGGCCCACCA
>OKRB01000056.1 GCA_900290245.1 Candidatus Sulfuritelmatomonas gaucii | reverse complement strand
CGCTGGATTCTTGCGCATCTTCAGGGGTGCGAATCACTGCCTTCGCCGCGATCGCCGTTCGCAGGATTCGATCCAGAATCCGCGCGTCTACAAATCCTTCCAGGATGTAGTCCTTTGCCCCAGCCTGAATGCACTTCGCGGCAATTTGCATATCGGCAGGCTCCGCCCAAATGATGAGCGGGACCTCAGGAGCACACCCGTGCAGGTGACTCACTGTGGCGGCCGGGTCAGGCTGGAGCACCGAGATCTGGAGCAGTGCTACATCGGGGCGGTGTTTCTGAAGCGCTTCCAATAAACTCGTCGACCTCGACACCAAATACACTTGGTCGCACCGGCCTGTGGTTGCTGAAAATGTTCGCAGACTGACGCCGGCTTCACTCGTCCCGCCTTCTGCCAGGAGAACCTTCAAGGGGGAATCATTCATGGCCAAAAACCTTTCATCAGCGGGGAAAGCAACATGAATCCGGCGGCAGTGGCCAAGTTAACAACCGCGTCAACATACAAGAAGGGGATACTAAAGGGAGGGGCTGTTATTGTGGGAGTCTGTTACAGGAGTGTCAAGAACTTTTCGCGAATCTTAGAAGAATCAGAGCGTTTGCGGCGTAGCTTCCCTCCGGCCGAGAAGAAAGGCTGTAAGGCCCGCCACAACGCCGCCCAGAATGACCACTGCTTCCCAGACGAGGCCCGCGGCAAGCACGAGATGGGGAGCTGCACCAAAAGGAGACAGCAGCCCCACCAACGCCGCTTCTCTCACTCCAATCCCACCTTGGGTCAGCGGCAGAAGCGCCGCCAGTTTGGCCAGCGGCCATGCAAAAAACCAGTCCCGCAGAGGAAGGAACAGCCCGCAGGAGATGGCCAGCAGCGCAGTCAGTGTGAGAAATGTGGTTTGTATCGCGGTCCCCAGAAGCCATCCGAAAAACAGAACATGTGGTCGCCGCGAGACGCTTCGCAGCGCAAAACGCAATCGCCCTAAGTGTCGTCTAAACCTTACGGAACGTCCCCGCAACAATGGCCGGTACGATAGGGCCAGCAGCACAAGCACGATTGCGGCGACTCCCGCAAAGATATACACCGCGTGCCGCGCCTGATTCCGCAAAGCTATCGGAACGCTACCCGGCAGCAGCAGAATCCCCAGCAGCACCAGGCTCGCTTGCGCGCTCATGTCCAGGAAGCGGTCGGCCACATTTCCGGCAAGCACCGCCGCGGGATTCGGACTGCGGCGCAGGCCGACGGCCAAACGCACCACGTCCCCGCCAATGATCGAGGGCAGAAACAACGTAGCGAACAGGCCACCGGCATAGCACTGAGCGCTGGTTCGGAAATCGAGCTGGGCGCCGGCCGAGTTGACCACCATGCGCCATTTCGCAGCTCCAACGACGTGCGCCAGCAGGTAGCCGATCAGGATGATGATAAACCGCGTCAGCGGTACGCGCTGGAGCGCTTCACTGAGCAGGTGCAGCGGCAGAAGATGCAGCAGTATCCCCAGAACCAGTATCGCAGCCAGCCATCGCGCGCTGATGAATAACCAGCCGCGTCGGCGATCTTCGGGTTGATGGGCGCCGATCATGCGGTCATCAAATAAAACTCAGCTGCCGAAAATCTCATTGATTTTTCCCGCCAGCTCGAAATCTAGATTACTGATACCCTGAACGCTGTGTGTGTTCAGGTCCACCACCACCTTGTTCCACACGTTAAACCACTCCGGGTGGTGATTCA
>OKRB01000055.1 GCA_900290245.1 Candidatus Sulfuritelmatomonas gaucii | reverse complement strand
TGGTGAAGTCAGCATTATGGATGCGCCGCTTCACTACAAAATTCGCCCCCATTCACTCGGCGTAGTCGTACCCAAGCCGCGCGTCGGCTAAAGCAGGTCACAAATTATTTCGCGCTATCTTGCGGTGGCGATCAATGATGCTGAGCGGGCGTCGTTTGAGGCATGATTCACCCGCGCTGATGCTGATTAGGCTCACACAAATAGCTGGTAGAGGACTGTCACTCTGCAGCGATGATTTGATCTAGGTCAATGCGCATTGTGGCGTTTGCGCTTTGCTAAATGGTTTCTAGAAGTGCCGGAGGCTACACCCTGACAGGGAGAACTAGCCATGGGTAAACGCATCGATCAGTTCTGCCAAGATCTTCGCATCAAACTTACCAGCATCGACAACAACATGGAGGCGCTGAAGGCGAGAATGGACGGCAACGTGCGTACCGAGGAGGACGTGCGGCGTTACTTGGACGACGTCACGAAGCGCATCGATAAAGACCGCGCGAAAGTTACAGCCGCGCAAGCCGACATCAAGAAGTGGGTCGAGGAACGCAAGGCGACTACCAGCGAGAAGATCGCCGAGTGGAAGGCCAAGCGCGAAATGGCCAAGCTGCAAAGCCGCGCCGACAGCGCCGAGCGCTACGCCGCGGCAGCGGCGCTCGTGGCATCGGCCACCCTCGACGAGGCTGAGCAGGCATCCGTCGAAGCCTGGTTGGCGCGCAAAGATGCCGACACCGCGCAGGGCGTGAAAGCAGCTTGAACGCCGCCACTTGCACTGGTCGATTACGGCGGCGTTTTGACGAGACGTGGCCTGAGGCCTGCGACTGGTCAGCTGGGTTATCGGATTGTTATTAGTCTAGGAGCTAAGCCATGACGGTCGGCGATATCCAAGCGCTAGAGGTCCAAATCCCTCGCGAGATCATCCAGTACTGGGGATGGTTCCTAGCCTTCGGAATTGGAGTGCTGGTGTTGGGTATCGCCGCCGTTGTGCGTGCGGTGGCGGCAACAGTCGTTTCGATGCTGTTCTTCGGATGGCTGCTGGTGCTGGCCTCAGGCATCGAGATCGCACAAGCCGTCATGGTGGGGCATTGGGCGGGTTTCTTTCAACATCTGCTGGCCGCTATCCTGTTTGGCATCGCGGGTTTACTGCTGGTAACGCGACCGGTGAAAAGCGCTGAAGTCCTCACCGTGTTCATGGCCATGTTCTTTCTGGTTGGCGGACTATTTCAGATCATTGGGTCAATAGCGCTCGCGCTCCCAGGATGGGGCTGGCAGGTGGCAGACGGCCTCATCACGCTGGTGCTGGGCTTGCTTGTTCTTGGGCAATGGCCGGCATCAGGACTTTGGGTGATCGGTCTGTTTATCGGGATCGACTTGATCTTCTACGGTTGTGCCTGGATCGCGCTGGCGCTTGGCTTACGCAGCCTGTAAGCGGACGGAGGCCAATCGTCGTCACAGCGGATTGATCGCGCTGTTTCTGCCCGGCGCCACGATGCTGTCGCTCGTCCTGGTGTTCGCGGCCTACGCCTTCGCTGATGGCGTGTTCGGAATCGTGAGTGCGGTGAGGGCGGCGCGTGCACAAGAACGATGGGGCTATCTCCTCCTGGAAGGCCTCGTGAACATCGCCGTCGCCGCGGTTGCGGTGCTGTGGCCGGGGATTACCGTGGTGGCGTTCGTGTTCCTGCTCGCCTTCTGGGCAATCTTGACCGGCGTTTTGGAACTGATTGCGGCCTTCCGCCTCAATTTTATCGACGGTCGCGGCTGGCTGATTTTCGGCGGCATCGTCTCAATACTCTACGGGGTATTGCTCATCGTGGCGCCTATGATCGGCGCGGTGGTGCTGACATGGTGGTTGGGCGCGTATGCGCTGGTGTTCGGCGTCTCTCTCGTCGTGCTGGCCTTCAAATTGCACGCTCGGCTGGAGAAGCATTGACACGCTTCGACCGGCGAACTTAACAAATGGCGGCGCCGTCAGTCAGCGCGAAGCAACTGCCATGAGCACCGCAGTCCCGCAAGCCGCGCCATCGAGTAAGCCACAACGCGCGAGCTTTTGGGTCAGGGAGCTGCCGTTTAGCCTGGTATTGATCCTGACAATACTCGGCGTCGCCTATACAAGCTTCTCCAAGCAACCGATTATTGGCTATTGGGAAATTCTCGCCCCGATCATTGGGCTGGTCTGTATCGCGAACGGGTGGGCGAGCGCAGCCGACAACGCTACACGGCTGCGATTGATTACAACCCAGGCGCTGCACTGGCTGGCGTTCCTGGTGGTGATGAATTTGCTGTTGTTGCCCGGCGTCCAGCGTGTCTTCACTGCCAGTTCTACGGGGTTGGCAGTTTTCACGTTGCTCACGCTCGGCACCTTTACCGCTGGTGTCCATATCCTTTCCTGGCAAATCTGTTTGCTCGGGCTGATCATGGCGCTTGGCATCCCGGCAATAGCGTGGATCGAAAATTCGGCTTTGATTGTCGCGCTGATTGCGGCAAGCGCGCAGGGAATTGTTGCGGTATTTTGGTGGCATTGGCGGGCTAAGCACGTGTAGTCCAGACCTTGAACGAACTACGATTGAAATTTCGGAGATCCCTGATGAGCAAGTTGGTCGTTGTCATGTTTCCTGATGCGGCGATGATCCAAGAGGCGATCATCCAAGAGGCGATCGACGCGCTCAAGAAGCTGCGTGCGGAACGACACATCAAGCTCTATGCCTCCACCGCTGTTGCAAGGGACCCGAACGGAAAGCTGTCTATCCAGGAGGTTACCAAAGAAGGACTCGGCGGCGCAGCCGTCGGCGCTTTCATCGGCGCGTTGGCGG
>OKRB01000053.1 GCA_900290245.1 Candidatus Sulfuritelmatomonas gaucii | reverse complement strand
GGCTTCCTCGGTCACCAGCAGACCTTGCCGCTCGTATCGTTTGCGTTTTCGGTTGAATCGCACCACCACTGCCGCGAGTGAACTGTGCTTGCGTGACCGCCGCGATAAGGCCGTGTCACCGGCGGGGAGAAACACCAAGCGGTCCAGGTCGCCGCAGGTGAGACAAAGAGGCTGGCCCTTCTCCATCAGCAGGTAATCTCCCGTAAACAGTTCCGCCCCGCACTCATTACATTTGCCCTCGTCTCCCACTTTCTCGAAAACCACCAACTCGGGTGGCCGGTTCAATTTGGCGGCCAGCCGCGCGGTCTTCTTTTCCGGCAAATCTGCCGGCGTGTAGTACGTGCGATAAAACTTCTCCCATTGCGGATCGCTGTTTTCGGTGACGTGCAGTTGTTCGATGCCGCCCGGCCCACGGCGCGTGTGGGCGGCTTCGATGGGGCGCAAGCCGCGTTGTTTGACCCACTCCTGGAAATGGCAGATGGTCTTTTGCAACTTCTCCGGCCCGACCTGAATCCATGGCTGAAGCACCCGGTAATGCTCGTTGCCTTTGCGCCAGCCCTCGACGTGGCACGGCTGTAGCAGCCTCATTTCCTGCAACAGTTCCAGCGGACCGACGCTGCCATTTCGTTTCAAGGCTGCCTTGGCCGCGCGCTCGACGCGCTCCTGGAAGTTGCTGTAGGGTGGGCCAGCCATTTGGCGTGTTTTCCTTCAATGCTCACCTCGGGAAATCCTTTAGCGCACGTCCAACCACAGGCTGGCTCGCCAGCCACATCAACGCGTTGCTGGCGCGCATGCTCGTTTCCCGGAACGCTCTGAGAGCCAAGTTGTGCATGTGAATGCCAATTCATGTGATGGCACCAAACGAGCGCCTTGGCAAGCTTCCGGCGGAAGCAATGCGCCGGGAGCAATAAGAAACGAGGAACTTGCTTAAATTGGCTGGCTTGACCATAGGATCAAGTCGTGGTATTTGAACAATATGAATCGAGCATTGAGTCAACGGCTGGCGGAAGAGGTCCCGAAACGGCTGGCAGAACTGCTTGCCGTGCCGCTGAACCGCATCAAGGTTCAACGGCAGACCGCCGCCGGTCGCGGAAAGCCGGAGGGCGCGGATTTGCTGGTAGCGGCGGGAAATTTCAATTTCGTTGTGGATTGCAAAACGACCGGCCAAGCAGCGGCGGTCGCAATGGCGGCGCGCTCTGCCCGGCAGTTCGCGGAGCATTGGAAAAAGAAAAGCATTCCGTTGGTTGCCGTGCCCTACATGGGCGAATTGGGACAGCGGTTGTGTGAGGAAGCGGACGTTTGCTGGCTGGATTTGTCAGGCAATGCACATTTGATCGCGCCAGGGTTACGGGTGACCATCGAAGGCAAGCCAAACCAATTCAAGCGGCCTGGACGGCCGCGCAGTGTGTTCGCGCCCAAGAGCGCACGGATTGTGCGCCGGTTGTTGATTGAACCAGAGAGCAGGTTCAGCCAGCGGGCATTGGCAAAGGCGACCGGATTGGATGAGGGATTTACGAGCCGCATCGTCCGGCATCTGGAAGAACAGCGCCTGGTGGCGCGTGATGCCGCCGGTGAACTGAAGGTCGCTGATTACGACGCGCTGTTGGATGCCTGGCGCGAGGCTTATGATTTTTCCAAACACCACATCGTGCGGGGTCATATCGCTGCCCGGTCGGGTGATGAGATTCTGCGCCGGGTGTCGGATCAATTGAAACGCGACAAGCTGGAGCACGCGGCCACTGGATTGGCCGGGGCATGGTTGCTGAACCAGTTTGCCGGCTTTCGGCTGGTGGTTTTCTATGTGGGCCAAATGCCGTCCGCGGAGGCGAGGCAGGAAATGGGCTTTCACGACGAGCAAAAAGGAGAGAATGTCTGGCTGGTGGTGCCGAACGATGAAGGCGTTTTCGATGGCGCAGCAGAGCCTGGCAGCATCCGTTGTGTTCACCCGGTGCAGGTGTATATGGATTTAAAGGATCAGCCCGAGCGATCCGCCGAAGCGGCTGAACAATTGCGCGCAAAACTATTGAGAAAGGACGGCCATGCCTGAAAAACCAACAACCGCCTCCGGCTACCCAGCCGGCCAAGTTGCCAGGGTGAAGTCCACCTGCCTGTATCTCGCCACGAAATTGGGTGATTTGATGGATGAGTTGGTGGTTGTGGGAGGGCTGGTCCCATCGCTGCTGATTGATCAGGAGAAATTGCCGGAGAACGTGACGCCT
>OKRB01000161.1 GCA_900290245.1 Candidatus Sulfuritelmatomonas gaucii | reverse complement strand
GGTAATACGGGCGCGCGAGATACCGCACTAAGACTTTCGAGAAGTATCTCTTGGAATACCAGTAACAAGCAGAATATTGCATTTATTTCGATTCTGGTAATGCGGAGTCCAACTGTAGACGGACCGAAATGCGACAAGTCCGTATGCGCTATTCATCGTGTCCAAAGGACCACTACTCATTTCAAACCGGTCGCCTGATCCCGCGTCGCTTCGGTTGCAGGTTTCGCGTAAGCAATTGCCGTCTTCGATTCGCCGAGTGACGGGGCCTGGCGGCATACAGCAGGCACATTCGTCATCTGCTTGGCGAAGACCCGGTAACTGGGTCCTCCGGGCCGCAGCGTTGACCAATAGCCCGATTGACTCAAGAGTGGCTTTCGCTGCGCAATGAGCTGATTATCGAGGATCTTCACTCCACATGTCAGATTGTTCATCGGCTGCAGAATCGTCTTCGTCGGATCTCTCTCCAGTAACAGCTTGTCCTTATCCCAATCAAAATCACAGCCATAGCGCCGGGGATCCATATAAGTCAGCTGCAGTAGACCTTCGCTTCGCACCATCCGCTTCGTCACAGTGTCTTTCACTGGTACTTGCACATCCGTGTGACGCACATCTGCGGTCGGTACCAGCCCCGCCTCTGCACCGGCAAGCGCCTGGAAGAAATATGCCCAGAAGGCGCGCCTATTCCCGTCGCTCATTGCGTTAAAGCGCGGGCAGAAAGGTCTTACATCTCGCCCTGCCCTGGCAGACAGCATCTCCGGCGGCAGTGCCTGCTCGACGATCCGGTTCCACTCCGGATTCCAGGTCTGTACGCCAAGGTCCGTCTTCTTTTCCGCTATCGGTGTTGCCGGTACCGCCTTGATCTCCGGTTGAGAAGGAGGTACGAGATCGGCACGTCTGGAGCAACCTGCCAGAACTCCGGTCACCACCCAGAAGACCAGGCGTGTCATCCTCGATCCTGACATAGATACCTCCGTATCCTGAGATGTAAATCCTCTCAAAGGGATAAGTAAGATATCTGGCCAAAACTGCTCGGACCAAGGGCTAAGCGTTTGCCCAGTTGGATGTACGTCGCGTTCGATCCTTCAGAGTTCATTGTGCCCCAAGCGTGTTTGGCCAGGATTTGGCTTGCCCAGAAATACCACGTCGGGTCTTCAGATGTGGCCTTCGGGACGAGTGATCAAATGACGGCCACTTTGGAACAGATCCTCGCTTACGCCCCAGGGGTCCAGTGGTCAGGTTGCGCTCTGATGGTCGTCAATGCTGATCTTTGAGAAATCATCGCTCGAGACCCAGCCCTCATTCCGGCAGTCCCGTAGTCCCGCAGTCCGGTCGCTCGTCAAGAGCCCTACAACCCCATCCCGCCCCCTTTCCTCTCATACCACTGCATTTATTTCTTCCGTCAACTTTGCAGATTAATTCCGCAAAATCCCTAAGCTTGTCTTAGGTACTCATGAGCTCGGCAACGGAACCGGAGATTTCCCCGTCCTCTGGCCCTGCTCGGTTACCCGGGGTTATACCCGGCCCAGAAACCTTCTGTTTTCAAATACCGAGGTATGGCATACGTAGGGGCGGGGTACAGCGGCGCCACATGGAGGAGAGAATGAAACCCAACTGCCGGCACATCATGACGGGCGGCTGCCAATGCCAAGCATACGCCCTCACGGGCGAGCCATTTTGTTACTTCCACTCCCGGCTGCATCGGGCCGCAAAACAACCCGTCAGCCTTATCGATTCCATCGAGATTCCCCTCCTCGAAGACCGTTGTGCTGTCCAGGTCGTCATCACTCGCGTCCTGCGCGCCCTCGTCAACAAGACCGTCGACCGGCAGACCGCATCCACTCTCCTCTACGGTCTCCAGCTCGCTTTGCAAAGCGTCGACCGCAGCAGTTGGGCCGTCGGCTTGAACAGCGTCGAAGCACTTTCTCAGACTCCCGATGGCGACGAAATCGCCGCTGATCCTGACGACGAAGAGCTTGAGGACGACGAATACGATGAAGACGATCAGGACGATGAGAACGACGAAGGCGAGGAGGACGACGAAGGCGAGGAAGACACAGATTCAGACCCCGAGGCCGAAGATTCCGGTGATTCCGGCGATGAGGACGGCTCGGAAGACGGCGAAGATGGCGAAGAGGATGACAACCGGTCCATCAAACAGCTCATCGCCGAACACAAATATCTTCAGTCCATCAGCCGCGCTCTCCAGGCGGACGATATGCGGCAGGTTGCGCATTTGATCCACACCGGCGGCTGAACCTGAAAGTCGTGCCGGCTCCCTACGCTCAATTCCCCGTCGGAATGATCCCCGCATTCTCCACCATCAGAATCGTCGTACGTCTCGGCGCGCGCGTCCGATGAACCACTTTCTTCGGCACCACGAACCCCTGCCCCGGCTTGAGCGCAACGGTCCGGCCTTCCAGCCCACCCTCAATATCAATCAGCAGCTCTCCATCCACCACGTAGAAGAATTCGTCATCCTCATCGTGCTTGTGCCAGTGGTATTCGCCTTCAATGGCGGCCATGCGCACCACTGAGTCGTTCACCCGGCAAAGTGTTTGATTGAACCACTTGTAGCCGTTGACGCCCGGAACGGCATGAACGTCGATCAGTTCCAGCGGTCCGTGCAGGATGTTGAGACGAGTCTCGTAGGGAAAGGACGCTGTTTCAGCCATGGCACGCACCTCGACGAGAGCATAGCAGGAAAGCAGTTTTCAGTTTCAGGTCTCAGGTGTCAGCGGTCAGCTCATAAAATCTCTGGGACTTCACAAGTCCCCATCTGCTCGCGCCGTAGGCGCATTGCTGGTTAGCCCAGCGTTTCAACGCTGGGAAGCAGCCCAGGGATCACCCCGAAGCCCCGCAGGAGCGACGCAAGAAGGCAAATGCAAGCACTCCAGATTTTAGGAGCCCATTTTCCGCTTGACCTTGACCCTGCGTCAGGCCCGACTATGGTCTCCAGAGCCATGAGCAACTGCTACCGCATTGGCCAATTCGCCAGATTGGCAGGGGTCACCGTCCGAGCGTTGCACCACTACGATCGCATGGGTTTGCTCAAACCGCAGCGCGGAACCTCCGGTTTTCGCCTCTACTGTCCGGAGGACCTGGAACGCCTGGAACAGATTGCCGCACTGAAGTTCCTGGGTATCCCGCTTCACGAGATCAAGCTGCTCTTGAAACACGGACCGCTGAAGCTCGTCGACTCCCTGCATATGCAACGTGAAGCTCTAGCCGAAAAGCGAAAGCTGATCGATCGCGCCATGGTTGCAATCGCAGCAGCGGAAAAGGTCATTCAATCAGGGCAAACCACCGACGCATCCATTCTGCGAAAGATTATTGAGGTGATCGACATGCAGCCACAAGAGAAATCCATGCGGAAGTACTACACCGAACAAGCCTGGCTCGATCGGGAACGGATCCGCCAGCAGACGCCGCTTGAAACCCGTCAGAAGAATGTGCGGGCGATGCGGCAAGTCTTCTCCGAGATCGAAGCGGCCATCGATCTGGACCCGGCGAGCGAACGTGCCCAGTACCTGACGAAGCAGTGGCTGCAACTGGCGGAATATGCACATGGCGGCAACGAAGCGGTCAGGGCCGGCAATACTCAGGCGTGGAACGATTTCCAGAACTGGCCGCGGGATGAACAGGACAAGCTTCTCGCCGCCTTCGATCTCGATCTCAACGACAGAGCCGCCTCCATGCTGCGCTTCGAATCCGTCACAAAATTCCTGGGACGGGCAGTGGGCCACAAGATCCGATCGAGTATTCCAAGCATTCGCACCCTCTACGGACTCGATCAGGCTTAGCCGGAATTTCGATTTTCGGCCCCGACGCGCTTGAATCTCTGTAACCCGAAAGAGGTGCACATGTCCTATCCGCAACGCTGCATCCTTGCCGCCGTTACGTTGTTTTTCATCGCGCCTCTCGTCGCCGAATACCTCCTCGGCGATTTTGCCATCACATTTCTCTCTCCGCTCATCATCATGGCGCCCATGTACGGCGGCGGCGCATTGCTCATCCGCGAGCTCGCGCGCCACACTGGCCGCGGCTGGCCCACTATTCTTCTCCTCGGCTGCGCCTACTGCCTTATTGAAGAGGGGTACACCACGCAAACGCTCTTCAACCCCAATGTGTTCGGGATGCACATGCATCTGCTTAGCCACGCCTGGATTCCCGCTCTCGGCATCGGTGCCTGGTGGACCCTCTTCATGCTCAACGTCCACCCCTTCTGGAGCATCGGCGTCTCCATCGCGCTCGTTGAGGGCCTGTTTCCTTCACATGCTCACACACCCTGGCTTGGCAAAGTCGGCCTCTGCGTTGCCGCCATCCTCTTCGCTGTCGGCATCTACGCCAACACCTCTTACTCCTTCCACCACGACCCGTTCCGCGCCTCGCACACGCAATTTCTCGTGACCGCCATGCTCGTCGTCGCATTCGCCGCTGCCGCCTTCATGATTCCCGCCCCGCGCGTTCCGCAGCAAAAACCTGGTCCCGCACCCTCCCCATGGCTCGCCGCAGCCGCTACGTTCCTTCTCGGCTTTGCCGTCTTTCTTGCGCCGATCTTTTGGAATTGGGGCGCGGTGGCGTGGATCTTCGCCATCGATCTCGTGTTTCTGTCTTCGCTGCGGATGCTCTCGCGCCGCGACGGATGGACGTCTCTGCACACCCTGAGCGTCGGTGCTGGCGGGGCACTCGTGTACGGCATGCATGCGTTTCTTCAGGGTCCTGTCGTACCCAGCCCGAAGTGGGCCGTCCTCACCAGCCATGTGCTTTTGCTTGTTCTCGCGCTCGCCGTCATCACTCTCGCCGCGCTCCGAACGCGTTCGACGCTACGCGCGGGCTCATTACAACCAATCTCCGCCGATTCCCATTAATCTCTGATCTCTAATCTCTGTTCTTTGTTCGCCGCCTTCAGCACCATCACAATCCCCAGCGCCGCCAGCACGCTGATCAATGCGAACAGAAACACGCTGGCGTAGCCAAAGAATCCAATGATCGCTCCGGCAATGGGGCCCACGAGAAAAAAGGAAACATCGGAGAACGCGGTGTAGACGCCGAGCGCCGTCCCTCGGTTGAACTCGGGCACGCGCTTCACAGCTTCTACGCCGATTGCGGGGAAGACGAGCGAAAGTCCCAGTCCGCCCACGGCTGCGCCGGCCAGCGCCATCCAGGGCGCCACCGCCTGCCAAAGCAGAATCATGCCCACGGCTTCAGTCAAAAGCGAGGCAATGGCCACAGGGAAACCGCCATAATGCGGAATCGTCTTGATGAAGAGCACGCGCGCTGCGATAAACGCAAGCCCGAAGGCTGTGAGGCACAGCGCAGCGCCGCTCCAGTGCCGGTGTGCGTAAAAGAGGGTGACAAATGTCGCCAGTACGCTGTAGCTCACACCGCCCAGCGCCAGTCCCATGCCGTGGGGAGCCACGCGGCCCAGCACGTGAGCGAAGGGCATGTGCTCGCCGGGCTCGACGGGGACAGGAGCTTTGTACCAGGCGATGGCAAGACTTGCCGCGCCAATCAGAATGGTGAGCACGCCGATCGACGCGAGCCCCCACTGCTGATCAAGCACCACACCCAGCGGTGCGGCCAGCGCCATGCCGCCATAAGTGCTGATACCGTTCATGCCGATCACTTTGGCCGTGTGTTCCTGCCCGGCCGCGGTGATTCCCCACAGTGTGGCGCCCGTCGACCCCAGGCTCTCGCCGATGCCCAGCACCAGGCGGCTGACGATCAAGACTGCAAAGCTGAGCCAGTGGACCGTATGCAAAGCGGCCGCGCCAATCAGAAAAGCCCCGCTTACCGTGCAACAGGCCATCCCCCACAGAACGGAGACCTTCGCGCCCATGTGATCGGAAATGCGGCCGGCCCACGGGCGGCTCGCCAGCGTGGCGATGTACTGGATGCTGATGGCCAGCCCAGCCAGGACCGTGCCATAACCCATGCGGAGATGCACATACGGTGGCAATACCGCGAGCGGTAAGCCGATGGAAACATAGCAGATAAAAGTGAAATAAACGTATCCGGCAATGTGCCGGCTCCGGCTTCTTGCGGTGGCCCGGGTACGAACCGGGATGTAGGCAGTCGAGGAGGACATATCGCTGTCTCTGGTCCCGCCAATTTTGGAACGGGTACTTTACCAGTATAGCGAAAACTGATCGGCCGTGGTCAGACCTCTTTGCATGGGTCCGTTACGGCGAGGGAGGCGTGGGTCTCAACCTCCGCGCTAAATCCTCAAGATCATCTAGGCCTTTAGGCCTGGCGGCAAATGTTTCTTCCAATTCACCTCTGTTCTCCCATTTTTCCGCAGCTCGTTTAACTCTTGAGGAATGGGTTGTGAAGGACGACCCTGCGCGAAGATGGCTCCGGCAGCCTCTACACTGAAAAAGATGACCGGTTTTCACATTGAACACTTCGGTTGCAGGGCGGCGCGCGCCGACGGGGAAGCGATCGCCGCAAATCTGCGCGCCCTCGCCGAATACGAGCCTTTCGCCGCCGACGTGGTGGTGGTGAACACGTGCAGCGTGACCGCCGAAGCCGATCGCTCGGCTCGCGCCTTCATCCGCCGGGCGCATCGCCGGAACCCTGAGGCCAAAATCGTTGTGACCGGCTGCTATGCGCAGCGCGCGGCCGAAGAGCTGGCGAGCATGGCCGGCGTCGCGGCTGTGGTGGGCAACAGCCACATGGCGCTCGCGCCGGAGATCATTCGCGATCTCGCGAGCTTGGGAACGCAAGCCGCAACCTTTCCGCCCGCTATCGTCCCGGTGGGAACGCTTCTCTCTGCGAGCACGCCGCGAGCGCCCATCTGGGTTGACGATCGCTTCGCGCACTCGTTCATTGAAGACGCGCACCTGGCGGATGCAGCACTCATGGAGGGAGCGCAGACACGGCCCAACCTCAAAATCCAGGAGGGATGCGGCAATCGCTGTACGTTCTGCGTCATCCCTTTCACGCGCGGGCCGTCGAAGAGCCTGTCGCGCGCGGCCATTCTTCGCGAAGTGCAGAGATTCGTCGAATCAGGCGGGAATGAGCTTGTGCTTTCAGGCATCAACCTCGGCCGCTGGGGCAGGGAATTGTCCGGTGTGGAAAACGACTCGCTTTCGCCGTTGGTTCGTTGCATTCTTGAGCAAACCGCACTGCCGCGCCTGCGACTTAGCTCGATCGAGCCCATGGATTGGGACGATGCGCTGATTTCGCTCATGCGTGAATTTGGCGGGTCCCGCCTGGCGCGCCACGCCCACCTTCCGCTGCAGTCGGGTTCCGATGCGGTGCTGCGCCGAATGCACCGTCGCTATCGCCCATGGCACTACGCAGCCAAAGTCGCGGCGCTCCTGCGCGCAGCCGGTCCAGAGTTGACCATTGGCGCCGACGTCATGGTGGGCTTTCCCGGCGAGACCGAACGCGAATTCGAAGAGACACTCGCGTTCATTCGCGCCTTGCCCTTCGGCTATCTGCATTTGTTTCCATTTTCACCGCGGCCCGACACGCGGGCGTGGCCGCTGCACGCGGATTCACCCGTTCCACAAACTGTCGTGGAAGAGCGCGTGGCCGCGCTGCGCGCTCTCGCCGCTGAAAAGACTCGTGCGCATCGCACCAGTTTCATCGGCCGCGAGCTCCCTGCCATCACGCTGCACACTCCGGTCGCGATGGCCGCACATGGCCGCACCGCGGCGCTCACCGACAACTTTCTTCCGGTCGAATTCGACGGCCGCCTGCCCGCAAATCAGCTTGTACTGATCCATGCCACAGGGCTCTCGCCCGACAGCGCACTTAAGGCGATTGTTTCCACCTGGAACCAGCCGCGTTGATGCCTTTCTCCGAAGATTGACGGTTCCGTTGAAGGAGCGCGAATGAAACGGAATTCCAAACGAAACGGGCTGAGGCTTGCCGCGTGTGTCGCCGCTGTGGCAATCGCGTGTTCCGTGAGTGCAAGCGCGCAGGAGTCCCACGCCCACAAGACCCAAAACGTCATCCTTGTCATGATCGACGGACTGCGCTGGCAGGAGATCTTTCGCGGAGCGGATCCCTCGCTGATGCGAACGCTGGGACCCAAGTGGCTCGGTGATCCGGAAAAGATGACCGCAGCTGCCGAACACGATTACAGCGGCGGATCGGCCGGGAAACGGCGACGGGAACTGATGCCCTTCCTCTGGACGGTGGTGTCGACGCAGGGCCAGCTTTTCGGTAACCGCGATCTTGGCTCGGACGCCCAAGTCACGAACGGCCTGAACTTCAGCTATCCCGGATACAGCGAGACCCTGACCGGGTTCGCCGACCCGCGCATCGACTCGAACGATGCCGGACCCAACCCCAACCACACCGTCTTCGAATGGCTCAACGAGAAACCTGCTTTTGCCGGCAGGGTGGCAGCATTCGGTGCGTGGGCCGAGTTTGATGCAATCTTCAATCAGGTGCGATGCGGGTTTCCGGTGAACGCAGGTTACGTCCCTTTCACTGCCATTCCGCCAACGCCGGAGATTGCTCTGCTCAACAAGCTCAAAGCGGAGACAGTTCGTGTGTGGGATGATGAGCCCTTCGATCCCATTCCTTTTCACACTGCGCTCGAATATATGAAGGCCGCGCACCCACGGGTGCTATTTCTCGGCCTCGGTGAAACCGATGATTGGGCCCACCAGGGCTCGTATGCAGCCCACCTCGATGCCGCACACCGCGACGACGAGTATTTGCGGGAGTTGTGGGAACAGGCGCAGTCCATGCCGGAGTACCGGGACAAGACAACGCTGATTGTTGTTCCCGACCATGGAAGAGGCAACGGTGCGCAATGGACCGACCACGGAGCCAGCGACCCGGCCTCGCGCGAGACATGGATGGCATTTCTTGGCCCCGATACACTTGCCCTGGGCGAGCGCAAAGGTGGGCCTGTTGTTACAGAAAGCCAGGTCGCGGCAACCCTGGCCGCACTTCTCGGCGAGGACTACCATGCGGCGGTTGCGAAGTCCGGCCGACCAATTGAGGATGTGCTGGGGAACTGAAGCGGAGCAGCCGACGTTGATTCACCACCGTACGCCTTCTCGCATGCGGGTTCCATTTTGCTGGCTCAAGCCGCGGAGCCAAGCCAATGCTATACTCAGTTTGCGTTCGTGCAGTTGCGGGCCATTGGGCTTCCTGACCCGGTCCGCGCAGCATGCATTTGGAGGAGCGCCATCGCATTCGATAAACGTTCGGCAAAGTCCTTTATCCGCGTCAACGACCGGATTCGCGCACGCGAAATCCGCGTGATCGACGAAAACGGCGAACAATTAGGCATCCTTGCACCGTACGAAGCTCTCAAAATCGCCCGCGAGCGTGGGCTTGACCTCGTAGAAGTTTCTCCCACCGCAGTTCCTCCAGTCTGTCGTATTCAGGACTACGGCCGTTTTCTCTACGAAAAGGAAAAGAGCGAGCGCGCCGCTCGCAAGCGGCAAAAAGTGATCACCATCAAGGAAGTCAAGTTCTCGGTGACCGTGGACGAACACGACTACCAGACCAAGAAGAACCAGGCGATCCGGTTTCTGGGCGACGGTGACAAGGTCAAGGCCAGCCTGCGCTTCCGTGGCCGGCAAATGGCGCATCGCGAACTTGGCTACAACATTATCAACCGGTTGATTCAGGACATCGGCGACGCCGGCATAGTCGAGTTCATGCCGCGCATGGAGGGTACCATCCTCCACGCCATCCTTGCCCCGGCGCGAAAAGAAGCATCCAGGCCCAAGGCCGCCCCCCCTCCCGTCGCTGCCGCATCGAAAGCGCCGGCCGCGCCGACGCAGTAACGGGCGTCCCAGCTTCGACCCCCTCCAGAGCTTCATCTGTCGTTGGCCATCGCAGCCTCGAGACAGGCGCTCTCTGCCTGAAATTCGGAGCTGTCGCTTGTAGCACGAATTTCAAAATGGTAATATTGGCCTATTCGCACCGACGCAAATCCCGGCTTGAAGAGTGCCGAGGCACTCGTTTTTGCTGTTGCAAAGCGCGTATGTGCTGCTGCGGCAAGCCGTGAGCGTGGCAGTTCGCGGGGCACTTGCGATGAGTGATCTGGCTGCTATGTCGCAAACAGCTCCAGCCCGACGGCCTGCGCTGCGAAGTCTCTTCGACGACGCCCCTGGGAACGTACGCGGCAAGGTCGTCGGCATCTATGCCATTCTGTTTACCCTCAATGCCGGAGCATGGCTTTGGGCGGCCATCGCGTTCCGTCACTTTCCGCTTTTGCTGGGTACCGGGCTGCTTGCCTACAGCTTTGGCTTGCGGCACGCCGTGGATGCGGATCACATCGCCGCAATCGACAATGTAACGCGCAAGCTGATGCAGGAGGGCAAATGGCCTGTCGGCGTCGGCTTCATGTTCTCGCTTGGCCACTCGACGATCGTCTTTCTCGGCACGGCGGGGATCGCGGCCACCGCGCTCGCGCTGCAACATCGAATGGACGGCGCTCGTATTGTCGGCGGGGTGATCGGCACGCTGGTCTCTTCGATCTTCCTCTTCGGCATCGCGGCTGTGAACCTGATCGTTCTGGTCTCCATTTATCGCGCCTTCACCCGCGTGCGCAACGGCGCCCCGTATGTCGACGAAGACTTCGACATGCTGCTGGCGAACCGCGGGTTCCTTGCGCGCCTGTTCCGGCCGATGTTCGCCCTGATCCGCCGCAGTTGGCATATGTATCCGCTGGGCGTCCTTTTTGGCTTGGGCTTCGATACCGCCACCGAAATCGGCCTGCTGGCAATCTCGGCAGCGGAGGCGTCAAAGGGGCTTCCGTTGTGGTCGATTCTTGCCTTTCCCGCCCTCTTTGCTGCGGGCATGTCGCTCATTGACACCACCGACAATATCCTTATGCTCGGGGCCTACGGCTGGGCGTTCATCCGGCCTGTCAGGAAGCTCTACTACAACATAACCATTACATTCGTATCGGTGGTGGTGGCGCTTGTCGTGGGCGGCATTGAGGCACTTGGCCTGCTGGCCGGCCACTTCCATTTAAATGGCGTCTTCTGGAATTTGGTGGTGAGGCTCAACGGCAATTTCGCCACGTTGGGCTACGTGATTGTCGGGTTTTTCGCCCTGAGCTGGATCGTGTCGATTGCCATCTATAAATGGCGCCGTCTCGACGACCTCGAACTTGGCGTTTCACCCTGAAGGCCTCGCTTGGCTGGCCGCCGCCGGGGGCCTGCCTCCATTCGGGCGTTTCGCTTACGACCTTCGTGGGTTGCATTAGGTGGTTCTTGTCACAGCCGAAACTGTCTGCACGTGCCTAAACTCTTAATGGCGTTTTAACGTCTATTTGTAAAAGGTGGATTCCAGTGCTTCACGCTGGCGCCAGCTCGACAGGCTTCCGGCTCGAATATCCATCAGATTCGGGAGTCGTCAACCAGCAATATGAAAATTGTCCTTTCCATTGCGTCCATCATGCTCGTCGCGCTGGGAGCTGTACTGTTATTTGAACGGCCAGCATACGCTTATGCCGACCCCGGCAGCGGCCTCCTGGCGATTCAGGCGGCCGGGTCCGCGCTAGTGGCTGCTGGATGGTATTTGCGGCACAAAATCTACCTGCTCTTCCATCGCGGCGAGCTTAAGAGCCGCCACGAAGACCTGCCGAGCGCTCAGATCGGCGAGGATTCTTCCAACACGTGAACCAGCCTGTCGGGGTCGCTGCCGACATTTCGGGCCGCTCAACGGGGAATCGTGATCCGATGTTGACCTTCCGCGATCCGGCAGGTGAGCTCCGGCTCACGGCACATCACGCCTTACGCCGGATTCGCCCGTCGGCGGAAAATGAAACGCGGGCATTTCTGGCATCCGGACTGCGCGCAGAACTGGAGCAGAGCGGCGACCTGGTTCGGACGCAGATCGCAAGCCCCGACTGCCATCCCTGCGTGTCTCCCGACGAACTGTGGCTGGAGCATCCGCGGATCGATCCCATCACCTATCCGTGGGAGTGGACGTCTGCTCAGTGGCTGGCTGCCGCGGACCTGACTTTGCGTATTGCCCAAAAGGCGATTGCTTCCGGCTGGACGCTGAAGGACGCCACTCCGCTAAATATTCTCTTCTCCGGAGCAAAGCCCATTCTGGTGGATGTTCTGTCGTTCGAACGGCGCGATCCGCATGCAAGCGTCTGGCTCGCGTACGGTCAGTTTGTGCGCACATTTCTCTTTCCGCTGGTGGCCGCCAAATACCTGGACTGGCCTCTCCAGGCCACGTTATTCCGGCGTGACGGCTATGAACCCAATCAGATCTACCGAGCATTGCCGTTCCTGCAAAGGTTCAATCCGGCTCTTTTCGACGTGGTTACACTGGCCACGCTTTTCGAGCGGCCCGGTCGGACGCGGCAAACCCCACGCAAGCCGTCTTCTGTCGCCAACCCTGAGCTCGCGACACACATCCTCATGAAGCGCATCGCGCGCCTGGCAAAACAAATTCGTCACACAGCCGAACCGCGCAGCCGCAGCCAGTGGAGCGAATACACCCAGACTGCCACCCACTATCAGCCTGCCGAAGCTGATGACAAACGGGAGTTCGTCAAAATCGTGCTGCAGCGCTGCCGGCCGATGCGCGTTCTCGACCTCGGCGCAAATACGGGAACCTTCTCGCTAATAGCGGCCGGCGGCGGGGCCGAAGTGGTCGCAATCGACGTGGATGCCGCGGCGCTCGAAGTTCTGTGGCGAGCCGCTGCCACAGAGCGCTTCCCGATCACAACGGTGTTGGCCAATATCGCCCGGCCCACGCCTGCGGCGGGTTGGCTCAACCGCGAGCATTTCTCATTGCTCGATCGCCTGACCGGTAAATTTGATATGGTGCTGATGCTAGCGCTGATTCACCACTTGATTCTGCGCGAGCAGTTGCCATTGGCGCACATTGGTGACCTCTGCGCGAGCCTCACGCGGCACTGGCTCGTGCTCGAGTGGGTGCCTCCGACCGACTCAATGTGCCAGGAGTGGCTGCGCGGGCGTGACGAACTCTATGGCCATTTCACTGAGGGCGATCTGTTGGAAGCGTTCGCGCGGCACTTTGTGGTCTCCGATCGGTGCGCGCTTGCGAACGGGCGCGTCCTTTTGCTTCTGGAACGAATTTCGCACGACGCCTCAGAACGGATCGCAGGCGATGCGCGTCCTGAGGCCAGTCTCGCATGATCAAAAGGATCGCCCAGGCATTTGGTTTTGCCGCCATCCTGCTCCTGCCCAACTACGTCGATCTCACATCTTCGGCCGGTGACGACCGCATGCGCTCGCCGGAGCCCCTGACAAAAATCGCGATAGCACAAATCACTGACCTGGTGATTGTCGCTCTTGTCTTCCTCATTGTGATGGCGATTCTGCGCGGGCTGAAGTGGTGGCCGAAATTGCGCTGGATCCTGATGGCCGCATTTCCGCCGTTCCTGCTGGTGCGTAATCTGAATGTCTTTCCGTTCCCCGTCCCCAATGCGGTGGTGGTCACTGCCAGCCTTGCTTGGATCGTCGTGCTTGGTTTTCTCATTCTGCGCGTGCCTTCGTTCGCCAATAAGTTGCGCCGTGCGGGCGGAGTTGTCCTCACCGGATTCGCGGTGTTCTCGATCGTTGTCACGTGGCAACTGGTTCGCGCAGCGACGTGGCGCCCAGGCCCGAAGGCCTATGTCACGGCCATTCCGGCTCAGCCCGCAACCAGGCCGCGCCTCGTCTGGATTCTCTTCGATGAACTTGCTTACAAACCGACGTTTGAGTCGCGCGATCCATCGCTCCAGCTTCCGAATTTTGACCGTCTGCGCAGCGAAAGCACGCTCTATACCGAAGTGAGCCCGATCGCCTACTGGACCACCCAGGTGGTACCGAGTCTGCAGCTTGGACGCGTGGTCAGGACCGTGACTTACACATCCGACCACCGCTACCTGGTGCGGACCATCGATTCACCGCACTGGGAGACCTTCGATCCGAGTTCTTCGCTCTTCGGTTTGGCCAAGAAGCATGGACTGACAGTGTCGATCACCGGATGGTGTATCACCTATTGCCCGGTCTTTGCCGGCACGGCGTCGGAATGTTACTGGGCCGACGATGACGCGCAGGACCGCGGACCGACCTCGCTTAACGCCAGCTTTGCCCAGAATGTCTGGTTTCCGCTGCGCGTTCTGGTGGAGCAATTCACGACGCCCGACAGGGCGTGGGCTGACACCGCGAACTGGAAATCCCAGGGCCACATTGCGTCCGTGAAAGACATGAGCGAGCACGCCCTCGAGACCATCGCCACCAGCCAGGCCGATCTCGTTTACGTTCATCTTCCCGTTCCGCACCCGCCGGAGTTCTGGAACAGGCACACGCGCACGTTTGCACCCGGTGGCTCCTATCTTGATTCGCTCGATTACTCCGACCGCCTGCTGGGCCAGATACTCAATGTGCTCCAGGCGCAGCCGCGCTGGGCAGCCACCACACTCGTCGTACAGGGCGACCACTCCTGGCGCACGCAGTTATGGCGGCCGGTTGCGGGCTGGAGCGCCGAAGACGAGCGCGTGTCACGCGGTGGCCAATGGGATCCTCGGCCGGTGTTGCTGATCCATGCGGCTGGCCAGCAGGAGCCGAAGACCGTGGTTTCACCAACCAACCTCATGTTGGTCCACGATTTCGTCGCCGCGCAGATCCGTGCGATGTCTTAATAATCGCAACTGGCAGCCGCACTACCCTGAGATTCACTGGTCATTTCGGCAACGTCATCGAGCCCGAAATGTGGAGTGTTGCTGCCGGGGTATCCGCCTCCGGCTGCCCGCCGGAAACGTAGATTTTGTAATCGCCGGAAACCACCATGCGATTGCCTTTCTCGTCCACTTCGCTCAATTCCCGCGGAGTGAGCGTGAACGCAACGCGGCGTGCCTCTCCGGCGCGCAAATGCACCCTGGCGAAGCCCTCAAGTTCCACGTGCGGTGACACCGCGGTCTGCGGCGGCACAATATAAAGCTCCACCACTTCGTCGCCGTCGCGCTTGCTCGTATTGCGTACCTCCGTGGCCACGGTTACCGAAGCCCCGGCGTGAATTTCCTTCGAGCTCATATCCGGTGCGCGATAGCTGAACGTCGAGTAGCTCAAGCCATAGCCAAACGGATAAAGTACCTCACCCTTGTAATAGCGGTAAGTCCTGTCGTTCATGGAATAGTCGGTAAACGCGGGCAGGTCTGAGGTCGAGCGATAGAACGTCACCGGCAGGCGTCCCGCGGGGTTATTCTTTCCTGCGAGCGTCTCCGCAATTGCGTTGCCGCCCTCTTCGCCCGGATACCAATCCTCGAGCAGCGCGTCCGCGTGTTCTTTGGCCCAGGGAACGGCCAGAGCACCGCCGGATGTGAGAACCACGATAAGCGGTTTGCCTGTCGCGCCCAGTGCCTCCAGCAAATGCTCCTGCACATTGGGAAGTTCGATGCGGGTCCGGTCGCCTCCATCGAATCCTTCCGCGTGCACGTTCATCTCTTCGCCCTCGAGAGTTGGAGAAAGGCCGACGAAGGCCACAACGGCGTCCGCTTCCTTTGCGGCCTGGATGGCCGGTGCGAGCATGCTGCCCGAGGGCGGCTCCCACTCAAGACTGACATTACGGTCGTTGGGCTGATGCACGTACTCCAGTCGAATCGAGTGCGGCTGGGTATCGGCAAAGTTCAGCCGCGCAACCGCCGGGTTGCTCTGGCTGTCCATCACCAGCTTGTCGTCAATAAACAGCCGAACGCGCTCGGTCAATTTTCCCGCCTCTTGCATCCGTCCAACCGCGCCCGCAGGCATGGCCGCACGCGGGCCGCGAAGGCTCAGCACATATTTCCCCGGCGCGGGCGGCAAAAATTCACCGCTCCATCGCACGGCGAATGTTTGTGTTAGGAAATCTGCGGCAGGAACCACGCGGTTCCAATCGAAATCGATCTTCGCATCCATGCGCACCAACTTCGGCGCGCCTTCAAACTCTGTGTTGTCGAAATACTCGCCCTTCAACCCCGCGCTCTTGAGCGACGCGTCGGTGCGTAGATACGCCGAGGGAACCGGATCCGGCGTGCCGTCAGCCAGGATCGAGCCGGGTGCGTAAATCACGTTTGCGCTGCCGAATTGCTTGCGCAGGCCTTGAAGCGGTGAAACCGGATCGCTCGCGACTCCGTTGTAGTTACCCTCGATCGACGCCAGCAAGTCGGCGTCCGGCCCCACCACAGCGATCTTCCGGATGGAGGATTGCAGCGGCAGCGTTTGGTAGCGGTTTTTCAGTAGCACGATCGTCTCGCGCGCGGCCTGCAACGCCATTTCGCGATGCGCCGGCGCGTTCACCTCGGAATACGGGATCGTGTTGGACGGCACATCCGTCGCCGGATCGAACATGCCGAGGCGCATGCGCGCGGTAAACAGGCGCACAACCGACGCGTCGATGTCCGCTTCGCTCAGGAGATGATCATGGACCGCCTGGACCAGATCGCCGTACGTTCTGCCGCAATCCAGATCGGTGCCTCCTTTCACCGCGTCTGCGGCTGCCTGCTCCGTGTTCGCCGCGAAATGATGGCCGCGCGAAATGTCGCCTACAGCATCACAGTCTGAAACCGAGAACCCGTCAAATTTCCAGTCGTCGCGCAGATGCTGCTGCATCAACATCGAGTTCGCGCAAGCGGGCGCGCCGTCGATTGCGTTGTAGGCGCACATGATCGAATCCGCATGGCCATCCATGATTGTCGCGCGGAATGCCGGCAGATAGGTGTCCTCCAGGTCGTGCTCCGGGACCTCGACATTGAAACCGTGGCGCAACGACTCGGGCCCGCTGTGTACCGCGTAATGTTTGGGTGTCGACACCAACTCCAAATATTTCGGATTGTCGCCCTGCAGTCCCTTCACAAATTGAACGCCCATACTTGCCGTCAGGAAAGGATCCTCGCCAAAGGTCTCCATGCCGCGGCCCCAGCGTGGATCGCGAAAGATATTGATGTTCGGCGACCAGAACGTTAGCCCGGCAAACCGGCTGCGATCGCCGTTGCGGATGGCCTCGTTGTACTTGGCGCGGCCCTCGATCGCGATCACCCGCGCGATCTGATGCATTAGCGGCGTATCCCCCGTCGCAGCCAGCCCGATCGATTCCGGAAACACCGTGGCAACACCATTGCGCGCCACCCCGTGCAACCCCTCGTTCCACCAGTTATAAGCGGGAACGCCCAGGCGCGGAATCGGCGTGGCGACGTCCTGCATCTGGCTCACCTTTTCTTCGAGCGTCATGCGCCGTACCAGGTCCTGGGCACGTGCTTCCGGTGACAATGCCGGATTCAGATACGCGCAGGTGGTCGTCGTGCAGGTGTTTTGGTCGCTCGCTTCTCGTTGAGCCGGCCGCGCGGCGCATACAAATCCAAAAGCACTCAGCAGTCCAACAACGATCGCGGTTTTCATAGTCTCTTTTTCTCGCAATCTTCCGTGGCAGGAGGGTATCAAGCGAACTGATGAAGCTCGCACAAATGAAATTGTATGGTCTTCGATTGGCTTGGGCGCACCTAGCAGCCTCAAATTCGCCGCGTCAGGCCGGTTTTCGCATGTTGTTTGCGCGCAGGCTCGAGGCACGCACCACAAGTTGTGGCGCGAGCAACGTGCTCTTCAGAAGGCCGCGATCCTTGGTCTGAGCCAGTTTGAGCGCAAGCGTCGCCGCCGTCTTTGCAATCATCTTGCTGTTCTGGTCCACCGACGAAAGCGGAACGCGAAGAAAATCAGAGTACGAGAGATTGCCGCAGCCCACCACCGCAATGTCTTCGGGGACCCGCAGCCCGGCATCGAGAATGGCGCGCATCGTTCCCAATGCCACAGGATCGTTGAAACAGAAAATGCCGTCGGGCGGGCTCTTGCTCGCCAACAGTTTTCCGGTTGCTGCATATCCTGCCTCTTCGCCCATGTGATCTCCCGACGGGCCTATGGAAACGACATGGCCCTGCAACGGAGCCATCTGATGCGCGGCCAACGCCTGCTTGTAGCCCTCCAGGCGCCCCATCGCCGTGCTGACCTCAGGCCCGCGAATGTGCGCGATACGCTTGCATCTCTGCTCGATGAGGTGCGTCGTGGCTAGCACACCCACGACCCTGTCGTCGACTCCCACAAAATTCGACGCCAGTGCGGGAAACTGACGATCGAGCAGTATATACGGAATCTTCTGCTCCTCAATTCGCCGAAAGCTTTCAGGCGTCATCTGCGACGACGCCACCAGCATCACATCCACGCGGCGCGCAAGCAACTGCGCAATCTCTTCCTGCTCCAGCGCTGGATCTTCATCCGACGAAGAGATGAACAGGCTGTAGCCCTTCCTGCGCACCTCAACCGAAATGCCCTTGGCGATCTGTGCGAAAAAAGGGTGCAGCAGGTCCGGAACAACCAGACCGATCGTCCACGTGCGACCGGTGATCAGGGAGCGTGCAGCGAAGTTGGGCTGATAATTCAGCTCCTTCATCCGTTTCAGAACACGATTTCGCGTTGCCTCGCCGATGTCGGGATGGTTGCGCAGAACCTTCGATATGGTCACAACCGAAAGCCCCAATTCCTCCGCGATGTCCTTGAGTCGCGCAGCCATTCGCCCTTCCTTACTTGGCTCGTGCACAAATCGAAGATGCTCGACTGGGTTTCAGTTTACATGCGTGGCGCCGCCCGCCCGTGTCGGCTTTCAGGCCGGCTGTGCCGCTCAGTGTGTGGCTGGCTCAGGTGCGTGCAGTGCACCAACGATGGCTCCCAGCAGCGTGCCGTTAGGGTCGTCGAAGTACTCCCAGAACATCACTCCGCCGAGCCGGTGCGACAGCACATAGCTGCATTTTCGAGTGAGCGACTCCTTGTCATCGTACGAGACGAAGATCTTCTGGTTCTCGTTATAGAGATAGGGGACCGAAGCCGCGGCGTCCCAGTAGCGAGTGAATCCGTGGCCGAGTATGCTTCCATTGATCTCTGCGAACGGAATGAAATCCCGCGCCGCTGGTCTTCCCGGTTGAAATAATCCATGATCTGCGCTGCTCACCCGCTCCCATGACCGGCCGTAAAACGGTACGCCGAGAACCAGCTTTGTTGCTGGCACACCGGCATGCTCATATGCGCTCACGCAAGAGTCTATCGAATCGCTGATCGGCGATCTGGGATCGGTATAGAGGGGCGCCTGGTGGCTCGTGAGTCCGTGAGATGGCGCTTCGTTGAAGTCATAAGCCATCACGTTAACCGCATCCACGATGTCCTGCACCTTCGCCATTTCCGTGTGCGCGAGATAGTCATCCGAAGCTTCGGCCGCAATCGTCAGATAGAGTCGGTGGCCGCTCGCCATTTCTTCCTGGGTGAACCTCTTGCGCAGGTCTTCGAGCAGAAGCGTAAAGTTCTGCTTGTCTTCGGCGCGATGCGCATGGCCGGCGCCGGCCTGGCCCGGGTATTCCCAGTCAACGTCAAGGCCGTCGAGCTGGTTGTGCTCCAGGAAATCCATCGCGCTGTCGATGAAGATCTTTCTGCTTTGTGCAGTCAGCGCGATATCAGAAAAATCCCTGGATCCCAGCCACCCACCCACCGAAATCAAAATCTGAAGCGACGGTTTGTCCTTTTTAAGAGCCACCAGAGTTGCAAGATTTTGCTCATCCGAGGCCGATCCTGCCACCAACCGTCCGCCCTTCGTGCTCGCGAAGGCATAATTGATTCGATCGAGATCGTGCGCGTTGATCTGTCCCGGCTTCAGAACTGCGCCTCGCGGGAACACGTAGCCTACGATGATAGGCGGGTGGGAATTTTGTCCTTCGACCGCGCAAAAAGCTGCGAGGACGAAAAATACCGCAGCCGTCAGGATGCGAATCCTCAACTTCATTCTGCCAACGACCTCAAAAAATATTGGATGCACGGAGATTGGTGTCGCCGGCCTGCGCACAGCCTTCCGGCTTGGATCACGCATGCAAGCCAAACACAGGCACGCCATCCACCAGGGAAGTCATCAACTTCCCCTCTGAAGTGACAGCCACAAGATCAGCTGTACGCCCCGGGGTCAGGAAGCCTGCTTCATCTCCAAGCCCCAGCATCGTTGCTGGGTTGGTGGCGAGCAGCCGCAGCGCCTGGTCGACGTATGCGCCGGTGAAAGCCAGAAAATTGGCGAGCGCCCGGTCCAGCGTCAGCACGCTGCCCGCAAGCACGCCGTCACGCGTGGCGCGCCCGTTTGCCACCTGCACGCTAAAGCCGCCCAGCCGATACTCTCCGTCAGGCATGCCCGCGGCGCTCATCGCGTCTGTCACAAGGATCGCCCGATGCGGCCCTTTGGCCCGCCACCACAACCGCGCGATCTCCGGCTCGGAGTGTATTCCGTCGCAGATCAACTCCGAATACAACGAGTCGTCGGTCAGCACCGTGCCCAGAATACCCGGCTCGCGATGATCCAGCGGCCGCATGGCGTTAAAGGTATGCGTCGCGCTCACGGCACCTGCTGCAATCGCGGATCGCGTCTCAGCAGCTTTCGCATTTGAATGCCCCAGCGACACGCGAACCCCGCGCTTTGTGGCATGCGCCGTCAACTCCCCCGCACCGGGGAGCTCCGGTGCAAGTGTCATCAGTCGCACGTGTCCCTGGCCGGCCTCGAACAATCTGTCGAAGGTGGCGATGTTCGGCGCAAGCAAGTACTCGGCTGGTTGCACGCCGCGCCGTTCGTGCGAAAGAAACGGTCCCTCCAGATGAATGCCCAGCAACCGCGCCGCCCCATCTGCCTTTGGCCGCGCGATCATCTTTGCCAGGCCATCCACGGCGCAAAGTGTTGCATCCAGCGGGGCGGTCACCGTGGTTGCCAGAAAGCTCCCAGTTCCTCGCGAAGCCAGGAATTTCTCTACCGCCGCGAGCGACTCAGGCTTAGCCTCCATCACGTCGTGGCCTGCCGCGCCGTGGATATGAATATCGAAAAAGGAGGGAGCCAGCGTCGCACCCGGAAAGTCGAGAACGCGCGCCCCAGTCGACATTGCGCCGGAAGCAAGGGTTGCGATCGATGCAATACGGCCGTCTTCCACCAGAACCACGGGATCGTCGATTAGCCGGGTACCGTCAAACAGTCTCTTTGCGGTGAGCACCACAGTCGTATTGTTCATGCCGAATGCCTCAAAGCCATCCCCGCAGGCGCCCTGTTAGAGATTTAGTTTATCGTTCCAACCGCAATCAGGCCGCGATCCGCACAGGCTTCGGTGCGCACACATTCGACCCGCAACGCGCTCTCCGGCCAATCCGTTGCAAAATAGACTTGCTGCGAGTCTGTCTTTTAGCCTCGCAAAACCAAATCAATCGTCTGGATGTCGACCAGTCCGTTACAGCCATAAATGGCGGGTAGCACGCGTTCAGCCGGAAGCTGGCGGCGAAGCTGAGCAACTTTTTCCGTGCCCGCCCGATAGGCGGGAAGATACATGCGGCCGAGCAGCGGATGACGTCCCCATGCGCCTGACAGCTTGTCGGCCCTCTCCTCGGTAACCAGAAAATCCCGCCGCAGCGTGGCCGCAACTTCCTTCTGTTCGCGGTGCTCGCCCCATGTCATATACGAAGACTGATTCTTGGCATCGTCCTGCAGCAGCGCGAGCAGCACGCCGATCTGGAGATCCTCGTCGGGCAGTTGATCCACCTCGGTCACTCCGTGAGCGATCAGGATGGCGTTGTTGGCGAGTCCCTCAAACAGTGTTGCAGCGCGCGTGTTCATGGTCAGAACCGTGGCCTCGAATCCGGCCTCGCCGCGAACGTACAGGTCCTGCAGGTAGGCGAAGGTGGTTACGTGGCCGGGAACCACTTCATGGCTGACGAGTTGTTCAAACTCCGGATACGAAATCTGCAGCGACGCATTGATCTCATAGGTGGCTTCGTATTTTGGCGCACCGTTTTGGGTGCGCGCGCGGCCAATGTAATTCATGGAGCCGGAAAACCAGGCATCTTTGATCGGCAGAAAATCAATGTTGGCGCGCGGCACCTGGGCCAGCTCTTTGGGGAGATACGGTGTTAGATTCTTTTGGCTGAGCAAGTCGAAATGCGCAATTACCGCCTGGCCTAAAGCCTTCACTGATGCCATGGGAGTGACTCGGTCGCGGCGCCAAGCATCCACGGCGGATAAAATTCCGCCTGCCTGCGAAGTTCCATACCCGGCGCGGCCGAGCAATTCCGCGACGCGATCGCGCTTGGCCTCTGGGCGCGAAGGTTCAGGCGGCCTGCCGGTCGAAGCCTCCACGGCGCGCGTGTAGGGAACCGGCTCACCCTTTCCGATAACCTCTATCGCCAGGTCCCACATCACTTCCAGGCAAAGCGCCATGCCGTCGAGATAAGCGTGTCGAGGCTCGCTCGAGCGCGCGGCTTCACTACGCAGTCCGGCGATCGCAGCCGGCAGATCGACATCGCGCAGATAGCTCTCTATGGCATCGCGGTCGATGTTCTTTGCGCCCACACCGCCGGATTGGCGCAGCCGGGCAGCAGCAGGATGTGTGTAAGCCGAGGGCAGTGGCTCGTCTGAGAACCACGAGTCGGCGATGAAGCGTCCCGTCCCCGACGGGCACATCACGTCGCCGCCCCAGAGCGTGTCAATGCCAAGCACAGCGTCAGCGACAAACATCTCAAGTTGGTTCATGACTTCTCCTTTCTCAGGGAACCGAACCAGACATACAGGCAAAGACCAATAAACAATAATGCGGAAACTGACTGCGAGGCAGGATCAAAGGAGTAGAACGGCGTCTGGATGAGATCCTCGTGAAACGACGGCAATAACCGAAGAACAGCGCCCAATACGCCGCCCAACGCGCCGCCGGCCATCAGTCCCGATGCCAGAATCAAGCCGCGTTCGCGGATGTGCTTGCCTGGCTCGCCGCCGGTCTTCTCTGAACGACGGTTGACGAAGTGCGATAGGAATCCGCCGGTCAGGATCGGCGTGGTGAGACTCAGCGGCAGGTAAATGCCGAGCGCAAAGACCATTGAGGATTTGCCGAGCATCTCCATCACCAGTGTAATGAGCGCCCCGATGCCGAACAGTAGATAGGTCACGGGCTGGTGGCTCAGGAATCCCACGGCGAGCGCCTTCATAATCGAGGCTTGCGGGGCGGCGAGCACGGGACGCAGATCGCCAGCCGCGGATTCGCCAAACTGAAAGGTGTGCGCCAGCAGGACAATGGTGAGGCCAGCCGCAGCTGCCGCCGCAAGAACGCCCACAAATTTCACCTTCTCCTGCGCCGATGGAGTGTTGCCGAGCCAGTAGCCGGTCTTCAAATCGGTCATGAACTGCCCGGAGACACAGAGCGCCGTGCATACCATGCCCGCAATCGCCATCACAAAGAACATCCCCGTTGTTCCCGAAAGCCCGAACTTCAAAAGCACCACGCAGGAGATGATCACCGTGAGCATGGTCATGCCTGACGCCGGGTTATTCGCCGTCGTAGCGATGGCATTCGCAGCCACTGACGCGAAGAAGAACGCGAACACCAACGTGAGCACCAGGCCCCAGAAGAGCACAGTCCACGACACCTCGAAGCGCCCGAAGAAAATCGCAATCGCAATGGCGCTGGCGATGATGCCCAGCAGAATGGTGACCACGGAAATGTCGCGATCCGTGCGCACCGACTCATCCGCCCCACTGTGATGAAACGCCCGCAGCGCAATGCCAAACGAACCGGCAATCACCCGCAGCGACTTGACCACTCCCACGATGCCCGCGGTGGCAATAGCGCCCACGCCGATAAAGCGCACGTAGCTTGCGTAAATTTGCGCCGCGGTCATGGCGGAAACGGGCACGGTTCCGGGGTAGACTGCCATGTTCATGTGGCCGCCGAGGAACCAGATGAGCGGCACCAGCACAAAGTTGGCGAGAATGCCACCGGCGCAAAAAACCATCGCGCTGCCTAGGCCCATGACGTAACCAAGACCGAGAATGAATCCGATGGCGTCGAAGTTGAAGACCATGCGGCCGCGATCGGCCAGCGAGCGCATCACGGGAATGAACTGCAGGTTCAGGTACTCGCGCCACACATGAAACGTGGTCACGAAGAAATCGTAGAGGCCCGCGATCAGCGTTGCCTGAAGCAGCAGCTTGGCCTGTGTGCCGCCTTTCTCGCCGGTCACCAGCACCTCGGTAATGGCGGTGGCCTCGGGGAAAGGGAACTGGCCGTGCATCTCGCGCACAAAATAGCGCCGTAGCGGGATGACGAAGAGAACGCCAAGGCAGCCACCCGCGAGGCAGATAAAGACCGTTTCGGTCGGGTGCGGATTGAGGTGAAGAATGTAGAGCGCTGGAAGCGTGAAGACCGCTCCGGCCACAACCGCGGCCGATGCGCCGCCCATGCCGGTGATAATCACATTTTCAAGCAGGCTTGAGCGCCGCCGATACGCGCGGGCCAGGCCGATGGCCAAAATTGAGACAGGAATCGCGGCTTCCATTCCCTGGCCGACCTTCAGCGTTGAGTACGCCGAAGCGACGGTAAAGACCACACAGAAAAAGACGCCCCACAAGATGGCACGCGCCGTCATCTCCGGCGTAGTCATCTCCGCCCGAATTATGGGGGTGTACGTTTCGCCGGGTTTCAGCGGTTGATAGGCATTTTCTGGGAGAGACTTGGTTTCTTGCTCGGTGATGGATTGCATTCATTCCTCGATCGACTGTGCGCGGAGCACACGGGCAGGGGTCAAAAGGGCCAAATCCCATAGGAATCCATAGGTTCGAATGCGGATTCTGCATTGCGCATTTTGCGCCATTATCCCAGGCCCGGAATTTATCTTGTTTCGGATAGCACAAAGAGTGTACCGCCTGACAGCGTTTTCTGCACCGGCTTCCCTGCAACGGCGCCTCGTTTCTCACATGCCGCGCGCCCCAACCTGGACTACACTCACACTGGCCCGCAACAATGGGAAGACCGGAGCGCTTTTGCCGCTATGGAAAGGCCACAATGAATTCTTCATCGCCACTCTCGCTCTCGGGCCAGGATATCTCGCTTGGAGAAGTGCACGCGGTAGCTCGCGGAATGCGAGCAGTCGGTCTCGTGCCGGTAACTCGCGAACGCATGGATGCCTCCCGCCAAGTCATCAACGGCATTCTCCAAAAGGAGGTCGCGGTTTACGGTGTCAACACGGGCTTCGGCAAGCTCTCCGACGTTCGCATCCCGGCAAACCGCCTGAACGAGCTCCAGGTGAATCTCGTGAGGAGCCACGCCTCCGGGCTGGGCAAGCCCCTGTCGGAAGCCGAAGTGCGGGCCATGCTCCTGTTGCGCGCCAACGTCCTCGCTAAAGGGTTGAGCGGCGTTCGTCGTGAAACCGTGGAGATGCTGATCGCCATGCTGAATGCGGGCGTTCATCCCGCGGTGCCGGAAAAAGGTTCGGTGGGTGCGAGCGGCGATCTCGCCCCGCTGGCGCATCTGGCGCTGGTTCTTATCGGCGAGGGCGAGGCGTTCTATCGCGGAGAACGCATGAGTGGCGGCGAAGCGCTGCGCAAAGCCGGCCTGGCCCCCTTGCGGCTCGAAGCCAAAGAAGGCCTTGCGCTGCTGAACGGCACGCAGGGGATGACTGCCGTTGCTTCGCTGGCGCTCTACGATGCTCAGCATCTCGTCCGGCTGGCCGATGTTACGGGTGCCATGTCGCTGGAGGCACTGCGAGGGACTCCGGCAGCCTTCGATCCACGCATCCAGGAGGCGCGGCCTCATCGCGGCCAGACAGCCGCGGCCCGGCATCTGACGGCATTGCTCGAGCGCAGTGAGATCCGCGAATCGCATCGCACCAACGACTCTCGCATTCAGGATGCCTACTCCCTGCGTTGCATGCCGCAGGTGCATGGCGCGGTTCGCGATGTTCTCGACCACGTGTGCGCTATCGTCGAGATCGAAACCGGTTCCGCAACCGACAACCCGCTGGTCTTTGCGGCAAGCGGCGACGTACTTTCCGGCGGCAATTTTCACGGCGCGCCGCTTTCCTATGCGTTCGACTACGCCGCCATTGCGCTCACTGATCTTTCCAGCATCAGCGAGCGCCGCATCGATCGCCTCATCAATCCCGACATCAACGAGGGCTTGCCGCCATTCTTATCGAGTGAGGCCGGCCTGTCTTCGGGATACATGATCGCCCACGTTGCCGCCGCCGCGCTGCTGAGCGAATGCAAGGTGCTCGCGCATCCGGCAAGCGTTGACAGCGTGCCCACATCCGGCGGCAAGGAAGACCATGATTCCATGGGAATGACCGCCGCGCTCAAGCTGCGCCAGATTGTTGAGAACACCGAGGGGATTCTCGCCATCGAGATGCTTTGCGCCGCCCAGGGGCTGGACTATCGCAAGCCCCTCAAGCCGGGCCGCCAAATTGAAGAGATCGTTACGGCGATTCGCAAAATCGTTCCACGCCTCGAAGCCGACCGGCCCCCGGCAACCGATATCAACCATCTGGTCCTCGCCATACGCCAGGGCCACATCGGTGGGCTCTTTGAGGCGTAGGCATTATCCGATTTACACGGATCGGCATGCAATGGAATCGCTGGTGGCGCCGTTCTGGCGGCCTGACCCCGTCGCCCCCGCACCCTTCCACTACGATAAGAAGAGTCGATGTACCGGCAATCCAATTACGATAAATTTCCATTTGTCGCGGCGGGTCCGGCCGAAGAGTGCAGCGTGGGATGGCAGGCCATTGCCGCGCGGCTGGCGCCGGTCCTTCAGGAGCGCAAAGTCGCGTGCATTGAGTGTTACCCCGGCGTCTTCACCGCCCGGCTGAGTCAGAAATTGAGACCCCACCTGCCATTGGCGGCGATATTCCTCGCCGATCAATGTCTCAAGCCGCCGGAGCAACTACGGGCGATGCTCGATCCGTTGCTCGGTACCGATCGTGTCTTCGGCCACATGAGCGATATCACGATCGATGAATACCTGGACCCCGCAAAGCTTGCTGCAATGCGGTTCGCGGTCGAGCACGTCGCCCGGGACGGCCCGGTTCTCGTGGCCGGCGCCGGGGCATCGCTGATGTCGCCGCCGGGCGCCACGCTGATCTACGCGGACCTCGCGCGCTGGGAGATTCAGCTTCGCTGGCGGCGAGGTGAGATCGGCAACCTCGGGCTTAACAATCCGCAGGAAGACTTTTCTCTGAAGTACAAGTGCGGATTTTTTACCGAGTGGCGGGCGGCCGATCGCCTGAAACGGGCGCTGATGCCGAAGATTGACTTCCTTCTGGATACCAACCTGCCGGACGCGCCCAAGCTGATTTCGGGCGATGCGTTTCGCCGCGCGCTCCAGGAGACGGCGCAGCGGCCGTTCCGCGTAGTGCCTTATTTCGACCCGGGCCCCTGGGGCGGGCATTGGATGGAGGAGGTCTGCGATCTGCCGCACGACGTTCCCAACCATGCGTGGTGCTTCGACTGCGTTCCTGAAGAAAACAGCCTTCTGCTTGGCTTCGGCGAGCATCGTGTCGAGGTACCCGCGATCGATCTCGTCTTTCAGGAGCCGGAGGCGCTGCTCGGTGATGCGGTCTTTGCGCGCTTCGGCGCGGAGTTTCCCATTCGCTTCGATTTTCTCGACACCATGGGCGGCGGCAACCTGTCTCTCCAGGTGCACCCGCTCACCGAGTACATTCGCGAAAAATTTGGAATGAACTATACGCAGGATGAAAGCTATTACCTGCTCGATGCCGGCCCTGATGCAACCGTCTATCTGGGTCTTAAAGAAAACATCTCGCGCAAGAAGTTGATTGCCGATCTTTATCATGCGCAGGAAGGCGGCGAGCCGTTTCCTGCGGAGAAATTTGTCAACCGTTGGCCCGCGCGCAAGCACGATCATTTCCTCATCCCCGCCGGGACCATCCATTGTTCCGGCGCAAACAGTATGGTGCTTGAAATCAGCGCCACGCCGTATATTTTCACGTTCAAGCTCTGGGACTGGGGACGGCTCGGGCTCGATGGCAGACCGCGCCCCATTCATATTGAGTACGGCGTCGCCAACATCCAGTGGGACCGCACCACGGAGTGGGTGTGGAAGGAACTGATCAATCGCTTCGAAACCATTCGCGAGGAAGCCGACTGGTTTGAGGAGCGTACCGGTCTCCACGAAAAGGAGTTCATCGAAACCCGTCGCCATTGGTTTACAGGTGCCGTTCCGCATCACACCGAAGGCGGAGTGAACGTCCTCAATCTCGTCGAAGGCGACGAGGTGATTGTCGAAAGCCCAACCGACGCGTTTGAGCCTTTTGTCGTTCATTATGTTGAAACGTTTATTGTCCCTGCGGCGGCCGGCGCCTATACCATCCGGCCAAATGGAATATCGGCGGGGAAGAGATGCGGGACGATTAAAGCATTTGTGCGGAACTCGCCCGAATGATGGGTATGACGGCCGGCTGACGAAACGGTGGTCATTGGGGCGGCAGATGAGTATTCAATCGCTTGCTGCCGAGGCCGGCATTTCGTATAAATAAGCTAATACCCTCAAATTCCCTGGTGACTGGCCGTTTTGTCCGGAGTTGAAGTATTCCGCTGGGCAGAAGATCAATGTGTATCATACGTCGCATAGGCCTTGTTGCACTGGGTTCGCCGCACGATTAAGAGGAACAAATATGAAGCAGGGAAAAGCCAACATCGCCAAGCCGCTCACCACTAACAGGCACCTCGTCCGCTGGGTTGAGAAGATGGCGGAGCTCACCCAGCCGGCCAGGATCCACTGGGTCGATGGCAGCAAAGAGGAATACGACTGGCTGTGCGATGAGATGGTGGCGTCGGGAACCTTCATCCGCTTGAACCAGGAGCGCTGGCCGGGATGCTTCTACGCGCGCAGTGATCCGCGAGATGTTGCACGCGTGGAAGACCGGACCTTTATCTGCGCGCTCTCCAAGGACAATGCCGGGCCCACCAACAACTGGGTGAATCCCTACGAGATGCGCCGAAAGCTGAAGGAGCTTTTCAACGGCTGCATGCGCGGGCGGACCATGTATGTGCTGGCCTTCAGCATGGGGCCGGTGGGCTCGCCCATGTCGCGCATCGGCGTGCAATTGAGTGACTCGCCTTACGTGGTCGTGAATATGCGAATCATGACTCGAATCGGCCTGCCGGTGCTGGCTGAGATCGACCGCGATACCATGCGCGTGGTGCCCTGTATGCACTCGGTGGGCATGCCCCTTGCGCCGGGGCAAAAGGACGTGCCCTGGCCGTGCGCCGACGAAAAGTACATCGTGCATTTCCCTGAAACGCGCGAGATCTGGAGCTATGGTTCCGGCTACGGCGGCAACGCTCTGCTAGGCAAGAAGTGCTTCTCTCTGCGCATCGCTTCGAACATCGCGCGCGATGAGGGATGGATGGCCGAGCACATGCTCATTGTCGGCCTGGAGTCCCCGCAAGGCGAAAAGACCTATGTCGCCGCGGCGTTTCCTTCGGCATGCGGCAAGACCAACCTGGCGATGATGGTGCCGCCCAAGGCTCTCGGCGATTGGAAGGTGACGACGGTCGGCGACGACATTGCCTGGATCAAGCCGGACGCGAACGGGCAACTGCGCGCCATCAATCCCGAGACAGGCTTCTTCGGCGTGGCTCCCGGCACGAGCGCAAAAACCAATCCCAATGCTATCGCGGCGCTGAGCCGCAACTCGATCTTCACCAATGTGGCCTTAACGCCTGACGGCGGCGTCTGGTGGGAGGGCCTCACCGACGAGCTACCCGCCGAATGCCTCGACTGGCGCGGCCAGCGATGGACACCCGAAATCGCCAAACAGACAGGCGCCAAGGCCGCGCATCCCAATGGACGCTTCACCGCGCCTGCTGCACAATGCCCGTCGATCGATCCCGCGTGGGAAGATCCAAGCGGCGTGCCCATCGGCGCCATTGTTTTCGGCGGCAGGCGGTCCACGACGATCCCGCTCGTGTACCAGGCCTTCAACTGGAGCGCGGGCGTTTACATGGGCGCCACCATGGGATCGGAGACAACGCCGGCGGCGGCCGGCTCCGTAGGCATGGTGCGGCGCGATCCCATGGCCATGCTGCCCTTCTGCGGCTACCACATGGGCGACTACGTCCGCCACTGGATCAAGATGCAGCGCTCGCTCAGCTCCACGCCGCGCATCTTCCATGTGAACTGGTTCCGCAAGGGCGACGACGGCAAATTCCTCTGGCCCGGCTTCAGCGAAAACATGCGCATCCTCAAGTGGATCGTGGACCGCGTGCACGGGCGCGCGCAGGGCAAGGAAACGGCCATCGGCTGGACGCCGTACTACGAAGACGTGGAATGGACGGGGCTCGACGTCTCGCGCGATCAGTTCGAACAGATGCAGGTAGTGGACCGCCTCGCGTGGCGCAAAGAGCTCATTGGGCACGAGGAGCTTTTCATTGAAGTGCACGACCACTTGCCGCCGGAGATGGTCTACGAGCGCGAGCTGCTGATCTGCAGGTTGTAAGCGTGAAGGGTATGGGCTTCAGCCCCTGCCGGACCAGCCCTCACGCCTGGCTTCGTTCCACCGCCGCCTCGAACCCAAGCTTCCTCCAGAAATCGCACACCAACGCCACGGTTTCTTCGCTCGTCGCTGGCCCCGCGCACAGCACGACGTCGGCTCCCGCAGCTAAACCCAGCTGCGAATCGGCAATGGCGATGCACTTTTCGGGGCGGTTGGTGCAACTGGCCAGATCGGCGATGGAGAGATTCGTAGTCGGCGTGGCGATCACGGTGCGTGGCGGAGCCATGCGATCGACCAGCCACAGAATCTCCAGCTTCGATTCCAGTTCATCGGGCACGCAATCGATCACCAGGTCGGCTTCGCGCACGGCATCTTCAATGCTCGAAACAAAGCCGACGGAGGGCAGCGCCTCGGGGCCCAGTTCCTGTCGCATGCGCTCGCGCGCGTGGTGCAGGTTGCCGGGCATCACGTCCTCGAGCAGCACGCGAAAGCCTGCGCGGGCTGCGCCGAGCGCAAGACGGCGGCCGAGGGGACCGGCCCCAATAATTGCGACGGTGGTCACGGGACTTACTTTGCGTTGAGCGCTTCGGCCACTTCGTCGGCGCTGGGCCGTGACTGCAGCAGGTGCTCAGCGACCTTGGCGCGCTCATCGGGGGGCAGCGTCGGCACGGAGGCGAGCACCCGGCGGAGGGTTACGGCGACGTCGTCAATGTAGTTCATAAGGCGGATGGCTTCTCCGGAGAGCGGCATGTTTTCCTCGTGAGTTCAGGTTCCGCTCTCATTGTAGGGTGCGGCGGCGGCACGACAGGCTGCCGGGTCTGGATGTGTTTACTTTGCGATTACTCCCACCCCCCCCATACCCCCTTTTGGGGTTAAGGGATTTCCTCTCAGTGGTTTGCCTTTTCATGATTTTCTCCAGCCCGCAGATTCCAAAAGGGTTATCTCGCAAAATAGTCAAGAATAAAGAGTTACCGGCGGCATTTTGCGCGTTTCGCACCGCTTTCGGTGCAATCCTGCAAAAATGCAGGCGGCCCGGTGATCCTGGCCATGCCCGGACGGCATTCCGAATGCGCCCAATAAAGGAAACCGCTTTGTCTATTTCCGAGTGTAGGGAGTTGGGGGAATTAATCTGCAACGTTCGCGGATGAAATCTCGCGTTAGGAATCAGGGAGATGGGGTGGTCGCGGGGATCGCCGGCAGTTGACAGCGGCGTTCCCGCCACAAAGCAGAGAGGGTTAACGATATCTCCGCTGAAGGCGGGTTGAGCTGTTGATCAAGAAGTTGCGCCGAATTCGCCGCCGTCTGTGGGGAAAAGATCCCGGCGCTAGGGAGCCTCGGTGTAGGCGTAGTCGTTATCGAGCGGGGTTCCGTTGATCCACGTCCAGAGGCGCACGTGGATGGCGGCTCCGCTGGTGGGCAGATTGACGGTGGCGCTGGTGCCGGTGAACGGCCCCAGGTTGGCCAGGTCATAGCCGCCGGGGGTGGTGCCGATCCACAAGTAGTAGCTGGTCGCGCCGACGCTGGCAGTCCAGTTAAAGGTGGTTGAAGCCGAGGTCAACGTGCTGCCGTTTGCCGGACTGGTGATTGCGGCCGCAACGGCGCTGGCTTCGGTGTAGGTGTAGTCGTTATCGAGCGGGGTTCCGTTGATCCACGTCCAGAGGCGCACGTGGATGGTGGCTCCGTTGGTGGGAAGAGTCACGGTCGCGCTGGTGCCGGTGAACGGCCCCATGTTGGCGAGGTCGTAGCCGCCGGCGGTGGTGCCGATCCAGAGATAGTAGGTGGCCGCGCCACCAGAGCCTGCACTCCAGTTCAATGTTGTTGAAGCGGACAGTAACGTGCTGCTCGGCGCCGGACTGGTGATTGCGGCCGGGTCTGGGTTGTTTGTGAGGATGAAGGCAACCGGATTGCTCGCTCCAGCGGTGCTGGCCGTTACGGTGTAACTGCCGGCCGTGCCATTCGCGGTGAAGGCTGGAGCCGTGGCGATGCCGCTCGCGTCTGTTGCGACGGTCGCGGCACCCGCGAACGTTCCGCTAGCGCCGCTGGAGGGAGCAGCAAATGTCACGGGAACGCCAGTCTCCGGATTGTTGCTTGCATCGCGGACCGTAGCCTGGAGCGCAACTGCGAATGTTGAGTTGATCTGAGCGGTCTGCGGAGTCCCCGCCGTCGCGCTGATGCTTGGCGGTCCCGAGTTACCGCCGGGTGGCGGGATCGTGTACGAATAGGCGATCGAAGCATTCGTGCCGGCTCCGGCGAGAAACGCCCTGACATAATCGACAGTCACGCCGTTCGTGGGTGAAACTGTTACGCGCAGGTGGCCCGAGTTAGGGAGCACGCGAAATGTGTACGGGTCCGATTCACTATAGTCTGCGAAGCCGTAGCCATATGTTGCGTCGGCGGCCATCGGGACCAACTGGTACACAACGCCATCGCGTTTCTCGTAGGCGAACTCATGGTCGTGGCCGTGGAAGAAAGCGGTGACATTGTACTTGACCAGCAACTGGTGAACTGGGGCATCGAACGTTCGTTCCAGGTTGAAACCCCAGGTCGTTCCGTCGGTATCGTATCCTCCCCACTCGACGAAGGGGACAGCGTTGGCGCCGCCGCGGCCGTAGTCGTCCATGCCTCCGGATACCTGGTGGGCAAAGATGAATCTGTATTTGGCCGTGCTATTCGCAAGCGTCTGTTCGAGCCACCCATACTGGTTTTGTCCAAGTGTCCAGCGCCATCTGTCGGCATCCTGCGGCTCGGTCGGGTAGCCGGGCTCACCTCCGCCTATGTTTCCGGCGTATGGCTTAACCGGGGTGTACCAGTAGGGATCGATGACCACGAACAGTACATCACCCCAGGTCCACGCGTAATAGTCCTGAATCGTGTGGTCGCTGCTACCCGTGAT
>OKRB01000050.1 GCA_900290245.1 Candidatus Sulfuritelmatomonas gaucii | reverse complement strand
CCCAGGGCGAACTGACGTTGGATCAGCAGAAACTGCGAGAGTTCGCTGAGACGCACCGCAACGACGAAGTCCTGGTGTATGGCTTTACATTTATTTTGTGGAACCATCTGGTGAGGCCGCTGACGGCGGAAAGCATCTGCCTAGACCTGCCCAATGTCCACATTCTGCATAGCGGAGGCTGGAAGCGGCTGCAGGATCAGGCGGTCGAAAAATCGGTATTCAACCAGCAGTTGGCCCGTGTCGTCGGTTGCTCGCCCGACCGCATCATCGATTTTTATGGAATGGTCGAGAGCGTGGGGGTCATCTTTCCCGATTGTCCCGAGGGCAACAAACATAGCCCGATCTTTGCCGACGTGATTGTACGCGATCCGCTCACTCTTTCACCGGTCGCTGCCGGAGAACACGGCATTGTTCAGGTTTGCAGCGTCCTGCCGACCAGCTTCCCGGGCAACCTGCTGCTCACCGAAGACCTTGCTCAAGTGATCGCCTACGATGGCTGTCCCTGCGGAAGGCGCGGCATCAGCTTTCGCTTCGCGGGCCGGGTTCCCAAGGCGGAACTGCGCGGCTGTGGCAACCTCGAAACCAAACGAACGGCGGCGAATTAAATGGCGACTTCGACCCCATCGCGGCTGATTCGAGCGGTTCAATTGCCTGCCGAGATCTCCGATGCCGCGAGTGAATTGCGCGACTATATCGCGAACGATCCCATAACGCCCAACGAGGTCATCAGTATTTTTGAATCCTGGGCCAAAAGTTTGGACTCCCGGGAACTGGACGAGGTTCCAGGGATCGTCTTCCTTCGCATCTGGCTCCGTCGCGGCACATTGGAGCCAATTGTTGTCCGGGAGCTAGGCGCCAACAGTCTCGATGGTGGATGGACCGAATACGGCCATGCCCAGTGCAGGGCGTTTCCCTTGGGCATCGTCGGTCATTGGCCTGCCGGCAACATTGAAATCCAGCCGATTCTGTCCATGACCTGCGCTCTTCTCGGGGGCAACGGAGTGCTGGTGCGCATTCCCCGGGGACTTGTCGATATAACGCGAATCCTGGTCGAAAAGCTGGAACAAGCGGACACTGCCGGACGCCTCACGCGGCGCATCTTCATGGCAGCCTTCGAGCACGGCCGCCAGGATTTACATGAAGCCATGGCGCGCGCCGTCGATGGCGCAATGATCTGGGGAGGAAAAGAATCGGTTTTGCAAGTCCGGTCCCTGCCCTTTCCCCACTGGGCAAAGCTGGCGGTTTTTGGGCCGCGCATTTCGGTGGCCGCAATGGACGCCGGCGCATGGAGCAGGTCTGATCATCAGGCCATCTGGTGTCAACGTCTGGCTCGGGATGTCTGGCAATTTGACCAGCAGGCGTGCTCCTCACCGCAGGTTCTTTATCTCGAAAAGGGAGCGGGCGTTACAACGGCTTCGTTTCTCGCAGTTCTGCAGCGTGCATTTGAGAATGAGAATCGGGCGCACCCGCGCCAG
>OKRB01000054.1:2504-4716 GCA_900290245.1 Candidatus Sulfuritelmatomonas gaucii | reverse complement strand
GCACGCCGTTGCGGTCCAGCAGCACGAGTTGTTCTACGCGCGCCTGTTTGCCGAATCCCTCAATCATCTGCGCAATCTGGGGCCTGTCGTTGTTCAGCATGGCATGCTCGAGGGCGGTGTGGATCAGCTCGCCTTCGGCCAGCGCATTGGTGCGCGCCATTTCGAGAATGCTGTTGAAGTAATGGACCGAATAGAAGTAGGCGGCCACCGAGCAAGCCACGACCACGGCTGCGGTAACACCCAGCGTCAGGCCGACCGTCATGCTGGCGAAACGCAGCTTCATGCTGAAGTGGTAACCAATGTTCGCATTGTGGCATGCCGGTTCCCCTCCGTCAAACACTGACAAATTGTCAGTAGCGGCATGACAGGTTGGCAGCAAGGCTATCGGAGCCACCTTACGCGTGCTGAAACAAAAGGAGTTAGCCAACGACTCTCCTGGCATGCAACGTGCAATAGCAGGCCACCAAGGAGGGACTATTGCTATGGACATGCTCTTGATGGGATTGTGCATGACGTTCGTAGGCGTGGCGGTCACCGCGATGGCGTTCGTTGCGGCGACGCGTCCAAGGTGGTCAACCCCAGCGGTTCAGCCCGAGCTTCCCGCAGCGAAGGTGGCCCCGGCCCGCTTTTTCTCAGACCACGTGGCGGCGTCCATTCCGCTGCAGCCGCTGGTGCCGATTGAAGTTCTGCTGCAGCAAATCGAAAACCACGTTCGTCTGGAACAGGCCGCTGCGGAATCGTTCGTTGCGTTTCCGACTCAGGCTCTGTTGCACAGCAAGACAACTTCGCCGTTTGTTAACTAAGGGAATCGCTCATGACATATGAACTGTTGAGCGGTTTGTCACCCGCCGAAGCGGATCAAGTGCTGGCGTTGGGTACCAGAGTGGTGGTGCCTAGCGGAGGTCCGCTCTTCCGGCTGGGAGACGCGGCTGACCGCCTCTTTCTCACCGAGCGTGGCCGCATCCGGCTGACACTTCCTATGCTGGTTCGGGGCCGGCAAGAGGACATCCTGATCGAAGAAAAATCGCCCGGTGAAACGGTCGGCTGGTCCGCCCTGGTTCCACCCTACCGCTTCACCCTCTCCGCCACCGCGCCGCTGGAAACTGAAGTGATTGCGCTGTCACGGGAGGCGCTTTGCGCCTTCTGCGATTCCTTGCCAGCGGTCGGTTACAAAATCGGCATGAACTTGGCCATCCTGGTGGGACAACGTCTGCAACTGGTCCAGGCAATGTGGCTGCGCGAGATGCAGCGCACGGTTGAACTAAGGGCCGCCGGCGTTAGAGAACACGAATGAGTTGGACCGTGTTGGCAGAAACAATGGGAATCGGGCCGGAGGCAGCCATTCCTGAGGAAAGCCGAGCGGTCAGTTGCGTTAGGGCTTACATGAGAGCAGCAGATCGGAGAAATAAATATGGGAACCAATGACCCGGGAATGGCGAATCCAAGCTGCCCGCTGCACCCGCCTGTACCCCGTAGGCGGTTTGTCGAATTCTTGTTAGGCGGCGGCATACTGGCCACATTTGCTTCCTTTATCTACCCGGTGCTGCGCTATTTCGTCCCGCCACCGGTGGCGGAACTCGGTGTCGATGAGGTCGTGGCCACCAAGGTCGGGGAGCTGAAGCCGAATTCAGGGATGATTTTCCGCTTTGGTAGCCTCCCCGGCCTGCTGATCTTGGAAGCCGACGGCACCTATCGTGCGCTGTCGGCCACTTGCACGCACCTCGGCTGCACGGTGCAGTATCGTTCCGACTTGCGCGAGATCTGGTGCCCCTGCCACAACGGCATCTACAACCTCAATGGCGGCAACGTCTCAGGCCCTCCGCCCAAACCGCTCACAGTCTTCAATGTCCACGTGCGGGGCGACGAGATTTTTGTCAGCCGGAATGTGGAGGCGTGACCGTGTTCCGTGCCATCCTTCGCTGGCTCGATGAACGCCTCGATTTGGACGGAATCCTGGCCCCATTCCGTCATAAAACCGTCCCTACGCACAAGCTCACCTACTGGTACTTCTTCGGAGGCATCACCCTCTTTCTTTTCGTGATCCAGGTGCTCACCGGCATCTTGCTCCTCCTCTATTACCATCCCGGCGCCAGCGAGGCCTTTGAGAGCGTGCAGTACATCATGACCCGCGTGCAGTTTGGCTGGCTGATTCGTTCCATTCACTCCTGGGCCGCCAATCTCATGATCTTCACCGCCTTTGCCCACATGTTCA
>OKRB01000054.1:0-2494 GCA_900290245.1 Candidatus Sulfuritelmatomonas gaucii | reverse complement strand
CGTCCTGTTTCTCAAGGCCTACCGCAAGCCCCGCGAGCTGACCTGGGTCACCGGCATGGTGCTGCTCTTTCTGGTCATGGGATTCGGCTTCAGCGGCTATCTGCTGCCCTGGAACAAGCTGGCCTTCTTCGCCACCACGGTGGGCACGCAAATGGCCGGAGAAATTCCCATCATCGGCCATCCCATCATGATTTTTCTCCGCGGCGGCCCGCAGGTGACTGGAGCTACGCTGACACGCTTCTTCGGCTTCCATGTTGCCGTCCTGCCCGGATTGGTGGTCGTGCTGATCGCCATTCACCTGTTTCTCGTTCAACGTCAGGGCATGAGCGTCCCACCACAAGTTGAAGCTAAGTGGGCCGCGAATCCTGCTCTGCGCCGGGAGATGAAATTCTTTCCCAACTTCCTGCTGCGGGAGTTGATGGCCTGGTATGTGGCCATCGGCACGCTCGGCGCCTTGGCCGCGCTCTTTCCCTGGAACCTAGGCGTCAAGGCCGACCCTTTTGCCTCGGCTCCGGCGGGCATCAAGCCCGAGTGGTACTTCCTGTTCATGTACCAAACGCTCAAGCTCATCCCCGCCAAGGTGTGGTTCGTCGACGGGGAGGTTTTGGGCATCGTGGGCTGCGCGTTGATCGGCCTGTTCTGGCTTCTGCTGCCGTTCTTTGAGAGTGACCGGCCCGTGCGCACGAGAGTCTGGATCACCGGCCTTGCCATTTTTGCGCTAGCTTACGTGATCGGTATGACTGCTTATGGCTACCTTGCGAAATAAACGCCTGCGCTTGCTTGCAACCGCCTTTGCCTGGCTCTCCGGCTTCCTCGCGCTCGAGGCTTGCCTGGGCTACGGGCAGGCCGTGAACTCCTGCCTCGATTGCCACTCCGCATTGCCTGCGCCTTTGGGAGTGACCCAGGAGCAGTTCAGCCAGGATATTCACGCGCAGAAGGGCCTCACCTGTACAAGTTGCCACGGCGGCGACGCCTCGAGCTACGATCCCACTCAGTCGATGGGCCGCAAGGCGGGCTTCAAGGGCAAAATCGATCGCAGGCAGATACCGGAGTTGTGCGGATCGTGCCACTCGAATCCCAACCTCATGCGCCAATACGACCCCAGCCTGCGCACTGACCAGTTGGCCGAATACCACACAAGTGTGCACGGCAAGCGCCTGGCCGCTGGCGACACCAAGGTGGCCGTCTGCATCGACTGCCACAGCGTCCACGATATCCGCCCGCCGAGCGATCCTCGTTCCACCGTGAATCCCGTCAACGTGGCCACAACCTGCTCACGCTGCCACGCCGACGCGAATTACATGAGGCCGTACGGGATTCCCACAGACCAGTTCGCTAAATACAACACAAGCGTTCATCACGACGCGTTGGCGGTGCGCGGCGATTTGAGCGCTCCGACCTGCACGACCTGTCATGGAAACCATGGCGCGGCTCCGCCGGGGGTGGGTAAGGTTCAGAACGTATGTGCAACGTGTCACGTCTTCCAGGCCCAGATGTACGACAAGAGCTCGCACAAGCAAGCGTTTGACGCGGCTTCTCTTCCCGGCTGCGTGGTGTGTCATGGCAACCATGCAATCGCCCATCCTACAGACGCAAAGCTTGGCTCCGGACCTGGAGCTGTGTGCATGCAGTGTCATACCCCGGGGGACAACTGCGATCAGGCCAGGGTGGTGATGCTCGGCGAACTGACGCAGTTGGACGGAGCCATCAAGAAAGCTGACTACACTCTCGCTGTCGCGGAGGCTTCGGGGATGGAGGTAAGCGAGGCGCGCCTTGCTCAGAATCAGGCGCAGGACTCGCTCACCAAGGCTCGAGTCGTCATCCATAGCTTCAAGCCAGAGCTCGTTGACGAGGATGTTCAGGCAGGCTTGAAAATTGCCAACAATGACTTGCAAGCGGGTCAGCAAGCCATGGTTGAACGCAACCGGCGCCGTGTAGGCCTGGCCATTTCTCTCATCGCGATCGGAATGTTGCTAGCTGGGCTTTGGTTGTACATCAGGAAGATAGAGCAGTAACCCCAGGAGAGTAATCGGAGGGCTCTGCGGAGATCGCCGCGTGGTGATCGGCGGCCAAGGCAGGGCTGGTGTCGCGCGAGGGTCTGCTGGTCGCAATCGGCCTGACCATCCTATCACTGCTCTTCCTCTGGGTGCTGGGGAAGCTGCTGCCCCGGGGCGGCCTGAGAATAACCTGCGCCAAGCCGCAGCCGCGACTGAGACCGGCAGCGGCCGAGCACGAGCGGAGGGAAACTATGAACAATCATTCCGACGTGATCGAACGCCTGGAAGCGCTGGAGCGGCGCGTCTCCGCGCTGGAACATCCGCTGGCGGCGCACTTGCCGCGCCCGGCAACAGAGCCAAAGAAGGCTTTTGCACCGCAGACGGCAGGAGCTACGGCGTCTGCAACGGCGAAGAGCATCTTTTCTGTGATGGGTATCGCTCTGCTGGGCATTGCGGGCGCCTATGTGTTGCGCGCCCTGGAGCAGACGGGCCCGCTT
>OKRB01000079.1:747-2338 GCA_900290245.1 Candidatus Sulfuritelmatomonas gaucii | reverse complement strand
GGGCGGCGGAAAAGATGTCTTTGTTCATATCTCGGCGGTCGAGAAGGCGGGCCTCAGCGCTCTCAATGAGGGGCAGATAGTCGAATACGAGGAAGTCCCGACCAAAGGAAAAACATCGGCGGAAAATCTCAAGGTTCAACGCTGATCTTGCTGAAATATGACTATGGTGAGCGCTGCAAATTGACCTCTCCCGAGCTGCCACAACCACTACGCCCCGACCAGACCATTCGTCATCCACCGGCTTGTCGGTGCTTTGCCGGTGTGAGATGACAAACTGAAGTGACCGATTTTGCTCAGACGCCGCCTGTCAGCGTGCCTAGAACGAGCAACGCTCGGAGTAATCCCAGCGTCTTTTTATTTACCGTCATCAAACCTTGCGTCGATCCTCACGAGCCTTGGACGTGGAAGGGTGCGTGCGCGTCCGCAGGCCGCAATGATCCGCCGGCAAATGCCACGCGCCGCGGGCCTAATCCGGTTGGGTGCGGAACGGCCGCTTGGCCGGCGCGAACCAGGTATCGAAGATTTTTTCCGCCTCGTTGTATTTTTCGACGCGCCAAATAGTCCGACGTATTTCCACCGGCTAACTAGCGAAGCACCACAACGGGACGACGGTTATCTTTTGCGCGCTAATTTGCAAGCAGCGCCCTACCCCACCGTGCTCGAATTTCTGCCAGGAAATTTCGAGCATCCTGAGACAAGATACGAAGTGCACTCACGCGATCTTCCTGAGCTAAAGGCACTAAATAGGGCCTAAGCGGCGCAAGTCCCCGATCGGTCAGCGTCCCGCCATTGTAAGCAATCTGCGCGCGTTCGATCCAGGCGCATAGTTCTTGGATTCCCGCGGAACTAATCAGAGCGGGAAAATGCTCTTGCTCGACCCCCAAATATGAAAGCGGAGCGTCAGGCAATATTTGATTTCTGATAATCCAGACTCGGCGCCCTTGTATGAAGCCGTAGTTCGGATCTGACGGAAAGTTCCATTGGGCTTCGTCCAGAATTACCCTGATCTCGACGGGCATAAGCCAAAGACCGGAGCCGCTTTGCGTTTCCGGAAGGCCTGGGTGGTCTGACAACTTTGCAGTTTGGCTCCCTTCGCCCTGAAGCAGCCAGCCCTCCTGTAACGAATCTATGGCTACCACTTCAGCAAGGAGTTCCCGCGCAGTACTTGCTTGGAGAGCTTTCGTGCCAGTGTTAAAGGAACACGCCAGCCGTTATGACGCTGGCTATTACGGCACCGATCAGAAAAGCGAGGATGACTCTCCAACCTGTCATTTGATCCTGCTGCCGTGCCAGCTGAAATGAATTCCTCTCTCTAGTCAATAACATCAACGAAAGGCCGTTGCAAAGGCCCCGTAGGCAAACCGAGTTACGTCGATTTCGATAGAGACTTGAGCAATGCCCATCGTCGCTTATTGAACAGCGCCTTCGCAAGCTACCTTAGCTCCGGGATACCGACAGCGGATTGCCGTCGAATGCCACCGCACACTTGAAAGCGCTTCGGTTAGGGCATTTTGCTGCAGTGCATGAGTCTGAAAGTGGCCCACAGCGTCGGTTAGTGCGACGCAGCGATATGTCCGCAAATGGGTGATAA
>OKRB01000079.1:0-737 GCA_900290245.1 Candidatus Sulfuritelmatomonas gaucii | reverse complement strand
GCTCCAGAGCGATAGAAATCCGTTCAGATATTAACGGCAATTACAGTCTTAACCCGAACCCGTCGAGAGGATCAGGGGCTTCCACTCAATAGCTACGGAGCGCCAGGCGGCAGCGCGCGACCGCCGGGTCCTGGCTGACCATGACGCGGATGTAGGCGATGGCGCGTGCTGCTTCGGCATGGGTCAGCGTCAGGGGAAGCCCGGCCCGCTCGGCCAGTGCCCTGCACGCTGCAGGGACGGGCACGCGCGCCTCCTCGGCACGCGAGGGCAGAGCGAGCAGCAGCAGACCTATCACTGCGAGTACGACAGGCATCCCGAGCGATTTATCCGACATTCCCCAGATGGCTTGATTGCCGAGCGTTTCCTTTGCACCCCTGGGCTTCTTCGTTTGGGCGCGGGCTATCTATCGTTCCAAGGTCGCGCCACGTCACCCCCGTCGGCGCTCTAGGCCACTTTAATGTGCGGCATTTTTTGGTCGTGGCTCACTGTGAGCGATTGCTCAAGACCGCATTTTGCGCAGACGAGTGTCTCGTTCTCCAAATCAAGTCCGCGGTCGGCAGCTTCGATCAGCTTGAGCCGCAGTTCACCGCCGCATTTGCCGCACCGCGACGATGGCGGCGGTTGAGTCATGGCGCGCATGGGATTTCCTTTCCCCCGATATGCTTCGGAACTAGGGAACGGGGCGCTCAAAGGGGTCCCGATTGAAAGGTTGGATTGAAAGCCCGAACGCCTTGCGT
>OKRB01000049.1:1681-5792 GCA_900290245.1 Candidatus Sulfuritelmatomonas gaucii | reverse complement strand
TCTCCTGAGCGCGATCGGGAATCTCGTGCTTTTCTCTTGACAAAGACTTTCATGGATGCCGGTCATCCAGGCGTAATGGGCCGAAGAGCACACGAACCTTCATTTCGATGGAGCTGCTCAAACGCGCAGGCGCCAGTGCGTTTCAGTGCGGGATCTCCACTTGCCGGCATCGATTCTGTGAACGCACCCCAAGGAGTCCGAGTCGAAGCCTGGTCGCGTCTGGCTCGCGACCTCGATCTCAAGAAGCTCGCCCAGACGACGAAGGTGGTCGGTCTAGCCGAGGTGTCGGATGTTGCCAGACGCATCCTCGAAGGAAAAGTTCGGGGCCGCGCGGTAGTCGATGTCAACCTGTAACTGCATTTTGTTCAATTTGCCAAATATTCGCGTTTGCCGGTCGGCCAGAACATGAAGTCTCACGTTTCTTATCACGCACAATATCCGCTCCACCATCTCGGTCATCATCGTTGAGTTTCGTTATCTGTTGCAGCATGCTCCTCTCGTAATCCCCGTCGCACTGGCTCACACCGCGGTAAAGCTTTTCGCTTATCAGGCTGGGCGCCGATCACGCGAATCGGCTCGGTTTGAACCCGAACGCGAACCTTCAAAAAAGATCCGCTGCACCTGAACGTTCCAATTCGATCCTCTGCCGCGATTCTCACTCTCCAAACTCGATACAATCGAAGACGTGAAATCCATTCGATTTCCGTAGTGTGTATTCTTCGCAACGAGGACGGGACCGTGAATGGCATGGATGAGGGAAGCTTTGAACAGCAGTTTGGCAGTGACAACTACGCGGGTATCTGCCCCGAGGCGTGGCAGGCGATGGAGGCGGCCAATCGAGGGCATGTGACCTCTTATGGCGACGACCCATGGACGGCACGAGCGGCCGACGCGTTCCGCGCGCTATTTGAGACGGCGTGCGAAGTCTATTTTGTTTTCAATGGGACCGCAGCCAATTCTCTCGCGCTCGCGTCGCTTTGCCAGTCGTATCACAGCGTGATCTGCTGCGACCAGGCCCACGTGGAGACTGACGAATGCGGTGCGCCTGAATTCTTCTCCAATGGCTCAAAGCTTCTGGTGGCGGCCAGTGCCGCGGGCAAGCTGACGCCGCACGCCGTTCGCGAACTGGCGACCAAGCGCTCCGACATTCACTATCCCAAGGCGCGAGCTGTGACGATTACGCAACCAACTGAAACCGGGCGCGTGTACACACTGAAAGAACTGAAAGCTTTGGCTGATGAGTGCCGGCGTCTTGGACTGTTGCTGCACATGGATGGAGCGCGCTTTGCCAACGCATGCGCGAGCCTCGGCTGCTCGCCGGCGGAGATGACATGGAAAAGCGGCGTGGATGTTCTCTGCTTTGGCGGCGCAAAGAATGGCATGGCGATGGGGGAGGCAGTGATCTTCTTCGATCGGGCATTAGCCACGGATTTCGATTATCGCTGCAAGCAGGCCAGGCAACTGGCGTCGAAGATGCGGTTTCTTTCCGCGCCATGGGTGGGCATGCTTGAGAGTGGCGCGTGGCTGCGGAACGCCGAACACGCTAACCGGTGCGCCAAGCAGTTCGCAGCACGTGTTGCCGGAACTCCCGGCATCGAGCTGGCGCAGCCGGTGGAGGCGAATGCCGTCTTCGTCGAAGCCCCTCCTGATGTTCTGAACAAACTCCATGAACGAGGGTGGAGCTTTTACACCTTCATCGGCGGCGCGGCACGTTTCATGTTCGCATGGGATAGCGATCCTCGCCGCGCCGAGGCGCTGGCAAACGATTTGAAGGAGTGTGCGGCTGCGGCGCTGCTCGCCTAGCGCGATCTCGCAAATCGCACCCGCAGTGATGTCTAGCGCTGTGGCGCTTCCCACTGGCCGGTTTCCGCCGAGCGGAAGATGGCTTCAATCACAGCCATATTAGCGATCGAGTCCTCGAGTGGCACGGGAACCTCAGTGTTGTCCAAAACGGCTCTGGCAAAGGCATCTCCCTGCAGCGTGTAGTGATCTCGGGTGGGGAAATTCTCAGAAGTAATGCCGTTGAAGGTGAGGTCGCCGGAAGAGTCGATAAACAGGCGCGTGGGCCGATCGTTGGGGGCATTGAAGGGAATCTCGAGTTCAATGCGGCCGCGTGTACCTAAAAAGTGGACGCGCTGATAGGGGATCAATTGCGTGCTGCAGGTGAAGATGGCGTGGCCAGCGGGAAAGTCGAGGATCGCCGATGCCAGCCGGTCGGTACCTAATTGCGGATCGCGATCGAGCGTGGCGACAACCCGCGTCGGCTCCTGGCCAAACCCGGAGCGAGCGGATTGGATGCAGTAGCAGCCGATGTCGTAGACTCCTCCCCCGCCTGTTTCCATTCGATTGCGGATATTTTCAGGGTTGATGTTGAAGTAGCTGAAGTGGGCGTTGACGGCGCGCAGCGCGCCGACGCGGCCCTCACCTAAAAGCTGGCGCACGCGTAGCCACTGCGGTGCGCTGCGGATCATGAAAGCTTCGCATATCTTGACCCCCGAGCGCGAGCGGACTTCGAGCAATGTTTTGGCCTCGCCCACAGTCATGCTCAATGGCTTTTCGCAGAGCACATGCTTGCCGGCCTCGGCGGCTCTCGCGGTCCACAGGACGTGAAGCTGATTGGGCAGCGGATTGTAAATCGCATCGACTTCCGGATCGGCGAGAAGCTCCTCGTAGGAGCCGTAGGCCTTGGGAATGCCGAGCGGCTTCGCGGCTGCGCGAGCCTTGGCCAGGTCACGCGAGGCGATAGCTGTGATGGTTGTGAGCTGCCCCTGCTGCATGGCAGGGATGACTTTCTTAAGACCGATGTTGGCGGTACTTAGCACGCCGAAACGAAGTTTCTTCTGCATATCGGAATCTTACAGCGGCTGGGAAGCGAAGTACCTTCCTACACTTTTGTAAAGGAAGCGAAGTGAATGGGCATGATGATGGCGGGGCGGACTCCAACAGGACATCAATTCCAGTCGCCGGCGCTACCGTGAAACGCCAGTCATGATGAGCGCTTCTGCGCTGTTTGCTGCTACACGCACGAGATTGCGGTTCTTCGCTTCAACAAAGCCCTCGGTGACCGCGGTATCGAGAAAGGCGAGCAAGCCATTCCAATAGTCAGCAGTGTTGATGAGAATGCAGGGCTTGGCATGCAGGCCGATCTGCGCCCAGGTGATGGCTTCAAGCAATTCGTCGAGCGTGCCGTAGCCGCCGGGAAGCGCAAGGATTGCGTCGGATAGCTCGTGAATGCGCGCTTTGCGTTCGTGCATAGTCGAAACGAGCTCAAGCGATGTGAGGCCATGGTGGGCAATCTCGCGGCCCTTGAGAGCGTCGGGAAGCACGCCAATCACTTCACCGCCGGCCGCAAGCGCAGCATCGGCAAGAACGCCCATCAGCCCGCGGCAGGCTCCGCCATAGACCAAACCCATGCCGGCTTGAGCGATGGCGGCGCCCAGCGCTTCAGCTTCGGCGCGAAAGGCGGGGTTGTTTCCGGAGGCTGAACCGCAGTAGACGGCGATGCGGCGAAGGGGTCTGCCTGATATGGTCATCGTTCTTTCAAAGTAGCTGACACTTAGGCGCCTTCCACCTTACCTATGACGGAATGCGCATCTGCAAAATGCCCCTTACATTTCCGGAAGACTTCCATGCCCAGACCTGCAGGGGTGATATCAAAGTTTTCCGTTGGAATGTAAGAGGTGAAGTCAAAATTCTTGTCAAGCAGCCCGGAATGGAATAAATAGGCGATATCCGTCGCCACCCTTGTCAGGTCGGTTTTGCCGGTGAGCTGCTTCATCTCTTCCGGCGTGAAGGTGATTCGCGTCGAGGGGTGATCTTGGTCTTCCGACATGACATCTAATGCCTTGTTGCACGCAACAACAAAAATCAGGGCTTGGGTGGGCGTGACGTTGACGAGCAGGTCAACATACTGGCGATTGGATTCGTCGGTTCCATCGGGTGTGCAGGATGTGGCCAGAAGGCCTGCCCATAGCTGCTTTGAGAGACCGCCGATCGACCATGACCCGAATTTGATCAGGTGGGCGACGTGTTCTGGATGCGCGCGCAGGCTCGCGGCGCCGGGCTCAGAGGCCAACAGTTTATCCGCTTCGATCGAAATCTGCACAGCCGT
>OKRB01000049.1:0-1675 GCA_900290245.1 Candidatus Sulfuritelmatomonas gaucii | reverse complement strand
AACAGTTTATCCGCTTCGATCGAAATCTGCACAGCCGTTTCGGTTCTGGCCTCGTCCAATTCGCCGCCGAACAACTGAATGGCATGGTTAGCTCCAGCGCCGCACAGCCGACTCAAAAACAGGACGGCCCGCAGCATCCTGAACATGAAATTGATGCCTTCCTCTCTCCTGAGAGTGGCGGCCTTCTCAATCAGAAGCTCCCAAAGTTGTGGATCGACGCCTGGTGGCAGCACAAACGATAATCCGATGCCGTCTTTGTCGTGACGAGCGACCTTCACCTGCACGGAGAATTCTGCATCGGCCCCTGGCGGCGCGCCCTCAATCTGGATGGTGCATGCGGTCAACTCCCCAAGCGGCCAGCGTTCTTCGGTGAGCAAATAAATTCCAGTGGAACTGATGTCGTGGATGTGCGCCGCCCTGGAATCGGCGCCGTTCCGTTTCCGTGCAGCAAAGCCGGGTGGAATTCGCCTTTCAGCCCGCGGGGTTTCAGGATATCCCAGCTTGCGTAGCCTGCGTTTCCAATCACTCATAGGAGACATTTCTTCAAATCTCTCGGTTCGTTTGAGATAACCTACGGTGGTTGCCCAGTTATTGGTACTGCCGCAAGGAGCCTTGACGCCCTGCACTGAAATGCTTTGATTGATGGAAATGATACTACAGGTAGTTGGAATTGAACTTCTCCAACCCGAAAGCGCAGCCTTTCTGAGGGTGTTGCTCTCCTGAGTCGCATCATTGCCAAACCCAGGATCGGACGAGCATACAATTCTCAAAGAGGCAGCAACTGCACCGGGGGCGTGAGGCGCAATGGCGCCTGGGCAAAGCCTCAATGCTCGAATTACGAAGTCCGAGCGGCCGAGCCTCTGGGCGGATGCTACTCGGTCCTTTCCGCCGCCAAAGCGACCCGTTTCGATTTTCGATAGACGTTGGCGACGGCGAGCGTCCAGAGGGGCACAAGATCAACACCCGGCACCAGCTTGGCGAGAAATGAAGGCAAAAACTCCCAATGCCAGCCCAGAAGCCACGTAAGCAGGCCGCCTAGACAAAGGTCGAGAATGTCGTCAACGGGCGATTCGGCGCCCTCAACGACGAAGGGAAAAACCGCAAGCTGGAGCACATCCGCGAGGATCGCCAGAATCATGGCGATGCGCAGGCGGGGGCCCGCAGAAATCGTGACGGCGCCTTCTGTCGCTTGGGGCTGCTGAGGCACGGCGTCCATATTCAGATTATCCTCCAGGCGAAGGCGAATGGAAACCTCGAACGATTTACCGGGGCGAAGGGGTTGTCTCAGGAGAAACAACCCTTATGATTGGTTTGGAGTCTCTATTTCAGCGTGCACATATCAGGGTGCTTTTGCATTTACCAGAATGCCCGGGATTTTCGAACCATTCTTAGAGGAGGTTTGCCATGCGCTCAGTGTTCAGGAGCCTCGCGTCACTCTTGCTCGCGGTGGCGATTGCCGCGCCCGTGTTGACCACCGGATGCGAAGTCCACGCGCGCGTCTACGACCCTTATTACCGCGACTATCACGTCTGGGCCGGCGAGGAGCCCTACTACACGCAGTGGGAGCACGACACCCATCGCGAGCATCGGGACTTTGACAGACGGAGTACCGACGAACAAAAGGATTACTGGAATTGGCGGCACAAGCAGGAAGGCCACGACGATCGCCACTAGG
>OKRB01000048.1 GCA_900290245.1 Candidatus Sulfuritelmatomonas gaucii | reverse complement strand
CCAAAACCAAGAAGAACCCACTTGACTCCGACCGGCCTTCTCATGGAAGGCCATTACACTCATCGAGAACTGGCAACCGGGGTCAATGAGTGCTATGGCGAGGTTTCAACAGATGCGCCTAAGAGCAATCGTTGTGACAAAGATCACTGACAGCAAGGGTGGAGAACGCTTTTAATACCTCGAGGAGGATCAAAACTGAATACCTCCCGAATTGGGCCCGGCCCCGCCAGGTGCGAGCGTCGCATCGTCTAGCCGCCGCTCGGCGGCCAAGGGGCCGGGCTTCTGTTATGTCAAGCGGGTTCCTCCGAAGCATGTGACCATTCTGGCGATTGCGGTTGAAACGCCAACAACCGGATAGCTTCCGGTTTGCCGACTACTCAGCATTAATCCCTAAGTTGAAGGAGCATAAAATGGGTTGGGATGCGATCAGTCGGGCAAGAGCGAGCCGTCGGAAACCGCGCTGATCTTGGTAGGGTCGGCTTTGGTGGCCAACTCGTTGTGTCGAGGGCAGGGGAAGCGTACTCTGCACAAGCCAGAGGGCCAAATCGGAAGTTCCGGTCAACATGAACATTGACTCCAAATCGTTGACCGTCTTCTTCCGTAATCAGGGGATTTACCTGTTCATTGCTCTTGTGGTAGGTGCGATTTTCTGGGCCATCGGCCAGCCCATAAATCCTTTCACCGTCATCTTGTACTCGCTGTGCATCGGCAATTTCCTTTCGCCTCCGGTGCAGTGGCTGCACGTCCTATACGAAAGGCCGTCTCCCTATGACTGGCTGATATTCCTGGCCGTGCTATGCGTCGTGATGCTTCCCGTTTATGCGCTGACCAGCTTAATTGTCTGGTGGCTCGCCCCACCTGTTCCGCAGTCGCTTGGACAGTTGATTGTCAACGGCTGGAAGCTGCCTTTCCTGATCACCTTAGTGTACGGCGTGGCGAATTTTCTCTACGGCAAGACGAGGGCGCGCCTCGAGCGCCGCAACGTCGAACTGCAGGGCATGGTCCAGTCGGGCGCGGCCCGCCTGGAAATCCACGAGCAGGAATTGCAACGCGCCCGCGAAATCCAGCAGTCGCTTTTGCCCAAAGAAATTCCGCAGCTTCCAGGAATCGCGGTAGCAACCGCCTGGCAACCGGCGCTCGCGGTCGGCGGAGATTACTTCGATGTGCTGCGGCTCGACGGCAACCGGCTGGCCATCTGCATTGCCGATGTATCCGGCAAGGGAGTTGCCGCCGCTTTGCTTATGGCCAATGTCCAGGCCAGCCTGCGCGCATCCGTGCGCGACCTGGATAGTCCGGCGCGGGTATGCGGGATCGTGAACGGCATGCTGTGCGAAAGCATTGCCGGGAATAAGTTCGTGACGTTTTTCTGTGGCGTTCTCGACGCCAACACGCGCACGTTTCGCTACTGCAATGCCGGCCATCCCTATCCCATTCTCGTTTCTGCCGGCGCTGCGCACACCCTGGATGAAGGCGGCGCAGTGTTCGGCGTCTTCCCGTCGTGGGATTACAAGGACTCCAGCGTCAATCTGAAATCCGGGGACAGGCTGCTTCTATTTACGGACGGGATTACCGAAGCCGAGGACGCTCAAGGCGAAGAATTTGGAGTGGAGAGGGTCGCCGCGGTCGCCAAATCGCATGCGGCCAGCTCCGCTGCTGAGCTCAACAAGCAACTGCTCGCGCAGGTGTCGGACTTTTGCGGCGCGCAATTCCAGGACGACGCCACCTTGGTGGTCCTCGCCGTAGATTAGCTGTTAGAACTCCTGAGCGGTCCGCCATGCCCCCGGTCCGGGGTCAATGAGTGTAATGGGGATTTAACGTCAACTACTGGAGCTCGGAGGCGGATTCTTTACGGTCGAATCGTCACTCCGGGTGTGCTATGTCACAGATCCTGGACCCTTCTTACGCCGTGTGTTTGATCATCAGGACTTCATGGCCCGTTTCGCTGTAGATCAACTCGTCCACCACGCCCTGGGCCAGCAGAATGCCGAGTCCGTCAGGGCGCACGCCTGCCTCAGGACGCTGCTCGTCGAGATGAGCGGACCCCGCGGTCTTGGCTACGGCAGCGTGCGCCGGCGTCTCGCGACGGGAGCCGGTTCCGGGATCGCGCACGTAAAACACGATGGTGCGCTCGGTTCGCACCGCCGATACCTCCACCACCTTGTGGCGATTGGCTGTCCCGCCCTGCCCCATAGCGTTGATTAGGATCTCGCGGAACGCCAGCATTACGTTGTCGTGGGCTGGTCCAGGCAATTCTGAGCGCAATTCGCCGAGGAAGGCTGTAATCAGGCCATAGCGCTCATTGACAGGGCTACCTGGGTCAATGAGCGATATCGAGATCTTTCGCCAACAACCACGTTTGATGAGGGACGATTAGCCGGATGAGCCGAATCTATGTGATCACCGCCCTCCACCTGAAAAAAGGATGAGATTGCCGTCGGGATCACGAACGATGAATGTGCGAGCGCCCCATGGTTCTGTCTTGAGTGTCTGGTGAAATAACACACCTGCCGTTTGAAACTCGAGAAAGAGTGGGTTTGCATCATCGACTGTGATGGATGCTGAGAGCAAGTGTTCTTGGTCTCGAAGCTTCGGATTGATTGCGGGTTCGTCCAGATGCCGGATATTCAATCTGGCTCCATTCCGGAATACTTGTCCGTAGAATGGCGGCTCGCCATAGATGAAGGCAACTGTAAACCCCAGCTTCTTCGAATAGAACTCACACGAGGCTCCAACGTCGGCGACAAAGAGCTGAGGCTCGGCGGCAAGAAGTGTAGAGTTGGCCGGAGTCTCGGCGAGTTCATCGGTCATAGCGTCATTCCTCGGTCTGCCGAAGAACAGGACGTAGCCGTCAGGGTCGCAAATCTCAAAGCCGCGAAGACCGTCGTTGGTATCCTTGAGCGGCACGCTGAAGGCTGCTCCATTAGCGGCAAATTCGGCGGCGAGTGCATCCGGGTCGGGTGCATAGACGAAGGCATCCAACCGCAGGTGGCGATGACGCCTGGAGTTCGGCACCGGCTCTATGTTTTTCTCGGCCTTGACGAAGATCTGTGCTCCGTCGCGGCCGATGATGGCGAAAAAAGGGTTGCGCTCCGGCTCCTGAAACCTCGTCTCAAAGCCAAGCTTGTCGCGGTAAAAAGCGACGGTCTGCTCGACGTTGCTGACGATGAAGGATGGTGAAATTGCCGTCGTCTTTGGCCGTGTCATAAGCGTGGAGCCATCCGCACTGGTTTATTACGATTGACCGGTCTGAACGGAGCAGAACTCATCTCGCCGGGCCGACAGCAGCGAATCCGGATGATGAGATCGTCAGCATTTTACGCCAAGACGCGATGGGTAGCGGTTGAGAACAGGCCTTTAACGTTTTGACCGTGTTGATGAGCGCTATGGAGATTTTTCGCCAAGTACGTCGCACCGGGAGCATAATGTTCGCGTGACACCGAAGCGTGCATTCTGGGAGGTGTTTGCAACAGTCTGCCTGCCTAGCCTAATACTCTGGACCGTCTTTGCTTACCTCCTGAGATCGAAGTTGAACCTGCCTTATGCTGAGGCTCTGCCGATATATCTGTTCCTCGCCATACTTCCGATGCCGCTTGCCTTTCCGCTTTATCGACGTTATCTGAGGGGCACTCCCCGCAATGCGAAAACGCTATCGCCAAAACTTAGCATCGCTCTGGCGATCCTCTTTGCAGTCGTCGGGATATTGCACGCGGCGGAACTTCCACGCCTGCTTCGCAGCCACAAGAACGGCTGGGATGTTGTATTTCATGCTGCAATCGCAATGGTCTGGCTAATCATGAGCATCGAGTATGTTCGACGCGCTGCAACGAAGCAGCCTCCTACGGCAATGTGAGACTCAGGCTTCTCAGTTGTTGTAAGCAGGCCGTTACACTCAAGTGCCGTGCGCAAGGCCATGATGAGTGTAATGGCGATGTTTCGCCAATTGAGGAGATTCCCCCAGGCGTGGCCGGCTCGGATAACTTCCGGTTTGCCGACAATCCGCCCAGAATCGTCGGATCGGCTGTAACAATTCTGCGGCACGACATCGACTCTGCAAATTCGTAAAAAAAGCTTGAACCCTCATTGACAAGAAAAGTTGTCAATGGTAGCGTCTCCTCGTGCTCGACCTCCAAGTCATCGATGATCCGGCAGCGGCGACGGCAGCTTTGGAGCCCATGCGGGGGCGACTCCTCTCCGAGCTAGTCGTGCCCGCCTCGGCGGCGACGTTGGCCACGCGGGTTGGCCTGACTCGGCAGAAAGTCAACTACTACCTGCACGGGCTGGAGGCTCACGGGCTGGTGCGGCTGGCCGAGGAACGCAAGTGGGGCGGGCTGACGGAACGGCTGCTGGTGGCGACGGCCGCTTCCTACGTCGTTTCGCCGAGCGCCCTGGGTCCGGTCGCCGCGGATCCGAATCGGGAAATCGATAGGCTGTCCGCGAGCTATCTCATCGCCCTGGGCGCACGGGTCGTCCACGAGGTGGGCGATCTTGTTCGTCGTGCCAAAGAGGCGGGAAAACGCCTGGCGACCCTGGCGGTGGATACCGAGGTTCGCTTCCGGTCGGCGACGGACCGGGCGGCTTTCAGCAACGAACTCACCGAGGCCATCACGAAACT
>OKRB01000047.1 GCA_900290245.1 Candidatus Sulfuritelmatomonas gaucii | reverse complement strand
GCGCATGGCCATCGCCATGGCGCAGCAGGGCGGAATCGGCATTGTTCACCGCAATCTCTCCATCGCCGACCAGGCCGGCGAAATCGACAAGGTCAAGCGCTCAGAGAGTGGCATGATCGTCGATCCGGTGACGATCAGTCCCGAAAAAACTATCGGCGACGCGCTCGATATCATGCGCCGCTTTCGCATTTCCGGCGTACCGGTAACGCAAGGTAAGCGGCTGGTGGGCATCCTCACGAACCGCGACTTGCGCTTTGAGACGCGCACTGATGTTCCGGTGGGCGATGTGATGACCAAGGACGACCTGATCACCGTGCCCGTGGGCACCACGCTCGAAGAGGCCGAGCTGATCCTGCACAAGCATCGCGTGGAAAAGCTGCTGGTGGTGAATGATCAATACGAGCTGAAGGGCCTGATCACGGTCAAGGACATCCAGAAAAAGCTGAAGTATCCCAATGCAAGCAAGGACGAGCAGGGCCGTCTGCGCGTGGGAGGCGCCATTGGGGCGACGGGCGATTTTCTCGAGCGGGCGGCGGAGCTGGTGCGGACGCGCGCGGATGTCCTCGCCATCGATTCGGCTCATGGGCACTCGTCGCGCGTTCTGGAAGCGGTGCGCGATGTAAAGAAGCGTTTTTCAAACGTGGGCGTGCTGGCCGGAAACGTGGCGACCTATGAGGGAGCGATGGCGCTGATTGACGCGGGCGCCGACGCCATCAAGGTGGGCATCGGTCCAGGATCGATCTGCACAACGCGCATGGTAACTGGCGCGGGCATGCCGCAAATTACTGCGATTGCCGAAGCCTTTCGCGCGGCGCACAAGCACGGGATTCCTGTGATTGCCGACGGCGGTATCAAGTACTCCGGCGAGATCACCAAGGCGATTGCCGCCGGAGCCAACAGCGTGATGATTGGCTCGCTGTTTGCGGGCGTGGACGAAAGCCCAGGTGAAACGATCCTTTACCAGGGTCGGAGCTTCAAGAGCTATCGCGGCATGGGCTCGCTGTCGGCGATGAGCCAGGGCTCCGGCGAGCGCTACTTCCAGGGCTCAGCCGACTTGGCCGGAGTGGAAAACGAGCCGGCGGACGTGATGCAGCGCGAGCGCGCGAATGAAAATCGCCTGGCCAAATTCGTGCCTGAAGGAATTGAAGGGCGGGTGCCATACCGCGGGCCACTAGAAGCCATGGTCTTTCAACTCGTCGGCGGGCTGCGCTCCGGTATGGGTTACCTGGGCTGTGCCACGATCGCGGAGTTACAGGAGAAGGCGAAATTTGTGCGCATTTCTGGTGCGGGCCTGCGCGAAAGTCATGTGCACGATGTGATCATCACTCGCGAGGCGCCCAATTACCATGTCGAGTAATCGGCGCGGTCCGGAGTTCTGGATCAGCGCCTGGTGGCCTGTGACTCTCGGCATCGCCATAATAGCGGCCGAATCGACGACATACTTCGGAGCGGACCACACCTCGGGCCCATTGCGCTGGATATTTCAGGCGCTGTTTGGGCCGGTCAGTGACAC
>OKRB01000092.1:24515-31809 GCA_900290245.1 Candidatus Sulfuritelmatomonas gaucii | reverse complement strand
TGCGAAATAGAGCAAAGCGCACCAAACAATTTCGCGAAAGTGGAATTATTTGCAATTAAATGCAATTATTTGACCTCTAAAACGCGGTTTCGCGCCACTTTTTGTCGCGTTTTTGCACGCCAAAGCGCGAGAGAACAGAGATCAGAGATCGTTTCTTACGTCCGCTGAAGCGGGCTGGCACGTCGAACCGTGCATTCATTCCTCAATCTTGCAGAGCGGGGGGACCCATGCAGAATGATTCGTGAGGCTCGTAGGGACGAGGCAGGAATTTCGAACAAATTTGAAACTGCGAACTGCTCTATGCTTGTGACTTGATCGCGCCTTCCACGGCCCGATCAACCACCCGGCGCTCCCGAACCGCCCATCCTGCCAGCAACACACTCGGCGCCGCCGCAGGCTCCAGCTCGCCCAACTCGCCAAGCGTTGTCTGAGTCACCTGCTGCTCCGCCTGCGCCGCATGGGAAACCATGACGCAGGGCAGCTCCGGCGGCAGGCCTTCGGCGATCCACTCAGCGGCCAGCATCTTCAAGTCGCGGCCCGGCATGTATACCACCCGCGTGGCAGCCTCAATTGCAGGCAGCGTCTCGCGGTGATGCGACTGCGCATGATGCCCGGTGGACAAAATGACATGCGAGGCCCATTCGCGATCGGTGAGCGACCGGCCGATTGCCGCGGCCGCCGCAAATGCCGCAGAAACGCCGGGCACAATCTCAAACGGCAAGCCGCCATCTTCAAGCGCGGCCATCTCTTCCGCCGCACGCCCAAAAAGCAACGGGTCGCCGCTCTTGAGCCGCACCACGCTTCGCCCCGCGCGCGCATGGTCGACGATCAACGCGTTGATCTCTTCCTGCGTGATCCCTTTCGCGCCGCAGCGTTTGCCCACGTTCATGATCGCGGCGCCCGGAGTCGCCAGGTCCAGAATCGGTTGCGGCACCAGGTCGTCGTGCAGAATCACATCGGCGCTTTCGATCAGGCGCAGCGCCTTCACGGTTAGCAATTCAGGATCGCCCGGGCCCGCACCGACGAGATACGCCGTTCCCGCCTGGGCGCGCGCCGCTTCCCTTCCCGTTCGCGCCAGTTGCTTCGACGAGCACAAGGCCGAATCGCAAATCTGCCGCTGCGCCAGCTCGTGCAGCAACAAACGGCGTTCCTCGCCGCGCTCGTGCGTGGCAAGAACTTCGCGCCGCAACTCGCCCAACTCCGCGAGCCCGGAGCCCAGATCCGACGGCAGTTGCTCATCAATCTCGCGCCGCAGCCGCTGCGCTACCGCGGGACTTTCTCCCGCTGTCGAAATGGCGATCTGCAGATCACCGCGGCTGACCACTGATCCGAAGAAGAAGTCGCAGTTGGGAATATCGTCGACGCTGTTGCAAGGAATGCCGCGCGCGACCGCCTCTCGGTAGACCGCTGCGTTGACCTCTGACAAATCGGTCGCCGCAATCACGATGAAGTTGCCATCGAGGTCCGCCGGCTCAAACGCCCGCAACACCAGCTCGAGCTTGCCCTCGCCAGCCAGTTCTTGAATCTCCGCGCGCGCTCGCGGCGCAATCACGCGCAGGCGCACGCCGGTTTTGAGCAGCGAGCCAATCTTGTCCAGAGCGACAGCGCCCGCCCCCACCAACAGCGCAGGTCGCCCCGCAAGATTCAAAAAGATCGGCAATAAGCTCATCGCGCTTTTCCCTTGCTCCCTCGTTCCAAGGTCCCTGTCTTTCAATTCCCTATTCCCTACTCCCTATTCCCTGCTTTTCTCACTCCGCGACCGCGTGCGGCACAGGCCCCGCCGGCAAATCGCGCTCCACCGGCTCCGCAACTTCACCGGCAAGCTGTGTGCGCAATTCGTCGTTGCTATGTCGCGCGAACCAGGACCGCAGGCTTTCGTTGTAGTCCCGCCCATCGAGGTAATTTCGCAGCAGACGCTCGATGGCCTCGGGGACAAGCGGCGCGGGGCAACGATATCCGACTGGCCGCGCGATGCCCGAGTTTTCACCCACCGATCCGCCGAGACAGAAGTAGTACGCGTCGGTGAGCTGGCCATCGTGCTTGATCTTTTTTCCTTCCAAACCAATGTCTGCAATCCAGTGCTGGCCGCATCCGTTGGGGCAGCCCGTGACGTGCAGCTTTAGCTGCTGATCAAACTGCGGAAGCCGCTCTTCGAGCTCGTCCACGAGCCAGCGCGTGAAGCCCTTGGTCTCCGTGATGGCCAGCTTGCAAAACTCCGTGCCGGTGCAGGCGATGGCGCCACGCCAGAACTGAGAGGCCTCAACGTAAAGTCCGATCTGCCCGAGTTCGCGCGCCAGCTCGCCGGTCCTGGCGTACGGCACATCGATGATGACCAGGTTCTGCGAAACAGTGGCGCGCAACGATCCGCTGCCGAACCGCTCGGCCAGCTCCGCAGCGGCTTCGAGTTGCTCGCCTGTCATGCGGCCGTTCAAAACCGAAGCCCCCACGTAAGCCAAATTCGTCTGCCGTTGTGGATGGATGCCGGCATGATCGCGAAGACTCTCGTCGGGAATCTCCTCGGGAACCGCGGGGTCGAGCCTGAAGCCGATCCGCGCGTGCAGCTCATCGAGAAAACGCTCCGCAGTCCAGCCCTCGCGCACGAACAGGTACTTCATGCGCGCCCGCTCGCGGCTTTCGCGCAGCACCTGTTGATCGCGGAAGATTTCGGTCACGCCTCGCACCACGCGCACTGCCTGGTCGGGACGAACAAAGGCATCGAGGCGAACTGCCAGATGCGGCTCTCTCGAAAGCCCTCCACCCACGCGCAGCGAGTAGCCCACTTCCCCATCGCGCACCGCGGGTGTCAGCGCAATGTCGTTAATCTCGGGATAATTGCACCATGACGGGCAACCCGTGGCAGAGATCTTGAACTTGCGCGGCAGGTTGTAAAAATCCGCATTCCCCTTCAATTCATCCGCAATGGCGAATGCGATGGGCGAAGCATCGATCAACTCGTCGGTAGCAACGCCGGCCAGCGGGCATCCGGTCACATTGCGGACCACGTCGCCGCATGCGCCCTTCGGCGACAGGCCGATCCGGTCCAGCGCCTCAACCACCTCAGGAAGGGACTCGATCGAAAGCCAGTGAAGCTGGATATTTTGCCGGACGGTAATGTCGGCCAGGTTGTGCGCATATTTGCGCGCGAGCCCGCCAATGGTGCGGAGCTGATGCGAAGAAACGATGCCATTGGGAATGCCGACGCGCATCATGAACCATTCGGAAGCGATTCCTTCCCCACCCTTGCCGCCCGTAGCGCCCACGCCATCGCCTTGCGTGTAAACGCCCCACCACTTGAAATATGCTGACGCCCACTCGGGTACCACGCTTGAACGTCCAGCACGAGCGAAGGCACGAACCTCGTCAAAGGTCTCCCAGGGGTTCTTTTCGCGCTTGAGGCGCTCCATCCGTTGGGCTTTCGTCTCTTTTTGGGGAATCTCGCTCATCGCCATCCTTTGATGTTCATAATCAGGAAATCGACCGCATAAATGAAATGCCCGCGTCAGCTTTGGGCTGGTTCGCGGGCATCGGGGAAGCCGTGGATTCTAATGTCTTGAGCTTAGACCCGGGTCCTGTGCCGCGCGCTCGGCATACAGCAGCACCGACAACAGGTCATCGCTCCCATGTTTGGAATATTAGACTGAAATGGTCCGAATTGCAAGCCGGGCACTCACCCTGGCCCTTGAAGGGGCAGAATCAGTCGCCCGAAGCGGCGGTCTTCAGCTCTTTAAGTATTTTGATAACAGCTACTTGCGCTGCTTTCGCCCCGGACTCCGAAAGCTCCATCGCGATCGGTTGCCGGGGATCGATGGTAATCGCGTACAACGTCACTTCACGCGTCCCGCCCTGCATGTAAAAAGCATCGAGAAGGTCTTTGACCCCAATATCGTGGGCAGTCAGTGTCGGAGGATAGTCCTTCGAAAAGCGAGGCGTGGTGCGCGTGACGGTTCCGAGAGGATTGCCGTCGGCCGCGGCGTCGATCAGAATGATGCGGTCAGCGTTCTGGAGCGGCTCCAGCAGGATGAAGCCACCCGTTCCGCCATCAAGGCATTCCACTCCGGCCGGCAGTGTGTGTTTTTCCAGCGCCCGCACCACATGAACGCCAACGCCTTCATCGCCCATGATGACGTTGCCCAGGCCAAGTACCAGCGTCTTCTTCAGACTATTTTGGCTTCTCGCCACTCTCCACCCTGTCGAACTTCCATCCGCCAATGATTGAGGATACCGTACCGCGGCCCTCGATGTAGTCGTGATAGAAGGCAAGGTAAATGTGGACGATGACGAACGTGACAAAGAACCACAGGAACGTGTGGTGCCAGAATCGCACGCTGGCGTCGCCGCCCATGAGCGGCACCACCCATTTAAACATTCTTGGAATCCACGAGCTGCTCATGCTGGAGTAGAGCGCAAATCCGGTGATGGTCTGGAAGACGAATACCAGAAACGTGAGGAAGTAGATTAAAGCCGCAAGCGCGTTGTGGCCGGTGGAGATTTCTCCGTGCATCTTTACCTGCAGCACGTCCGTCTTGACCACGTCCACGATCTCCTGCTGTTGCCAACGCTTCAGCGGGAAGAAATTGGTCCACTTGGCGTACTTGTTGCCCACGAAGCCCCAGTAGAGCCGCGCCATGAAGTTGAAGACGTAGACCCACGCCGACGCAAAGTGCAGGAACCGCACCCAGCCGAACCAGTACTGCTGATAGGCTTCCTGCGCATAGGCGATGCGAATCGGGTGTCCGATCAGGAAACCGGTGATGCACAGCATCGTCAGCGCGATCGCGTTGATCCAGTGGTAGGCGCGCACCGGCATTTCCCACACATACACGCGGCGGTACTCGACCGGCGCCCCGCCATTCAACCGAACACATACACGCGGCGGTACTCGACCGGCGCCCCGCCATTCAACCGAAAAACGTCTCTTGCACCAGTGCTCTGTGTGCTCATCGCCTCTACTCGAAGGAAATCTGGTGAAGGTGCCGTCCCTGCGGATCGTACAGATGCACGGCGCAGGCCAGGCACGGGTCAAAGGAATGGATGGTGCGGATGATCTCCACCGGCTGCTCGAGATTCGCTACCGGCGTGCCGATCAGCGCCGCTTCGAACGACGAGCGCTGCTGCTTGGCGTCGCGCGGCGACCCGTTCCAGGTGGTCGGCACCACCAGTTGGTAGTTCTCAATGGCGCCGTTGTGAATCTTGATCCAATGCGCCAGAGATCCGCGCGGAGCCTCTTCAAGTCCCACGCCTTCGCAATCCGCGGGCCAGGTCTTCGGGTCCCACTTTTCGCCGTTGAATGTGGAGACTTCGTTCGACTTGACGCGGTCCATCAGGTCGCCGTAAAACTCCTTCAGCCAGATCATGGCCAGCGCCGCATCCAGTCCGCGCGCCGCAGTGCGGCCCAGCGTACTGAAGAGCGCCTCGACCGGCACGCCCAGCTTGCCCAGTGTCGAGCCAACCAGCTCCTTCACATCGGAGTGTCCGGCTGCGTATGAGACGAGCAGGCGCGCCAGCGGCCCCACTTCCATCGCGTTGTCTTTCCACCGTGGCGTCTTCAGGAACGAGTACTTGTCGAATCCCTCGAGGCTCTCGAACGGAGGCTTGGGGCCGGTGTACTTGATGTTCGTCTCGCCCGCCCACGGATGTACGCCCACATTGTCTCCGCCCTCGTAGGTGTACCAGGAGTGCGCGATGTACTCCTTGATCTCCTGCGTGTCGCGCGGATTCACCGGATACACCGTGCTCAGATCGCGATTGAGCACCGCACCCCGTGCGTACTTGAACGACTCGGGATGGTTGTAGCCGTTGGTCGGAAACTCGCCGTAGCAGAGATAGTTGTGCAACCCGCCGCCGTACTTCGCCCAATCTTTATAGAACGACGCCACAGCCAGAAGATCAGGAATGTAGACGTTGTTCACGAACTCGTCGGCCTGGCTGATGAGCTGCGAAACCAGGTTCAGTCGCTCAGAGTTGATCGCCGCCACTTCATTGGTGTTGATGGAGCACGGAACACCGCCAACCAGATAGTTCGGGTGCGGGTTCTTTCCGCCAAACACCGCGTGGATCTTGACGACTTCCTTCTGCCACTCCAGCGCATCCAGATAATGCGCCACGCCGATCAGGTTCACCTCCGGCGGCAGTTTGTAGGCCGGATGGCCCCAGTAGCCGTTGGCAAAGATGCCCAGCCCGCTCGCGGCGAACGCCTTGATCTTGTCCTGCACCGCCGAGAAATACGCCGGCGTATTCTTGTCCCACTTCGAGAACGACTGCGCCAGCTCCGCTGCTTTCTTCGGATCGGCCTTGAGCGCGTTGACGATGTCCACCCAGTCGAGCGCGTGCAGGTGGTAGAAGTGGATCACGTGATCCTGCACGTATTGCGTGGTCGCCATGATGTTGCGGATGAGCTCCGCGGTCGGTGGCACCGAAATTCCCAGGGCATCCTCAACCGCGCGCACGCTGGCCAGCGCATGCACAGTAGTGCACACGCCGCAAACGCGCTCGGTAATGGCCCAGGCATCACGCGGATCGCGGCCGATGAGGATCTTCTCCAGTCCGCGAATCATGGTGCCGGCACTGAATGCGTCCGTGATGACGCCGTTTTCTACCACCGCTTCAATGCGAAGGTGGCCTTCAATGCGAGTTACGGGATCGACGACGACACGCGTTGCCATATTGATTACGACTCCTTGTGATCTTCAGCGTGCACTTCCGCGATCACGCTGCGCTTGCGTATGTTGGTTACCACTGCATGCGCCGCAACTCCGGCCAGCGTGGCCACTCCCACTGCCGTGCCAATGGTGTCGGCTGTGCTCTCCACGCCGAATCCGGGGAATGAAGCCAGATGTTGATAGAACGGGCCGTTGTCCCAGAAGCCCGCTTCGCTGCAGCCGATGCATCCGTGGCCTGACTGAATCGGATAGCTCGTTCCGTCGTTCCATTTGGTCACCGAGCACGCGTTGTAGGTCACAGGACCCTTGCAACCCATCTTGTAAAGGCAATAACCCTTGCGCGCGTTTTCGTCATCCCACGACTCGACGAAGAGCCCGGCGTCGTAATTGGGACGGCGATAGCAGGTGTCATGCACGCGCCGTCCGTAGAACTCCTTCGGCCGGCCTTGGTTGTCGAGCGCCGGCAGCTGCCCCAGCACAAGCAGGTGTGTCACCACGCCCATCATCACGTCGGCGATGGGAGGACAGCCGGGCACGTTGATCACCGGCTTGCTAACAAGCTTCGAGATCGGCGTGGCGCCAGTCGGATTCGGCTTGGCCGCCTGCACGCAGCCATTCGAGGCGCAGCTCCCCCA
>OKRB01000092.1:15821-24505 GCA_900290245.1 Candidatus Sulfuritelmatomonas gaucii | reverse complement strand
GTGGCGCCAGTCGGATTCGGCTTGGCCGCCTGCACGCAGCCATTCGAGGCGCAGCTCCCCCACGCAACGATTGCCGCCGCATCCGCAGCCACAGTCTGCAGAATCGATTCCGCGGTCTTGCCACCCACCATGCAGTAAACGCCGTCGTCCTTGGTGGGCACCGCGCCTTCCACCAGCACGATGTACTTGCCCTTGTTGTTTTTGATGGTGTCGTTCAGGCTCTTCTCCGCCTGGAATCCCGAGGCCGCCATCAGCGTCTCGGTATAGTTCAGCGAAAGCACATCGAGCAGCGCGTCCGCCACAATGGGGTGCGACGACCGGATGAACGACTCACTGCAGCAGGTGCATTCCTGGAAGTGCATCCATACAACAGGAGGCTTCTCTTTCTTCTCAAAGGCCGAAACGACCTGGCCTACCGCCGACTTCGCCAGCCCTGCCGCCGCTGCCGCTGCAGTGCAGAACTGCAGAAACTCTCTGCGGTTGTAGCCTTTCTGCTGCATTGACTGCCAAATAGATTGACCCATGCTTACCTCGCTCACGGTACTGCGCCGGTAAATCCCCGAAGAATCAGGAGGCAATGGGCAATTCAGGAATTTACCGGCCAATGTGAGCGACGTTACTTAAGACAAAAGACGACTTGCTGTGTTCGCCATCACATGTGTTATAGATCACTTGAGGACCACGAGCCGTCGCAGTAAACATGACGTGAATCACATGACCATCTGGGCCCTCCGGCTGATTTTTTCGCGGCCTCTATCTTTTAGCCGTTGAATCAGTTCTCGCGCGGATGCATAATTCCGCACATGATCCGGACATCCCCGCTTCTGCTCGTGTCGGCGGTGTGCTGCGTTCTCGTTCTCCCAAGTACCGCATCCGGTCAAAGTCCCGACACTGCACCGGCTTGGAAAGTCGGGGCCATGGTAGTCCAGTACAACTCAACTAAGCTCGACCGTCCTTCGCCGCTTACCCCTCCTTCGCCGCTCAGCGAGTCTCTTGTTTTTGACCCGACCGACGATATCCTCGTGACCGATCCCGCAGGATCAAGGCCGAGAAAAGTTGCCGATGGGCTGGCGCCGGCGCTGTCGCAAGATGGCCGCTACGTCGCCTTTTGCGGCCTGCCCGGTGGCGGGCAGCAGTATACGCAAATCATGGTGGTGAACACTGACGGGACCCAGCGAACTCAGCTGACTAGAATTGCGGGCTCTCCTTGTGCTCCCGCCTGGTCGCCCGACGGACTCAAAATCGCGTTCAACGCCGGGACCAACAAAGGGCCGTCTCTCATGGTGCTTGACCTTGTGCGCTCTGAGATCCATTTTCTCGCGCTCGGCTCCCTCCCCCGCTGGTCGCCCGATGGGAAAAAGCTGGTCTTCCTCCGGCCGCCGGAAGCTCGTAATGGCCCGGCTTCCATCTGGATCATCAACTCCGATGGAACTGGCGAAAAGAAAATCGTCGATTCACGCTCCCTCATACCCTCTGCAAGCTGGGGTGCCGACGGAGTCTCGATCATCTTTACCGACGACGATCATCACAGGTCCGCGATCTTCCGCGTGAACCTGGACGGAACCAATCTCGCCGAGATTGCCAGAGACAAGAACTTGGAAATGTACTTCCCGTCGATCTCGCCGGACGGGAAGCGGCTCGTTGTTCTTGAGGAGGAGTTTGGGGCACACTTCCTGGCGCTGGTCGATCTGGCCACCCACAAGTCGCACACCCTGGCCAGCGGCGAACGGGGCGATCTGCTCTGGGTGGATGGTCGCTGAAGGTTCTTCCGATCGGGACTGCCCTACGCCGGCTTTGCCACTGGTGCCGGTGCTTTTTCCTTTACCTGAACGGGCCGCGTCGCGGCCCACAAGGTGAGTGCGACGCCCACCACGACCGCCCCCGCGCTGGCCAGTTGCGCGTTCGATAAACCCCAAAGAACCTTGGGATTGCGCCGGATAAATTCAACCAGAAAGCGAGCCAGCCCGCTTAGCGCCAGGTACTGCCCCAGGATCGAGCCCGCCGCATGCCGTTTGCCCAGCCGCCACCACAGCCACCCGCCGATGAGCAACCCCGCCGCCAGCTCATAAAGCGGGGTCGGATATACCGGCACATACACTGGCTCAATTCCATTTGGAAACGCCATCCCCCACGGATGAAATGTCATGCCAAGCAAATGAACCGGCTTGATGGGGATCCCGTAGCAGCCGTCGCCCGAGAGGAAGCAGCCGATGCGCCCCACGCCGTAGCCGATCGCGGCCGCCGGAGCGCACAAATCCAGCGTGCGCAGCGCGCCAATCTTGGCCCGGATGCCCTGCAAAATCAGCGCCGAGATTCCGAAGATCAGCCCGCCATACCAGGCAAATCCGGCGTTATCCCATAAAACCGCCCAGCCGATTGACCGGAACTCGCTCGGAGTGTCCACCACGTGCCACAATTTGGCGCCCACAATCCCGGCCACGACGGCAATCGCCACCATCCCCACGGCATCGGCGGTCAGGCGCGCCCGCTTGAATGCGCGGTCCACCACAACCGCCCCGGTTACAGCCGCCAGCCATAGCATCAATCCAAATGTAGGCAGATTGAAGGATCCAATATGCAGGTAGGGAAACATCGCTCCTTCAGTATAGACGCGCACGCATCTTGATCTGTTTCGGCACTGCGGTTGCCCCACCCTCGCGCTTTTGTAGCGCCGGTCTCCCGACCGGCTTTACTGGCGGCGTCCCCGCCGCCAGCCGGGGTGCTCCGTCGTAGCTTTGATGGACAGGGTATTGCCAGGGCAGCAATCCCCAAAGCCGCCAACCCCGCCCACCCCGCTATCTCCTTCATTCCTCCCCCGATTTACACAGTGAACCGGATTGAATTTCGGGCGATACTGTGTGCATGGCCACCATGACAACTCAAGGTCTTGACGTCCTTTATTCCCGCCAACAGATCGCCGAACGAGTTGCGGAGATGGGCGCGCAAATTTCGCGCGACCTCAACGGCGAGAAGCTGACCATGGTCGGCGTGCTCAAAGGTGCGGCGTTCTTTCTCGTCGATCTGTCGCGCGCCATCGAGGCTGACGCAACCTTCGATTTTGTCGCTGTCTCCAGCTACGGCAATGGCCAGCGTTCCTCCGGCGCCGTCAAGCTTATCAAGGATCTCGACCAGCCCATCGAGGGAAAGAATGTGTTGATCGTCGAGGACATTCTCGACACCGGGCTCACCCTCTCCTACTTGCGCAAGCTTTTCCAGCAGCAGCACCCCAAAACTTTGCGTATTGCCACGCTGCTCGATAAGCCCTCCCGGCGCATCGAAAAGATAGATGCCGACTACGTGGGATTCTCTATCCCTAATCTCTTCGTTATCGGCTACGGCATGGACTACGGAGAGCGTTACCGCAACTTGCCTGATATCTGCATCATGGCGCCCGCCCATCCCGAATAACCGGTCTATTTCCTATCCCGTAACCCATTCGTTTACTCCTTGGTGTCTTCCCGGAGCCGATTTCTGCATCTATTCATTTGGCCCTGGATGGGAGACGACCTATACTCATCTCCCGGGACCGTAACTGAGCCGCCAAAAGAGCGGCATGGACGGGCAAGTAAGGAGCTTCCCCATGAGTACAATTATCGCGATCCAGGACTCTGACCTGGATTTCGATTACGGAACGTTTGACTCTGCCGGCTTCACAAAAAAAACTCTCGCCAATCCGCAAGCCCTCGCCGCAGCCATCGACCACACCCTGCTGAAACCTGACACCACGCGCCAGCAAGTGGAGGCCCTTTGCGCCGAAGCAGAGCACTATTGCTTTGCCTGTGTGCTGGTGAATCCCATCTGGACTTCCACCGCCGTCGCCGCATTAACAGGCACAGGCATTCCCACTGGCTCTGTCATCGGCTATCCGTTCGGCGCCTCCCTCGTTTCCACGTTGCGCCAGGAAGCCGCTGCCCTCATCCGCCTCGGCGCGCGCGAGCTCGATATGGTTCTGCCCGTTGGGCTCCTCAAGAGCGGCGACCATCAGGCGGTGCAGCGCCACATTCACTCCGTCGTCAACGTAGCCCACCATCACGGCGCCCTGCTCAAAGTCACGCTCGAAACCAACCTGCTCACCATGGAAGAAAAACTGCGCGCGGCAGAAGTTGCCATCCAGGCCGGCGCCGACTTCATCAAGACCTCCACCGGTTTCGCCTCCAGCGGCGCAGCCGCCGCAGACGTCGCGCTGCTGCGCGGTGTAGCGGGAGCGCGCTGCGGCATCAAGGCCTCGGGCGGCATCCGCACCCTCGACCAGGTCCGTGCCATGCTCGAAGGCGGTGCAAACCGCATCGGCTCCTCCGCCGCAGTCGCCATCGTCCAAGAACTCGCTGCCGAGTAATTTCAGTGAACAGTGGTCAGTGATCAGTGGTCAGAGCCTCGGACGAAACCGCGGGGGCTCCTTGACCGTCTCGACGCGACCTTCCCCGATTTCACCAATGTGTACTGGCGCGAAGTCTGATCACTGATCACTGACCACTGTCCGCTGCTGTATCATTCCCTTCGATACCCATGTCTGATCAGAGCCCGCCATCGCCGGAACAGCACCAGTTTGAAGGCGATTACCGCCCTGCCGACGCCTCCACTTCTCCCGCATCTCTCGACTCCATCAACGTCCGCATCGAGCCAGCGGATTTTGCTTATCTCATGCGTCTCACTGACGCGCTCAACACCACGCTCGACCTGCAAACTCTCCTCGCTCGCACCTCTGAACTGGTCCGCGCCGTCATCCCTTATCGCATCTTCGCCATCTTCCTGCTCAATGAGCGCGCCAACGATCTGCGCATGCGCTTCCAGATCGGCCACACGCCGCAGGTGGAGCGCACGCGGGTTCCCGTGGGCAAGGGCGTGGTAGGCCAGGTAGCTCTCACCCGCCAGCCGATCCTGCTGAATGACGTCTCCAAGGCGGACTATTACATCGATGCGAAGCCCGACGTACGTTCCGAGCTTGCCGTGCCGCTCATCAATAAGAACCGACTCATCGGCGTCATGGATATCGAAAGCGAGCAGGCTGATTTCTTCCGTCCAGAGCACCTCCACGTGCTCACCATGACTGCTTCCCGTATCGCCCAGGCCATTGAGAATGCCCGCCTCTATGCCCGCGTCTCACGCCAGGCGCAGACTCTGGAAGTGCTCAATGAAATTGCCGTCGAGCTGGCATCGATTCTCGATCTCAATCCACTGCTCGAGCGCGTCGGCCAGCTCCTCCGCCGCCTCATCGACTACCAGATGTTCACGATCATGCTGCTCGACGAGAAAGGCGAGACGCTCATCACACGTTACGCCTGGCGTTTTGGCTATACCCATGCGCCCATGCGCCGCATTCCCACAAGCACCGGCCTCGTAGGCGCCGCGGTAAGCGAGTGGCGTCCCATCAATGTTCCCGACGTCAGCCAGGATCCGCGCTACCTGCCCATGAACCCCGAGACCAAGTCGGAGCTCATCGTGCCGCTTTTCTATAAAGGGCGCGTCATCGGCGTGCTTGATCTGGAACACACGCGCACCGCTTTCTTCAATGAAGCACACGAACGCATGCTCACCACGCTGGCGTCGCAAATCGCCATTGCCATTGAGAATGCCCGGCTGTATCAGGCTGTCCGCCGACAGGAGCGCCAGCTCGAGAAGGACATCGCCATGGCCCGCGAGGTGCAGCTCCGGCTTCTTCCCAACGAAGCTCCTTCCCATCCCCACGCCGACATGGCCGTCCGCTTTCTTCCCGCGCGCACCATCGGCGGCGACCTCTACGACTTTCTCGACTACGGTCCGAACCGCACCGCGATCATGCTCGGCGACGTCAGCGGCAAAGCAGCGCCCGCCGCACTGTTCGCAGCGCTGGTCAGTGGGATCATGCGCGCAGCAGCCGCGCAGCAGCCGGAACCCGCAAAAATGCTCACCCTCCTCAACGACGCGCTCCAGGAGCGCAAACTCGATTCGCAATACGTCACCATGCTCTTCGTCCTCTGGAATGATGAGAACCAGACCCTGCAGGTTGCGAACTCCGGCGCCGTCCAGCCCGTCTTTTGCCGCGCCGGCGAATCGGTCGCTGTCAAGGCCGAGGGCTTTCCCCTGGGCATGTTTCCCAATGTCACCTACGAGGAATTCAGCGTTGCCACGCAGCCGGGCGATGCCATCGTCTTCGTCTCCGATGGAATTCTCGATGCCGAGAACGAAAAAGAAGAGATGTACGGCCAGGACCGCCTGTCCGGCCTGCTTTGCGCAAGCCGCGATCTCCCTGCACAGGAGATCGCCGAAGCCATCCTCGCCGACGTCTCGCGCTTCCAGGGCAGCAAAGACCGCTTCGACGACGAAACCATCATCGTCCTCCGCGTCCGTTAGTTATTCGTCGCCTCGGCCTCCGATTTTCTCGTAGCGCCGGTCTCCTGACCGGCTGTTGTGCGGGCGTCCGCGCCCGCACAGGTTCTCTGCCGATTGCAGAATCACGTGGTGACAGCATGAGCCGGTCGCCCGGCTCTGTAATTGAATAGCAATGGATGACCGCGTTCAATTAGTGCTTGGCGTGGACAACATGAGCCCCAAGGTGTCCGGGCGCAAGTCCGTGAACTGCGCGGCCGAACCGGGCCGCGATCTCCTGGAAATCGATGTCTTCGATCGAACAAAATTCATGCGAGCGAAGAATCGCTGCAATCCCAGCCGGCTCGAAACGGGTGTCAGAACGTTCACCCATTTTCTCAAGCTGCTCGGCCCGCGCCTTTTCTATTTGCCTTAGCTCTTCTGAGAATGCCTCGGGAGGTTCCATGTAGTCGAACACCACCTCCGAATTCGGGATTGACGACATGTAATCCAGAGTGCGGCCGATGGCGTGCTGTGTCAGATAGGGCACAACACCGAGCCAGGTGAAAAACGCGGGGGAGTTCTGCTGAAAGCCTGCGGCCACGAGCTTTTCTCCCACATCGTCCCGCTCAAAATCGACTGGAACGAAAACAAGCCACGGCGGAAGCGCGATTTGAGCTTCGGCCACGCGCTCGAGTTTCCATGCCTGCGTCGCAGGGTGGTCCACCTCATAGACCTCCAGTCCGCCATGGGGATTCCGCAGTGCGAAAGTGTCGAGTCCGGCGCCAAGGATGACGATCTGCCGAACCCCTCCTTCGACAGCTCTTGACAAAGCCTCTTCCGCAATCCGGCTTCGCGCAGCGGTGAACAGGCGTCCGATGCTGGCCACGGGGTGTTTGTTCGCAACCTGAAGCACGTCCTTTTCGTCTTCACCCAGAATCTTCATGGCAAATGGGTCATTGAAGATTGAGCCATGATCGAGCACTTGATGAGCAGCTCGTTGTCGGGCGATCATCAGGGCTGTGCGGCTGGGTTCACTAGGCTTCATGTTCGAGGTCTCCCTTCTCATCAATAGCTGATCGAACGAGTATCCAGTCTAAGCAAGCACCCATGAGTTCAGGCTGCATTGTCGCCCATCCATCAGCTACCGTCTGGCTGACATCTTGCTTCCTACCTGTCGACTCGCTCTCTCGCCCCCTACTCCCTATTGGCTACTCCGTACTCCCTCGCCTCTCCCTTGCTCCTTCACTCCCTCACGCGCAATAATGCGCACGGACTTCCAGACAAGATTTATGCAAGCCAAAACCATCATCGAACCCTTCCGTATCAAGAGCGTCGAGCCGATTCGCTGGACCACCCGCGCCCAACGCGAACAACTTCTCAAGGCCGCGCACTACAACCTCTTTCTGCTCCCGGCCGACGACGTTCTCATCGACCTCCTCACCGACTCCGGCACCGGAGCCATGTCGACCCATCAATGGGCAGCCATCATGGAGGGCGATGAGAGCTATGCCGGCAGCCGCAGCTTCGTTCGTTTCCGGGATTCCGTCCAGGGGATTTTTGGATTTAAGCATGTGATACCGACACACCAGGGACGCGCCGCCGAGCGCATTCTCTTCGGCGTGACCTGCAAAAAAGGCGACATCGTTCCCAACAACACGCACTTTGACACCACGCGCGCCAACGTCGAATTCACGGGCGCTGAAGCCGTCGATCTGCCGATTCCCGAAGGCCGCCAGCCCGCGCTCCTGCACCCCTTCAAAGGCAACATGGACGTGGCCGCGCTCGAAGACCTCATCGCCCGCGTCGGCCGCGACCACGTTCCGCTCGTCATGCTCACCATCACCAACAACTCGGGCGGCGGGCAGCCCGTGTCGATGGAGAACGCGCGCCAGGTGAGCGCCGTCTGCAAGCGCCACGGCATTCCGCTTTACTTTGACGCCTGCCGCTTTGCCGAGAACGCCTGGTTCATCAAGTTGCGCGAGCCCGGTTACGCCGAAAAATCCCCCAAGCAAATTGCGCAGGAGATGTTTCGCCTCAGCGACGGCTGCACCATGTCCGCCAAAAAAGACGGGATGGCCAACATCGGCGGCTTTCTCTGCACCAACAACGATCTGCTCGCCCAGCAGGAGAAGGATCTCCTGATTCTGACCGAAGGCTACCCCACCTACGGTGGATTGGCCGGTCGCGATCTTGAAGCCATTGCCGTCGGCGTCCAAGAGGCGCTTGAAGAGGATTATCTGCGCTACCGCATCGCCTCAACCGCCTACCTCGGCAACCACATCGCCGCAGCCGGCGTGCCCATCGTCCAGCCACCGGGCGGCCATGCCATCTACCTCGACGCGCGCGCCTTCCTGCCGCACATTCCCACTGCGCAGTTCCCCGGCGTGGCTCTCGCC
>OKRB01000092.1:0-15811 GCA_900290245.1 Candidatus Sulfuritelmatomonas gaucii | reverse complement strand
GCCGCCGCAGCGCAAATGGATCTCGTGCGCCTCGCCATCCCGCGCCGCGTGTATACGCAGAGCCACATCGACTATCTTGTTGAAGTGATTCTGGAAGTTTGGAAGAACCGAGAGCAGCTTCGCGGCATGCACCTCACCTACGAAGCGCCGTTCCTGCGCCACTTCACCGCTCACCTTGAGCCTGTCAGCGGCGAGCCGACGCTTTCGTGAGATGAATCAACTAGGGCCGCGAGGGGGTGCCCCACCCTCCGGGTTCCCCGCGGACGGGTGTTCATCCGTGAGGTGGACACTCGCCGCGTCTTTGTTTTTGCGGCTAGGGTGGGAACGGGGAAGATCTTCGTTCTCACTCCAACTGTGAAAATCCTCGATGCGAATCACGCCGCAAAATCCGGCTCGCTGAACTCAGCCTCGACCTCGTGGTGCGTGTCCCCGGAGAAGAACAGCGCTTCGCGGCCGCGCAGCACGGTCGCGACCTTTGCCGCTTGTGACGCACTGATGCCGCCCAGGCGGTAAATCACGATGCGGCTCCCGGACGGTATCCAGGGAATTGTGTTGGCCAGTTGCTCCATCGTCAGAGCTACCACTCCCGGCGGCTTGGCATGTTCACCTTCAGGCGCGCGATCATCGATCAGCCGGAAGATCACCAAGTCCGGATCGGTGCGTATCAGGTGCGCAAACTCCAGGGCGTCGATCCACTGAATGCGTTGGCGCGCCACGTTCCGCTGCACCGCCGGAGGGGGAACAAGGTGGATCCCTCTTCTTGCCACTGCCCATCTCGGACGAATCGCGATTGCACGATCAAGCAACAGCGTTGCGCAAGCTGCGAAGACGATCACAAAACCTGATGCAATCTCCATTGATAATCCCTCGAATGCAGTCGCCGCGCGAATCTCAAACAACGCACAGGCGACCTGGATAGCCCCTCTTGATTTCTTCTTTTGCTGACGGAGGCTGGCTTGATCGATCGGATATTAGGTACTGCTGGTCGCGCGCAGGCGGGAAAGACGTTCGCTTTCAGCGGCATGGCGCATCTCCACGATAGGATGCGCCTTTTCCGCGAAGGTGTGTATATGCTGGAAAAAATCTAATGAAAATCTACTGAATCGAAAGGAGGATCTGCATCGTGGCCGAACCTACGCCTGTCGCCCTGCCCGTCACCGTCACGGTGTGGGCGCCCACCGCCGATCCCCATTTTGTGACCGCGAGTGTGGCGGAAAGCGCCAGGGGTGCGAGCATGAACCTTGCAGCGCGCCGTGAAGAATTTCCGCTAACTAAAACAAGGCAAGCCAGTAATGCGCCGCCGGAACCGATCAACTGACTGCTTGCTGAATCGCCGTTACGTTCTGTGCGCGTAAGCGATTTCTCGAGCTGGAGATTAATTGACGACGACAACAATCTGAGATGTGACGGCATTGAGGCCCGATGCGGTGCCCGTGACGGTGACCACATAATTACCGGCAGAAGTTCCTCCGGTCGGAGGTGTGGTGCCGCCGCCACCTGCGCCGCCACTGCCGCAAGCTGCGAGCGGCAAAGCGACGAGCAAAAACATAAGAACAATCTGCAGGCTCTTGCGGCCGCGACGCGCGAAGTTGCCGATGATGAGCCCAAGGCATGCGAGGATGGCGCCGCCGGTTCTGCGCGATGGATTGCAGAGCGGGCGGGGCGCAGGAGCGTTGCGCGCCACCGCACCTGTGGTTGAGATGGTGACCGTGGCGTTTACGGCGGATGTGCTGGAGACAGTTTCAGTGGACGGAATGCTGCATGCGGGCGCATCGATGGCGCCGGTTGGCGGCGTCACAGTGCAAGCGAGATTGACGGTTCCAGTGAAACCGTTCTCGGGAACAATTGCGACTGTCGCGCTTCCGCTGCCGCCGGGCGCGAGGGTGACGGCCGTGCCGCCGGGAATGAGGCTGAAGTTGGAGCTGCCCGGCGCCATCATGCTCTGCAGGCGCGAAGTGAGCGATGGCAATGCGCTGCCGCTCCACGAGGTGTTGAGGACGCCGTAGCCCTCGACCGTTCCGAAGCCGCCGGCGTTGCCTGATTCCGTGGTGCCGTTGATGGCCCAGTAGGACCAATCGAGATTGTTATCTCGAACATAGCTGGAAAAAATGCTGAACCAGTAGCCGAGGTCGGCGGAGCTGTTGCTGCTATCGCAGGTGTCGGCGGAATTGCAGGTGCCAAATTCGCCGATCCACAGCGGCTGCGGGTTGCTGCCTGTGACAAGGTAGCCCCACTTGGGAGTGATGTCGTTTACATATGTGCTGTAGCTGGTCAACGACGAGCTGGAGTACCAGAAGCCGTAGTCGTGCGCCTCGTAGACGAGTTGATTGGCGACATTCAGTTGCACCGGGAGGTTGGCGACGCCGGAAAGATCTCCGGCATAATTCACGCCCTCGGCGAAAACGAGGAGATGGGGATTGATGGTGAGCACCGCGTTGCCGCCGCGTTCGGCTGCCGCGTGCCAGTCAGTACTGGCGCTGCCGCCCCACGTGGCCGGAGAGCGAGGCTCGTTTCGCAGGTCGGCGCCGATGACCATGGGATTGCTCTGGTAGCGCGTGGCCATCGCCTGCCAGTCGGCGATCCAGTTGGCCTCAGGGTAGCTACTGTTGTACCAGAGCTCATTGTTGTCAGTGGTGCTGCAGCACCACCCGGCATTGCTCATGTGGTTGTCGAGGATGACCATGATGCCGGCGCTGGTGAGGGCGTTGACCACGGTGTCGAAGATGGTGAGGGCGTGCTCGCCTTCGAGGTTCGTGTTCGCGGCCAGCGCGTAATTGCCTACCACAGGGTTCGTTTCCACCATCTGGTTTGACCAGAGCAAACGCACGGCGTTGAAGCCGAGACCCTTGATGGTGGCCACAATGCTGTTCAGCGGCTGCGCCGCGAGCCCTTCGACTGCGAAATCAGTGGACTCAGATCCGTACCAGTTGAAGGCATTGAGGTGAACGCGCACACCGTTGTTGTCAACGATGTACTGTCCTGACGTGTGCAGCGGAAACGCCGGTGTGGCGGCGGAGGCGCTGGCCGGCCAAAAGAACGCAGCTAGCGGCGCGAGAACCAGAGCACATCGAAAAATGAAGCGCGCAAGGCAAGCGCAGCGGAGGGGAAAGGAGAATCCAGTCATCGCGGTTCATTTTACGGCAAAAATGGAGTTTTGGGGAACCGGTCTCCACAACTTGTCTTTTTTGCCATGGGCGAGGGCCAAATGAAGGACTTGCCGGGTTCGATACACTCAAAGTATCCGAGTATTTTCCCGGAGAAATTGTGCAAATTTCCGTTCAGGAACGACTGATTCGCCCCGCCCGCAACATCCTCGGCAGCCTCCGCCTGCCCGGCGACAAATCCATCAGCCATCGCTACGCACTGCTCGGCGGCTTCGCCGAGGGAACTTCGTGCTTCACCAACTTCTCCACCGGCGCCGACTGCGCGTCGACCCTCGCCTGCATGCAGGTTCTCGGCGCCAAGGTCAACCGAACTGGCCCCGACTCCGTCGAGATCACCGGCGTCTCCGGCCGCGTCACCCCTTCCGCCCATCCACTCGATTGCGGCAACTCCGGTTCGACGATGCGCATGATCTCTGGCCTGCTCGCGCCGCAAACGGGCCGCTTCACCCTCATCGGCGATGCCTCGCTCTCGCGCCGGCCGATGGAGCGCATCCGCAAACCGCTCGAAGCCATGGGCGCGCGGCTCACGCTCACTGAGGGCCACGCGCCGTTAACGATCGAGGGCGGGCCGCTCAAGGCCATCGATTACACCACCCCGGTTCCGAGCGCCCAGGTCAAAAGCTGTATCCTCCTCGCCGGCCTGCAGACCTCCGGCACCACCACTGTTCACGAAGCCGTTCGCACGCGCGACCACAGCGAGCTGGCCCTGCGTGCATTCGGCGCCCAGCTCTCGCGCACGGCCAGCTCGGTCTCCATCCCTGGCCCGCAATCGCTTCATGCCATTGAAGCCGCGGTCCCCGGCGACATCTCTTCCGCCGCATTTTTTCTCTGCGCCGCGGCTCTCTTCCCCGGCTCAAGCCTCGTAATTGATTCGCTCGGCCTCAATCCCACCCGCGCTGTGCTTCTCGATGTCCTGATCTCGCTCGGCGCAAAGATCTCCGTCTTGAACCTCGAGGAAAAGCACGCAGAGTTGGTCGGAGTGGTGCAGATCGCCGGTCCAGCCGAGGGGCTGGGATCAGCAGACGTGAGTGGCGCGCTCGCCGCCCAGCTCATCGACGAGCTTCCCGTGCTCGCGGCCATTGCACCGTTCACGAGCGGCGGCATCCGCATCCGCGGCGCCCGTGAGCTGCGCGTCAAGGAATCCGACCGCATCGCGCTCGTTGCGAAAAATCTCCGCGCCATGGGCGCCGAAGTCGCGGAATTCGATGACGGACTCGACGTGCCCGGCGGACAAGCGCTTCACGGCGCCACAGTCGACTCCGGCGGCGATCATCGCATCGCCATGGCCTTCAGCATCGCCGCTCTCCGCGCCGACGGCGAAACCCTCATCCAGGGCGCCGAATCCGCCTCGATCAGCTTTCCCGAATTCTTCGACCTGCTTGACCAGGTCGCCGAGCGATAGCGCATTTCCGATATTCAGTTGCAGGGCCGGGCCCATAAGAACACCAGCGTTTCAATCTCTTCCGTAATACCCGCCGCGGGTCTGGATGGACAGTTTCTTGTCCTTCACCAGCGTCAGCTCGATGCGGTGAAAGCCCGGCGCAGCGGTGTTTGCATCGGGCACGTAGCCAAGGCGGTACTGCGAGCGCAGCTCCTCGTCGATCTGGCTGTAAATCGCGGCAAAAGTTTGCTTGCCCGAAACTTCGAACATGCGGCCTCCGGTTTCTCGGGTGATCTGCTCGAGAACTTTGCGGCCGTCGACGTGCTGCTCGCCACCACGACCGCCCCCACCCGGGTATCCGCCGCGGCCCCCAAACCCGCCGCGTCCCCCATATCCATGCTGCTCGCCCTGAAAGTAGATCGCATACACAACGGTTTCGGCGCGCTGCGCCGCTGCAATCGCGTTGTTCACCGTTTCCATGCTGCCGCGATCCTCACCATCGGTCAGGACGACGATCGCTTTGCGGCCTTCCTGTTTCTGCATCACATCCGTTGAGCCGAGATAAATGGCGTCGTAAAGGGTGGTGCCGCCGCGAAAGCCGCGCCGATGCCCGTATCCCCCATAACCCGAATTGTTGCGATCCTGCGCATCGTTGCGCGGCTCGTCGCCAACTCTCTGCAGAGCGGTCCGCAGCTTGGGAACTGAGGGCGTACGGTCCTGAAGCAAATCGACCTGGTGCGCAAACTGGATCAGAAATGCCTCATCGGGCGGCTGCCCAGCCGGCGACAGCACCATCTCGTCGAAGAAGGCCTCGCTTGCGGTGCGCTCTTCGTCAAGAGCGCTGCGCACCGAGCCGCTGATGTCGACAAGCAGTCCCAGTGTGAGCGGCAGGTTGTCGTCGCGGTCGAAATAGCGGATCGGTTGCTGGCGGCTGTCGACAGCGAGCGCAAAGTCGTCTTTGCCGAGCGTCGTCACCAGAACCCCGTTCTTGTTGCGTACAATCACGGGCAGATTCACCAGTTGAACCTGGACAGTAAGCGTCGGAGGCGGAGCAGCCTGCGATGGCGCAGGTGCAGCCTGTTGGGCATCGAGCAGGAAAGCCGCCGGCAGAAGGCTGACTCCGAGAAAGGCGTGTCCGGATGCCTGGCAAAAGTGCATAGTGTATGGATAGACGGAGTCCTGCGAGGAGTGTTACTGAATTCGAGCCAATTGTCAGGAATCGCTGCCCGTGAAGGCAATGGCGCTGCCGGTTCTCTCCTACTCCATCCGCAGAGCCTGCATCGGATCCACTGACGCCGCACGCCGGGCAGGAATCCAGCAGGCGACGAGGGCGATCGCAGCCAGGAACGGAGGGACAACCGCGAAAGTGAGCGCGTCGTGGGGTTGAATGCCATAGAGGAAGCTGGAGGCTACCTTGGCAAGCATCCACGCAGCGGGCCAGCCGAGCGCCACGGCGATCAGGGTGAGAATCATGCCCTGCCGCAGCACCAGCCACTCCGCCGTTCCGGGCTGTGCGCCCAGTGCCATGCGAATGCCGATCTCGCGCGTGCGCCGGCTGACCGCGTAACTCATCACGCCGTAGAGGCCCACCGCAGCCAGCACCAGGCCGATGAATCCGAATGTACCGAACAGTGTCGCGGCAAGGCGCGGCAGGAAGAACGCAGTGCGCACGTGTTCCTCCATTGTTTCGTCGTTAAAGATAGCCATGGTCGGGTCGAGCGCCTGAATCTGCCGCCGCACAGTTGCTTTGAGCGCTGCGGGTGGACCCGCGGTGCGAACCACCAGCGCATAGCCCATCAAGGAGGGATCGCTGGATACGCTCTGCTCGATCGAGCGATAGAGCACCGGGCGCACGTCTTCACCCAGTGTCCGGGACTTGACGTTGCCGGCCACGCCGATAATCTCGTAGGTCGCTCCACCGCCGCTGACGTGCCGCCCGATTGGATTTGCGCCGCCAAAGATGCGCTCCACAAAGGCGCGGTTGACGATGGCAATCTTCGGGCCCGTAGCAGTTTCACTGCCGAAGTCGCCTCCCGCGGTTCGGGGAATGCCCATCGTCTCAAAGTAGCCGCGCGTGACCATGAAGAGCTCAGCGTTGGCGCTATTGTTATCGCTCGTATCCACTCCCACGGCACGAAATCTGTCGCTGCGATCGCCCCCCGAGAGCGGCGCCACATCCGTCCAGGCGGCAGAGACAACGCCGGGCAGAGACGTCACGCGCTGCTGCAACTGGGAGAAAAGTGCGACGGTGCGCTCTGGCGTATAGCCATGCACCCGAGGGTCCACGGACATCATGAGCAGATTCTGCGGGCGAAAGCCGATGTCGATGGTGGCCGCGCTTTGCAGGCTGCGCAGGAAGAGCCCGGTGATGGAGAGCAGGACCACTGACATGGCGATCTGCGCGACGACGAGCAGGTTGCGCAGACTGATGCGGCGGCCGGAACTGGCAAGCGTGTCTTTGCTCTTGAGCGCGTTGGCCAACTGCGGACGGGATGCGGCCCATGCAGGAACCATGCCCAACAGCAGCCCGCTGAGCACGCCAAGAGCGAAGGCGAACAGCAGTACGCGCCAGTCCACGTCAATGCGCAGATCGATGGGAACCGGTGCGGGCAGGTGAAGCGCGGAAAGCGCTCGCGTGGCCCAGAGCGACAAAAGAACTCCCAGCACGCCGCCGCCCAGGCCTAGCAGCACGCTTTCCGTCAGCAGTTGGCGGCGCAGCTGGCCGCGCGTGGCACCGAGGGCAAGGCGCACCGCCATGTCGCGCTGGCGGCTGGCGGCTTGCGCAAACAGCAGATTCGCCACATTCGCCCCGGCAATCGCCAGCACCAGCAACACAACAACTGTGAGCCCAGCCAGAAACAGAACCACTCCGCCGCGTTGCCTTGGCGGCAATGAGCCTGCCTGGTCGATCGAGAAGCGATTCTCTTTATCAGTCTTTGGATTGGTCAGGGCAAAACGCTGTGCGAGGGTATTCAACTCCGCTGCGGCCTGCGCGCGCGTCACGCCTGGTTTCAGCCTGCCGACAACGGCCAGCCAGTGTGCATCGCGGGAATCCTGCGGGGGAACAGTGGACGCCAGTTAGCGAGTATTCCCGAGCGGCACCCAGAATTCCGTGTCCAGGATCTGATCAACGCTGTGGAAGGCCGGCGTCACCACTCCGACCACCGTGAAGGTCCTTCCGGAGAGGATGACGGGCTTGCCGACGATTGCCTTGTCGGCGTTGAATCGGCGCTGCCACAGGCCCGCTCCCAACACAACTTCGGGCGCATTCTCCTGGCCAGTGATAAAGCCGCGTCCAACGACCATGGGGAGTTCTGTCACATCGAAGAAGTTGCTGGTGACTCCCTGGCCCCAGACGCGCTCCGGCTGACCGCCACCACCGATCGAGGCCGGAATCAACTCATAGTAGGCGGCGACGCCGGAGAAGGATTTGGCCTGGTCGCGCAGATCAGTGTAGGCGGGAAAGGAAAAGTTGTTGCAGCACGGATCGCTGCCGTGCGTGGTGTGCAGCCCGAGCAAGGTGGTGGGATCGCCCATGGGCGCGGGACGCAGGACGAAGCGGCTAACCATGGAGAAGATGGTGGCGTTGGCGCCAATGCCCAGGCCGATAGAGAGGATGGCAATGGCAGTAACCCCAAGGTGTCTGCCGAGTGTGCGCAGGCCGTATGTGAAGTCGCGCACGAGCGTTTCCAGCCACGGCAGCCCGCGCCGCTCGCGATGAGCCTGCTGCGTCTGCTCGGCGCCGCCCAGGTGAATCAGGGCCTGGCGGCGCGCTTCAGCGGGAGAAAGGCCGGCGCGAACGCCGTCGTCCGTGTCCATGGCAACATGGCTCGCGAGTTCAGCGGCGAATTCTTCATCGTCGCGTTGCGCACCGATCATGCCGAGCAGGCGAATCCATACAGCTCTGAGCTTGCGCATCGTCATTGTCTTACGCCTCTTCCGCCGGTGCCAGGAAACGCGCCAGAATTGCGGTGGTCTGCTCCCACTCCTTTGCAGCGTTCTTTACCTGTCGCCCGCCCGCCTTGGTCAGTTCGTAGAACTTGGCGCGGCGATTATTCTCTGAGACACCCCAGCGCGAGCGAATGAATCCCTCCTGCTCCAGTTTGAGCAGCGCGGGGTAGAGAGTGCCGTAGTTCAATTGCAGCAGGTTGCCGCTGGTTTGCTCGATGCGGCGCGCCAGGCCGTAGCCGTGCAACGGCCCCAACGTTTCCAGCGTGCGCAGCACCATCAGCGCCAGCGTGCCCTGCCAGACGTCGGGTTTTTCGTTCATCCCAATCTCCTGTTGCTAACCAATAGGAGAAATGTACGCTCATTCCTATGGGAATGCAATAGGAAAGTTTGACCTGGGCGGGCAGTCGGCGACACAGGGGCGGACCAAAATGATCCAGATGCTGGATTTGTCCGCCAGATCGGCCTTGCACAAGGAATCCCCTGCCGGTTCCTGCCCCCGCAAATCCGTACCCCGGGGCGTTTATTGCGACGGATTCAGATGGTTGACTGACCGTGCCGAATCTCAGTGGGCAACTCGGCCTGATTGCTCGAATTCAATTTCTGGTCTTGTGCAAAAGGGTATTCAGGAGGAACGCGATCGGGGAATACTCGCCGCAACCTGAGGGTCCCTCTAATGGCCATTCTCTGGCTGCTGAAGATGTTCGTTTTCGGTGAGGTTCGTCCAAAAGTGAACAATTGCCCAACGTAAAACTGGTTTCCAGGACTGCCATACTATTGAAAACACACACACTGACCCGCAGATGGAGATGGCACGGGAATTGCAGTCTTTCATTCAAAACCAAATGTACATTCGCGTAGGCGTTGTTTAGATAGAGGCCGACGATGAGTTTTTTGAAGCAAGACGTGTCTTATGCTGTGCGGCAGCTCCGCAAGAGTCCCGGCTTCACTATTGCGGCAGTGGTTACGTTGGCATTTGGCATCGGTGCTAACACCGCATTCTTCGGTGTGATCAATGCGACGCTGTTTCGGCCGCTGCCCTACCCCGAACCGAACCGGCTGGTCTACATGAGCGAGCAGACAACGAAATCGGGCGGGCTAATGCCGGTCTCTTATCCGGACTTTGTTGACTGGAAGCTGCGGCAGACCTCGTTCTCGGCGCTGACGATCTACCGCACTGGAACCTCGGTGAATCTGAAGACGAACTCCGGCACAGAGCGCATGTCGACAGTGATGGTGGATCACGATTTTCTGAATGTCCTTGGATTTCACCCGGCGCTCGGGCGCGATTTGACTGCCGACGACGATCGATCCGGATCTCCCCTGGTGGTTCTACTCACCAACTCTGCCTGGACCAGCCATTTCAATGCGGATCCCCGCATGGTGGGGCAAGCGGTGGATGTGGACGGAAAGTCCGCCACGATTGTCGGAGTTCTTCCGGCAGCATTTAGTTTTTTCGCCGACGCGGAACTGGTGATGCCACTCGGGCCTTTTGTTGAAGGGATGTACATGCAGGCCCGGGCCAGCCACAGCAACGCCAGGGTGCTCGGTCGCCTCAAACCGGGAGCCACGCTGCTTTCGGCCACAAGCGAGATGAACGCTATCGCGTCGCATCTGGCCGAACAGTATCCAAAAAGCAACAGTGGATTGGGTGTCGCGCTGGTCGATCTGCACCAGCAGCTGACGGGCGTTGCCAGGCAGCGGCAGTTGCTGTTGATGGGTGCGGTGGGGATGGTGCTGCTGATTGTGTGCGTGAACATTGCCACCCTCTATCTTTCGCGTTCGTGTGCACGTGAGCGCGAAATGGCGATTCGCGCCGCGCTTGGCGCCGATCGACCGCGGCTGGTTCGTCAGGTGATTGTCGAGAGTCTGCTGCTCGCCGCGGTTGGGGGAACGGCAGGGCTCTTCCTCGCATTTGCACTCAGCATTGCTCTCAGGTCGTTGGTTCCGGTCCAGCTTCTGCAACTGAATGCCGGCAGCGCTCCACTGATGGATTTTCGGGTACTGGCCTTTACGCTGGCGGTAACATTGCTGACCGGTTTCGGCTTTGGCATGGTGCCGGCATGGCTGCTTTCCCGGACGAATCCGAATCGAGTGCTGAAAGATCGTAGTGCATCTGACGTTTCAGTCCGTGGCCGCTTCAAGGCGCTCGACTTGCTGGTCGTTGTGCAGGTTGGTTCCGCGGCTCTGCTGTTGATCACCGCGGGATTGGTGCTGCGAAGCCTGTGGTCGCTCACATCAAGGCCGCTTGGCTACGATCCGGAAAACCTGCTCTCGTTGCGGCTGGCGTCTCCGGGGGCTCGCATGGGCGGATCGCTATTGCGTATTGGCGCGTTTTACCAGGATGCCGCGGATCGCCTGGCACAACTGCCGGGGGTGCAGTCTGCTGCCGTGACCAGCAACCTGGCCTTCGGCTTCAACGATTCGCACAATCAGTTCAGGCCTCTTGACCGCCCTGCGCCATCACCGAACGATTATCCCTCGTCATCGGAGCGAATTGTGTCGGCAGACTACTTCCGGACGATGGGAATTCCCCTCCTGCAGGGCCGTGTGTTTAACGATGAGGAGCAGAGGCCGTCATTGCCCTCGGCCGCGCCGAGCATGAATGAGGCCATCGCGGCGTTGCGCGGACTTCCAATCGATATCGTCGTAACGAGGAGTTTTGCCCAGCACTACTGGCCAAACCAAAATCCCGTCGGCAAGCAGATTCTGCTTGGCCCGCCCGACATTGGAATTGCTCATTGCACCGTGATTGGCGTTGTGGGGGACTCGACTCAAGATAGCCTGAGCCAGACCAATCACGAAGAGTTTTACATCTCCCTTCGGCAATTTCCGTTCTTCCCGGAGTACTCATTGGTGGTGCGTACCCGGCAAACTCCGTCAGCCCTGATTCAATCCGTGAGAACACAAATGCTCCAGATGACGACAACCGAACTGGCCTACGATGTGCGCCCGCTTGACTCGCGGATTGCGGCGTCCATCTCAGGGCAATCGTTTCAATCGAAGCTGATTGGTTCGTTCGCGGCACTTGCGCTGGTCCTTGCGTTCTTTGGCCTATATGGCGTTTTGGCGTTCAATGTTGGGCGCCGCACCCGAGAAATTGGGATCCGCATGGCGCTTGGCGCGCCAAAAAAATCTGTCGTCGGCAACGTATTCTTCCGCGGGTTCACGATGGTTGTGCCCGGCTTGGCGATTGGTTCAGCGGGCGCTTGGATGTTGGGGCGGTATCTGCAGAATCAACTCTTTGAGATCTCCGCAAACGACCCGCGCACGTACGCGGCGGCGTTGCTTACCATGCTGCTTGCAGCATTCTTCGCATGCTGGCTGCCCGCTCGCCGAGCCGCGACCGTTGATCCGTTGGTCGCGCTCCGGGATGAATAGGGGAAGGCTCTACTCCGATGGACGTGCCAACCGTGCCGGGTAAATCTTGATTCACTAGGGCGCTGACGCCCGTAGACCCGGATGCGCAGTCCTGGTTGAGCGTGCCTTTCTCTTGAAACACAACATAAGATGGGGATCAACCCCAATCGCCGATGCGCCCACTCGGTGCTTCCTTCCAGCAGCCCTACTGCGTGGGCGGCTGCGGCGGCGCCGGCTGCTCCGGCGTCACCGGCGGTGTCATTGAAGGCTCGTTGCCGGGCTTGGCCGCAACCACCCCGGGAATCACGGGCTCTGTGCTCACGCTCCCTGCGGCAGCTTCCGTCAGATTGATGCCGTAATGCTGCAGCGTTGAGGCCATGGTCTGATAAAGGCCTGCGCGATCCTTCGCGTAGGCGGCGTACGCCGCAATCAGGTTGTCGTCGGCCGTGGCCAGGTTGCGCTGCTGCTGCAGCACGTCGGCCGTAGTCGATGCGCCCAGGTGCAGTTTCTTCTGCGCAGCGTCAAGGCTCTGTTCCGCATAATCGCGCGCCGCCTGCGCCGCCTTCACCTCCGCGCGATCGTTAGTGAGCGCATACATCTGGTTCGCCACCTGCATGCGGATTTGCGTGTGCAGTTGCTCCAGCCGCAGCTCTGCCTGGCGGTACTCCATCAACGATCTCTCCTGCACCGATTGCGCCTCGCGGTTGCGCAGCGGAACGGTCAGGTTGAATCCCAAGCCCTTATCCGGCGCCGAGCTGTCAAACAGATGCTGAACCACTGTGCCGTACCCGACCGTGGGGAAGGTTCCCGGCGCATAATTCTTGCCGGTGAAGAAGTTGAGCGCATCAGGGCTCTGCGCGCCACCCAGGCCGCTCGATCCATAAAAGCCATAAATATCGAGCGTCGGCAACAACGCATTGCGCGCACCTTTAAGCGTGATCTCGTCGTTGCGCAGCGTCAGAACCGCCTGCTCCAGCTCCGGTCTCCGCTGAAATGCTTCCTGCACCAGCGCTTCCACCGGCTGGCTCTCTTCGGGAATCGGATCGAGGCCGACACGATCGGTGGGAATCACCGGGGCCGCCGACAGCGTGGGATCGTTCAGATTGCGCGTGATGGCCTGCTTGATGATCTGCTGCTGCCAGTTCAGCGCGCTCTGCGCGCTGATCAGCCCCTGCTCGTCCGACGCAACACCGGATTCCGCATTCACCACGTCCAGCGGAGCCATTGTCCCAATCTGCAATTGCTTCTGATCGTCTGAGAGCAGTTGCTTGCTCTGGTCCAGCGCACGCTCTTTGGCCTGCACGTCCTCATAGTCCTGCACCAGTCCCCAATAAATGCTCTCCACCTGGTTCACGGTGTAGATAATCTGCTGGCGAAACGATGAGTTCGTGATGCGCCGGTCGTTCAACGCCTGGTAGACGAAGCGTTCGTTCATCCATATGCCCGCGCCCTGCAGCAAGTGCTGCGTCAGAGTCGCTTTGAAGATTGAGCTCAACTGCGGGCTGTAAGTATCAAACGGATTGTCCGTCGTGATGCGCTGGTTTTGAAATCCCACTTGAAGATTCGCTCCAGTCACAATTCCCTGGTTGAACGTGAAGTTGTACTCGTTGGTATTGGTCGTGAGCGCCTTCAGGCCGCCGGAGAAGAGCGTGTTCACCTGGGGCTGTGTCGCGCGCTCAAACTGAATCGTCCCGGTCACCGAGGGATCCATGGTCTCGGGCAGCAGTCCTGCGCCAGCCGTGGTCAGCGTCAATCCTGAAACGCCCGAACCCGCACCGCCCGAGCCGACCGTCGTCCCGCCCGGACCGCCGCCTGCAGCCAATGCTGACGCGGATCCGCCCAGCGTATTCGTAACCAGCCCCGATGGCGCGCCCAGCGGCGTCGCTCCTGTCTTCGTCCGCAGAATATCCGTGTCCGCAATGTCCAGATCGTAGCGGGAGATGGCGATGTCGTAATTGTTCTCGATGGCCAGCGCCAGCGCGTCCGCAAGGCTCAGGTAGATCTTGCCGTCTTTCACCAGGTCGGCGAGCCGCACCGAATTCACAAAGCTCGCCTTGGGAATAGTTGTCGGACGATAGATGTCGATCGGATTGCCGATCCAGCCGGCAAATGGCCTTGAGTAGTCGTGGCCCGATGTCCGCAGCGGATAGGGCGACGTGGGTTCAGGCGTCGGCGCCGCCGGCAACTGAGACGCCGCTTTGTCCGGGCCCTTGGAGCCAGCCGCTTCCTGCTGCGCATAACCCGGCGGCATGGTCGACGCCAATGTCAGCAGGACTGCCGCCACCGCGTGCAATCGCCCGCCCGCAATTCCTCGCATCTTTCCGTTCCGGCTGGTTTCTTTGCGTTCGCTGCGCGCGGTTGCCCGCCCACGATCACACACAAACGTCCTGTCACAAAGCATGTTTCTCTCCAAAAATTCCTTTGCCACGCGAAGCGTTTCGCTTCAAGAGGGCGCAGAATCCGCCCCGGCTGCAAATTGCGGTTTCTCAAGACGATTATCGCCGTTGCATTCGTCTGAATGGCTCATCCATGATTACGAAGTCGATACCCTGCTCGTTCCCCACAAACATATCTTTCTCGCGTAGTGTTTAGCGGCCAAGGCGGTTTGAGCAATTCCAGCGGCATGCACCGCTCGGCCAGGCTGTCCGCGCTGCTAAATGCGTCTTGCTTCGGGTTCCCACAGTCCTCACCCAAGCCACATGGCAGCCTCGGTAATGGCCGGGCACCATGCCTTCACGATCCAAATGCCGGTTGTCGAATCCGACTCGATTTCTCTCCAATTGGTTAGGCGGAAAAGGGCGACAGATTGCCCGGTCGAACAATTTAACTAACCAGTTAGTAAAATAGCCCACCTACCTCGGGTCTGGCAATGCTCGTCGATCACTTTTGCGTGGAAAAACCTTGAAGTTCTTGCGAAATGAACCAAACGTGCTCCCGAATCGCCTCATTTCCCTCCTTCTGGCGGATGCTCAATCAAATGTTCCCTACGTGCCTTCTCCTCCCGCCGCCCCCAAGTATCCTGATATGAGGCGATTCCCGTGGCTCAAGACCGAGTGGCTCAAGATATTGATACCGATGGCCCCCTCCATACCTGGAAGCTGACCCTCGCATACGACGGCTCCGATTTCCAGGGCTGGCAGGTCCAGCCTGGTCTGCCGACCATCCAGGGCGAGTTGCAGGCCGCTTTGGGCCGAATCACCGGCGAGACGCCTCTGCCGCAGGGATCAGGCCGCACCGATACCGGGGTCCACGCTCTGGCGCAGGTGGCCAGCTTCGCTTTGCGCGCTCCGATTCCTCCGGAAAACCTGCTCCGCGCGCTCAACCGCACGCTTCCCCCGTCCATTCGCATCGCCGACGCGAAGGTCGTGCCCAGTACTTTCCATGCACGCCACTCGGCCATCGCCAAGACCTACGAATACCGCGTCCTCCACTGCAACACTTACTCTCCATTCCTGGCTCGCTACGTTTATTCCCACCCCCGGCCGCTCGATTTCGATGCTCTCCAGCAAGCGGCGCGCATCTTCGAAGGAGAGCACGACTTCAAGAGCTTCGCCGCCACGGATCCTGATCAGTCGCACCGCGATCCTCGCGCTGCGCAAGAGCCGTCAACGATCCCTGGAACCATAGTCCAAGCGCACCCGCCTCTCGAGGTCGCGACCGTGAAAACGATTTTTTCTTCATCCTGGGAAAAGCGCCAGACAGACTCGGGAGAACTCCTCGTTTACCGCGTCCGCGGCAGCGGCTTCTTGCATCACATGGTGCGCAATCTCGTAGGAACCATGCTCGACGTAGGTCGCGGCCAACTGGCGATTGACGAGGTCGCACGAATTCTCGCGGCGCGCAACCGTTCCGCCGCGGGCCCTACGGCTCCCGCGCGGGGACTGTTTCTTCACTCGGTGGAATACCATCCAGAAGACGAAGTCATCATTGGGTCATAATCCTCTTCCGGCTCGTCCGT
>OKRB01000107.1:53504-70095 GCA_900290245.1 Candidatus Sulfuritelmatomonas gaucii | reverse complement strand
GCGGAAGCCGTCAGTTGATGCATTGCTCTGCTACATGTGGTGCATTGATAAGGTCACATCGGTATATAAAGACGAAGATGGAACTCCCACCGGCAAAGTGCTGGATGGGTTGCCTATCGGCTTTGCCGTCATCGCCAACGACGCCAATCTTGGTATCTCGTGGAGTTCCGTTCAGCGGAACATGAAATACCTTGAGGGGATCGGACTCATTCGCCGCGTTCGTAGCACCATCAAGNNCACTGCCGCAAGTCATTTAGCGGGACACAGGCTGATGGTTCCATCCGGATGGGCGGTGAGACCTACAAAAAAGCTCAGCCGCAGGAAGAGATTCAGTTCCTTGAGGACACTACTGCGACGACCAGCTTCAATATCGAAGATGAAGACGACGAACTCGCATAAATAGAAAGGGAGAACAGGCAATGATGAGCAAATTTGTCGGCCGCAAAGTGTGGGAACTCGTAGAACTTTGTGCTGATCAGCGGAGACACTGCCGCTGGGTGAACATGAGCGACTTCCACAACGCCCTCGACAGCTGGGAGATCGATTTGAAGGAAGCGAACGCGGTCCTATTTGAACTGGAACAGAAGAACTACCTCCTGGCAATGACCCGCGGAGAGGGTGACGAAATCACGGACATCATCCTGACCCCGCCGATCTACCGCTGCCCAGATTGTCGTCTGATGGTGAGTAGTCGCCTTGATTGGGAAGACCATTTGCCTGACTGCCGGCACCAGCAGGCAAAGATGCGAAGGCTCGGACTCATTGCCTGAGGGACTATATCACCCGCGCCAACATCGTCAGAACGCCATCGGAGTAATCGCGATCGAAGTCTTCGCAGCGCTTCGGGCCGGTGCGGCTGGCCGAGCCACATGCCGCACTCGAGTGCCGCGAGTACCCGACGATCGAGATCGGCCGCTCCAGGGTCAACCTGGGATGCGCTATTGCCATTTATGTGACGGACTGACCTTTGCTGGGACCTATCGCTTTCCTATACAATTCGCCTGCCAATCGTATTCCACAGCGCAGACACATTACCTTAGCGCCTTGTTGCGGCAAACGTTCCAACATCCTCACCTGCGAGAACGCATACAGCCCAGGCTCATCGGTTTCGCCCGACATCCAGCACAGTCGCAAAGCCACTTCTTGGCCGCGATCTCCTCGTCAGACCAGCCTTCACATTGAAGGTGAAACCCCATGCTTTCCGGGTGACACTGCTTCCTCTCTGGGTAAGCGGCATAGAAACGCGATGCCGCCTCTTCCAACGATTGCGGGTGATCAAAGGCCGGCGTAACGTACTCCCCACTTCCATCGATCCACCGGTTCTCCCACAACCGCGTCCTGCAAGAACAAACCGTGGCCAATTCCTCAGCGCTGAAATCACCTGCGCCGCTGATGAACTTCGGAAGACAAGCGAGGCAAGGAACGTCCGTGCGAAGTATCGCAGTTGCGGCCGGTGCTGGTTGCCCTTGGAGTAGGAGAATCCAGCTTTCCAAAATGTGCCCGCATGAATAGCGAAGCTTTGCCTGGTACCTCTGCTCGACAAGTTGAAAAGGGCGAAGGTCACTTGGCCCCTTCTGCTCGGGGATTTCGTCGTCAGGATCGTAGTTTGAAAACTCGAATAGCCGCCCGATTACAAACTCAACGGACCGGGTTTCTTTGTCCCACCTTGAAACGTAAGCGCTACTAGGGCGCACCTGCCCAGCGGCCAACTTCTCACGAAGCCATTGTTCCGCTTCTGTGACTTCCTCCTGAGTCGAAAGAAAATAGGAAGTGTATCCAATCGCGCCTTGCCAGCGATAGAACAACGCGCCAGCACCTTCATTGATCTTGTGCTTGTATGTAACTTTGCCCTCGTTGTCTATTTCCCTATCGACAACTTCGCAGTATCCGCACATTCGACACTGTAGGTACTCCTCAAAAGTGCGGCAATTATATTCGAAATCCGCTTGCTCAAATTTACACTGTGGACATTTCCGATAATCTAATACGCTTGACATTTACATATTTCCTTTCTGAGAAATCGCATTACTGCCGCTGCTGCGACCGTCACTAGTTGGAAAGCCATCCGAACCTCCGGCGGCACTCCTGGCTCAAAGTACAGGGCCGTTTACTTTGAGCTCGACTCCCATGCGTATTCCGTAAGCCAAGGCCCGGACCACTTTCCAGGGGCTTTCGCGACCCGAACCTTTGCGGCTTCGAGTTCCTCGGGGGTCCGGAGGATCCGCACTTTTACAAAGCCTTGCTGTCCCAACTTCGCCTTGAAGCCCACTTCGCCTCCGAAAAGATCTCCGAGCGCATAATCATTCAGCAAGATCACTCCCGCCTCGTTTGCATATTCTGCGTACCAAGCAGTGATCACGCAGTCACCGTTTCCATGTTTAATTACCATGCCTGGAACGGAGTGATCTTGGCACAAGTTTGCTCCCTCTGAGCACGGACTGCCGCACTCACGGACTGCACATTCACTCTGACCTTCAAACGCCATATTTATCGCCTCTTCTTGATTGGATTTGATTTTGATCAACTCGCCTTAAGGCTCAATCCAGCTGCCGTTGACCCACTGGGGGAGATGACACTGACTTCTGTCACTCCTCACTGCTTTGCTGCTATACGATTTTCCTTCAGGTGCGATGCACCTTCATGTCTGTAGGTTCATGGCTGACCTCGACGCGCGTCGATATCGCACACGCTCTTGTGGCAACCCGACTTCCGTCGTTATAGAGCGAGATTTCTTCAAAGCCGCAAGGTACACGCTCATCTCCGAGGAAGCACTCGAAGTCACTTAAGTCACTATCGTAGAAATCCAGTGCCTCAGCGGAAGTTTCGAACAGGAACAATTCGTCTTTACCGTAGTTTTTGCCAGGTACAATAAGAACGAAGTGTCCCTGGCCGTACAGTCGCTCGTAGTCAGCTGCGAATTCGTCGCCCAGGCTCTTGTTCTCACCGTGAATACTTTCGTGCCACCGGATCAGACGCCGACCACACTGCATCCATATTCCGCAAAATCTCATACCGTCTAAACTCCTTTGAAAAATGATTAATCGTTGTTTTCAGTCGTACTGTACTTCACGAGTTCAGAAGCTTCCAATGCCTCGCGAACTAAGCTCCCTGTTTCCTTCAATACTGCGTTTTGGATCACCTGGGAGAGGCCCTCGGTCGCAAATATCTTGCAATAGCGGATGTCTGCTGGATCCCAGCGGGCAATCGCAACTGGCGCGAAGCCCATGAGTGCCAGATCCATCATTCGCGGAGTAATGTCGATGTTGCCTGCCCCTGACTCGCTCGTCGCGCAGAAAATCAAAAGCGCTTCTTTGCCGTCATCGCTGGCGCCTGTGTCCCGCTTGCTCTCAACTTCCAACCCCATCAGCAGTCCGAAAGTCACAATCGGTTCATCCATACTGTTCTCCTAAGTTCCGGCTGGCGGGGGTAGGTCATACTCTGCTTGATGTCCATACCTTGGGCGAGAGTACTCTTCGGCTACTTCTGTTCCTCACCTCTGAAATACTGCGAGTGAAGCACTTCTGAAATGCGCCGACGCCATATTTATTGATCATCGCTCCTAGTGTTGGAGAGGCGAAGGTGGAGGGGTTGCCTGGCTCCTGCTCCATCCGATACCTTTGCTCGGAAGCTTGGTAGGGTAGCCTAAGATTGCCGAACTAGACTACCCAACTTCACATGCTTCGCGCGCAAGACGCTCGGTGCGACAGAAGTATTGAGAGCACCTACGTCGTGTGTGTTGTAGCGATTTTCGACGAAACCGCAAGCCAGTACCGTTTAACGACCCGCCGAGGCTCTTTGCTCCACTGCTTGCGATTGGATGGGCACTTTCCGTTGGGGCACTGCCAGCTGCAGCGATGGTATCCGCCTCCGGGGCGGGTGCATGCCCAGTGCTGTGAGCCGCAAATGCGGCATTCCATCTGTCCACTATTTGAATCGATAAGTGTCATTGGTCCCCTCATGTAGGGTTCCTCCTTCGAAGTAAGGTCGGCTAAGCCGCCTGACTTGGAATACTCGGAAACCTGCCGTTTCTTCTGAAAAGAGTTCGTCGATCGCCATGTTTTGTTGGCCCTGCACGTCCGTCTCCGGCTTTCGATTTATGGTTTCCGCTCGAAGATGAAAACGGGCTCGTACTTGAATCGGTCACCTTTAGGCTTCCGTGTCCCCATCATTCGCGAGAGCGCGTAACGAAGAGTTCGCTCAAGGCGCCAACCGCGCGAGCAAGCCATTCGAACAAAGTCTTCTTCGAGCGTCGGGTATGAAGACACGTTTGCGATATTGATGATCAAACGGCCACTGGGTTTGAGGCCGCACCAACAGTTATCAAGCGTGGAACCAAGAAATCCTTTAAGCCAGGATTCTCTGCTTGGGAACCTTAGATAGCTTTGTGTCGATTCGCTACTGTACCTCTCCGTGTCGTAGTATGGTGGCGAACTGAAACACAGGTCGAACTCATTTCGGTCCGGCAAGAAGTCTTCGCTACCGACTTCGTGGAGTTCAATATCGAGGTCGTCGCGGCCAAGTTCCCGCGCCATGGCTCGCAACCCCTTCATAGTCTCGGAACAGGGATCCGTACCGATGTAGCGGGATACGTGGTCGCACGCGATCGCACCGAGTAGCCGACCACCAAAGCCTGAGGACATATCCCATACCGTACCTCCCGTTTTCGGCAGGAAAGTATGGTAGATGGCAGCCGCGGCAGTCGGCCTAAAATTGCTTACGCCTTGCGCGCCAGAAAAGGAACGAACCGCTTTGCGGACTTCCGCGTCGGTGATTCTCCCGATACCGTACTTTAGGCGCTTTGCAATTGCCTGCTTGAAATCAATGTCCGACTCGAATACCTGCATGGGAGTCTTCATTGAGCCACATTGCACAGACCATGCATGTGGAAAATATGACCATGCAACGGGAAGGCCGTGCATCGTCTGCCGAATTGTCCCATCGACGAGAATGTCTGAATGGGCATAGTTAGTAAGTTGAGAGAGCTTCTTGTGCTTCTCTTCAAGCGAATAGGTATAGTAAGGGAACCCCATCGCGCGATAGTTCAGAAAGATTGCTTCTATAAGCTTCTCGTTCTGTACTGTAGCTTTGCTTGTTGTTGAGGTATTCTTTGCCACCGTATGTCCTCCGGTGGCCTAATACCCAAGAAACGCAAATTATAAAAACGAAATCTCTGCTAATCCACTCTCCAGTTCACTTCTTTTGGATTGTCGCGAGGCCTGACTTTCGACTTCCATCTCTACCCAGGACCGGCGCGCGTGGATCCGATGCGCACCAAGGAATGGATGCTAAGGAACTGTGTAGAACGGGTGGGCCCCATATGGGGAGCGGAAGCAGGGCCGTGATTGAAGGTCAGATCCCGAGGACAGCCGCGAGTGGGAGCACTTCTGGCATGAGGCACCAACCATATATATGTTGGCGAGGCGATCCTGGCCGCGCTGAATGTGGTTGTTCATTGGCGCATTAGACCGTGCCCACGTGCATGCTGCCATCCCGAGCCCAGTCGAGAGTCACGCTCACTGGCAGTTTCTTGGAGCCGTCCCCGATATCTGTCAGCGAGACAACCGGCGAGCGCAGATCTGCAATCGCATTATCAGCGTCACATTCAAGCTCGAATATTCCCCATGCCTTCTTTTCACCGTGAGCCACTACGGCCCAACGGCGGTTGCCCTCCGCATCGAGTTTCATCACCTTGTTGTAACGCAGGGTCGGTGTGGAGAAAGCGGCGCCTTCTGGCCGGCCAGGACCCTTGCCGGCCAGAAGGGACTCGATCTTGCCCTTTTCCTTCAGGACGACAAGGGGAAGCCGATCACCAGACTGTTCCAGGACCGCAATCAGGTCGACCAGCACCTGCTTCCAATCAGGCTCCGCGTTCAACGTGCTCACTGACTGATCAAACTTTTCAGGCGCTGCCGCGACGTTTTCATGCTCGGCTACGGGAGGTGCATCAAACAGGAAGCCTTCCTCAAGAGCGCGCGCCAAGTCCTTGAGGAGCCCCACTGCGCGGCTGATCCGCATCGCGTCGCTCATAATCGACTTGCCAGCCAGGACCTTGATCATCTGCTTGGTGTGCTCGGCAAGCAGTTCGGCACCGGTCTTTACTTCCTCGCGCTCGTGCAAGCCGTCACAAACCGAAGGTTCATCCGTTTCGCCTTCAGTCGTATCATCGTCAACGGCTGTTTCAGGCTCATCGTTACCGCGGAGCTTCTTGAGCTTCCGCTGAATTGTCCGCAGCGATGGAGCATTCATGATCCGACTGCTGTACGCTACGTACCACTGAGTCCAGGTGGGCACGTCGACGAGTTGCTCCAGTTCGCTGGCGAGGGAGCGGTCCCTTGATACGAGCGCGTGCAGATCCCCACGCTGAGAAAGATGCATCCACATCCGGTTCACCAGAGGCAGAAGTTCGTCGTCGGAGCGCTTCGCTAGCTTGCGGTCCTGCTCCAACAGTTCAGTCGTCAGCTCGTTGATCGCGCAATCGAGGTTAATGTATTCAGTTGTAAAACTCGCGACAGATGTCGCGAGTTCGACTCCGGCGCCGGCGGGCGTTTCGGACGGTACTAGCGCGGTGGATAGAGGTGCATCATCAGCAGGGCTGATGGCTATTGCTTTTTTCTTCATACCCATTGCCTTTCCGCTCTTTCTTTGGTTCAAGAGCGAAATAAGATTGTGGCAAGGGTATGACCGCACCGAAGTTGAAAGAACAGATCAACTCCGGGAAGTTGGGAGGGACTTGAATTCCGATGAAGGGGGCCGTTTCACCGGCTGGCGAACTTGTGGAGTTCGGCGAGCTTCATTTCAAGGAGCCTATAGAGCCTCGGATAATCCTGGCGGAACGATTTCACCTTCTCCTTCAATTCAGAAGGTGACCAGGACTGGTCTGCCCCCATGATCATAGATAGCAAATTGACGAGTACATTTGCCGCAGGCAAGTGTGTTCTCCGAGCGCGTCGATCCCCGCTTGCTTTCTTGCTATCCGCGAGAACACTATCGGTTCTTTGGCCACACAACTTGCGCTCATCTGCGTGCCGGCCGACATACATCGCGAGGTAAAGAAGCCCCTTGCTCTTGATCAGTGTGCTCACCATTGGGGTCGCATACGCATCCGCCAATTTCGCCACCCAGGACAACGCCGACTCCAGCAACAGAAGCGCATCTTCAGGATTCTCTGCGCTCGTGGAAAAGCCTACGGGCAAGGCGCACCTGAGGGCCTCGGCAGTAAATGACAATTCGTACTTGTGCCTGTGGATTTCCTTTCGTGCCGCACGCGCATTGCTGGCGACCGTGGCCATGTCTTCGCGAGTTGCGATTGCCCTCTTCTGCTTCTGGGAGGCGAGCTCCTCTCCCTGCTGAGCCTGCACACCTTCGAGGTGACCGCCTGAGCGGCTCCATTCAGCTGCTGGGCTCAGCTGCTGGAGGCAGAAGTAGACAACAGATCTCTGACAGCCCGCGGCAACGAGCTGGTCAACCTTTTCCTCAACTTCTTTGAGCTCCCCACGGTTCAGCTTCTGTCGAATGAACTCCGGAAGTTGGTCCGGCGCACAGGACTCTTCTCGCCAGGCGCCATTCTCTTCCCAGCGCTCGATCCACGAATCATTGAGTCCCAGCTTCTCGGCCAGGAGCGCTTCGCTGATCGCCTTCCGGTTGGTACGCTCGGTCGTCGATCTCGGCGTGCTCATTGTGTCGATATTGTAGCCGCTCAGCGCGCCTCCACCGTACGATCAACTCGCCTCGGACTCTCCTGAGTCGATCTGTTTCTTCGACTGCAAACGTCACCGATGATGCTGTCCATGAGCGGGCGGACGAGCGACGGAAGACATACTTCAAAGGGACGCGGCGCTTCGGCTGTGTCTGCTTCCGCCCCGCATAATCCGCAGGGTCAAAAGGCATCAGCCATTTCTGATGCCGTCGGCCGGATTGAGGAGGGACGGTCAGTGGTACGGCCTTCAACCCTCGCTGAACCGGAACCTGTTCGAGCGTTCCCCAGATTTGATACCTTTGTTGCCAAGACCGACTCTGTCGCGCCAGATCCACGAAAGGACCTGGAGAGAATGGCGCGACGCAGGTACCAAAACCCAAAACCCTTCAAAGAGGGCGCGTTCTGGTGGCTGCTCTACTGGCAGGATGAGTTCGCCAATGGAGTTCGCACACGAAAGCGCAAGCGCGTAAAGCTCGCACCCGCGACAATGGCAGTCCGGGAAGCGAGAAAGGTAGCATCCGAGTACATCAGCCCACTCAATCATGGGCTTGTGTCTCTCGGCTCCGCAACCAACTTTACGGAATACGTCAACACTACCTACAAGGTGACCCACTTGCCCCTAATGGCCGCCAGCACACGCGAACGATACTCAGGTGTCATCAAGAATCACTTGATCCCTGCGTTTGGCTCTCTGTGCCTGCGCGACCTTACGACGATGGCCATCCAGGAGTACTTTTCTGGAATGGCTGGATCGAAACTCAGTCATGAGTCAATCGACAAGATTAGGGATGTGCTCTCAAGCATCCTGGGCTCCGCGAAAAAGTATGGCCTTCTTGTCACGAACCCGGTAGAGGGCATCGAATTGCCTCCGAGTAAGCGCGGAAGCAGAGTCAAGCCTTACATCACTCCGGCACAGTTCCTTCAGCTGATTGAGTTGATTCCTGAACCCTACGCCAGCATGGTGTTCGTGGCTATCTTTACGGGGCTTCGGGTAAGTGAAGTGATCGGCCTGAAGTGGCGAGATGTTCATGCAGACTCCATCACCGTGGACGAGCGATATTGCCGCGGTGATTGGGGCTGTCCAAAGTCCCCGGCCAGCAACGCGACCATAGCTGTGAATCGGGTCGTGATCGATCGCATACAGCGACTCAAGACACTCACGGTCGAAGTGAGGGCCGGCAGAGCGGTTCGCAAGATAAAGGTCGTCAAATCGGCGCAGCCGGAGGACCTCGTGTTCCAAAGTCTGATGAAGGGTGCTCCGATGCGCGACAACAACATTTTGACCCGGTTCCTCAAGCCAGCCGGCCGAAGGATTGGGCTTGAGTTCGTCAACTGGCGGTGCCTCCGTACTTCCCACGCGACTTGGCTTAAGCTGGCCGGCGCCGATGTCAAGGATGCCCAGGCACAGATGCGCCATTCTCGGGCGAGTACCACGATGGACATTTACCAGCAGTTCGTCCCTCAGTCTCAACGAGCGGCGGTCGACAAATTGGACGGCCTGGCAACCTCCAAGCTCATCCAATAGAGCGTTCCAGATCACGTTCCATTAACGTTCCAATAACCGGGCTTAAAACATGGTGAAATTCGAGATGAAGGCCATAAAAATCAGCGAGATACGTACTGGTGAAGCCAGCCCTGAAAAGGCCGGCGTCGGCGGTTCAATCCCGTCCCTGGCCACCATTCCTTTTGAATCGGTCAGAGCTCATCAAGAAAAGTTCTGCTCCCCAAGCGTATGCGTTCGCCGGGGAGCCCCTGAACATACAAAGCTGGTATTGACATCCTCGCGCGCCGCGTCGAGGAGTACGACGAGCCCCAACACAGGATTCCGGCGGGGGCAGGCCTGGCCGTCAATCCGAAATGTTGCCACTTGCAGGCGCTCTACTCCGCGCCGATTTCTTCAGGGTGGCGGGGCGGTCACGCTCCATTTTCACGAACTCGTGGACCAACTCGATGTGCGCTTCCTGCGCTGCCAGAATCTCGCGAACGGCCATAGGGAGGTAGGTTTCCATGGCTTTTCTGTAGATTTCGTTGACGGCGTCTTCGCCCTGCTCGGCCGTGACCAGAAGCGTGTGATCACCGCCCATGAACCTGGCCTTGAAGCGAGCCCATGTACGGTGAAGGGTCGCTGCCGCGCTGCCCTTTTCCCGAAATCGGCTGACGCCTCGCTGACGGAGGGCCATCTCCAGTTGGTTGATGAATTGCGCGCGCAGCAGTGACTCAGCGAAGAAATACCGCTTGAGGGTTCGATCCTGAAGCCTTTCGCCAACGGTGGCAAGGCCTTCCTGGCTGTCGATCAAAATTTCAATCACGCTCTGTACCGCGGTATCCGCGCGCGGAGCTTGTCGCAACACTGGTGGCATACACACCCCCGAGTGGAAAGAGCCTGAGCCCGTTATGATCCGAGTGATGAATCCCTTAACGATGGCCGGCAACGCATTGTGTCGATGGGCTGGTGCGCCCTTTGAGTGGTCGCTCTTTGCAAGTCGGGGCGACCTGGTCCGCGATCCACGATTGTAACGGCGAGGGAAAGAACGTTCCACCGGTGGAGAGAGAAAAAGAAAGACCCACCTGAGGCCCCCCAAAGCGACCCCCGAATCCTTCTCACCTAGTTACCCCGATAGTACCGGGGGTACTTAAGTAATAACTGTATGGCTGTTCACATTTAAAGTCAAGAAATCCTTTTTTGCGATAAGAGCGTCTTCGGGTAAGAGCGCTGTTCTGCCACCCCAATATTTGCCTCTTGATAGTTTTTGAGCTTTTTGGTTGACGGGATCCATACGCAAGGTGTTGAGTGAATCGCCGGAGGGACAAGGACGGAACAAGGTGTAACCCGTAGCGCGCTTCGAAGAATTGATTTTCGTCATTCTACGTGCTGTTTCCACGTGGGGGGAGGGGGCCGCGGATGAAGCACGCTCGGGAATTTCGTTTGGCAATTGCGTCCAAAACTTTACTCAGGATCATCAGACTTCAGACCGAGATCGTGAAACTTGGGATCGATCTGGCGCGTGTTACAGCCACAGTGGTTGATCGCCTTCCATCTTTAACAAATGCAGAAGGCGCAATACTCGAATACGCCGAAGACAACGAAATGGTGACCCGCGGAGTGAGCGGATTCCCGGAGTCTCTCCTGGGTCTGCGAGTGCAACGCTATGGCAGCTTTTCGGGTCTCTGCGCAAGTCAAAATCGCATTTTGCGCACCGACGATAGTGAGATGGATCCCAGAGTGGATCGCGAATGGTGCCGCACGGCCGGCATCCGTTCGATGCTCGTTGCCCCCCTGAATCATAACGGGACCGTAGTCGGAGTCCTGAAAATCGCGTCAACCAGGACCCAAGCGTTCAAACCGCAGGACAGGCACATTTTGAAGATGATGTCTGGACTCATCGCGGCAACGACGCATAACGCAGTGCGAGCGCAGTCGGATGAGCTTTATGTTCGAGCAACGAGCGATTCGTTGACGGGTCTGGCGAACCGGGCGCTCTTCTTTGACCGGCTGCACCAGCGAATATCCACTGGCCGGCGCCAGCCGATTCCGTTTGGCATTTTAACCATCGACATGGACGGGCTGAAATCAATCAATGATCGCTACGGACACCGGGCCGGAGACGCAGCAATCCGGGAAACTGCTCTGCGCATCAGGAGGATTCCGCGCAAAGAGGATACAGTCGCTCGCATAGGTGGTGACGAGTTTGGGATCCTGATGGAACATGCACATGGCCGGGTTGACGTCGACGCTGTCGCGAAGAGATTGCTGGAGGAGATCCGATCGCCGTTCAAGTTTGAAGAGTTCGTGTTTCGGTTGAGCGCCAGTGTCGGAACTGCGTACTATCCCGACGATGGCCGAGACATGGATTCCCTGATGGACGTGGCCGATTGTTCGATGTACGAAGTCAAGCGGGGAACTGGAATGGGCGCCGCGAAATAGCCTCAAGATCGACAAACTTTTCGACTTACCGCTCCGAAGAACCGCACTGACACGGGGATCTGGTAAGTATTGGTTCGATGTTCAGCGGATTTGCTGCCCCTTCAATTTCCGGTAGATGGCAGGACGTGCGTCGTGCTGGGCGTGAAATCCGCCTCAAACCTGTCTTCTTTTCTTGGATCATCGGTGCGCGGAATGTAGACGAGAAAAGCGTTCCGCCCGACGCCGACTCTGCGGTCAGGCTCGGCGCGGAAATTGAACTTTTCCCAGCGCTTGAGCGAGTCAAGCAGGTTCGACCTGTCGCTGCGGACGTGCCCGGGCGCCAGGGCCAGGGTGTGCGCCACGAGCACTTCTGCGACATCGCTGGAGCTCACAAGGCTCCAGGTGCCTTCTTCCGTTCTGACGTAGTAAGTGCGGTGCAGCGGAGAGCTGTAGGGGTTCGCATTGTCAGGCCGCAACTCGTTTCCGAGGTACGTCCCGGTCAATAAAACGCTCGAGCGATCTTCAGAGGGCACGCGAACTGATTGTGAAACCAGGAGCAATGCCGCGAGCGCAAGGCCAGCATGTCTCATCTTTGAGGACTCATTTCTGCAGATCTATCAAGGGACGAAGTTGATTTTATGGCGGGCCCGTTGCTCAATCAATGAACCTGATGACGCAACGATTTAACACGAAAGTTGGATTGGCGGAATGGGGTTCGCCGGCGGTGCGGAATTCGCGATGGCAGTGCGAATGTTACCGGCCTCGCGATGCATTTTCTGCAGTGCACGATCCGCAGGCCGATGCCCGCCGGGGGGCGTTTTTCACCCCGGCGCCTCACATACCCGGTCTGCCTGCTTCGCGTAGAATGTTGACGAGTCATTGCCTGGAGGGTTGAAGTCCTGCTCACCGCCTGCTTCAATACGCTGTGTTCGGCCGCGGGACTGCTCCCCGCAGGGCGGGAAGTGGCTGCATATCTAGCATTTGCGCCCCAGGGCGGCTTCCGCCACTACCTGAAGATGCAGTACGCCGACGAGACCTTCAAGGGACTCTACCACTGGAACTGGTTCGACGCGTCGATGCTTATTCCCTACTTTGTGGTGATGATTCTGCTGTCGTTTTATGGGATTCACCGCTACACGATGGCGTACCAGTACTTCAAGTACCGCAAGAACTACAATCCCAATCCGCCCCGGAACTTCGACGAATTGCCCAACATCACGGTGCAGTTGCCCATCTTCAACGAGCAGTTCGTGATTGATCGCCTGATCGAAGCGGTCTGCGGCATGGAGTATCCGCGCGAGAAGCTTGAGATCCAAGTGCTGGACGACTCCACCGACGAAACGCAGCAGGTTGCCTCCGCCATCGTCGACCGCTACGCCGCTCTCGGACACAACATCGTCTACATTCACCGCACCAACCGTCATGGCTACAAGGCGGGAGCGCTCGACGCCGGACTCAAGGTCGCCCAAGGCGAATTTATCGCCATCTTCGACGCCGACTTTGTTCCGCCGCCCGAATGGCTGATGAAGGTGATCCACCACTTTGCTGAGCCGGAAATCGGTATGGTGCAGACGCGATGGTCGCACCTGAACCGCAACTACAGCATGTTGACGGAGATCGAGGCGATCCTGCTCGACGGCCACTTCATTCTTGAACACGGCGCGCGCGCGCGCTCAGGCGCGTACTTCAACTTCAACGGGACGGCCGGCATGTGGCGGCGCCAGGCCATCTACGATGGCGGCGGCTGGCAGCACGACACACTCACTGAAGATACCGACCTGAGCTACCGCTCGCAGATGGCCGGCTGGAAGTTCAAATATCTGCCCGATGTGGAGTGCCCTTCTGAACTGCCCATCGAGATGACGGCATTCAAGACGCAGCAGGCGCGCTGGGCCAAGGGGCTCATCCAGACCAGCATCAAGATTCTGCCGCAGGTTTTTCGTTCCAATACGCCGCGCCGTAACAAGATTGAAGCCGTGTATCACCTCACCGCCAACCTCAGTTACCCGCTCATGGTCATCATGTCGGCACTGCTGATTCCCGCCATGATCTGCCGCTTCTACCAGGGCTGGTTCCAGATGCTGCTCATTGATGTGCCGCTCTTCACGGCGTCGAGCTTTTCCATCGCAGTGTTCTACGTGATGAGCGAGCGCGAAATCTTCCCGAAGACGTGGAAGAAGACGTTCTACTATCTGCCTTTTCTCATGGCGTTGGGTATCGGCCTTACCGTGACCAATACGAAAGCGGTGATGGAGGCGCTGCTGGGCATCAAGAGCGCTTTCGTGCGCACGCCCAAGTACCGCGTGGCGCGCAAGGGCGAGAAATCGCAAGCCGCAAAGTACCGCAAGCGGCTGAAGCTTGCGCCGTGGATCGAACTGCTGCTGGGCTGCTATTTCGCCGGCGCCATCTACTACACGTTTACCAACAACAACTTCTTTACCGCGCCGTTTCTGATCCTGTTCGTTGTGGGCTACTGGTACACGGGGCTGATGAGCCTGCTGCAGGGCCGATTTGAGCGCTGGCGGACGGGTGCTCCAGCGACAGAGGAATCGAGCCCGAAGCCGTTTCCTGTGGGCGTGTGAGGAATGCACGTGCACACGTTCGACTCCTATGTTGCTAATCCTGTCGCCATTGCTATTTTTGTCATCGTTGTCTGGTGTTTGACGAGCTATCTGATCGGCTTGATGACCGGATGGCTCGCACTGGCGCGCCGATTTCGCGCGCAATCCGAACCCTATGGCGACGCCAAGTCCGCGGGACCATTCTTCTACACGATCTACATGCGCTATTGGACGCACTACTCCAGCGTGATTCGCCTGACCGCGGCAACCGACGTGCTCTACGCTTCAGTCTTGTTTCCATTTCGCATCGGGCATCCGCCGCTGCGCATTCCGTGGAACGAGATCCGGTTCAGCCAGGGGCGGCGCTTCATGTCCACCTACGTCGAGCTCACGCTGGGCAGTGAGGAGCAGATTCCGATGCGCATTCCGGTGCGCATGGCGCGCAACCTCGGGATCCTCGATCGCTGTCCGGTCGCGTGATTGAGCCGGCCGTTCGCGTGGAACTTTTTCGATCAGCGCCCGCGCAGCCGCGACGCTACTTGCTTGGTACCATAGTTTCCGCGAGTGTCCAACTGGCGCAGAGATTCAAGTGCGCGCTGTGCTACATTAACGCCATGATTCGGAAACACTTGGCGGCGACGGCCGCGCTGCTGGCCCTGGTGTTTGGGCTTTCGGCAGTCGCTGCACAGGGGAGTAATCCGGCCGCGCGTCAAAGCAAACCGACTCCGGCCGCTCCTTCGTCCGCTTCCCCAGGCACACCGGCGCAGTCTGTTCCGGCATCATCCGGAGAAGAGTCATCGGGCGCGGGCAATTCCTCCGCATCTTCGACACCCTGCCAGGGTGCGGGATGCGAGAATCCGACGCCTCACATCACCATCGCTACTCCCGCGCCCGCGCCTGCCCCATGGCCCTTGCAGGAGCGCATCAGCTGGGTTGCGAATCTTATATTGGTCCTTTATGTGGTTTTCGGGGTCACGCTTGCACAATTCCTGCTGCGCAAGGTTGAGCGGCAAGGACACTACGCTGAGGTGGCTGCGCAGGCCGCGGTGGAAAGCTCCAAAGCAGTGCTGGTTTATGCACAATCGCTGGCGGCGGCCGATCGTCCCTGGGTGCTGGTGACTGCTGAAACCGTACCCGGCGTTCCAGACAAATTCAACATCGTTGCGACGAATCGCGGCCATGGCCCGGCGCGGATCGTTTCCGTTGTGGACGAGATTGCCAGCGCCGGCGATGATTCGAAACTTCCGCCGACACCGGTTTACAAGAATGAGCCACAGCCGCTGGCCTCTTCTGACATCCTGTTGCCGGGTGAATCGGTCGGGATCAAGTCATTCAGCCGTGACGAAGTGAGCGCGGTGTGCGAGACGCCGGAGCAGTTGCAGCTTGTGGAGGCGTGGGTGGAGAAAATTTATCTCTACGGCAACGTCACCTACCAGGACCTGCGCGCCACCGACGGGACGCAGCCGCATGAGACTTCGTGGTGCTGCTGGTATATTCACGGACGCCAGAAAAGCGGCATGGTGGCGGCGGGTCCGCCGGCTTACAACCGGCATACATAATGTGCAAGCATTGACCGCTTCTCCGGAATGTCGGGGTTACCGCCCCGTTCCGCCCACTGTCATACGGTCGAGCTTCACGGTCGGCATGCCCACGCCTACGGGTACGCTTTGGCCGTCTTTGCCGCAGGTGCCGATGCCTTCATCGAGCTTGAGGTCGTTGCCCACCATCGACACGTACTTGAGCGCTTCAGGTCCGTTGCCGATCAGCGTAGCATCGCGCACCGGCGCCGTCACCTTGCCGTCTTCGATCAGGTACGCTTCCGACGCCGAGAAGACGAACTTGCCGTTCGTGATATCGACCTGGCCGCCGCCGAAGTTCACCGCGTAGAGGCCGCGCTTGACGCTGCGCAGAATGTCTTCGGGATCATCGTCGCCGGCGAGCATGTAGGTGTTGGTCATGCGCGGCATGGGAATCGACTGGTAGTTCTCGCGACGTCCCGACCCTGTGTTGCCGATGCCCATGAGCCGCGCCGAGAGCTTGTCGCTCAGGTAGCCCTTCAGCACGCCGCCCTCGATCAGCACCGTCTCCTGCGTTGCCGAACCTTCATCGTCCACATTCAGAGAGCCGCGGCGCCCGGCCATGGTCCCGTTGTCGACGACCGTCACCTTGGGGCCTGCGACCCGTTGACCTACCAATCCGGTAAATGCCGAAGTTTTCTTGCGGTTGAAGTCGGCTTCGAGACCGTGTCCGACCGCCTCGTGCAGCAAGATTCCCGGCCATCCAGGGCCCAGCACAACTTGCATTTCGCCAGCCGGCGCGGGCACGGCGCCCAATTGCAGGATCGCGCCTCGCGCGGCTTCGAGGGCCAAGCTCTCGGGGCTTTTGCTTCCGGTGAACTGCTCCAGGCCGGCTCGGCCGCCGCCACCCGCC